>JAKOVD010000049.1 GCA_029782215.1 Chloroflexota bacterium
CATCCTCCACTGGCGACGCGATGTCACCCTCGGCGAAGACGCCTGCCAGGTTTGCCGTGGTCAGACACCGCTCCTCCTTGCCCTCATCAACAGCCTTGTCCTATTCCTCATCGACTTGACCGGCGCCACCAATGCCGCCGCCAAAATCCGCGAGTTTGCCGCCTATCCGCAACGTGCTTTGGACCTTATCCTCCTCCCCCCCTGACTTTTGAGAAGCCCTGCCTGTTTGACAGGCAGACATTGGCCACGGGATAATGAGAGGTAGTTCGAAGGCGACCATCGTGGATGTCTTGCGAAAGGAGGTTCCGACTATGCCTGAGATCTGCAGGTTCTTCGGCATTGTTATTGTCATGTTCTATGACGAACACAACCCTCCACATTTTCACGCACGATACGGAGATGCGCACGCCGCCATTGAGATAGCCTCCCTCCGTGTGCTGGAAGGACGTCTTCCGCCTCGCGCCTTGGGTCTCGTCATTGAATGGGCCTCCCAGCATCAAGAGGCGCTGATGCTGGACTGGCAGCTTGCGCGAAACGATAGGCCGCCTGAGAAGATCGAACCGCTGAACTGAGGAGAACTCATCATGCTCCACGACATCGTATCGGCCGCATACAAAGGTGGTTACCTGATAGAGCTCACTTTCGATAACGGTGAACACGGGGTGGTTGACTTCACGTCGTATCTTCAGCGCGGTGGCGTTTTCAAGCGTTTCCATGATGTAGGTTTCTTTCGTGAGTTCCGAGTTGACCGAGAATTAGGAACTCTGACGTGGGGGGACGAGATCGACGTGGCGCCAGAAACGCTCTATGCACAGGCCACTGGCGCGCCACTCCCTGGTTGGATGGTTTCGGAAGAGGTGGCTGCGTAGGGAGAGCTGGACCGTGATGTTTCCACTATAGGCGGTTAGCACGATGCCAGATTGGAGCTACCAGGCCGTATGAGCTCTTTTGACATGCAATCGGCTCTGCTGTAACATCACCCTCAGCAAACAACGGTCAGGCTCTTGAGATCATCTCAATCCTGTCACCCCAAAATTACTTGGATAGGGGCCGACGCCCGTCGCTCCCGTTCGACATAAAGTCCGCCAATTGGCGGACTTTTGTGTTATTTTGGGCCTGAAACCAGGCTATTCTGGATTGGATCGCCGGTTCGATGGTGCATCGTTCCCGCGATCGTGATCGGGTCAGGATGAGGAACCCAAACTCGTTCGCAGTGAAGGGACCTGTGGCCCCTTTGATCGGCCCAATCGGAATCGGAGAGATGGTTGACCGAACGAGATACCAGCAGTCGTTTTCAAGATCAACCTTGAATAGACACGAAGCAGAACGGATGAGTCAAGTAGCCGCGACGGGCTGGCGCGGCGGACATGGTCCATGGCGGCAGTGCCGGCCGAGCTTGAGGTCCATTTGATGTGGTATCGGACGTACTACCACTTTTCCCGTCAGCACGAGTGTCTGCGATTGACGTACACGAATACCAACGCCAAGGGCGAGGAAGTCGTACGTTATCGGAACCGCACCCCGGCGATGGGGCCGGTTTGACCCGGCGCCGATTCAGTGTCAAGGAGTTGCTGCTGCTTCCGCTGCCAGCAGTAAGCTGACGCGCTCCGGAGCCGAAGAGGCAACGGAGCGGGGATGGCACGACCCGGTTTTCCTGCTTGACAGGCGAGCAGAGGCCATCACTGTGTCGTGCACAGGGCCGAAGTACCCCTGCAAAGCCAGGCGGATTTGCCAACTGTGTCTAGTGGGAGGACCGTATCACATACAAATAATACCTTTTGACCGACAATATTACATACAAATAACCCTTCTTGACCGATAGTAGGGCTGCCCATAACGATGAACTATCCGGTGGGTCCCCATGCAAGCGGTCGACTGCTTGCAGTATACATAAGGAGCTGTTTATGTTCAGCGCAACGCCATTGGCAAACAGAAACAAGACGAAGTTGCGTTACACCCGTTCGGCAACGCTACTGGTGCTTGCTATCGTCGCACCGATGGTTCTGGCTGCCTGCCAACCCGTCAGCCAGAAAGCAGGCGCTGGGCTCATCAAAGCAGAAACCGCCAAAGCTCAAGAGACCCCCAACACGTACGTCACGGCGAACATCTGCCCGATGGTTTTCGACGCTTCGGTGGCCAGTTTCTATCCCATCCAGCCGGACTTCGATGCGGGGTACACCGCAGCCGCCCAGAAGTTGAACAGTGATACGCAAGACTGGGCCTACGTCGTTACGGGCGACTATCCCTACTCGTACTGGACGTCTTGGTATTTGTATTCGACCACTGGCGTACCGCTCTTCAAAATCGCGGGCAAAGATATTGCCCCCGATCCGGGATCGACGAATCCATTTGTTACGGGCAACCCAATCCTGGCGCCGGAGCGCAAGTATACTCTCATCTTTATGCCTGCGGATACACCGGACGCCGTTATCTCCAGTATGCAAGCAGCTGGGCAGAATGTCGCCCTCCTGCCTGCGATTGGCACCACTGCGGGCGTCAGTATTGTCTCCCGCAACTACTGGTCATTAAGCCACGACGGTCTTGGCGACTATGATCGCTTTGGATACGGTGGACCAACCAACACGCCACCCCACTCCCTCACAGCGTTCCTAACCGATCCAACGACCGGCAAATTGACCGATACGCCAGTCGCCAACTGTGCCGCCCAAAGCCAATTACCAGAGGCCCTCTGGTACAATCCAGCCACCAAAGAGCCAGTCGTCACCTTTGAGTTCGTGCAGCCACCGAGCCCTAAAGAATATGCCGATTTGCCAAAATTCGTCCTTCAGTCGGGGTCGGTGGCTGGTGTCTTCGGCGAAGAGTTCCCGCCATCGCCTGTTCCCAGCGAGGTTCAGTTCTATCGCGATGTGGCCGCTAATGCGCCCTATGCTGATGTAGCCTCTGCGCCCCCACTCGGTAACCCGCCCGACGCTTGCGGCGGCTACGTATTTGCCAATCTTCCCAACGATGTGGTGTCCCTCATCCACATCCCGCAAGTGCCGAGCTTCCCTGACTATCAAGGAGCTACAGCCACAACCGTCAATAACACCGATGACTTCGACGTGACTTATTACAGTGTTGTAATTTATGGTGCACTGAAGCAACTCAGCGCCGTCGGTACGGTGGAAAACTCCCAAATCGGCAATCGCCAGATCAACATCAATGATGACGGCAGTGCCACGATCGTGGTGTATCCACGGTCGGCTACGCGGGAGCAGATCGCAGCCATGAAAGCAGTTGTGGACGCAAACGGGTGGAACTTGCTGACCGGTGGGCTGCAAACTGATACTGCTCCCAATCTGGTGGCCGTCCGCGAGAAGGGCTCGAACGACAAATGGGCGAACTCCTTAAGCCCGAATTCCGTGACGGCGGGCGCCCCCTGTCCTCAGACGCAAAACCCCTCGCTGCCACTGCCACAAGACCCGCCGGATGCGCAAGTCACGCAGTTCAACGGCATGGGTCTTTCTGCGCCCCAAGGCCAGAACTGTTCCATTGCTGCCTTCTTGTCGGGCCAGTGTCTGAAGGATTTTGGGGCTCAATTGGCAGAGGACGGGTCAGTGTGGTCGGCCACCAGCGCGACCCCTCCCGAACAGGTGATGCCGTAGGTTTGGATCAGAATTGGTTGAACCGAAAGCAGTCCGGCTTCGGCTGAAGGCGGACTGCCTTGCATCCCACAGGGGGAGACCGTGAACGCAGATGCATACCAGGCGGCAGCAATTCTTGCAGCGCACCGCGAGGCCGGGACCTACTTTCGTGCCGCCGGAGTCGGCAGCTTCGTCCTTCAGGCGGGTGAAGGCGAACCCGTCGTCCTCATGCATGGCCTCCCGGCCTCGAGCTTCCTTTACCGGAAGGTCATCCCAGAGCTCGCCTCACGCGGGTTTCGGGCCCTTAGCTTCGACTGGCCGGGACTGGGCCTGGCCGACCGGCCTAACGAGTTTGATTACACATTCTCTGGGATCAGCACATGGGCGGCAGCAGCGGTCGACACGCTCAAGCTTGATCGATTCCACCTGGTCGTGCACGATGCCGGTGGCCCGGTCGGTTTCGAACTCGCGCTCCGGGTGCGTGAGCGGATCCGCTCGTTGACCATTCTCAATACGATGGTGAAGCTGCCCAAGGCGCCATTCCCGGGCGAACTACTCGCCAAACTGAGTACAGAGGGCTTCCACCACCTGCCTCTTGGCCTCGGCCGACTCCTATCGTCGCCTCGGGCATGGCAGCAGATGCTGTATCGCGTGGGCGTTTGGAATCGCGCCGCGCTGCCGATGCCCGAAATTCTGGTCTGGCGGGACCTGGCGCTGGGATCGAACGACGGCGCGACTTATCTCCGGATTATGAGCAAAGTGCGGGAGGGTCATGCCGGACAGCGGTGGGCCGAGGTGATCGATTCGCGCCAAACTCCATACCCGGTGGCGATCGTGTGGGGCGGTTACGATCCAATGCTATCCATTCGGCGCTACGGATGGAGGGTGCTGGCCGAGACGCACGTGCAGTCCATCACGGTGCTGCCTGGGCGTCACTTCCTCCAAGAGGATTGCGCACCCGAGGTCGCGGCGCTCATCGCGAAGAACGCTGGCAAAGCGTAACCAATAGGAGGCGTGTTGGCTATCCTGAACATCCGTTCGGTTTTTCGAGGCTCAAGGCTTCGTGGAAACCTTTGGACCGGGACCTTTCCCCTGGATTTGATCGGCCCAGAGGGTGCGGCGATGCTTGATGACGACGGCCTGCGATGCAACAAGGTTGCTGAAGAGCGCCGATCAAGCCGGCAGTTTGGGCGCAGAAGCGCCAAATGGGCGCGCTGAAGCCACCCGGCACCATGTCCTGGTGTGGATGTAGCCCGTCAGTCTATGGATTCAGCGCTCAGGCGGCGAGACGATAGTCGTGGTGGAGACCGCCGAGAACGGGGAAGGCGGTGACCTTCCCGGTCTGCGGCGGCTCCACCCAGGCGTATGGTTCGGAAGCCCCGACATGCCCGCGCAAAGAGCGAGAGCCACCAGGAAAACGAAACGGGCGTCTGAGGCGCTCCCAGAGCCATGATCTGCACAAACTGCGGCACTGCCAATCGCGCGGAAGCGCGCTTCTGCAAGCGCTGCGGCCTCTGGCTGGCGGCGAACTGTCCTTTCTGCGATGCCGTTCTGCCGGAGGCGACGGTATTTTGCGACCGCTGCGGCCGCCAGCTCGCGTGGCAGCCGTCAAGCGCACACCTGCCAACGCCGGCCCCAACGGGTGCGCCCGCTCTCCCGCCGCCGGAAACATCGCTGACCACCGGCTCACCTTCGCCCGGTGTTCAGCAGCCCAAGCCGTTGTCGTCACCCGCAAAGGCGTCTGTCCCGCACCTGGAGCAACTTGTCCCCAAGGAGATGATGGCCAACCTGGATGCAGTGCGCGCCAGCGGCGAAATGGTGGGCGAGCGGCGCGTGGTCACGATCCTCTTCTGCGACGTCAAAGGCTCGACCACGGCGGCGGAGCAACTGGACCCTGAGGACTGGACCGAGGTGATCAATGGCGCCTTCGAGCGCATGATCCGGCCGGTGTATCAGTACGAAGGGACGCTGGCGCGGTTGATGGGCGACGCCATTCTGGCCTTCTTTGGCGCTCCCATTGCCCATGAGGACGATCCGCAGCGCGCCGTGTTAGCGGGATTGGACATCGTGGCAGCCATCGCGCCCTACCGTGAGCAGGTGAAACTGCGGTGGGGCATTGACTTCAGCATCCGCGTGGGGATCAACACCGGGCTTGTGGTTGTCGGCGCGGTCGGCTCTGACCTGCGCATGGAGTACACGGCTCTGGGTGACGCCGTCAACCTGGCGGCCAGAATGGAACAGACGGCGCAGCCGGGCACGGTGCAGATTGCCCACGACACCTTCAGGCAGGTCAAGGACCTGTTTGAGTTTGAAGCGTTGGGCAGCATCGAAGTCAAGGGCAAGGCCGAACCGGTGCCCGCCTACCGTGTGATCGGGCGGAAGATGCAGATGGGGCGCCAGCGCGGCATCGAGGGTCTGTACGCCGACATGGTGGGGCGGGAAACGGAGATGCTGGCCTTGGCCAACATCACGACCGACCTGAAGCAGGGCGTCGGGCGGATCGTCTGTATTCTGGGTGAGGCGGGTCTGGGCAAGAGCCGCCTGATCGTCGAGAGCCACAAAGTGTTCAGAAGTGTGGTGGGCGACGCGGGCAACTGGTACGAAACCGGCAGCCTCTCGTACGAAACCAGCCACGCCTATGGCTTGTTCTACCGGCTGATCAGGCGGGTGCACGGCATCAATTACGACGATTCGTTGGCGACCGTGCGCGGCAAACTGGCCATGCTGCTTGAGGGTTTGCCGGAGACGCAGCGGTCGCGGGCAGCCAGGGTCTTTGCTGCGCTCCTGGGAGTGGCTGATGAATCCAACGAGCTGCCGCAGGACGGCGATACGTTCAAGCGGGAAATGGTAGAGGTCATGGCGGGCTGGTGGCAGTCGGTCTTCGCCGAACGTCCCACCGTACTTGTCTTTGACGACATGCACTGGAGCGACGCCGTTTCCATCGAGCTCCTCCGGCATCTGCTTTCATTGACCGAGGAGCTTCCACTTGTGCTCCTGTGCGCGCTGCGCAGCGAACGTGAGGCGCCAGCCTGGCAGATCAAAAGTGTGGCCGACGAGGAGTACCGCCATCGCTACACGGAGCTTGTTCTGCATCCGCTTTCAGAGACTGATAGCAACGAGCTTCTCAACCGCCTGCTGGCCAATGCCGATCTTCCCAGCCGACTGAGGGCGAGTGTATTGGAAAAGGCGGGCGGCAATCCCTTCTTCATCGAGGAAGTGGTACGGGCGTTGATCGACAACGGCGTGGTGGTTGCGGAAGAGCGCATTGCCGACGGCGTGGCGAGGCGGTTCTGGCGGGCCACCAGCGAGAACTCGGACTTTACCATTCCCGACAATCTGCAGACGCTGTTGGCGGCGCGCATGGACAGGCTGGAGGAAGCCACGCGCGGCACCCTGCAGGCGGCCTCGGTCATTGGCCGTTCCTTCCACCGTCGGGTGCTTGGGGTGGTAGACGAAGCGGGCCCGGAGCTCGACAAGCACTTAGGCACACTCCTGCGGCTGGATCTGATCCGTGAGGCCGCACGCGTTCCCGAGATCGAATACATGTTTCGCAACCCGCTGACACAGGAGGCAGTCTACAAGACGATCCTGGTGAAGCGCCGGCGTGCCTTTCACGGCCGCGTGGGAGAAGCGATCGAAGGACTCTATAAGGACCGCCTTGAGGGTTTCTTCGGGCTGTTGGCGCACCACTTCGCCATCGCCGGACAGCGCGACAAGGCGATCGCGTACGCGCGGCTGGCTTCACAGCAGGCCGTCAGCCTCTATGCCTACGAAGAGGCGCTGCAAAACCTCAGGGGCGCTCTTGACCTCATCACGCCTGAAGAGATCAGTGAGATCCATGCCCTTTTGCTTGAGGAATCGGCGGATGTCCATGCGCTCTTGCGCGACATTCCGCAAGCCATTTCTCTTAACCAGCAGGCCCTCGAGATCGAGCGGGGGCTTGAGGCTGCCGACCCTGTCGCCGTCCTGCGACAGCACTGCAAGATCGTGCAGTTGGTCAATGAGGCGAAATGGAACATGACATTGGAGGATTACCAACAGGTGCGCGAGGCTGGTCTGGTCTCCCAGGATGAATTGGAGCAGATGCTGGTGGCGGTAGCGGACAGGCCGCCGCAGGCAGAAACTATACGTGGCCTTGCCGTCCTTTCGCTAAACGCCTGGCGCAATTTGGTGCCGCCTGACTGGGAGAAAGCCCAGGCATTTGCCCAGGCTGCTGTCGATCAGGCCGAACAGCTTGGCCAACCTGTGGTTCTGGCGCGGGCGCTTGGCGCTCTGGCCAACGTTTTGGACGGCCGCAGCCGCCTGCGCGACCATGTACAGGTGGCGCAGAGGCGGCTGGAGCTGAGCGAAGACACCATGGGCTACGATGCAGTAGAGCGCATAGACGCATTGAGCGGCGCTGGGATGGCGCGCATGTATGTGGGTGACTATGAACAGGCCCTGCTGGTGCTGCGGGAGGCGGAAGCGCTCGCCGCCAAGGCGCAGTCCGTCGGCAAGCAGGTGGCGGCGCTGGGGCTGCAGGGACAGTGCTTGTTCCGGCTGGACCGTTGGGACGAGGTACTGGCCACTGAGGAGAAGTGGCGAGACCTGGAGAAGCGGTACAGCCGTCGTCGCGTGGGCGCCACCTGCTTCGCCGTGGCGCTCAGCGCTAGCGTTCATGCCTTGCGCGGCGACCTGGATCAGGCCCATCGCTACGGCAAAGAATCGGCTGACTATATGATCGCCGTGTCCGGTTCGATGGAGGAGTGGCAGCGGAATCAATTCTACTGAAGGTCCTTGCCACTAATGGCAGAGGGCGAGTTCGCCCTCGTCAGAGCAAACCTGGAAGGGGCCCTCGACAAGCCGGGCCAGCCTGTGAGCTGGGGGACGATGGCGCACGACCACGACGTGTATGTCATGCTCGCCGATGTGGCGGTGGAGGTGCGCGATGAGGAGGCGCTGCGCACGTACGCACCGCGGTTGGAGGCATTGGCGCTGCGAGATAACCACCCTCTCTACCTGGCCATCGCCCAGCGAGCCGACGGCGTCGCTCGGGGGCTGGGGGGCGACTACGCCGGCGCCGAGGCGCGCCTGCAGGCGGCCCTGGCAGGGTTCGATCGTTTGGGTGCGGCCTGGCAGATAGGACGCACGTTGATGGAGTTGGGCGAAATAGAACTTGCCCGATCAGAGGAAGATGCAGCGCGCAGGTATTTCGGCCAGGCGCAGAGGGCGTTTGAGAGCATCCAGGCCCGGCCGGGCGCCGAACGGGCGCGGGCCAAGCTATCCGGCGGCTAACCAGGCGAACAGCGTCTGGAGACGCATGCATCTGTGTCGACCTGGTGGAGCATCGATCAAGCTGGAACCTCGGGCGAAACAGCGTCACCAGGGCGCGCCGGCGCCATCCAACACCACGGCCTGGCACCGATGCGGGTCCGTCCGCCTATGAGTTCAGCGCGCAGGCGGCGCCGCGACTGTCGTGGTGGAGACCACCAGGCATGGGGAAGACGATGACCTTCGGCGTGGGCGATCGCGTTGGGGGCCGGACGGGTGTCGGGTCGGGGCCTCTGCTGGACGCAGTCGTCAATGCGGCAGAGGGCGGCAGCAAACCTTCGCTCCAATCGGCGGGTCGCACTCCCGCCCGTCAGCGTCTCTGCACCAGCGGCAGATAGAGGCGCAGATCGAATAGGGGGATGGCATAGGTGATCGATAGCGCCGGGCGTTGATCCGCGAGACTGCTATCGCGGGTGTCGAAACGTTTGGCAGTGTGTGCGCTGCTCTCATCCCCCAGCAGCAGCCAGCCGTGGTTGGTTTCGGCGTCGTCCAGCCATTGCTGCACGTCGGCGGCCAGTTGGGCGGACTGCCATCGATAGACGCCCGCGTCTCCGACCAGGGTGCTCGCGCTGGGCTCAGCCCGGTAGTCGCCGCCGGGCTTCTGCCAGGTCGACGTGTCAAAGAAGGTGTGCAGCCACGTGGCATCGCCGGGCGAGGCAGCCGCGCCGGCGCCCTCATTGCCTGCCGCAGCGGAGCTTCCCTCTCCCCATTCCGCCTGCAGTACATGCACCTGCACCTCCTTCGCACCGGCGTCCGAGCGGGACATGTGCAACTCCAGCGTCGCCGAAATCACGGTGGCGAACGTGGGGATCGCGCCGGCCACGTCAAAGGCTAGCAGGCCGCGCCTGATCTCGCCCTGCCCTGTCCGCCCCACAAACAGGTGTTCGCCTCTGCCGTTGCTCACCGCGCCCACACTGCTTTGATAGAGCGTATTGTCTTTGGCGGGCTGCAGGACGATCGTGACCGTCGCCTCCCTCCTGGCTGCCGACCCCCCGGCCGCAGCCGGCGGGTCTCCCGCGGGCATCGACGCCACCGGCAGCGCTGCTATCGGGGCCAGCAGCATCGCGCACAGGAGGATCAGTAGTCCCATCACCGGTCGGGAGAAACCCATACGTGCGAGCATCAGTGACTCCTCTGCTGCGAAGAAATGGGGGCAGGCTGCCGATCAGCCTGCCCCCATTTGCCAGCCATACGCTGACGAGGGGATGTGTTAGTGCTTCATGACCGCAGGCAGGTAGATGTACTGCGGCACGGCGCCGATCTGGCCGCGAATTTCACCCGCGGGTGAGGATGTCGTGTGCACATTGACATAGTAGTAACCGGTCAGCAGGTCTACCAGGTCCCTGCTGCTCAGCCCCACGCCGCCTCCCACGGGTGCGCCCGGTCCAAACGCACCGCTGCCGGTGTAGAGTGGAAAGACGACGGGCCCGTTCTCGCCCTTGCGGCCGCGGTGGATGTGCGAAGCCTTTACATCGGCGATGTCGCTGACATTGACGAGGTAGTGCAGTACGCTGCGGCTGCGGTCCAGGGTGAAGCTTCCCGTGCCGCTCGCCGCCGTCGTCACCGGTGGCACTTCCTGGTCGCCGGTCAGATGCGCCGAGTAATGCGCGGCTGCCTCCTCCTGTCCGATCTGGCCCCGGATCTCCCCCGAAGGCACAGTCGTGGTGTGCACGTTGACGTAGTACTTGCTCTGCAACAGGGCAAAGATGTTGTCGTCCGTCAATGCCAGGGCGCCGCTGATGGGGTTGTTGACGTCGAAGCTGCCTCCCCCCGTGTACAGCGGGAACACGACCGCACCGTTGGCGCCGGCCGCGCCCAAATGGATGTGAGAGGCCGAGATGTTGGTGATGTCACGAACCATCACACGGTAGTTCAAGGTCGTGGCATCGTCGCTCAGGGCAAAGACGGCCGAACCGGAGGCGTTGGTTGCCACCGGCGGCACCTCTTGGCCGCCGGTCAGGGCGGCGCCAAAGAGCGACGGGCCTTCCACCTGGCCGCGAATCTCACCGGACGGCACCTGGCTGGTGTGAACGTTGGCGTAGTAGTAGCCGGTGATCAGATCGAGCACGTTGCGGGCATCAACCGCCAGCAAGCCGTTGATGGGGTGTCCCGGGCCGAACGTGCCGCTGCCGCCGTATAGACCGATGGCCACGCCGCCATTCTGTCCTGGCCAGCCGGTGTGCAGATGGGAGGCTGTCGGGCTGACGATGTCCGTAACGGCAAGATGAAAGTCTACCGTCGACAGGTCCGGCGAGAGCGTGAAGCGCCCCACGCCGACCGCCGCCGTTGTGACGGGCGGCACCTCCTTCTGTCCGGTCAGCAGAGCGTGGTAGTGGCTGGTCGGAGTGAAGGCTGCCAACTGGCCCCTGATCTCGCCCGCGGGGTTGGCGGTCGTGTGCACGTTGACATAATAGTCACCTGCCAAGAGCACGGCCACCTGGGAGAGTGTAGGTGTCAGGACGCCGCTGACGGGATGGCCGGGATCGAAAGTGCCGCCGCCCGTGTAGAGCGGGAACACGACGGGCCCGTTCTGGCCGGCCGGCGCCTGGTGGATGTGCGATGCGGTGATGCCGGCGATATCACTCACCAGGACGCGGTAGTACATCTGGCCCATATCCGGGCTGAGCGTGAGGTAGGCCGACCCTGTGGCCTGAGAGTCAATCGGGCTGGGCTGGGCCGCGCCCGAAAGCGCCGTCCGGAACGCGAGCGTCCGCGCTGGATGGATCTGGCCGCGTATCTCGCCGCCCGGATGTCCCATGGTGTGCACGTTGACGTAATAGTTGCCGGCCAGCAGAGCATCTCGCTGCGCGCTCGTGAGGGTGAGCGTGCCGCTGATGGGATGGTCGGGGTCAAAGTTGCCGCCCCCCGTGTAGAGCGGGAACACGACGCCGCCGTTGTTTCCAGTCGCGCCGATGTGGATGTGCGAAGCCGTGATGCCCGTGATATCGCGCACGGCCACTTCGAAGTTCAGCGTTGTGGGATCGACCAGGGTGAACCGGGCCACTCCGCTGGCCCCGGTGTCAACTGGCGGCACCTCCTGGTCACCGTCGAGAAAGGCGGCGAAGTGCGTGGCCTCACTGAGATGCGTGGGGATGCGCACCACCTGACCCGCGGTGGGGCTGGTGCCGATATTGGAGACGTAAAGGGCTTGGTCAGGGCCGACGATCATCGAGGTTGGCGTGATCAGACCTTCGCGGGCGATGACGGTGCGGCTGCCGTCCGGGTCGATGCGCGTAATGGCGCCGGTGGGATCGCCGGAGCGGATCCCGCGGGTGAACATTTCCAGCACGTACAGGCTGCCGTCGGCGCCGAAGGCCAGGTCGAGGATATTGGTGAAACCGCTCTGGTAGACCGTTGGGGCCTTGCCCGGTTCAACCCGGTAGATGTTGGCGCCGCCCACCGGGAAAGGAAAGCCCGTGAGCTGGCTCACGTAGTAGGCCCCGTCGGGTCCCTTGACCACGGCTGTGGGCACGGCCTGCATGGGCATCATCTGTCCCGTCCCCGGGGGGAACTCCACGGTCCGGGTTGGGAAGACCGTCACGGTGGAGATCACGCCGCTGCTGTCGATACCGAGCAGGTCGTTGCCGCCGGCATCGGCCACAAGGAAGTTGTCGCCCACGGCATAGAGGGCGAACGGATTGGTGTCCTTGGCGCCGCCGTCCGGATTACTGGCTGCCTCGTAAGCGCCCACATCCACCCAGTTGCCCCAGGCGCCGCTGGTGGTGGCCGTGACCAATTGGGCAAAGTTGATGCCGTCTGCTCCCAGGGGACCGCCGGCATCGCGTGCGGCGGGGTTGGCGCCTAGGCCGGTGAGCAGAAACATGTGGCCGCCTGTGTCAAAGGCCACATCCTGCGGGCCAATGGCGTTTGTGCCCGTGTCTTTATCGCCCAGTGATGACAAACCCGTGATGATCCGCTGCTGGCTGAGGGGATGGCCGGTTGCATCCAGCGTGACCTGGGTGACGGCGCCCGTCTTGCCAAAGCAGACGTCCCCTTCCGGACCGGCCAGACAACCTCCACCACCGCCGCTGCCGGCTTCTGTGATGTAGAGTTTGCCATCTGGCCCGAAGATGAGACCGCGCGGATTGGCCAGGCCATTGGCCACCACCTGGAAAGCTGTCGGTCCCTCCGTTTTCCCATTTGGAGCCGCCTGAGCAGGTATCAGGACCGTGAACAACCCGGCAAGAGCGGCCAGAGTCATGGCCGCGAGGAACACCAACGCCGAGACGCGCTTGCGCTGCATCGGAAAACCTCCCTATGAGACTGTGTGCATGATGTGTCGCCAGGTGGAAGGACGGGTGGGGCCGTCGCCGACACCGGACGACCGGTGTGTGGTGAACTGAATCATAGGGGCTGGCCTTGCCGCACGCTGTAGTTATGCTTCCCAGTGGTTGCACTGGCCCTGTCCGGGGCGCCGCGATCGGCGTTCGGTCAGTTGCCGCAGGATGGTCGCTGCCGGGTGCTGGGGCTGCTGACACTCTGCAATTCCGAGGAAGTGCTGGCGCTAGTGGCAGCTGGAAGCCCTGAGGTGGGGCGAATTGAGGGACGGGGAGATGAATAGTGATCAAGATCACCTTTGCGGTTGACTCAGTGTAAAATGACAAGGACATGCGTCTGTCCACACATGCATTGAGGAGGTACAAGTCCATGTCTACACGTCACCCACTACGGCTCGCCATGGGTCTTGGCGTCACGGCGGCGGTTCTACTGATCGTCCTCAGCATGAGCGCGCTGTCGTCGGCTCCAGCAGCCGTCCAACCGGCAGCGGCGACAAGTCCCGGCAGCGCCAACCTGATCTGGCTGCCCAACATATGCGTCGGCGCCACGAGGTGGCCGCATTTCGATCTTGGCGATGCACCGGATTCGACCAACACCGTTGGGCCGGCGATGACCGTCTATCCCATCGGTGGCCCATCCGGCACCGTAGCTGACTTCCCGACTGTCTTTGCCACCGGTTCACCGCCTTACGGACCGCGTCATCACGATGCCACGGCCCGATACTGGCTGGGTCAGGCGGTCAGCATCGAGCGGGAAGCCGACACCGGCTTCGACGCTGACGGGGTCAACAACCTGGTGCCGGAGCTCGACCGTCCCGACCTGGACAAAGCTGATGATGGCGTCAACCCCAATCCCGTTCTGCCGCACTGCCAGCGCACGCAACTTGACTTCACCGTCACGGTTCCGCCCGGGGCGCCAGCCGGTCAGGCCTATGTCAATCTCTGGTTCGACTGGGACCGCAGCGGCCGTTGGGGCGAGCTGAGTGATTGCCCGGGAGCGACGGCGAATGAGTGGGCGGTGCCAAACCAGGTCATCGCCTTACCTGGTCCCGGCACCTATCGTTTTCAAACACGGGCGTTCTACCCATACAATCCGAATCCGTCCCAATGTCTTTGGTGGCGTATCACACTGAGCGACTCCTTTGCCACCAACAACGACGGCCGCGGTCCCGCCAACGGCTACCGCTTTGGCGAGACGGAAGACTACTATAGCTGCGGTTAGCCCTGCACATCAACAATTCGTCCTGACCCCGCCCTGCCCAACTGCCAGCCTACGAAGCTGACAAAGGTCGTGACCGCAACTTGTGCATGCGCAGTTGAGGAAGATCCGGGTCTGGCGACGTCTGGTCGGCACCGAGCAGCGCGTGCTGTGCGGTACCAGGGAGATGCTGAGAGAACGGCTACACGGCTGTGGCCTGCAGGCGACGATCCAGACGGCGTTTGTGGAGCGCGTGAACCTGACCCTTCGCTGGGGCTCAGGGCAAGCTCCTACGCCAGAGCGTGGCGGGGCTGGCGCGGCGGACATGGTCCTTAGCGGCAGTGCCGGCCGAGCTTGAGCCGCAGCGAAGCTGCGCCCTACATCTTGATGTGGTACCGGGCCTACTACCACTTTGCCCGTCCGCACGAGAGTCTGCGTTTGACGTACACGAACACCAACGCCAAGGGCGAGGAAGTCGTACGTTATCGGAACCGCACCGCGGCAATGGCAGCCGGTTTGACCCGCCGCCGATTCAGCGTCAAGGAGTTGCTGCTGCTTCCCCTGCCAGCAGCGAGTTAGCCGATGCACACATCGGACCGCGCTCCGGAGCCGAAAAGGCAACGGAGCGGGGCTGGCACGGCCCGACTTCCCTGCCTGACAGGTGGCCAAAAGCCATCACTGAGGCGTATGTAGGGCCAAGGTACCCCTGCAAAGCCAAGAAGAACTTCCAACTGCGTCCAATGGGAGGACTGGCTGTCTCGACTTCTGAAAGGCCCTGCCCCGAAATGCAGGTCTGCTTGCGCCGCACATCACAAACAGGTATACTGTGAACACTGGGTTGGGTGTCTTCCACCCGCAATCATCGTACACTTCACGGCAGCCGAGCGGCCGGGGACACTCACCCGCATGACGCGGCTGATGTGCGCCAGCAACTGAAGCGCTGCGGCCAAGCGGCATAGCGCAACGCCACTTTTGGCGTCCTCCGTTCTGTAATTCAACCACAGGCGGGGCCAGCTTCCGTGGTCTGGAGCCCGCCGGGAGGTTCCCGATGAACCGGCTCTGGCGTTTCTGGTGTGGGACGGCGCTTATCGTGGGCACAGCGGCGATGTTCGCCGGGCCGGTTGGGCCTCCGGCCAGCGGGCGCGCAGGTGCGAACGACGCTGTCCCTGCCGTACTCCTCGCCCCGCCACTGAAGACCGCGGCTGAAACTGCGACGCCAGCATCCTTGGCAGCGGGCGTCCATGAGTTGTCTGAGGCGGCGACCTGCGCCCCTCCGCAACCCGCTGGCCCGGCCCGCCCTGCAGCAGTCTCCTTGACAGCGGCGCCGGAGTTTGCAGCGCCGGACGCGCAGCAGTACACCAAATGGGTCGTGTGGGAAGCGCTCAATGTCTTCGGCCAGATCTTCGTTGACCCGGAGGCAATTCTGACCACACCCGAATGCACGTATGACTATCCGTGCGGCGGGCTGCCGCCAAACTGCACGCCGGTGCGCAAGGCCAAACTGATGGGGCCCTACTGCACCCAGCAGGAAGCGTGGGCGCATTTGTGCTCGCGCATCACAGCCCGCGGGCAGTTTCCGCTTGGCAGCAACTGCCAGTACTGGGTCGTAGTCGAAGGCGTACGCCACAACACACCCTGGAACCCGTTTCTGGAATGCCCCAAAATCGGCAGCGAGGTCGTCATTCCGCCTCCACCCGCCGATTGCCCTGCCGACCCCACGCCTACACCAACGGCCACGCGAACTCCCACGCTGACCGACACGCCGACACCAACTCCCTCCGCTACGCCGACGGGAACACCGACAGTCACGGCAACGGCGACCAAAACACCTACCCTGACGGCAACGGCGACGAGAACGCCGACTGCCACGGCAACGGCGACCAATACACCTACGGCGACACCGATGGTGAACATCACGATTGGGGACGTCGAGATCACACAGGGCATCCAGTGTCTGGACGCGGCAGTGGGCGACAGGACCTGCGCCGACAACAGCCTGCCCCTTATACAGGGCAAGGCGACGATGCTACGAGTGTGGCCGAAGGCCAGTGTTGCGGGCGGAGCGCCTCCCCTCAAGGACGTGAGCGCCAGACTGACGCGGATTACTCTCGCCGGAGATCCCCTGAGCACGATTCAGCCGCGGAATGGCTCCATCCGGTTGAAGCTCAATCCGCAAAGGACGGAGATCAACGACTCCTGGAACTTCCGCCTGCCAATGGATTGGACGACAGAGACGACAGTCTATCTGCGGGTCGAGATCAATACGGATGGCAGCATCGTCGAGACCAATTACGCAGATAACGAACGCGATGTGACGCTGGGATTCCAGGCGAGAGCCGGGCTGACGGTCCATTATCTCCCCATCAAGCACATGCCGCCAGGCCAGGCCGCACAGGAACCGACAGAGCGGATTCGCACCGCGGGCACCTATGCCAACATACTCTATCCAATGGCCCAGGGCGGACTGCGTTACGTTCGGGGCGCGACAACGATTTACAGCGAGCCGCTCGCAACCTTCGCGGACGAGCAGAGGCTACTCAGCACGCTCAACCGACACTATGAAGTGATGCGCCGCATGGGCGGCGAAGCTCCTGACCAACTCGTTGCCTGGCTCCCCACCGGCGGCAGCCAGGACCTTGGCGTGTCTGATCCCATCTGGTCGGGCGCACCGCCCGGCAGGGGGCGGGTCAGCTTCAGCCAGGACACGGTGGACGGCGCGTTTACATTTGCGCATGAGATGGGGCACAACCTGGGCAGACGACATCCTGATACACCGGACGCATGCGGCGCAGCCGACGGCGAGACCGACTGGCCCAAGACCGACTACGGCAACAGCGCCCGGATACAGGAGGTTGGCCTTGACCTGTTCGCCAACCGCGGCGCAGGTGCGATCAGGAATCCGGCGGATCAATTCGACCTGATGTCTTACTGCTCGGACGTCGTGGGGCATCCGGCGCTGCGGGACATCTGGGTTTCACCCTGGACCTATCGGAGGCTCTTCGAGGGTAACATGGAGCCGCGGTCTGCGGCGCAGGCGCAGCCGGAAGCGACGGCGGTCTTCCTGGTGAGCGGAACGGTGTACAAAGGGGGCGGTGGAACGCTTGATCCGCTGCTGCGCCTGACCGGCGGCGACCCGCCGGCAGCCATGCCGCCTGGCGCCGCCTACTGTCTGGAGATTCAGGACGCATCCAGCACCGTCCTGGCAAAGACCTGCTTCGACGTGGACTTCCTTGACCACTTCGAACGCCCCGTAGATGAGGAGGCGTTCTTCTTTGTCCTGCCGGCGCTCACCAGCGGCAGCCGCGTGGTGCTGAAGCAAGGCGGTGCGAGCCTGGCCGTGCGGTCGGCAAGCGCCAACCCACCCGTTGTGGCGGTCACGGCGCCCGCACAGGGCGCGACGTGGGACGGAGTACAGACGATCCGCTGGCAGGCAAGCGACGGCGACGGCGACCCGCTGACGTTTGCGGTGGCCTACAGCCCGGACAATGGGGCAACGTGGCGCACTGTGGCTGTGGACCTGAGCGGCCAAAGTTATGCGGTCGACACGCGCGAGCTGCCCGGAGGACAGCAAGTGCGCATTCGGGTGCTGGCAAGCGACGGATTCCACACCACGAGCGCTGACAGCGACCTGTTCCGTGTGGCCCGCAAGAAGCCAGTGGTGTTCATTGTCGAGCCGGAAGACGGCGCCTGGTTGTCGCCCGGCGCGCCGGTGCTTCTACTGGGGATGAGCGACGATGCGGATGACGGCCCGCTGCCAGATGGGGCGCTTTCCTGGTCGTCCAACCTTGCGGGGGCCCTGGGCACGGGTGGGGCTGCGCAGGTCGCCGCATTGGCCGCAGGCGATCATCGCATCACTCTGAGCGGACGCGATGCCGACGGCAATACCGCCACGGCAGCAATCACAGTGCATGTGGCGCCCGTACGGCTGTACATGCCGGTTTTCCTCAGGGCGCACCGCCCACGCCCGCTGCCCACAGCAACCCCAACGCACACACCTTCGCCAACTGCCAGGCCTACGGCGACACCGACGCGTACGCCTTCGCCAACCGCCAGGCCACCGGCAACGCCGACGCGCACACCCTCGCCAACCGCCAGTCCCACAACGCCGTGCAACGCGCTCTTTGGTGAGGACTTCGGGGCCGGCGGGCTGACCGGGTGGACGCCGACGGGAGGCACATGGACGAACCCGGGCGGCTACATGCAGGGCGCCTCGGGGCCTGTGGCCGATGCCTGGAACATCAAGGCGCTGGCAGCAGCCAACTTCAGGTACGAAGGAACGGTGACTGTACGCCGCGGCAGCGTCGCCGGTCTCAGCTTTCGTTCTGTCGCAGGCGGTCAGGGCTATGACTTCTTTCTGGACATCAACGGCGGGCAGTGGGTGCTCGCCAAGCGGCCACCCTACAAAGTGCTGGCCAACTCGCCCGCGGACACCCAGCGTGACCGGCCCTACCGGCTGAGAGTGGAAACACGCGGTCCCGCCATCGACGCATACGTCGATGGCGCCAAGGTCCTGTCGGTGGTTGACGCTACCTATGGCGCGGGCAGCTTCGGCGTGTATGCGTACAACAGCCAGGCCGACTATGACGATGTCAGCGCCTGCGCCCTGAGTGTGCCGTATGAACTGAGGATTGACGCCGGCAGCACAAGCATGACGACGGATGCGGCGGGGCGGGTGTGGCTGCCCGACCAGGCCTATGCCGAGGGCAGTTGGGGCTTCACCGGGGGTACAATCGCCTCCACTCAGGATCCGATCGCGGGGACCGACGATGACCTGCGGTTTCAAACGGTGCACTGGGGGTTCGGCGCCTGGGGCCTGAAGGCGGATATGCCTGACGGCGCGTATCGGGTCAATCTGGACTTCACCGAGACGTATTTCACCGAAACCGGGCGGCGCCTCTTTGATGTGGTGATTGAGGGGCAGACGGCCATCAGCGGGCTGGACCTGGTTGCGGCCGCCGGCCACGACAGGGCATACCAGAGGTCCTTCAACATCAATGTCACTGACGGCCAGCTCAACATCGAGTTCGCCAGCAAACGCGAGGCGGCGCTGGTGGCGGCCGTGGAAGTGCTGGGGGCGGGTGTCTCAACTGCGACGCCAGGCAGCCCGACCTCCACGCGCACGCCAACCGGAACCCCGACGCGGCAGGCGACGCCCAGTCCAACGGTGACCCGCACGCCCACCGCCGCCGGTGCGGGGCTCTACGGCCGGGTCACCAAGGCCGGTGCAGCGGCAGGCGGGGTGTCACTGAGACTGCGCCGCTATGACACGGCTTCCAGCAGCGATATGGCGACTACCTACACCGCCGCAGATGGCCGCTACAGCTTCACCGGCATCCCGACGCTGCCATACGGCGCGGCTTACTACGTCGTTTACGGACCGAACAACACGGACACAAGCGCCGTTGCCTACTGGTTCGGACCGGGTGTGAAAAGCTACACTGCCGGCGCAAACGTCCATTCCGGCGACTTTGATATCGCCAACGTTAGTCTGACTTCGCCGCTCTCCGGGGCTACCGTTGCACTGCCGGCTACCTTTTTGTGGCAGCGCCGCGGTCTGGCAGGCGACACGTACCGCTGGTGGCTGTTCGATCTGGACAGCGACGATGCCTGGGCAACGGCCGACCTGGGCGACACCGGCAGCTTCACGCTCAGCGGCATGCCGCAGGGCGCTGCGGCCGGTGTGCCGTACGGGTGGTATGTTACCGTGCATCGCAGCACCGACAGCTACGGCGTGTCTTTCTATTACCGGCGGGTGACTTTCCAGGCTGCCGCGGGTGCGGGCGAAGCGCCTGTGCTGGCGAGTCGCGGCGCGGCGGCCGGCCCGACCGGCAGAGAGGCAGGGCTTCTGCCAGACCACGGCCCGCAGTTGGAGGAGGTGCAGCAGTAGAAGACGCTGGGTGCGGCGACCCTCGGCGCACGGACCTGGGCGAGCAGCATCGTTCTGGCCACCCCAAACATCCGTTCGGTTGTTCGGGACTCAAGGCTTCGTGGAAACCTTTGGATCGGGCTCTGAGCGTTTGATTTGATCGGCTCAGGGGCTGCGGCTAAGCTCGAAAACGACGGCTTGCGCTGAGACAAGGTCGCTGAAGAGCGCCGATCAAGCCGGCAGTTTGGGCGCACAAGCGCCAGATGGGCGCGCTGAAGCCACCCGGCACCATGTCCCGGTGTGGATGCAGCCTGTCAGGCTATGGGTTCGCGCTCAGGCGGCGCGGCGATAGTCGTAGGGGAGGCCGCCGAGCACGGGAAAGGCGATGATCTTGCCCGTCTGCGGGGGCTCCACCTTTGACGGCACGGGAATACGCTGGCCGATGACCCTTCGGCTGCGCTCAGGGCAGGCCTGGTGAGGGCGGCCATGGGTTGCGCTACAGCCTGAAGCAGCCGGCATCCCTGGTGGCACCTGTAAGCAGCAAGGAGGCGCCGGGTTTAGCCTCTGTTGGACGAGCGCACCCAAGTGGCAGACGGCGCTGAGAATGAGAAATTCGAGGCGACGAAAAGTGTTCAACACGCACGGCACAGTGCCAAGCAGCCTCTGCCGCCAACGCCTCCGGGAAACTGCGATGAGATTGGGAGGACACCAGCCATAGACGTTGGATCAACCCTGCAAAGTGCCAAGCTCGGAACAGATGAGCGAAGTGCCGGTACGCCCGTCCTTGGCGCCTATCCGGATCATTTGCCGAACTCATGCTCCACTAGGGCGGCGCAGCGGTGAGCGCCGCCCCCAGCGCCAGCAGCGCCTCGCGGTCCGCATCTGAGGGCGCCACGACCGGCCCCAGGCCGTAGAAAACGAGTGACCCGCCGCCCGTTGGCTGCAAGTAAAGCGTGCTATACTTGGACGCCAGGGCGCGCAAGGTATCAGCCTGGTCCTGGGCGAGGATCACGTCGCTCTCCGGCAGCGAACCATCGCCGGGACGCAGCAGATGCCAGGTGCTGTCGGGATGGTAATGGACGGTGAAGTCCATGCCGCAAGGGCCAGGCGCGTCGCAAGGTCTCCCGAAGTCACTTGCGGCAGTGGCGACGGCGGATTGCCAGAAACAGCGGGCCCGGAGGGCATGGACGTAGGAACGGCCTCGGCCGCTGCGGGCGAGCGGTAGACGAAGCGGAAAGCGTCGGCCACGACCCTGCCGTCGAGCACGCTCTTGATGGTGAGGAAGGCGTCCGGCTGCAGGTTGTAGACGCCGAGGCTCTGCCACTGGCCGGCGTTGGCCTGATAGTTGACGCCCACGGCCTGCGGCGCCGCGTCGCCAGCCGACCGGTGCACCTCGATGATCCCATGGCCGGTTTGGTCGGCATGAGGATTCCCGCACCACCAGGCGAACACCTCGTACGAGCCGGCTTCCGGCAGCTCCGGACGCACTTCGGCGGCGGCGCCGAGGCCGGGCAGGGCTACGTAACAGTCCTTCCCGTACTGCTGCCCGGTGACGAGGAAATACCAGTTTCCCTTGGGCCAGAAGCTCGCAGAGGCATTGTCTACGACGAGATCCTGGGCCTGCCCTGGCGCCGCGGTCGGCGCCGCCGTCCCCAGGTTCTCCGGCGCCTCGAAGGTCAACGTCGCCAGGATGGCGAGCACCACGTCTGCGCTGGCAGGTTCCGCATCCTTGGTAGAGGCAAAGCCGGCGACGCCGACCGTGGGCAGCTTCACGGACGTCAGTGACCACTGGTAAGTGCCGTCGGGCGCGACGTAGAAACAGGCCGGGATCTGGCCCTGCGCCAGGTGGAGCGCCGAGTATGCGTAGCAGGCGCCCCCGAAGCCGGACCCCCACTGCAGCTCGATGTGGCCTTCCAGGACATCGACGTTCATCATGGGTTCGGGCGTTGACGGCGGACTCGGCGTCAGGCTCCAGTTCGGGGGATAGCGAACGCTGAAGCCCGCCTCCGTGTTGGTGTAGGTCTGCCAGCCATCAGCCGCAGCCTGCTCCGGCGTGGCGCTGGCTGGGATCGTCGCCACAACTGTCGGGCTGGGCGGACTTTCCGCAGCGGTCTCAACGGATGTGGGCGCAGGCCCTGGCGGAACAGAGGTAGGTGGCAGAGAGCCTTGTGGCACGGGCACGCAGGCCGCCGCCAGGAGCAACATGACGGGCAAAACGAGCCATGCACGGGTTTGCATGAGGGAGGACCCGCTACTCGTACCGCAGCGCCTCGGCAGGGTAAACCCGGGACGCCTGCAGGGCCGGGATCAGCGTCAGAAGCAACGAGAAGCCGTAGGCCAGCAAAAGGATCACTCCGAGTTGGCCCCACGGCACCGCCACAGTCGTATCGGGCGTGAGCTGGCTGAAGAAAGTGCGCACCATCCTCTCACCCAGCAGCACTCCGGCTGTGGCCCCGATCAGGATGCCGGTCAGTGCTACAAAACTGCTTTCCACCACGAATCCGAGCGCGACCATGCCGGGACGAAAGCCCAGCGCCCGCAGCACGCCCACCTGCTGCCGGCGCTCCACCACCGTCCGGCTGGCGATCACGCCCAGCGCTGCGATGCCCACCAGGAGTCCCAGCGCCATGAAACCCTGGAGCAGCCGCAAAATGCCTCGCGTCAGCGTCTGGCCTTGTGCGAAGCTTTCGACCATCACCGTCGAGTCCAGCCCGCTGCCCAGGAAGGTGCGCTCGACCTCCTGGCTGACCGCATGGACATCCGCGTCCGGCGCCACCCGCAGGTAGAACTTCTGCGGCGGCACATCCTTGCCCGCGATCCGGTTCAGCGCCGCCATGGGGACCTGAATGGTCCCGCCGGCAAGCGTGATGTTGTCGGCAAGCACACCGATGATCTGGAGACGGTGCGTTGTGCTGACTTCCGCGCTCGTCCGCACTTCGAGATAGGTCTCCGGCAGCCTGCCCGCCTCGATCACGATCGGTCCGGGTGCGAAGGTGCTCAGACGTTGCCGCCCAGCGTTCTCGGGCTGTCCGCCGGTCGTGCTGCTCGTCGCCGGCGTGGCCGCCGGTTCCGCAAGGGTCAGCAGAAGCGGAGTGACGACCGCCACGTCGTCCCGGTTCGCCAGCGCCGTCCAGATGGCCGTGTCGTCTGCATAGCCGGCTGCCCGTGCCCGCAGGGGGTAGACCATCTGGGCCTCAGCGACATAGCCGGGGTCCAGCCCCACAAGCGAAGCGGCGCCCCAGGTGCCGGAGTCCGGGGTGCGCGCCTGGACCCTCAGGGAGCCCACGCCGCCCACGGCGGTGATGCTTTGCAGCAGCGGGTGCGCCTGGACCTGGGCCGCAATTCTCCCTTTCAGGTCCGTAATCGGGTCGAAGAAGCTCAGCAGGGTAGTCTGGGTGCGGATTTGGAAGTTCGCACTGCTCTTCTCGTCGAGCACGATCAGCGACTGGGTCGCTTCGATCACGACGGCCATGACCGTGACGGTGCAGACCACCATGGCGAACATCACGATCACCACCCCGGTGCGGAAGCGGGTGCTAAGGGGGTAGGCAATGGCCGTCCGCAACACTGGCGCCAGCCAGCCGATGCCGCCGAAAATCCGGGTGGCAAGCCAGGCAATGGCATCCGCGTTGAACATCAGCATCAGGATCATCCCCACAATCAGGAACGTGGGAAACAACACGAACGAAAGGAGCTGCGTCACGCCGGTCTGCAGCAGAGAGGGCTCGGCCGGTCGGCCCAGCAGTTGGCCCCACGGTGCGCCCCAGATCAGGATCAATCCCAGCCCGAGCAGCGAGTAGCGCGCCCAGGCGATGCGCTCCGGCCGCACGCTCGTCCGTTCGAGACCGCGGGCAAGCAGCGTGGTCAGTCCGGCCAGCGCCAGCGTCGCACAGAGCAGCGCTACCGTGGCGTCGTTCCGGCCCGACACGAGATACCACAGAACCGCGGCCAGCAGCACAAGCGGGCCGGACGCCAGGCGCCAGAAGCGCTGGCCGCCGCGCAGGGTGCGCGCCTGGGCTTCATCGGGCAGGTCGCGTATCGCCGTCACGATGTTGAGCCTGCTGACCCGCCATGATGAGATCAGCACGACCACGAAGGTGAAGAGCACGCCCAGGCAATAGGCGATGACGACCGAGGTTGTCGCAACGCTGAAGCGAAACTCGAAGATGTTGGCCGCCCGACCCGTCACGGTCCCGCTGACCGTGTTGAACAGCCCGCCAATGAAGCCCACCATGCCGAACGACACCAGCAGGCCCAGCGCCAGACCCAGCGCCGCCGCCACCACATCGTACAGCATGCCCTCGGTGACGAAGCTCTGCACGAGATGATGGCGCTGCACACCGATCGCACGGGCCATGCCCAGCTCGGAACGCCGCTCGGCCGCCAGCATGACGAAAATCAGGAAGATCAGGAGCACGCCGGCCAGGATGGAGAAGATTCCAAAGATGGTGAAAATCGAGGAGAAGACGGTGCCGGCCACGCCCGAAACCGCGACGATCGTGGCCTTGCTCAGGGGCGCCAGCACTTCCATTGACCCGACGTTGTCAAGCCACCCTTGCCACGCCTGGGCGTCGGCCTCAGGCACCGGCAGTTGGCGCAGCCAGCCGCGCACCTGGGAGTCGGCCAGCGCCTCTCGGATCTTGTCGTTGCCGGCCCCGTCCAGACCTGCCTGCAGCTCGGTCAGGGTTTGCGGCAGCCGGTCTGTTTGCACCAGCGAGCCGAGCAGCATCTGGGCCAGCCCTGCCGTGGCCGTGGTGGCCTGCGTTGCACCCGGTATGGCCGCACCTCCCGCACCGGCCCGCTTTGCGATGGCGTCCTCCAGGATGGGATGAACTTCAGGGCTGCGCAGATAGGCGGCGATCTGCTCGACCAGACCGTCGTCGAGGGCCAGCACGCGCAGCCGCTGCATCATCTCTGCGGAGTGCTGTAACCCGCCCTCAGCATCGCCGGCATTGGACACCAGCACGTTGTTGATCCGACCCTGCATGAAGAGCAATTGCTGCGCCTCGTCGAGCCGCATCATCACGACCGGAGCAAGGGTGGCCAGAGGTCCGGCCTCATCCACGATGCCGACGACGCGATAGGGGAGCGCAATCGGGCCGAGAAAGATTTCGAGGCGGTCGCCGGGGCGGGCATCGAGCCTTTCTGCCCCCATCCGGCTCAGGTAGACCTCGCCCTCACGCAGTTGGAGCCCGGCCTGTCCCAACACCCGGTCGAGTTCGCTGCTCAGCGTTCCCAGATTCAGGTTGCCCAGCGAGAAGACGGTCCTGCTCACGGCCGTCGTGCTTGTGATCGCACCGGTGCTGCCAGGAAGCGGTGATGCATTGGCGCCCGTTTGGCCTGCGGACGACATAGTCGTCCCCATCTCAGCGATGGCGTTCGCCACGTCGGACGGTTTCAGATCGCCGAAGCCCATTTCGCTGCCGGTCTGATTCGCAAACGCAAACAAGCGCGCGGCCAGCACGAAGATGTTGCCGACGCCCGGCCGAAGGCGCTCCATCGTCACAGCCTGACCGTCCACCGCGTGCAGCCCGAAGCTGCGTGCATACTCATCATCCACGGCCATGATGAAGCCAAACGGCTCGCCCTGGCCCGAGGTGGTGTTTCGAATGATGGTGGGGAATACGATCGAGGCCGCGATCCCATCGGCCAGTGGTTCGGCCTGGATCTTGGCGCGCAACTGCTCGTAGCGCGCCGTGTCGATGCCCGGCAGGCCCTGGTCGAACAGTTGCAGCATGTTCGCCAGCCCTGCGTTTCCCAGCGCCAACTGATCTGCAGCCGATGCACCGTCCGCGCCTCTCGCACCGTCAGCTTCCTGTCCCGTCGCTGTGTTCTCGCCGCCGCCGGCAAATTGGGCAATGATGCCGAGCAGCGGCGGCGCGATGATCTCGTCAATCTCACCGTACGACTTAATCGCGTGCCAGCGGACCGAGTAATTGAGCGTGTCGCCGATGGCCAACGCACTGACGATGATGACCGTGCTTAGCGTCAGCCCGATCACGATCAGGATGGATTGGGTAGGGCGGCGCGGTATGCTGCGCATGCCAAGCTTCGCCATCACAGGCTGCCGCAGCCCGGCCAGGAAGAGGAAGAACAGGATCGCGACGACGGCAACCAGCAGACCGAGAGCGGCTGATACGTGAAGGGGGAGGCCCGGCGCCGCGTTCATGGGGTCTTGTTCAGTGCCTCCATCTGGGCCTGGTCGATGATCTCGCCGTCGTTCATGCGCACGATCCGGTTGCACATCGCGCCGATATCGGCGTCATGGGTGATGATCACGAAGGTCTGCTGCTGTTCGGTGTTGAGCTCCCTGATCAGGCTCATGACTTCGGCCGTCGTCTTGCTGTCCAGGTTGCCCGTCGGCTCATCGGCCCAGACGATGGCCGGCATGTTGACAAGCGCGCGGGCAATGGACACACGTTGGCGTTGGCCCCCTGACATCTCGGCCGGACGGTGTTCGACTCGCTCGCCCAGGCCCACGCGTTCCAGGGCGGCAACTGCGCGGCGCCGTGCTTCCGCAGCCCGCACGCCGCCGACCAGGAGCGGCAGCTCGACGTTCTCGGCGGCGGTGAGCACCGGCAGCAGGTTGAAGGTCTGAAAGATGAACCCCATCCGGCGGCAGCGATAGTCGGTGCGGCGGCGGTCGTCCATCCCGCGCAGATCCATCCCCTCTATTCGGACCTCTCCGCTGTCGAATTCATCCAGCCCCGACAGGCAGTTCAGCAGCGTGGTCTTTCCGCAGCCCGACGGCCCCATCACCGCAACCATCTCGCCCGGTTCGACCGCGAAGTCGACCCCGCGCAGCGCGTGCACTTCCAGCCGCCCGCTGCGGTAGGTCTTCTGTACCCCGTGTGCTTCGATGATCATGGGATACGCTCCGTGACTCAGTTGTTGGAATCGACTACCCTATTATAGTGCAAAGGCGGGCCCGAGACGTGATGTGGCGCAAGGAAAAGCGAGGTGTCGCGGACCCGGTTGGTGACTGGGCAATGAAGCATTCACAATCGGGGCTCCTTTTCGCCGGTTGCACCCAGGCCTATCTCTGGCTCCTCGCGTTGACCCCATGAGCAGGCCAGGATGGGATGAGCCAAAAAGCCCCGGCAGGCTGCCGACCACTGGCTGCCGATGTTCACTTCGAGTGCAGCAATAGCGGCAAGAACAAGCTAGACGTCGGCAGCCCGTCGCCGCGCGCGGCAGGAAGCCACATGGATGTTCGGTGCAGCGAGGAGAGGCGGATTGGGGTGACACCTCACATACAATGTCCTTGCGAGGCGGCATCATTGATTAGCCGTGCAGGTTTTGGCTCAGGTCAGATGTACTTCCTGTTTACGCTTTTGCCATGGTCTGGCAACTAGCCAGCGCCATTGCGCCATCGGCAAGGAGGAGATCCTTGAAGATCACCGTTGAGACAACCATCGCCGCGCCCGTAGAGGTTGGGTGGCGAGCATGGACGACACCAGACGACATCAGACAATGGAACGCAGCATCGCAGGACTGGTATTGCCCGGCGGCTGAAATCGACCTCCGTCCTGGCGGTCAGTTTTCGTATCGCATGGAAGCCAGGGATGGCAGCATGGGCTTTGACTTCGCAGGCACCTTTACGAGGGTGATCGCCAACGAGGTCATCGAGTACTCGCTGGGTGATGAACGGCTGGTGGCAGTTGAGTTCATCGCGGGCGATCAGTCTGTGACAGTGCGTGAGACATTTGACGCAGAGCCATCCCATTCCGCCGAGCAACAGCGGTCTGGATGGCAGGCAATACTGAACAACTTCAAAGCTCATGTCGAGGGCAGCTCGTGGGCGCCTTCAGGCAGTCCCACGGGCGATAGGAAGATCACTGCCGTGCAGAAGATCACGCCCTTTCTGTGGTACGACGGCCAGGCCGAACAGGCGGCACAGTTTTATGTGTCGCTGTTTCCAGATTCGCGGATCGACAATGTGGCCCGCGCCCCTGCCGATCATCCGAGCGGAAGTGCCGGAACGATACTTACGATCGAGTTCACGCTATGCGGTAGCCGTTTCGTCGCGCTGAACGGCGGTCCCCAATTCCCGTTCACGGAGGCAGTTTCGTTCCAAATCGCTTGCGACAGTCAGACGGAAGTGGATAGGTTGTGGTCGGCGCTGACAGAGGGCGGTTCAGAAGGCCAATGCGGATGGCTCAAGGATCGCTGGGGACTTTCCTGGCAGATCGTGCCGACCCGGTTGCATGAGCTGCTCGGCGATCCGGACCCGGGACGCTCGCGACGTGCGATGGAAGCCATGCTCAAGATGCGCAAGTTGAACATTGCCGAACTGGAGCAGGCGGCCAACGGAGCATGACTACATGACCATGCGACGACAGGGGCGAACCTCGCCCAACAGGAGGAAATTTCTATGAGCCCAGAGACTGAAACGCAGGAGGCCACCAGGAGCACCGCTGCAGACAGCGAGAAGTCGGGTGGATTCACGAAAGAGGAACGCGCGGCGATGAAGGAGCGCGCGAAAGAGCTGGCGGCCGAGGAGCGCGCAAGCAAGAACAGGGCGGCGGGCGAAAGCGACCTGCTTGCAAAGATCGCCGAAATGCCTGAACCGGAACGCAGAATGGCCGCACGGCTGCATGAGATCATCACCGAGAGCGCGCCGGACCTCTGGCCGAAAACCTGGTACGGAATGCCCGCATACGCCAGGGACGGCAAGATCGTCTGCTTCTTCCAACCCGCGGCGAAGTTCAACGCGCGGTACGCGACGCTCGGCTTCAATGACACGGCGAACCTCGATGAGGGCGACATGTGGCCGACCTCGTTCGCGCTGAAGGCGTTGACTGCCGCCGAAGAAGCAAGGATCATTGCGCTGGTGAAGAAAGCGGTGAGCTGAGGTCTGGGGGCGGTCACCAGTCGCCCTGTTCGGGGCAAATAACCCGTCCGCGGGGGTTTCAGGCTGCTAACATGCCTTTCCGCTTTCATACGTGACATCACGGAACCGGACGTCATCGCTCAGCGTCTGAAAGGTCAAACGTCCGCTCTCGCGGCCAGGTGCTTCTGAATTCGACCGCGCCTGCTCTCCCAGGGAGATACCATGCGATCCCTCGTTGCTATCCTTCGGGGCGACCACCGCCAGCTTCTTGTCATTGCCGCGCTCGCCTTCACTTCGGTCACCTGTGCCGCTCTCCTGACGATGCGCGCCGCCTATTCCCACACATGGGGGCACTTCGGCCTCGCCTGGAATCTCTTCCTGGCCTGGATCCCGCTGGTCAGTTCATTGGTGGCGTACAATCTGGACAAGGGGCGGCCATCACATCGCCAGGCCTGGCCGGTGATTGTCGTTTGCGCCTGCCTCTGGCTGCTCTTCTTCCCCAACGCACCCTACATTCTGACCGACCTGATCCATCTCCATGAGCAGGACGGCGTGCCGCTCTGGTATGACCTGATCCTGATCATCAATTTCGCCTGGACAGGGACTTTCCTGGGTTTGGTGTCTCTTGTGCTGATGCAGGCTCTTGTGCGCAACGTGGTCGGCGGACGGGTCAGTTGGCTCTTCGTGTTCGCCGTGTTGGCGCTCAGCGGCTTTGGCATTTACCTCGGACGCTTTCCCCGCTGGAACAGTTGGGACCTCCTATTCAACCCGGCCGGTCTCATGGCCGAAATCTGGGGCCAGGTGCGACATCCTCTTGGCAACCCACGCGCTGTCGTCTTTTCAGGTCTCTTCTCCCTATTGCTGACCTCGATCTACGTCACTGCCGTCACCTTCGCCCAGTTCGTGCCCCGTCCGGAGCGCGTGTTGGGCATGCCATTTGCGGAGCCACCCGACGCTACGAAGTGAGCAAAGGGGCATTCTTCACTGTTGGGAAACCTTCGCCTGTTGAGCCCTGACGCCGCCAGACCGGATCGTCCGTGAGCTACGGATTGACCAGATGGACAGTTGATGATATTCCGGCAACCCGATGGTCGGAGGCGATGATGACTGAATTCGCTGAGACCAGGACGGATGGCTACCTGGCTTCACCCTCATTGGCGGCTGCTCAACGGCCGCATGTCCGTCCAGACCGCCTTGATGTACGCCAGGCACTCCTCTTTGGTGCCCATCTTGCCAACCGGCTGCCATCCCAGTGGAATCTCGCGGTCGGCCGGCCAGATGGAGTATTGTTCTTCGTGGTTGATGACAACCTGGTAGAGGGTATTGTCTTCTGTCATAGAGCCTGCAAGCCTCGCAAGGGGATGGGTGTGAACAGGGGGCCAGGCGCTGAGAAGTCCGGCGCCCCTTTTGCTTTTGCCAGCATCGCCGCGGCAAGGCGATCGATGCTGGCGTCATCGGCGAGCACCTTTTCCGCCGCAAGGGCCTCGATCTGACCGCCAAAGGTAAACACGTTCTGGTTCCAGAAGTCGATGGGGGTGGTGCCGAGCCGGTACACCGAGGCAGGCGCAATGGCCGTCACGTCACGCCCCATGAAGGGGGGAACATAGGTGTGGCTGCCGAAATCACCCTCGCTGAAGAAGAGGCAGTGGCGCGCGTGCGCCACGAGCGCAGCCTGTTCCGGAAAGGCGCCGCATTGGTACGTGGTGCAGTTGGGGAGGCCGGCGAACGCCGAGTAGCTGTCAAGCCAGCGCCCCGTCTCAAAAGATAGCAGCACAATGCGAATGTCTTCTGCCAGGCGCTTGAGCAGGCGCTGTACGGACGAGGCCGGCAGCGTGTCCGGCGAGCGCTGCATCGTGTCTCGCCGCCTGGTCTGGCACAGGACAAAAGGCTCGCGAAGATCCCATCCCAGGCGCTGCGCCACAGTCGGGATCACAGCCGGGTCGGGAGAGATGCGGGTGAAGCGATTGTTGGCCGTATCGAGAAGCTCGTAGATATTGGCGTCGGTGTTGCGGTCCAATGATCGGAACGTGCCGAGGACGGCGCGCTTCATCTGCTCGACGGCGCCCAGGCGCCTGGGCGCCGCGCGCTTCACCTGCTCGTAGGCCGTGATCAGCAGGGCGCCGGCCCTGCCGTGGCGGCGGCGACCAAAGCGGAGGCCATCGATTTCGTTGTTATCGGAGCTGAAGACAAAGCGCACGCCTCCGCCAGCGCCGAGGTGGAAGTCGGCGGCGGCAAGCCGCGCCCGGATGTGCGCTTCCAGGTCGCGCTTCAGGTGCTCGTTGAAGCGGCGAGCGGCAAGGGAGTCCCAACTGCTGGCAGCGTCGGGTAAGGCGAAGTACGCCATGGCGCGGCTGTGCTGGAACGATGGAACGCTCGATATCTCGACATAGGCGTCGGCGCACTCATAGAGCGGGTAGAGTGAGGCCCTGCTGCAGCAGACGACCCGGTCCTCAGGCGGCAAGGCATCGCTCAGCTTGCGCACGGCGCCCTGCCAGTTGAGCAGTTCCACACCGAATTCGCCGACAAAGACAAAGACGTAGTCCATGCTGCCCTTGCTTCTCACGCGTCCAGGGCGCGAATCGCTGCCACCACGCGGGCGACGTCGTCATCGCTGAGCGCCTGGTGGATGGGCAGGCAGAGGGTCGTTTCCGCCGCCGCCTCGGCCGCCGGCAGCCGGATGTCGCTGCCATAGCCGCTCACCTGGTGCAGAGGATAGTAGCGAAACGTCGTGTAGATTTCCTGGCTGCGCAGGTGCCGGGCCAATCTATCCCGCAGCGATGCCGTCGTCTGCACCCAGTAGAAGTAGTAGGAGGACGTTGCGTCCGCGGGCAGCGCGGGAGGAAGCGCCAGCCATGCGAGATCGCCAAGCTCCCGGTCGTACATGTCGTGCACGGCGCGGCGTCTGGCGACAAAGCCGGGCAGCTTGCGCAGTTGCTCCAGACCGATGGCGGAGGCAATGTCATTCATGATTGCCCGGCGTCCGAACTCCTTCACCTCGAACTGCCACCAGCGGTCCTTGTTCCTCTGGGCGAAACCACTGGTCTGCTCCATGCCCAGGTAGAGAAGCCGTTCGAGGCGCTCACTGTCCTCAGGACGGCGGCAGTACAGCATGCCGCCATCGCCGGTCACGAGGATCTTCATGGCGTCGAAGGACCAGACGCCGACTTCCCCCCACGTGCCGCACGCTCTGCCGCGGTAGGTCGACGCCACGCTGCAGGCGCTGTCCTCGATCAGGGCGATGCCGGCCGCGGCCAGCAGGTCCATGATGGGGGCCAGATCGCAGGGTACGCCGCCGTAGTGCAGCACGACCACCGCCCGCGTTCGGGGCGTCAGGCGCGCGGCGATGGTTTCGGCGGTGGCGTTCAACGTGCGGTAGTCCACATCGCAGAACACAGGGCGCGCCCCTGAGCTGGCAACGGCATTGCCGGCGCCGACGAAGCTCAGCGTGGGCAGCACCACCTCATCCCCCGATCCAATTCCCAACAGTGTCATGGCCTGGAAGAGGCCCTCGGTGGCGCAGCTCACGCTGCGAATGTGCCCGCGGGCCACGCCGCAGTGCCCGGCGAAGGCCTGCTCGAAATCATCCGTGAGCTTGCCGCGCCCCACCCAGTTCGAGGCGAAAACGCGCCCGACCGCCTGTGCTTCTTCTTCGCCCAACGAGGGTTGGAAGACGTTGATCACCCTGGTGCCTGTGCCTCCGCGGCGGCCGCCAGGGGCAGGACCAGGGGCGCCGCAGCGCTGTCGGCACTGCGCGTCTGCCCGCCCTCCCTGCCCGGCGCGCCGGCGTCGCGATCGTATTCGATCTGGCCATACTCAAGCTTGATCACGCGATCGGCCACGTCGAAATAGTGGTCATCATGGCTCACGACGACCACAAGCTTGCCGCGCTGTTTCAGCTCCGGCAGCATCACGCGATAGAAGGTGTCGGTAAACTGCGGGTCCTGGCCGGCCGCCCACTCGTCGAAGACGTAGATCGGCCGGTCCTCAAGGTAGGCGGTCAGGAGGGCCAGGCGCTTCCGCTGGCCCTGGGACAGCTTGGTTGTGGAGAGATGCCCGTTCGTGATCGTCACCTTGTGGCTGAGACGAAGGCGGTCGAGGTAAAAGGCCGCCCGTTCCTCGTGGGAAGGCGTTTCGAAGCCGAGCAGGTCGTCAAAGAGATAGAAATCGGAAAAGACGGCCGTGAAGTTCTGCCGGTAAGCCTCGACATTGTCGTCGGTGACGTCAAGCCCGTTCCAGGTGATCTTGCCTTCCTCCGGCCTGTACAGCCCGGTCAGCAGTTTGACGAGCGTCGTCTTGCCGCTGCCGTTGCCGCCGATGACGAACGCAAGCTCGCCGGGATGGAAGGTGATATCCAGGGGACCGAGCGTGAACGCAGCCTGGGACTCCTCATCGGAATAGGCGAACGTGACCCCGCACAGGGCGGCTTCCTGCCAGGTGGAGTCTGGCTCGTTGACCGAGGCCAACGTCTCTGGGGCAGGGGGCGCCGGCAGGCGCAGCGCTTCGATCGCATCGAGCGATACAGTCGCGTAGGTGTAGTTGGGGATGGTGTTGGTGATATGGGAGATGGAGCTGCGCAGATAGAGCGTCACAAGGGTGAAGCTGGTCAGCAGGGCCGGATCGACACGCCCCCGTACCGCCACCAGAATGAACAGGACCAACACGAAGGCGAAGTACATGACGTTCGTCCAGGTATTGGCGACCTCGTGCTGGTTGCGTCCGGTGAGCCGTTCATCCATAAACCTCTGCGTTTCTGGCACGAACAGACGGTTGAAGAAGCTGAGGCGGCGCCGCTGGTGCAGTTTGAGCTCCTTTGCCCCCAGGGTAATGGCTTCATAGCGGCGGAAGATGTGGTCGTTCATCTGGCGTGCTTGCCGCAGGTGGAGGCGGGCCCTGCCGTTCAGCACCCAGTAGCCTGCAAAGCCGGCGGCCATGACGATGCTCATCAACATCGCCGTGCTGAACGACACCCAGAACAGGTAGGCGACGGCGCTCACGGCCACGGCAACGTGGAAGGAGACGGTCGGCAGGCGCTGCAGAAAGTAAGTGACGCCCGCCACGTCCTGCGTGAGCACAGCCAGGAGCCGCGGGGCGCCGATCGACTCGAGCCGGTCGATGGGCAGGCTCAAGATCTGTCGGGAGAGCGTAATCTGCATGTCCCGGTAGGCGGCTTCGGTCAGGCGGTTCAGAACGAGCTTCGAGAACAGGTCGGTGCCGAGAACCACGAGGATGAGGAGGAGAAAGCTCAGAAAGAAGGCGGCGGTGAGCAGCTCAGGCGCGCGCAGCGCCCGGCTGATTTGGGCCACGAGATAGGTGCTGGCGAAACCACTGACAACGCTGGCGACGAGCGCCAAAGTGAACGCCGGACGTGAGTTCTTCAGCAGGAGACGGATGAGCTTCATAGGGGGATCTTGGGCCTGCGCGCTGCTCCTCTGGGTCGAGACCGGCGCTGGCTGATTCCAGGCAGATGGTAAAGGCCAGTCAAGGATTCAGCAAGGGAGACAATCCTGGCCGAACAGCCGGGCCGGCGAACGGGCGCCCGCCAAAGGCTTCATCCGATGGCTGCATCTATCTCTGCCAGCAGACAAACGGCTGCGTCGGGCGCGTGCTCGTCCAGGTAAGTCGAACGGTCGCCGGGGACGATGCGCTCCACGATCTGGCCTTCGACATGTTCGTTCCACGTCTGGGCCTGAGCCACGCGGTCTGCGGTCAGCAGCAGGAGGACTCTGCCGCGGTAAAGGGTGGGCTTGTAGGCGTGCAGGAGGTTGACATAAGTCCAGCGCTCGCCGCGCGTCCGCCGCGCCTCCTGCATCTCAGGGGTGAGCGGTGCAAAGATGACGCCGGCATTGCGCACCATGAGCCACAGTCTCGACAACCACCGGCTGGGGGAAAGTCGCCGCAATTGGCGCCAACGCGACGTGATGGTGCGGTGCCAGGCGCGTCTCAACCGGAAGCCGCTCGTCAATTCCACCATCCCATCCTGTCCATAGAAGACCGAGTTCAGCAGCGCCAGGAGCGGAACCTTCTCCCCGGCGCTGACAAGCTGGCGTGCCATTTCGAAGGCGAGCCGCCCCCCAAGCGCCTCACCGGCCAGCAGATAGGGCCCCACCGGCTGCACCGCGATCATGTCGCGCACGCAGGCAGCCGCCAGCTCGGGCACGGAAGGAGCAAGCAAGGGCGTGCCTGGCGCGCCTGTGGCGATGACCCCGTAGACCGGACGGTGGCTTCCCACCTCGGCGAGCAGGCCGGCATAGATCTGGCGAAAGTCGATCTCGCCGCCGCCGCCGCCGGCCACGAAAAAGAGAGGCGCGGCCTCGCCGGCGAGCTGGATCGGCAGCACGTGGCGCAGGTCGTTGGCAGGCGCTGATTTCATTCGGACGGCGCCATATCCTGCAGAGCATCGATTGCCGCTGCCATTTCCGCCACCGTGGGATAGTCGAAGATCGTCCACAAAGGCACATGCACATCGAAGACGATGCGCGTCCGGGCGACAATCGCAGCGGCGCTTAGGGAATGTCCGCCCAGATCAAAGAAGTTCTGATCGATGCTGAGTGCGTCGTGGTGGAGGACTTCACGCCAGATCGCCAGAAGCACGGCCTCGGTATCGGTGCGGGGCACCCCCAGTTCGCCGTCCGCAGGACCGGTCAAGGCGCCGACAGAGGCCGGGTCAGGCAACAAGGCGCGGTTCACCTTGCCATTCGCCGTACGCGGCAGCTCCGGCAGAATGGCAGCCGCCGCAGGCACCATGACCGCAGGGAGGCGCTGGCGCAGGTAGCTCCAGACGGCAGCGACATCGAGCTCGATCTGTGCCGGCGCCTCCCCTGCGCTCCGAGAAGCGCCGGCAGCCAGGGGGACGACAAACGCAGCCAGGTAGGACCCGGCGTCTTCATCCTGGCGGACGTCCACATAACAGTCACCCACGGCCGGATGGGCTGCGATTGTCGCCGCCACCTCGGCTGGCTCGATGCGTACGCCCCGAATCTTCACCTGGTCGTCCTGTCGTCCCAAGAAGTCGAGAACGCCATCCGGCCGCAACCGGCCCCTGTCGCCCGTGCGGTAGAGCATGTCATCGGGGTCGTGGCCGCATGGATTGGAAACGAAGCGTGACCGCGTCTCCCCAGGAGCATTCAGATAGCCTTGGGTGCGGAACGGCGTGCGGATGGCAATCTCGCCAGGTTCACCGATCCCGCAGAGCCTGAGGGAGAGGCCGAGTACAAGCGCCTGCGTGTTGGGCAGCGCTCGTCCGAGCGGCTGGATGCCCGGGCGGATCTCATCGGGAACCACATAAAAACACTTGACCATGGTCGTTTCCGTGGGTCCGTAGAGATTGACGATCGCCGGGGGCCTCCTATCCGGGGCGCGTTGGGTGAAGAGGTGCCGCCATTGGTCGACGAGTGCGGAAGTCAACGGCTCTCCAGCCATGAAGACCCAGCGGAGCGAGGGCAGCCTCACCCCGGCCGGGACTTCGCGCACCCAGAGCCCGGCCAGCGTCGGCACCACATGGAGGACGGTGACGCCCTCGCTTTCAAGCCACGGAAGAGCCATGCCGCTTGCGATACTGGCATCATGGTCGGGCAGGCAGAGGATGGCGCCGCTGGTCAAAGGCAGAAACACATCGCGCAGCAAGGGATCGAATGACAGGTTCGTTGTCTGAGCTATCCGGTCCTCCGGCCCGATGGCGAAGGTCTCTCTTTGCCACTCCAGAAAGTGGCTCAGGCCCTTGTGGTTGCCGCGGATGCCCTTGGGTTCGGCGGTCGTGCCTGAGGTGAAGAAGACATAGGCGGCGTCATTGCCCTCGAGGACCGGCAGTGATACGCCGGGCGACTTGCCCGCAGGCTCAAGCACCGCCCCGGTATCGGGGTCAACGCCGAGGCGGCAGGGCGCTTCCACGCCGGCGCCAATCGCCGCCATGCCGGAGGGTGCGCGTTCGCTGTCGTGCTCCAGGGTGACCAGGCAGCGGGCATCGGAGATGGCCATCATCCGCTGCTTTCGCCAGGGGGGCAGGTCAGGATCCAACGTGAGCACCACTCCTCCTGCCCGGAGAACGCCCAACATGGTGGCGATGAGGCCGAAGCTGCGAGCGCCCTTGACGGCGACAGTCTCGCCACGACGAACGCCGGCGCTCACCAGCGCTTGCGCAATGGCATGGCTGCAGACATCAAGCTCGGCATAGCACCAGGAGTGTCCGCGCTGCCGTACCGCGGGAGCCTGCGGCTTCTGGCGAGCCCACTCCTGGAAGATCTCGATCACGGTGGGGAACCGCGGCTCATCGAGCGTTTCCGCCAGATTGGGCAGCACCTGCCGGGCTGCTGGGGTGACCAGCGAATAGTCCGTGACCGGGCGGGCCGGATCCGCTGCCACCTGTTCCAGCAGCATCACGTACTGCGCCAGCAGCTCCGCGGCCTGCGCCTGGTCAAAAAGCCCAGGATGGCACACCAGCCGCAGTCGAAGCTGATCGCGCCACGGCCGGAGATAGAGCGTCACGTCCGCTTTCGGATACTCAGCCGGGATGGGCACCTCGGACACGACGAGACCGGGAAGGTCGGGTTCGGAGGCGGCCGCAAACACAGCGTTGAAGGTCACCCGGTACACCTGCGCCAACCCGGAGCGACGGCTGGATGCGATCTCAGGGATGATCTGCTCAAGGGGAATATCCTGGTTGCTGAGAGCATCCTGGGTTGAACGCCAGACGCGTTCCAGGACCTCGACGAAGCTGAGGCTTCCCGTACCGTCGCCGGCTCTGGACATCTCGGTGCGCACGACCACCGAATTGAGATAGCAGCCCAACAAGGGGTCGAAGTCGGTGAGGGGACGCGTGGCGACCGGAACGCCGACGGCGATATCGGTCTGCCCGGTGTACCTCATGACCAGCGTCTTGAGGACGGCAAGGAGCAGCGCAAACCGTGTGACGCGGAATCGGTGCGCAAGCACTGCCAGGTTGTCGGCCAGGTCGGGGCTGATGGCTGCCTGGCACACGTTCCCCGAGGATGGGAGACGTTCAAGCACGGCCGGCTCACCGGGAAAATGCAGGGGTGCAAGGCCCGTAAGCTGGCGGCGCCAGAAATCGAACTGGGATTTGGCGCTTTGGGCTGTGGCAAACCGGCGCTGCTGGCGTGCATAATCCGCATACTGGCGGCGGAGCGCTGGCAGCGGCGAAGTCCTGCCCGTCATGAAAGCTGCGTAGAGGGCGGACAGCTCGCGCCAGAATACGTCAATGGACCAGTGATCTGCGGCAACATGGTGGAAGGTGGCGACGAGGTGATGGTCCTCGTCGTCGATGCGCAGGAGAACGCAGCGCAGCATCCGATCGCGCCGCAAATCAAAGGGCAACCGCCAGGCTGCGTCCACCAGCCGGGTCAGTGCCTGCGTCTCATCCTCGGAACCTGCCACAGCGCGCACATCGACGAGCGGCACATCCAGGCCAGTAAAGGGCTGGACGAACTGCAGGGGCTCGCCGTCGTCTCCAGCCTCGATCGTCGTGCGGAGGACCTGGTGCCGTTCGACAAGGGCCGCAAGGGCTGCCCGCAGGGCCGCAACGTTGAGCGGTCCCTGGATGCGTACGTGCTGGGCGAGGTTGTATTCGGGGCTCTCAGGCGACAGCTCGTGAAGCAGCCAGAACCGCTGCTGCGCAAAGGAGAGAGGCTGCCCCCCTTGCAGATCAGCGCCAGCCTGGTGCAGCGACGCCATCAGGAGCGCTCCACCGCCCCAGCGCGGCGTTGGGCCGCATCCAGGGCCTGGGCCAAGGCTGCTGCGTTGCCGGCGACCTCGCCCCCCAGGTAGGTGCGGTGAACCCCGGCCAAAGGAATGAGGGTGAGATGTCCCCTCACAATGCCGCGCCATGCCTCTGCACGCCCGCGCTCGATCAAGTCCTGGGTCATCAGCAGGGTGACATCGCCCTCATAGGGTTCGGGAGCGTAGGTGCGGAGGAGTGTCATGTAGTCGAGGCGCGCGCTTCGCTGCGCCTGTTGGCGGCGCTGCTTGTCTGAGAGCGGCAGCAGGGCAACGGCGGTGTGGCTGGCCATCGTTTTCAGGCGCGGCAGGCGCTCAGAGGCCGGTAGCGATCGCAACTGGATAAAGCGGCTGCGAACGGCACGCTGCACCCTGGCGGGGGCGCTCACCTGTTCGGCGGTGCCCGAAACCACGGCATTGAGCAAGAGCACTTCAACCGCTTCGCCCGGCACGGCCAGTTGGCGGGCCATTTCCAACGCGACCTTGGCGCCGATACACTCCCCGGCCAGGAAGTAGGGACCGTGGGGCTGGACGGATCGCATTTCCGCTGCGTAGGCGGCTGCCATCTGCACGACGGAGGCGAAACCGAACTCCGCACCCCCGGCCGTCTGGGCCTGGAATCCATACACAGGCTGGTCAGGTCCCAATCTGTGCAGGAGATTGGCGTAGACGTGCAGATACTCCGATTCGCCGCCGCCACCGCCGGGGAGGAAGAAGAGCGGGGGCCGGCTGCCAAGAGGCTGGAGGATCAGGAGGTGCGCGAAGTGTCCCGCCGTTTCACTCCTGGGAGCGCCCTCGTCGAGCCAGGCGGCGATACTGGCGATGGTCGGGTGCTCGAACAGAGCGCGCAGCGGAATCTCGGTGGCGAATTCCTGGCGCAGGCGGTAGACAAGCTGGGCGGCAAGCAGTGACTGGCCGCCCAACTCAAAGAAGTCCGCATGCGTGTCTGCCACGTTGACCCCCAGCAGCGCCGTCCAGATAGCTGCCACCCGTCTTTCGGTCTCGGTGACAGGGGCCGGCAGGGCATCAGGCTGCGCGTCGTGCTGCGGCTCCTGGCGGGGGACGGGCAGCTTTTTGCGATCGATCTTGCCCGTTGGCGTTTTGGGGAGTTCGTCCAGAACCGCAAGCGTCGCCGGGACCATGTAGGCCGGCCGTCTCTGGCGCAGGGTGCGAAGCACAGCGCTCGCGGACAGCGTCGATCCCGGCCTGCACGTGATGTAGGCGGCGAGCTGCTTGTCGCGATCATCGGTATCGCAGGCCACCACGATGGCTTCCTGCACCCCGGGCTGCTCCAACAGCGCCGCTTCGATGTCGCCCAATTCGATGCGCATGCCGCGGATCTTTACCTGGAAGTCGGCGCGTCCCTGGAACTCGATGCTGCCGTCGGCGAGGTAGCGGGCCACGTCACCCGTGCGATACAACCGCGCTCCCGGCATCGGGGAAAAGGGGTCGGGCAGAAAGGACTCGGCCGTGCGGCGAGGGGCGTTCAAATAGCCGCGCCCGACGCCGGCGCCGCCCACGTAGATCTCCCCGAGCACCCCAACGGACGTAGGCTGCATGTGGCGATCAAGGATGTAGATCTGCGTATTGGCGATGGGCCGGCCGATGGGCACCGCAGTCACACCCTCGCCGGGAGGCGACGCCATGTCGTGGTGGGTGACGTCGTCCGAGCACTCCGTGGGGCCGTAGGCGTTGAGCTGGCGCAGGCCGGGATAGGCGCGGAACCAGTCGCGACTGAGCTGCGGGGGCAGGGCTTCACCCGTGGCAATCAACCAGCGCAGCCTGCGGAGCGCCGGTGGCTGCGGCAGCGCCAGCGCGTGCTCGAGCATGGCTCTCATCATCGAGGGGACCGACTCGAAGACGGTCACTCCGGCCGCGTCGATCCCGTCTGGCAGAGCCGTGGGGTCGAAGGCGACCTCGTCGGGGAAGATGTGGACGCAGCCGCCGGTGAGCAGTGCCACGAGAAACTGCCACACCGAGATGTCGAAGATCTGCGGCGCCGTCTGGGCCAGGACATCGGCTTCGGTCAGGCCCAGGTCGCGCACCTTGGCCCAGAGGTGATTGAGCATGCCACGATGCTCGATCATCGCTCCCTTGGGAGTGCCCGTCGACCCCGATGTGAAGATGACGTAGGCGAGATGCCTGGGACCGACGCTGGCATCCAGGTTGGCGTCGCCGGCTTCCGCCGCCAGCAGGTGCTCGAGGGCGAGCAAGGACGCCGGCTGCGGGCCGGATTCCACCACCACTTCCTGGGCGAGGGCCGCGTGGGGATGGGAAGCGAGAATGGCGGCCGGATGGCTCTGGGCCACGATTTGGCGCAGACGGGCTGCTGGTGAACGGGGATCGAGGGGAAGATAGACACCCCCCAACTTGAAGATGGCCAGCATGGCCGTCAGAAAGTGGGCGTCACGGTCGGCAAGGAGGGCAATGATCGGCTGGCGCGCCTTGGGGTCCGTCCAGCCCGGTTCGCTCGCCGGCAGCGCCTGCTGGATCGCCCGCGCCAGGCGATTTGCACGTGCGTTCAGCTCGGCGTACGTCAGCACGCTGCCGGCGTCGCGCACCGCAGCGGCGTGAGGCGACCGCCGCACCTGGTCCTCGAACACCTGGTGGAAGCAGCGCTCCAGGTCAAAGGGCGCCGCCGTCTCGTTCCACCGGCAGGTGATCCGCTGGCGTTCCTCCTCGGTCAGCAGGGGAAGGCCGGAAAGCCCCCTATCCGGCTCGGCGACGGCCGTTTTGAGGAGGGTGCGTACATGCTCGAGAAAGGCGTCCACCGTGGCGGCGTCGTAGACGTCGGCCATATAGCGGACGTTGATGCGCTGGCCCCCCTCCTCGGGCCAGCCGGCAATGAGCATCTCGTACTCGGCCGTGCCCTTGCTGACCGTCAGGGGCTGCCATTCCACGCCCGGCATGGCGAGGCGAGTGCTTGGTGCGGCCACAAAGTCGAACATCACCTGTACGATCGGGTCGACCGTGGGTCCCCTGTCGGGGCGCAGTTCGGCCACAAGACGTTCAAAGGGAATATCCTGGTTGGCGAAGGCGTCAATCGCCAGGGTTCTGACCCTCCGCAGCAGTTCGCGGAACGAGGGGTCCCCATGGGTATCGACGCGGAAGACCAGCACATTGATGAAGGCGCCCAGGAGGTTCTCGACCTCGACGCGGTTGCGGCCGGCCGTGAGCACACCCGCAACCAGATCGTCCTGGTGTGTATGGCGCTGGAAGACGGCGAACAAGGCCGTTGCCAGGACCATGAACACGGTGGCTCCCTCTTCGCGCCCCAACGCCTGCACCTGTGCCATCAGTTCAGCCGGCAGCAAGATGCTGGCGTTGGCGCCGCGCCGCGTCCGCAGGGCGGGACGAGGGGTCCCGGTGGGCAGCCGCAAGGGCGGCAGGAACCCGGCCAGACGGTCTCGCCAGTAATCCAACTGGCTGGTGAAGCCTGCCGTGGTCTCTTGCCGCCTTTGCCATACGGCGAAGTCGGCATACTGAATCGGCAGCTCGGCCCATGCGAGCTCACGCCCCTGGCGGAAGGCGTCGTACAGGGCATAGAGCTCGCGGCGCATGATCCCCGACGACCAGGCATCGGTGGCGATGTGATGATGCACCTCGCAGAAGACGTGGTCGTTGTCGCCGAGCACAAAGAGCTTCACCCGGACGCTGATCTCTTGCGACAGATCGAAGCGTTTCCTGGCCTCTTCCACGAGCAGCGGCTGCACGGCGGCTTCGGCATCGGGAAGGTCGCGGAGATCGATCACGGGCAGATCGAACTGCCACTCACGGCAGACGCTCTGCACGGGATGGCCGGCCGCATCCTGGCTGTAGAGAGTGCGCAGGATCTCGTGGCGGGCAATGACCGCTTGAAAGGCGCGGCGCAGCGCCTGGACGTCCAGAGGGCCGCGAACCCGCGCCGCGCTCACATTGTTGTAGAGCGGCGTTTCCGATTCCAGCTCATGGACAAACCAGAACCGCTCCTGGGTGTAGGACAACGGCGCCGGGCCGTCGCCCTCCCGCCTGGGAATGCCAAAGTCCTGCAGGGCCCCGCCACCCAACGCCTGCAGCCGCAGCTCGAGCAAGCGGCGCTTCGCCGGCGAAAGGTTGGCGATTCGATCGTCAAGTTCGGTCATGTTTGGGGCGCGTCCTCGTGGCTTGTGTCAAGATGCCAAGCTGTTCCATGACCCGTTCATCGGAGAGGTTCTCGATATCAGCCAACACAGACTCCAGCACCGTCGCGTTCATACCCGCAGACATCTGGGAATCGATGTAGGAGGCCATACGGCGGACCGTTTCCGACTGGAGCAAAACCGACGCCGCCAGGTTGGCATTGCATGACCGGGCCACCCGGGAGGCGATCTGCGCCGCTATGAGGGAATTGCCGCCGAGATCGAGGAACTTATCGTCTACGCCGACGCGGTCGAGCCCGAGCACTGCGATCCAGATGGCCGCCACCACTGATTCAGTCGCGGTCCTTGGGGCAGTGTAGGGCACATCGAGTTCTGGCCGGACGGCAGGCGGCAGAGGAAGCGCAACCAAGCCCCTCCTGTCTATCTTGCCATTCGCAGTGCGCGGCAGGGCTGCCAAAATGACATAGAAGTCAGGCATCATAAAGCCGGGCAGCTTGGTGGATAGCGCCTCCCTCATCTCGCTTGGGGAGGGGCCAGGCAGTTGAAACGGCTCCATGTAGGCAACCAACCGCGTTTCGCCTCCAGATGTCTGCCGCGAGACGACAGCAGCTTGCCGAATGCCAGCATGCTTCCGCAACTGCAGTTCCACAGCACCCAGTTCCACGGTGTAGCCCCGCACCTTCACCCGTTCATCGCGACGACCATGGAATTCAAGGATCTGTCCGCCACTGCCGTCGTCACGGAGACACACCAAATCCCCCGTACGAAACCAGTACTCGCTGGGTTGGTCAGGGTCTGTCTGGAATGCACGCGCTGTCAGTTCGGGCTGCCCCCAGTAGGCGGTGGAGAGGTAGCGGCTGCGCACCGCCAATTCGCCAATCTCGCCTGATGAAACCTTTGCTCCTGCTGCGTCCGAGACTGCTATGTGCATCTCAGGAACGACGTAGCCAACCGGCAACACCTCGTCGGGAGGGGGATTGTAAGGGTCATAGAGAATGCGAGCCACCAGGCCCGTTTCCGAAGAGGAAAGACGGCTGGCGATCCTGCACCCTGGCAGCACGTGGCGTTGGCTGCGAACCAGGTCATCACGACACAGGCGGCCAGAGGGTGTCAGCAAACGCAGCGTGGGGAATACCATGTCAGCAGGCAAGGCATCAAGCCACTGCCGGTAGAAGTCCAGTGGCAGATGCAGGCAGGTCAGGCCTTCGGCATTGATCCAGCCGGCCAACTGATCGAGTCCCTGACCGCTGAAGTCATAAAGACAAAGCCCAGCGCCATTGAGTAGACCGCCAAACATGTCCGTGGATCCGGCGGACGAGGCGACGCCAAATATCAGGGCAACGCGATCATCCGGCCCTATTTCCTGGTCCTGTGCATCCCTCCATGCGCGATAGAGGATACATCGCTGGCTGCGTATGACTCCCTTTGGCTCACCCGTCGTGCCGGTGGTGAAAGTGATCGCGGCCGGTGCGTCGGGACTGCTGCTATGGCAAGAGCTGGCTGCGCCGTTGCCGCGAGCAGACTCCAAGTTGACCAGGGCGCATCCAACTTGAGCGGCGAGCGACTCAGCCAGTGCAAGGTGTTCGCGGTCACAGAGCAGGACTGAGGGTTGAAGCTGGTACAGTGCATTCTGCAATTCGTGGGGTGGCAGGGCATGGGAGAGGACAACATAGCACTTGCCCGCTTTCAGAATGCCAAAAATGCCTGTGACTAGCGGCAAGTTGTGTCCACAGATGAGCGGCACCGGCTCGTCGGGCCGATTGCTCACCGCCGTCAGGGTTGCGGCAATCCGCTCAGATGCGGAGTCCAACTGCGCATAGCTGAGAGACTGGCCTCGATCACGCACGGCGGTGCGTTCGCCGAAGGCCGTGACTACCCTGTCAAGACGGTCCACCAATGCGCCCTCGATCTCCGATTTGTCAAAAAGTAGCGGCATCATCTCCCAGTTCTCACGTGGTCTAGAACCTGTTAGGCCGCCAGGCTTCGAAGTGTGCTTCCGCGACCCGAAGAAGTGCATTGAGGCCAACGCCAACGATTACCAGGAAGGCGACGCCCACAAAGACTTTGTCGATCTGAAAGGTGGATCCGGCGCGGGCCATCATGTGGCCTACTCCTGCCTGTGAAGCGAGCATCTCGCCCACAACAATGCCCAAGAGCGCGCGCCCGACACCAAGCCGCAGACCGGTGACGAGAAACGGGACTGTGGATGGCACTGCCAGGGTCCTAAAGACCTGCCGGTCGGTAGCCGCAAATGAACGCGCGCATTGCAGCAGGGACGCATCAATCGTCGACATGCCAGCCATAACGCTCACGGCAATCGGGAACACGGCGCCCAGAAAGACAACGGCGACCTTCGACTCAAGGCCAATCCCCAGCCACAAGATGATCAGCGGCATGAGTGCAACGCGCGGTACGGCATAGAGAGCCATGATCAGGGGCTCGAACATGGCCCGTGGGCGGCGGTACCAGCCCAATCCAATGCCCGTTGGGACCCCCACCAGGATCGCGAGCCCCAATCCCAACCCAAACTCCTCGGCGCTGATGCGAATGTCAGTCCAGAAGCCGTGGGCGAATAGCCAATTGGCGGCGCTGACGATGCGCGACGGTGAACTGGTGAAGTTCGGATTGGCGAGCCCCAGCGCCGGAAGAATCTCCCAAAGCGCCAGGAACGCCGCTATCGTCACCAGCGCAAGGACCACGGACTCGTGATCCTTAAGCGCATTCGCAAGGCGAAAGTGCTGTGCAGGTGCGGTGGGTTCCGTTTCGGTGTAGAGGCCGATTTCGTCAGGAGTGGACAAGCGCTTTGCCTCTGGCTAAGTTGGGCTCGCGTGCAACAGCGACCAGACTTGCTCCTCGAGGAGCAAAAACTCGGGCGTGCGCTTCACGCGGAGTGAGCGCGGGCGTGGAAGATCGACGTGAATGACCTGTCTTATGCGGCCCGGACGGGGCGTGAAGACCACGACCCGATCCGCAAGGAAGATGGCTTCCTCGATCTGGTGCGTAACGAAAAGGGCAGTGTGCCGCGTTTGCAGCCAGATGCGTTGGATTTCAGCCTGCATTTGCTCGCGGGTTTGCGCGTCAAGTTGAGCGAGCGGCTCGTCAAGCAGAAGCAATTGAGGGCGGATAACCAGCGCTCTCGCCAGATTGACGCGCTGCTGCATGCCACCGGAGAGCTCAGCAGGGTAGCTCTCCTCGAAGCCCGACAGGCCCACGAGGTCAATGTACTCCTGGGCGCGGGCGCGGGACTCCTGGCGGCTGACTCCCTGAAGTTCCAAACCGTAGGCAACGTTGCGCCACACCGGCCGCCAGGGTAGGAGGGCGGCTGACTGAAAGACAACGGCGCGGTCACGCCCAGGACCTGCGATCTCGCGCCCATTCAGCAAGACGCGCCCTTCACTTGCGGGCAGCAGACCCGCTACAATGTTGATGAAGGTGGTCTTGCCACAACCACTCGGGCCCACCATGCAGACGAACTCCCCGGCGGTCACATTCAGGTTGAACCGCGCCAGGGCGGTCAAAGCCTGCTGGGTGCGCTTCATCTGATAGTGCATGCCCACATTCTGCGCGGACAGGACAACCGGACTCGCACCCGAACGGGCAAAGACTGCAGCGGATGCCATTTGGGGACTCATGCTCCCGCGGCGGCTCGCCAACCACCATCACGGAGTCTTGGGCGGCAGGATGCCAATCTTGTCCAACTCATCGAGAAGAGTCGTGTCCACCAGCGATTGCGCCGTCAGGGAGGATGCTTTTGCGTTGCCCACAGCCGTGTCGGTGATCACGGCCTGGAGGCCGTCAAGGGGTGGATATGGCCTCTGCTCCAGGTAACGTTTCACGAACTGCTGGTAGGCCTCGTCGAGCGCGACTGCATCGCTCTGGGGATCAAGTTCGAGATACTTGGCCAAGACCTCCTTTGTTCCGGTTTCGTCCTTTCTCATCTGCGCCAGCGCTTCCACGAGGGCCCGCAGTACGGCGATGCTTTCGCCGTGGTGGGCGGCGACGTAGGCACGAGTGCTTGCAATGCCCGTGCTTGGATAGGGTATGTTCAGGTCCAGGGCGTCGACCAAATCGTGGAAGCCCTGTTCTCTCGCCTTGACTGTGAGCGGAGGAACGAACAGAGCGCCGTAGATCGCGCCCGTTTGCATGGCCGTAATGAAGTCGCTTTGGCTGGCCACAGAAACGATGGGAACATCCTTGTCGGGTTCAAGACCCAACTTCTTCACAATGGCCCTCATCGCCAGATCGGTTGCACCGCCCGGTGTCGCGACGCCCATTGGGCGCCCGCGAAGATCTTGAACGGTCTTGATCTCCGGACGGACCATAAGCGTGTATGGCATAGTATTGACAAGGCCTGCAACGAGGATGGCGTCCTGACCAGCAGCAGCGGCATTGACGACATTGGATACGCCAATCTGACAGATATCCACCGCTCCTGACGCTAATGCTGCCATTGCAGTCGAGCCGCCATCCACCAGGGTGAGTGTGGCGCTAAGACCCTGGCTGGCGAACAGTCCCTTTTCCATGGCGTACCACATTGGCAGTTGAGTTGCTCCGGTGGAGCTATAGCACAAATGTACGGCGGCCAAGGGAGTCGTGGTAGGGGCGCCGGACGAAGGCACTGGCACCGTACAGGCGCTTAGTATCAGCGCGAGCGCAAGGACAGCTAGATGGCGCCAGGGTCTCGGCATGTGATCCTCACCAGTTGGGCAGAGTGGACTGGGATGATGCGGTCAGGCGGACAGTGCCCTGGGGCGCCTGCCTAAGCTGGACTGATCGTACGCGGATATACAGCGCCTCGACGCCAGGGAAGCGGGAATGCTGGCATGCGATGATGCCGTTGGCTCATGGCTGTCCGCCGCCCACATTGTCGACGAAGGCCACATCCGGGCCCGACGTCGACCTGCCGGAGCGCGTCGTCATCGATAAGTCGCGAAGCTCATGAACCACGACACACGCATATTGTCCTGCAATGACGCCATTTCTGCAACGCCGGGTCAAACTTCAAACATGAAACATCCCCGGCTTGGCAATCGGGACCGGGTCGGGCGAAAGACTGCCGGTGGCAAACCGAAGATACGTGCGAAAGGACTAGCACGCGGCGCGTGGGGTGCCTGCATGTTGTAGTCACAACCTCTGAGACGGCTATAATGCTCCCAAGTGCATTCAGGAAAGGATCAAAATGACCGTGTCTACGCATACCCTGGCCGAGTTGCTGCGGGCGCCGGCCTTGCAACGCCCAGAGGAGATGGCCATTCTGGCCCCCGATCGTCCGCCGCTGACCTATGGGCGTCTGCTTCAGCATCTGGGCGAGACGTCGGCGCGCCTGCGCGTCCTGGGAATCGGCCCCGGCGACCGCGTGGCCCTTGTCCTCCCCAACGGCCCGGAGATGGCCACGGCCTTCATTGCTGTGGCTGCCTGCGCGGCCAGCGCCCCCTTGAACCCCGCCTACCGGCGTGAGGAGTTTGAGTTCTACCTGGGCGATCTCAGGGCCAAGGCCTTGATTCTGCCGGCCGGTCAGGCCTCACCGGCGCGGGAAGTCGCCGGCGAGCTCGGCATCGCCGTCTTCGATCTGATCCCCCGTCCCGAGGCGGGTGGACTGTTTGAACTGCACACCGCGTACGGCGCCGGGGCAAGCCCGGCTCCTGAAACCCCTGCCATGCTCACCGCCGACGAGGATGCCGTGGCCCTCATCCTGCACACCTCAGGCACCACCTCGCGGCCGAAGATGGTGCCGCTTAGCCAGCGGAATCTGTGCGCCTCGGCGCACCATATCGTGCAGTCGCTGCAGCTCACTCCAGCCGACCGCTGTCTGAACGTGATGCCTCTGTTCCACATCCATGGCCTGGTGGCGGCGCTGCTGGCTTCCCTGGCGGCGGGTGGAAGTGTTGTCTGCACGCCTGGCTTTGCCTCCGACCGCTTTTTTGACTGGCTGGCCCGGTCGAATCCCACGTGGTACACCGCTGTGCCTACCATGCATCAGGCCATCTGTGCTCAGGCCGAGCGCCTCGGGAAATCAGGAGTGGAGGATCGGCTGCCGTCGCTCCGCTTTGTACGGTCTTCTTCAGCTTCGCTGCCGCCGTCCGTCATGGCCGAGCTCGAACGCGTCTTTGACGCGCCCGTGATCGAAGCGTACGGGATGACCGAGGCCAGCCACCAGATGGCCAGCAACCCGCTGCCGCCGCTGCCACGGAAACCAGGTTCGGTTGGTCTGCCCGCCGGTCCTGAGATCGCCATCATGGCGGAGGACAGCGCTGTCCTGATGCCGATGGGCGAGAGGGGCGAGGTGGTCATCCGGGGCGCGAACGTCACGTCTGGCTACCTGGCCAACCCCGAAGCCGCGGCGAAGACGTTTGTCGCTGGTTGGTTCCGCACCGGCGATCAGGGCATGTTTGACAGCGACGGCTATCTCTTCCTCACCGGCCGTCTCAAGGAGATCATCAATCGGGGCGGTGAGAAGATCTCGCCGCGCGAAGTGGATGAGGTCCTGCTGGAGCACCCCGGCGTGGCGCAGGCCGTCACCTTCGCCCTGCCCCACCCGACTCTGGGCGAAGATGTGGCTGCGGCTGTCGTCCTCAGACCGGGCGGCGATGCCAGCCCGCAGCAACTGCGCGCACACGCGTTTGCGCGCCTGGCCGCTTTCAAGGTTCCGAGCCAGATCGTCATCGTGCAGGAGATTCCCAAAGGACCCACGGGCAAAGTCCAGCGCATTGGTCTCTATGAGCGGTTGGCTGACCAAATTCGCCCGGCCTACGTGGCTCCTCGCGACGAGATCGAGCAGACCCTTGCGGCCATGTGGATGGAAGTCCTGGAGGCGCCGGAGGTAGGCGCCTTCGACAACTTCTTCGCCCTGGGGGGCGACTCTCTTGCTGGAGCCCGTCTTGTCACACGCATCGGCAGCGTCTTCGAGGTGCCCTTCCCACTGGATGCCATCTTCCGGGAGCCGACCGTGGCCGGACAGGCGCAGTTCCTGGTCGCGGCGGTGATGGCATTCGAGGTGACCGCGCCTGACGACCTCAGCAAGGGAGGCGTCGTTGAGCACTGAGCAGGCACGGCGGCTCCTCCAGGAGCGGGCCAGGCAGTCAAAGGCGGTGCGGCAGGGCATACCCAAGGCCGGAGAGGAGGCTGCCGTACTGTCCGCTACGCAGCAACGGCTTTGGATGTTTCAACAACTCAATCCTGACAGCGTCGCGACGGTACGGTTGACAGGTCTGCGGTTTGCCGGACCGCTGCACAAGGAGGCGCTCGTCTGGAGCCTGAATGAAGTCGTGAAGCGACACGAGATCTTGCGCACCGTCTATCAGGAAAGGGATGGCACTGTCTACCAGGTCGCCCTGCCGGCGCTGCCGCTCGCGGTCGAGATCGTGGGGCTGGGTCATCTCAATGGCGTCGAGCAGCAGCATGCCGTCAGGCGGATTGCCAAAGAAGAATCAAACAAGATCATCGACTTGACCGCCAGACCTTTCGGGGCAGCGGTGCTCCTGGAATTGGCTGAACAACACCATTTGCTCCTTCTCGCCATCCATCACATCGCTTTCGACGGCTGGTCTGAGACCATCCTGATCAGGGAACTGGCGGCTCTCTACCGGGGATACCAGACCGGCAACCTGGCGCCTCTCCCACCGATGGCCCTCCAGTACAGAGACTTTGCTGTTTGGCAGCAGGCTCGCTTCGCCGCAGGTCACGATGAGACTCACATCGCCTACTGGCGGGAACACCTTGCCGGCATGGAGCCAACTTTGCCCCTGCCGGCTGACTTCCCGATGGTGGGACCGGCAGTCCGCGAAAGGAAGCAGCATACCTTCACCCTGCCGGGCAACCTGATCGAGAGAGTTGAGGCGTTCAGCAGAGAAAACAATGCGACCTTGTTTATGACTCTGCTTGCACTCTTCAAGACGCTGCTCTATCGCTATTCCCTGCACGAAGATATCACCGTCGGCACCCTTACCGCCGGAAGGACCCATCCCGACACAGAGCCCCTCATCGGAGGCTTTGCCAACCTGGCCGTGCTTCGCACCCGCTTCAGCGGCGAGGCCACATTCCGGGAGTTCCTGGCGCAGGTGCGACAGACAGCGCTTGGGGCATTCGCGCATCAGGAGCTGCCGTTCGAGCGTCTGATCGCCGCGCTCGAGCCCCAGCGCAGGCTGGCGGAGTCGCCTTTCTTTCAGGTGCTTTTTGAGCTGCGCAACCTGCCGTGGCGGAGCATCAGGTTGGATGATGGGCTGACGATCACACGCGAGCGTCTGTCGCAGAACCTGGGAACCTGGGCGCTCATCGTGGAGTTCGAGAGTGGCGCCCACGGCATGGGATGCGTGATTGAGTATGCGACCGACCTCTTCAAACACGAGACCGTGAAGGGTCTGGCCGGGCATTTCCAGACCCTGGTCGAGGCAGCGCTCACTGCACCCGACCTGCCCATTTCCAGCCTGCCGCTTATCACTGCGCAGGAACGACAGGCCTTGATCGAGCTTGGTCAGGGAGAAAGGGGATGGTACGCCGCCGAACCGTGCCTGCATCAGTGGTTCGAACAACAGGCGGCCAGGACGCCCTACAGACCCGCGGCCAACATCGGGACGGATCGCCTGTCATACGATGAGCTGAACCGCAAGGCCAATCGCCTGGCGCATCTTCTGGTCCAGCAGGGCGTTCATCCCGAAACGCCGGTTGCCCTGTGTCTCGAGCGGTCGCTGGACCTGTTGGTGGCGATTCTCGGCGCCCTCAAGGCTGGCGGCGCGTACGTGCCGCTCGATCCGTCGCATCCACCCGAGCGCCTTGCCTTCATGCTCCACGACTCAGGGGCGGTCCTGCTGGTAGCGCACGGCGCCACCAGGAGCCGCCTGCCCGATACGCCTGTCCCGGTCCTTGACCTGGACGCCAGCGAAGGGGAGATCGATGCCTGCCCCGATCACAATCCTTCTGCGGCTGTCGGCCCGCGCCATCTCGCCTATATCATCTATACCTCAGGCTCAACGGGCAAGCCAAAAGGCGTCTTGGTGGAACATGGCCACATCGTGCGGCTCTTTCGCGCCACCGAGCAGTGGTTCCATTTGGGCGAGCAGGATGTGTGGACCCTTTTCCACTCCTATGCCTTTGATTTTTCCGTCTGGGAGATGTGGGGCGCACTGCTCTACGGCGGCAGGCTGGTCATCGTGCCGCGTGAGGTCAGCCGGAACGCGGAGGAGTTCTATAGACTTCTCAGCGACGAGCGTGTGACCGTGCTCAGTCAGACGCCATCGGCCTTCGCCGTCCTGATGCAGGTCGACGAGACTGCTGGACTGCAGGGGGTGCCGGACCTGCGGCTGGTGGTATTTGGCGGCGAGAGCCTTGACATCCAGCGCCTGCGTCCATGGCTTGAGCGGCACGGGGACGAAAAGCCGCGGCTCGTGAACATGTACGGCATCACGGAGACCACTGTGCACGTCACCTACCGGCCGGTTCACCTCAGCGACCTGGAGACTGGCAAGGGCAGCATGATCGGCCAGCCCATCCCCGACCTCAGCCTGCACGTCTTGGACGAACGTTTTGAGCCGGTCCCTGCCGGTGTTCCTGGTGGCATCTATGTAGGAGGCGCTGGCGTCGCCCGTGGCTACCTGAATCGCCCCGAGCTGACCAGGGAACGTTTTATCCCCGATCCCTTCGCCGGATCGCCTCAGGCCCGGCTCTATCACAGCGGCGACCTGGCGAAACGGACGCCAGATGGTGACATTGAGTATCTCGGCCGTAGGGACCAACAAGTCAAGATCAGGGGTTACCGGATCGAAACCGGGGAGATCGAGGCGGTGCTCAAGCAGCACGTCGCCATCCGGGACGCTGTTGTTCTGCTGAGCAAGGAAGAGCGGGGTAACAGAACGCTCACGGCCTATCTGGTGTTGGCGCCTGGCATCGCCGTGACTGTGCCTGAGTTGCGGAGGCACTCAGCATCCTGGCTGCCGCCCTACATGATCCCAACCGAGTTTGTCATCCTGGATAGTCTGCCTTTGACGCCTAATGGCAAGCTGGACCGCAGCGCCTTGCCTGAGCCCTCCCATGCGGCAGCGCCAGCGTCTCAGCACCGGACGATGCCGCGCACGCCGGCGGAAGAAACGCTTGCCGGCATTTGGCGTCAATTGCTGGACATCAACGACATCGATGTCCACGAGAGCTTCTTCGACCTGGGCGGCCATTCCTTGCTGTTGATGAAGCTCGCTTCCCATATCAACGACAGCTTTGGGGTGAGGGTACCGCTGCGCATTCTGTTCGACGCCAACACGATTGACACGATGACTCTGGCTATTCTGGAGAGGCAGGTCCTTGAAAGCGACCAGGAGATCGTCGCGCAGATGATCGCCCGGCTGAACCAGCTTTCGCCCGATGAGATCTTGCGGCTGCTTGAGAACGAGTAGGTGCTGGCGGCGATGGACTGCACACCGGTTGTCTTGGGGAAGGTAGACGCATGAAGATTCTGCTGGCCATGGAAGCCGTCTACTATCCGGGATTTGGCGGCGCCAACAAGATCATGCGCGCTGTGGCCGAGCAGATGGCGGCGCGCGGCCATAGCGTGTTTGTGGTGACGCCGGCAATTGGCGCATCCGGTTTTGCTACCCTTCCCGAGCTCCGCCGCGCGTTGGCCGCCGAACAGGTTCTTGTGCGGACCGAGCATGAGGCCGACGAATTCACCCTCAACGGCGTCCCCATTCATGCCGTCCACGCGACGCATCGCTATCTGGCACACCTTGAGCAGCAGATCCAGGCGCACCAGCCGGACACCATCCTGGTCACCAGCGAGGACTGGGATGGCGGGTTGCTGGAAACGGCCCTGCAGGTCGGGCTGGCCCCGGTGTTTGTCCTCGTGAACACGGCCATCGCCCTTCCCTTTGGACCTTCTGCCATGCGACCGAGCGCCTGGAGAAAGCAGCTTGTTGGCCAGGCCGCGGGTTTGTTCGCCATCAGCCGGTTTCTTAAGGACTACCTTTGGCGCTGGGGCGACATGGATGCCGCCCTCTTCTACACGCCAACCTATGGGCTGGGGCCCTACCCCCGGCTGGGCGGCTTCGACAAGCCCTATGTCACCATGCTCAACCCATCGCTGGGCAAGGGCATTGCCATTCTGCTGGCGCTTGCCGAACGGTTCCCTGCTGTCAGCTTTGCCGCCGTGCCCACATGGGCCACCACGAACGAAGATAGAGCGGCGCTGGCGGAGTTCCCCAATGTGCATGTCCTCCCCCCACAGCGTGATATTGACCTGATCTGGACGCAGACACGAGTGGCGCTGATGCCGTCGCTGTGGCCCGAAGGATTTGGCCTGACCGTGGTGGAAGCCATGCTGCGCGGGATACCGGTGCTCGCCAGCAACCAGGGCGGTCTCGTTGAGGCCAAGCTGGGTACTGAATTTGTGCTGCCGGTTGCCCCGATCACAGCTTACGCCGGCGAACAGCGGCCTGGACTTCTCCCAACACCCATTGTCCCTGCGCAGCCGCAAGTCTATGTTGACCAATGGGCTGCAGCGCTGCACCTCCTCACCCGTGACCGCGCGATGTATGAGCGCCATGCCCGCAGCGCGCAACAAGCAGCAGCCCGGTTTGCACCTGCCCTCACCGTCGAACCACTCGAAACCCAGTTCAACGCCAGTCTCCACGGAAGGAATCCGGTGCAGGAGAGCCCGACGCCTGCAGGTACGCCCGCGGAGATCGTTGCCAGGCTCTCCGGTCTGACGGCCGGCCAGCGCGCCCTGCTGCAGCAGTGGCTGCGCCGGGAACAAAGGTAGCTCCCCCCATGCCCTACCTGGTTCTTTCGCCGCATTCAGACGATGCCGTGCTCTCGTGTGGTGCGTCCATGGCGCGATGGCGTCGGCAGGGTGAGGACGTCATGGTCTTGACTCTTTTCGACGGCGCGGCAGCGCCCCCGTGGTCACATTTCACCGAGAAGTTGTTGGCTGCGTGGGGCAATCCGCCCGATATCCGGCGTTTGCGACGAGCCGAGGATGAAGCGGCTTTGGCGAAGCTCGGCGCTGCCAACCTGGCCGCAGGCATCCTGGAAGCCCACTACCGCTGCGGCGAGAACGCTGACTGGCTCTATCTCTCTCTGGATGCTTTGTTGGGACCGGTTCATGCCGCCGATGGCGCCTTGACGGCCACGATCCTGGACTATCTCAGGATGCATTTCGAGCTTTGCCGGTATACCATCGTTTCGCCCCTTGCCATCGGCAATCATGTCGACCATCAGGTGACTTTTGCGGCGGCGGAAGAACTGGTCAAGGCCGGCCAGGATGTCATGTTCTACGAGGACTTTCCCTATGCAGCCAGGAGCACCAGCTATGCAGAGCGGATGAGTGTGCTTTCCGGTCTAGAACCAGTGCTGATTGAGAGCGACCGCGACGCCATGATGGCCAAAATCGAGGCGCTCAGTTACTATCGCAGCCAAATTCCAAGCCTGTTCCGCGATGCAAACAACATGGCGGTGGAGTTGATCGACTTCGCCCGTCGGACGGGCGGCGCCCAGGCGAAATACGGCGAGCGCTTTTGGCGAGTGGCCGACAGGACCGCAAGTCTCGCCACCGGCAGCGGGTCAGAATCAGAATCGTCATGAAGATTCTCCTGGCGGCAACGACCGTCTATTTCCCCAGCTTTGGCGGCGCCGGCAAGGCCAACCGGGCCCTTGCCGAGCAACTGGCAGCCCGCGGGCACACAGTGCGGGCTCTGGGCCCCGCCCTGTCGTCAGCGGGTTACACGAACGTTGAGGACTTCCGCCAGGCGCTTGTGGCGGCGGGCGTCACGATCGAGATCGAAGATGGAGTCGACGTGTTTGAGCGCCAGGGCGTGCGCGTCTACGCGCCGGCTGGCATGCAGAGTCTGCTGGAGGTCTACCGGCACCAGCTTGACCAGTTCGCCCCGGACTGCGTGCTGCTCACCAGCGAAGACTGGCAGATGGGTCTGCTTGAGATCGCTTTGGAGAGACAGGGTAGCGCCATCGCCCTGCTGGTTCATGGCGCCATTTCGCTCCCCTTTGGCCCTGTCGCCATGCGTCCCAACGGTTGGGGGCACAAGTTGATGAGTCGAGCGGACGCCATCATCGCTCCCAGCCGGTTCATCAAGGACTATCTCTACACGCATGGTGGGCTGGAGGCGACGCTCATCCACCTGCCTGCGTTTCCACCTCCGCCCTATCGCAGCCGGGCAAGCTTCGATAACCCTTTTGTCACGTTCATCAATCCCTCTGCCGGCAAGGGCATCGATATCTTCCTGGAGATGGCGCGGCGTCTGCCTGCCGTTCGTTTCGCGGCCGTGCCAACGTGGGCGACGACGAAGGCGGAGCTCAGGGCACTGGGCGAGCACCCGAACATCACGATTCTCAACAGAACCGCGAACGTCGATGAGATCTGGTCGCAGACGCGCGTCGTCCTGCTGCCTTCGACCTGGCCTGAGGCATTTCCGCTGACCCCGATCGAGGCCATGCTGTGCGGCATCCCGGTTTTGGCCAGCGATGTCGGTGGAACACCCGAAGCCATGGCCGGCGCCGATTTCGTCCTGCCGGTGCAGCCGATGTCAGGCTATGTGCCATCTGAGGATCCCTTCTTGCCGGCGCCAGTTGTCCCCGCCCAGTGTCTGGAGGAAATGCAGCAGTGGGAGGACGCGCTGCGCCTTCTCACCGGCGACCCCAATACCTATCGAGTCTGCTCCGAGGCTGCTGCCAGGACAGCCAGGCAGTTCGTGGCCGGTCTGAGCATAGAGCCGTACGAGCAGTTGTGCGAGCGGATCGCAGCGCACAAGAAGACGGCGTCGAAGGAGGCGGCGAACAAGGCGCCGGACATGGCCCAGAAGCTTGCCAGCCTGACGCCTGAGCAGCGAGCTCTCCTGCAAACCTGGCTGCAGGCTCAGCAAGGCAGGGCCGATGCCTCCCAACCGGCAAGCCAACCATCCGCGGCCAGCTCATTGCCTTTTCTTGCTTCCGAACGACCGCGACCTTTCAGCGGAGACGAACCGGAGCCGGGGGCATCCCATCGTCCCCCCGCCAGCGACCTGGAGATCGCCATCGCCGGCATCTGGTCCGACGTCCTGGGCGTCCGAACGCTTCATGTGGATGACAACCTATTCGAGATCGAGGCGCACGCCTTTGTTGCGGCCGAGGTAGTCCACGACCTGCGCCGGACGATTGCCCCAGATTTCCCCCTCTATGGCCTCTTCGACAACCCGACGATCGCCGGTCTTGCCGCCCATATCGACGGGAGGACTGACAGGCTGCCGCCTGCGGTTTCTGAGCTTCCGCACATCGTGCCTCTGCGCACGAAGGGAGCCGCTTCTCCGTTGTTCTTTGTCGCCGGCGGCGGCGGCAGCGAAATGGAGTACATGACGGCCTACGCCGGTCTTGTCAACGCCCTGGGACCGGGACGGTCCCTTTATGGATTTCAGGCTCAGACGAGGGATGGACTCGAGCTGCCCTTTCGCACGGTGGAGGAGATGGCAGCCGAATTCGTGGCAGAGCTGCGCGTCGTGCAGCCGCGTGGCCCTTACTATCTCATGACCGAGTGCATCGGCGCCAAGGCCGGGCTGGAGATGGCGCGTCTGCTGCTTGCCGAAGGCGAGCGCATCGGTCTGCTGTTGTTTCTCAATGGCGAGACCAAGGGAGCGCCGCTGGAACAGGCGGCGGCGCTCCGCATGCAGAGCGTTGCCATGAATCGATTGCAGAAGCTGCGGAACGTGGCGCCAGGGCAACGCCTGGCGCGACTGCGATTGATGGCTCGCAACACGGCGGTGGCGCTCCTCCCGCTGACCGAGGAACAACGCCGGAGCCACGACCGGCGTGATGCGCGCCGGGGCCACATTGCGCTTCTGAGCAGCCACATTCTCCGCCCCTATCCGGGCGACGTAACGATCCTGATGACGCCAGACATCCAGGCGCGCGGCGAACCAGCGGCCTGGGCCGGCCTCGTGCGTGGTAATCTCACCCTGAAATCCCTGGAAGGCGTGCATCGCAACTACCTGGGCGAACACCTTGCCAACACGGTGAGGGCCGTGCGAGACGCCTTGACGGCTGCCCAAGGCAGCGCCGCCAGTCCAGGCCAAGACAGCACCATCCGGGATCGCCTCTGAGGCCATCGCCCTGATTCGCCAGATGCGGGCCGCAAGAGCGACAGGGGGCGCCGGGCGCAACCGCGGCGAGTTCGTCGCAGCAGCAAGCTGCCGCGAGCCAGGCATCAAGGCCGCCAGGGCAGGCCGTGCTGGCTTCTCTCATTCGCTCCACTCTCGTCCTTTGAAGGGTTGATACGGATGTTCGGGGCAGCCAACACGGCCACCACAGGTGTGCGGGTGCGAGACGAGCCCCTGGCCGGAGGCGATACGGGGGCCGGTGACACGCGCTCGCTCCTCTAGCGCTTATCTGCCAGCGCCCTTTTGCCGGGCCTGGCGCTGTCCCGACCCGATCGGGACACCTGCCCCATGACAGCGGGACACTCTTTTCGATACCCTGTGCGTATCAAAACTCAGAAGGAGATCAAGATGTCGAACAGGAGTCTATTTCGTTTTGCGGGATGGTCTGCCATCCTGAGCGTGGTGTTCAGCTTCGCGATGTTTGCCTTCGTGCAAGGCGGACGCGGCGGGATGTTCATGGCGGTTTCCATCATCGCTTCTTTCTTCTCGGCCGTGGTCTTCTACGCCTTGTATGTGTTTCATCGTCCCCAATCAGCGGCTTTGAGTCTTGCCATGTTGGTGTGCGGGATTCTCGCTCTGGTGCTTGAGAATGTTGGATCGGGACCCGAAACCACGCTTGGCGTTATCACCAACATCATCTATGGCGCCAGCTTCCTCTTGGTTGGCTATCTCGGTGTTGGCAATTCCCATATGCCGCGCTGGCTTGCGATCTGCGCCTTCGTGGTCGGGGCCTCGTGCATTCTGTTTGGCCTCGCCAATGCCTTGCGGTTATCCACCCTGGGCAGCATCACGGAGATGCTCCAGTTTGCTTCATGGATCGTATGGTCGGTGGGAATCCTGATCAGCTTCGCCTTTGCCAAGGCCCTGCCAGCGACGGCTTAGCGGATCGACCACTCGTGGTTGCCTCAAGCCCGATCACTTCGGCAGTGGTGACCGGGCTTGATCGCATCTATCAATGGGGAAAGCTTGTCCAGCAGAAACCTGCTCCAGCTTGGGGGGTGGCCGGCAATGACATCCACGGCCCAGCCTTCCTGATGGCCGGCCACCTCGGTGCCACCAACGTGCGTATGCCGCGCTGGTTTGTGCTCCCGGCCCATGGGGGGTGACGCGGCGTGAACCCCACTTGCCGGCGCCACGAGATCATTTACAATGACGCGGCCGGTAACCTATGACCATGCACGCAACCAGCAACCTGCCAGTCTCCCGAGATGCGACTGGCGCGGCCTTCCGCCTGAGCGGGCGATCGCTGATGGTCGCCCGCTCAGCCTGGCTGCTTGTTGCGTTGGCTGCCATCCTGACTTTCGTGCTGGCTTTGCCATTTCGTTGGGTGTGGTTAACGCATCCGGGGCCTGCCACGCTCGCCAACCTGAATGCGCTCGGCCTTACTCCAACAGCGTTTGCCGCTTTCTCCCTGGCCTGGGAAATCCTTTTCGCCGGCGCATTCGCACTCACCGGCTTCATCATCTTTTGGCGCTGCGACGCCGAGCCATTTGCACTCTTCGCCGCCGGGCTCATGGTCGTCTTGGGGGTTGCGAACGGTGCGCTTGCCCCGGCGACGCATGCCTTGCTCGGCCGGCACGCTGCGCTCGATTTTCTGATCCATACGTTCGAGTTCATCACCTGGTGCGGCCTGGCCCTGTTTTTCTATCTTTTTCCCAACGGGCGCTTTGTGCCGTCCTGGACGCGCTGGCTGGCCGTGGCGATCCTGCCGCTCTATCTGCTGTGGAACTATGCCTCCGGCCCGTGGGCGCCGCTCAACTGGCCGGCCTGGGTCATCTTGCCCCTCAACGGCCTGATCTGGCTGTCGTGGCTGCTGAGCCAGGTGTACCGCTACCGCCGGGTGTCGGTTCCGGTCGAGCGCCAGCAGACCAAATGGATCGTCTTCGCCATCGTTGCCATCATCGCCACGGACATCCTGCTCTATTTCGTGATCGGCTCCTTCGTGCCGGGCTACGTGTTTGGCAGCGAAAGCCAGGCTTCACCCCAGGCCTTTACCTATTCGTTGATCGTCACGGCCATAGACGGGGCCATCAGTGTACTGCTGCCGGTCGCGCTGGCCTTTTCGATCATGCGTTACCGCCTGTGGGATCTCGACCTCGTCATCAACCGCGTCCTGGTGTACGGCGGACTCACCGTTCTGGTCGCCGGCGCGTATGTGCTGGTCGTGGGCGGATTGGGCGCGCTGTTTGAGGCCAGCGGTAACATCCTGATCTCCCTGGCAGCCACCGCCGTCGTTGCCGTGCTCTTTCAGCCTCTGCGCGGGCGCTTGCAGCGCGGCGTGAATCGTTTGATGTACGGCGAGCGCGACGACCCCTATGCGGTGCTCTCTCGCCTTGGCCAGAAGCTTGAGGCGGCGCTGACCCCCGACTCCGTGCTGCCGACTCTGGTGGAAACGATCGCTCAGGCGCTCAAGCTGCCCTATGTCGCCATCCTGCTCAGGGATGGCAGCACCGTCGAGGTTGCCGCCGTCTGCGGCTCGCCCACCGTGCGGCCGCTGATGTTGCCGATCACCTATCAGCATCAGCTCGTCGGCGAACTTCACGTCGCCTCGCGTGCCCCCGACGAACCCTTCACCGCCGCCGAAGTCCGGCTGCTGGAGGATATCGCCGTCCAGATCGGCGTTGCCATCCGCCACGTCCGGCTCACCGCCGATTTGCAGCGCTCGCGCGAGCAGCTTGTGGGCGCGCGCGAGGAGGAACGCCGCCGCCTGCGTCGCGATTTGCACGATGGGCTCGGCCCCAAGCTTGCGGGCCAGACGCTCAAGCTCGAAGCTGCGCTGGATGCGCTCGACGGCGAGACCGACACTGCGCGCACCTTGCTCCAGGAAACGGTGAGTGAGTCGCAGACGATCATCACCGAAATCCGCCGTCTGGTCTATGGCCTGCGCCCGCCGGCGTTGGATCAGCTCGGCCTGCTTGAGGCCATACGCGAGCTTGCTGCGCATTATCGCGTTGCGGGCTTGCAGGTCATTGTGTCTGCGCCCGAGACGCTGCCGCCCCTGCCCGCTGCCGTCGAAGTCGCGGCGTACCGCATTATTCAGGAGGCTCTGACGAACGTGGCGCGCCATGCCCAGGCCCGAACCTGCACCGTATCGCTGGTCTTGAGCCGAGAACTGCAGGTCGAGATCGTCGATGACGGACGCGGATTGCCACCCGAAATGCGCGCGGGCGTGGGCCTGACCTCGATGCGCGAACGGGCCGAAGAGATCGGGGGTAGCTGTACCGTCGAAGTCGTGGCGGAAGCAGGCGGCACACGCGTGACGGCTCGCCTGCCCATCAGCCGCCAGGAGTGACGCGATGGAAAAGACGACTATCCTGATCGCTGACGATGAGCCTGCTTTTCGCAGCGGGCTGCGTGCCCTGCTGAGGTCAGTCGCCGATCTCGATCTTATCGGTGATGCCGCCAGTGGCGCCGAAGTCATCCGTCTGGCCGCCGACCTGCAGCCCGATATCATCCTGATGGACATCAACATGCCTGGGGTCAACGGGATTGAAGCCACGCGGCGGATTCTGACCACCAGCCCACACATCGGGATCCTCATGCTCACGATGTTTGAAGACGACGACTCGGTCTTTGCGGCGCTGCGCGCCGGCGCGCGCGGCTACCTGCTCAAGGGTGCGCTCAAGGCCGAGATCCTGCGCGCCATCCAGACCGTCAGCGGCGGCGGCGTGGTCTTTGGTGCGGCAATCGCCCAACACGTGTTGCGCTACTTCAGCGGCCTCAAGCCGGTCGAACCCGCCGATCTGTTTCCCGAGCTCACCGACCGCGAGCGCGAAGTCCTCGGCTTGATCGCCCAAGGCTACAGTAATGTCGAGATCGCGAGCCAGCTGGTCATCAGCGCCAAGACGGTGCGCAATCACATCTCCAACATCTTCAGCAAGCTTCAGGTGACCGACCGTGCACAGGCCATCGTCCGTGCGCGCGAGACAGGCCTGGGCGTCCAGCTTCGCGGTTCGCGGCCTGACAGTGCCGCGCCAGGCCATGATGCCAGGTAGCGCCAACGCACCCAGGTGACGCTGCTGCGCTCCGCCTGCCCGACCTGGTCAACACGCCCTGGCGTCCTTGCCTTGGAATTCAACAAGCCAAACGGATGTTCGGGGCAGTCAAGGCGGGGCTATACACCGCGCGGCGGCTCAGGCAGCCGGCGCCGCGCCCTGCTCCGCCCGGCGCAGCGCCGCCAGGGTGATGACGCCGGTCTCCCAGGCAGCCGCAGCCAGCGCCACGCCCAGCAGCATATAGGCGGCGGCGTGCAGCGGGCCGCGCACCCCAAGCAGCAGGATGCTGGCCCAGATCAGGAGCGTGCCCAGGTTCACAGTGGCCAGGCTGAGCCAGTTGCCGCCCAGCCGGGCATCGGCGTCGCCCAACAGCCAGCGCGCGGCGAAGTAGGGCATCACCGCAAAAAGGAACTGCGCCATCCAGCCGTAGACCAGGGTCTGCGGCGCCGTGGACTCGATGTCCACGGTGGGCACAGAGGCCACCTTGAGGATGAGCAGGGGCGACATCAGCACGGGCAGGAAGAGCCAGACGTAGGCAAGGGAGAGATGCCAGGCGCCGGCGCGGGTATACAGGCCGGTCCCGCGCAGGGCCCTTACCAGCAGGATCATCAGCGCGACCGTGGCGCCGAGGTGGAACGCCAGCCCCGGCACGGTCGCGGCCAGGTTGCCGCCCAGCCACGGCCCCAGCACCGAGCCCAGGGCGCCCAGCGTCATGGCCCAGAAGATGGCGCCAACCGTGCGGCGGCCCGCCAGTGCTTTGCCGGTCAGCGCCGGCAGCAGGTCCAGCAGCAGACCGGCGAAAACCAGGGAGGCGAAGCCCCAAACGTTGGCGTGGATGTGCGCCTCCCTGGGCACGCCGATGCGCAGCGGTTGGCTCCAGCCCACCCACAGGCCGGTGCCGATCACGATGCCCACCAGCAGGTAGGCCAGGCCGGCCAGGTAGAACTTCAAGCTGCCGCTGCCCTCGGCGGTCCGAACGCCCATGCCGCGCAACTGCAAGATGAGCAGCGTGACGGCGACGAAGATCAGCGTGCCGCCGGCAACGATCAGGGTCGCGTTTGTGCTGGGTATGCCCGCCAGCAGCACCACCAGTCCTGCGTTCAGCGCCAGCCAGATGTCCCAGCGCGTGGCCGGGGCTGCGGCGCCGCGCTGGCGGGCGACGAAGGCCGGCAGCACCCCGAAGGCAGTCTCGGTCAGCACGCCCAACGTGACAAAGTGGACGCGCAGCCAGGGCAAGCCGACCAACCACGGGATCAGGTTGAAGCTGGTCAGCGTCGCGTCCAGCACGGCCACGATGGCCACGATCAGATAGAACGCTGCCATCAGCAAGAAGGGATTGAGCATGATGCGTCTGCTCCTTCAGGCGCCGGCTTTGGCGGCCAGAAAGACCAACCGGCTGCTGGCGCGCAGGCCGCGCGCCGAGCCAGGCGGGGTGATGACGGTGGCGCCGGCCGTGACGGCAAACGCCTCGCCGTCGACGGTCATCACCCCCTCGCCTTCCAGGAAGTAATAGACGGCCAGGGCTTCCGGGTGGGACGGAATCTGCTGGCCCGGCTCGAGGCCGGCCACCACCACGGTCAGCCTTTCGCTGTCCAGCAGGAATTGGGGGCGCGGGCCGGCGCCGTCGAAGACCGCCTGGCTGGCCACGTCGGGGAAGAAGAGCGGGGGCATGGTTGTCGTTGGCGGCATGGCTACATCTCCTGTGTGAAATTCCAGCGCGCAAGCGGCGGCCATCCCGGAAACGAAAGCCAATCGATCTGGCATCCTTCCTCAATGATGGGCGGCAGACACGCTTGACGGCACAATCATGGCGCAACCCTAGCATCCCCGGGGCGCAGTTGCCACGACTTTTGTCGGATTGGGTCGAAAAGGAGGAGAGGACAGTCGCTACGGAGCGAGCTGGGCGCGCCGCTGCAGACCAGGACGGTCGATGATCATGATCTGATGGCGGTCGAAGCGGATCAACCCGGCGTCGGCCAGGGTGCGCAGGGCGCGGCTGAGCACGTCGGGCACGGTGCCCAACCGCGCCGCCAGCTCGGCCTGTGTCTGCCAGGCCTGGCGCGCCAACGTGTCATCGGCCCCTGCCTCGAGCAGCAGACGGGCCAGGCGCACCTCCACCGTGTGCAGCGAGAGGTCGGCCACCAGATCGGCCAACTGGGCGATGCGGTCGGCCATGTTGGTCATGACGTGCAGCAGGAGTTCGGGTTGGGCATTGAAGAGCGGCTGCAGGGTCGAGCGGTGCAACCGCCACAAGGAAGTGTGCTCCAGGGCAATGGCCGTGGCGGGATTGGGCCGCGCCAGGAAGATTCCGATCTCGCTGAAAACCTCGCCCGGCCCGAAGTAGCGCAGCACCTGCTCGCGGCCGTCCAGTGAGAACTTCACCACCTTGACCCAACCGACGTCCAGCGCGTAGAGCCCGCTGTTGACATCCCCCTCCAGGAAGATGACCGCGCCAGGCGAATACTCGTGCCAGGTGGCCAGGCCGGCGAGACGCCAAAGCTCGCCGGCGTCCAGCCCGGTGAAGTAAGGCAGGCGCTGAAGGTGTTCACAGAGGCGGCTGCGTTCGGGAGTGGGCATGGGACGCAGATCACATCGTCGACGGCTGCGGATGCAGCGAGGAGGACCGTGGCACGAGATCACACGGGCCAGGAACGATCATGCACGCCCACCCGGACATCGTCAAACAATTGCGAGAGCCGCGGCGATGGATCGACAACCCGCCACCCGGAGGCGGTGGGTCAGGGCGTCACGGCTGCCGGCCCGCCAGTCGCTGCCAGAGGCGCACGCTTTGCCGCAGCCCGTCCAGCGCCTCCCCTTCGCCCGCGTATTCGACCGTGACGGCGCCCTGGTAGCCGGTCTCGGCCAGCAGGTCAAACAGGGCGGCCTGGGGCAGGTGGGTCTCGTCGCCCCCGGCGTCGAAGGCGACGGTCTTGAGGTGGAAATGATTGGCGCGGCGGGCGAGCTCCCGCCACCAGCGGGGCCGCTCCGGGCCTTCGGGCACGTTGCCGGGGTCAAAGCAGCAGCCGAAGCGCGGCCGCAGACCGGCTGGCAGCGCCGCCGCCGTGGCGTCGAAGATCTCCAGGTGGCGCGGGATGTCTGCGCTGACCCCCCAGTGGTTCTCCAGTGTGACCGCGACCGGGCTGATCTTCACCAGGGCCGCCAACCGCCGCACGATCACGGCGTCAAGGCTGCGGGGCGTCTCGGCGCGGCCCCCCAGGGTGACGCGCAGCAGCGGCGCCGCCAACACGCGAGCAGCGGCCAGCCCGCGGCGCAGGTAGATCTGCTGGGCCGGCCAGCCGCGGTCGGGGACGGTGAAGTCGCTGTTGATCGCCCAGGCCAGGACGCGGACGCCGTGGGCCTGGGCATTGGCCTGAAGCTGGCGCAGACTGGCGCGGCTGTAGCGCCACAGCTCCGGCGGCGCACCCGGCAGCAGAGCCACCAGCGGGCGCCGCAGCCGGCTCAGCCGCGGCGGTGGCAGCATGAAGTCGTTGCATTCGATAGCCGTTAGGCCCACGGCCGCAGCCGCGCCCGGCTGGTCCAGCAGCGACCAGCGGCCCGCGTAGTAGGCGTCGTGCCAGCACCAGGCGCCGGCAGCGAGCGTGTCCATCACCGTCATCGCCCCCGCCTGCCGGCTTCAGATCGACGGGTTTCGCCAATGGCGGGGCGGATGCTCACGGCAATGCCTGCACGAACCTGGCGCTCGTGCAGGTTTGCACACCAGGCTGCATCGACTTCTGTCCAGCGAATCGCGACCATGAGCTCATTGTATCCCGAAGGATGTAGCTGCGTGAGTTGGCCTCCAATGCAAGCGCGCCTATCAGAAATGCACATTACAAAAATACGCGTTTCGCCTTGACAAGGCGGTCGACTTGTGATAATATTTACTCAACTTGTCAGACGACTACCGTCTGACCTATGTTGGATGGCAGCAATGGTGCGCCGTAACGTTCCTCTTGTAGAGCAAGTTATTCGTGAGCTCCTCGCCAACATTGACGGGGGTGACTATGTGCTCTCCAGTGGTATGTTGCCATCCGAAGCTGAACTGGCCCGACAGTTCTCGGTCAGTCGCGCCACGGTGCGTGAGGCGCTCTCGAAGCTGGAAGCGACCGGTGTGGTGATTCGCCGCCAAGGCATTGGCACGTTTGTCAATCCCTTCCTTGTGAGGCACCCTGCGGCCCTCCAGGATTGGTTCGAGGAGGCGCATGGTTTTGTCGATGCGCTGCGCCACTTGGGCCGCAACCCGGATGCTCTCGTTTTGCGAGCGCAGGTCCAACCTGCGGGCCAGATGGCGCATCATCTTCAACTCCAGGACGAGGACCTGGTGGTTGTGGTGGAGAAGGTGATCGCTTCCGCCGGCGCACCGCTGATCCATAGTGTGAACGCGCTGCCTCTGGCCCTGGTGAGTGAGGAGTCGCGAGCGCAGGCGGCCGAGCTGGCCGGCGCCTGTGATTCCACGTACCGGTTTCTCGAGGAGTACTGCCACAGCCGCGTGCACCACCAGCAGAGCGAGATTCGCGCGGTGAACACCACCGAGAAACTCGCGCCTTTGCTCGCCTGCCGGCCGGGTGAAGCCTGCCTGCAGGTCGAAGAAGTCGCCTACAGTGCCGATCTTGTCCCGCTCTTCTACGGCTTGAATCATTTCCGTGGAGACACCGTCAGCTTCCGCCAAATCCGGCGGCCAACCCTCAATCTCACCAACATGACAGAGTAACAACACCCCGGCCTGGTGTGTGGTGGGGCCGTCAAGCTCTCTGCACCGCTGCATAGAGCGACCCCACCGCACCAGCACATGCAGCAGCCAATGGAGGTAGGCCATGGCGTCGAATCCGGCCACAACCGTCCGCAAGTCCGCTAAGCCCGCGTTTGACTGGCAGGGACTCCTGATCAAGGCAGCCCCGCCGGTCCTGGCAATCGTGATCGCGATGCTGGTAGGAGCAGTGATGCTCTACCTGCTCGGAGCCAATGTCATGACCGCCTACGGCGCCATGATCAAGGGCGTCTTCGGCAGCACGTACGGCTTGACGCAATCGCTCGTCAAGGCTACTCCGCTCCTTCTCGTCGGCCTCGGCATCTGTATCGCCTTCCGCGCCAGCGTCCTCAACATCGGCGGCGAAGGCCAGATCATTGCCGGGGCGGTCATGGCCACCTGGTTCTCGCTCCAGTTTCGCACCTGGCCCGGCTGGCTGCTCGTCCCCGCCACCATCATCATGGGCTTCCTTGCCGGCGCGTTTTGGGGCTTCATTCCCGGCATCCTGAAGGCTCGGCTCAACGTCAACGAGATCCTGAGCACGGTCATGATGAACGTGATCGCCCTCCAGTTCATGAACTTCCTGCTCCAGGGCCTCCTGATCGATCCCGCCGGGGTCGCCACAGGCACGTTCATCCACCAGTCCGAGCGCCTGCCCGAACAGGTATGGCTTGGCCGGCCCGTGCCCCAAACGCTCCTCCACACCGGGTTCTTCCTCGCCCTGGTGCTCGCCGTGCTCGTCTACATCTTCCTCTGGCGCACCACCATCGGCTATCGCATCCGTGCCGTCGGTCTCAACCCCGATGCCTCCCGCTATGCCGGAATCCCCGTGCCCTTCTACCAGGCCATGGCCCTCACCCTGGCCGGCGGCTTTGCCGGGCTCGCCGGCGTCGTCGAAGTCATCGGCGTCCAGCACCGCCTCCTCGAAGGCGTCACCAGCGGTTACGGCTACACCGGGATCGTCGCCGCCCTCTTCGGCGGCCTGCACCCGTTGGGCCTGATCCCCGCCTCCTGGCTCTTCGGCGCCCTGCTGGTGGGAGGCGACGCGATGCAACGGGCCGTCCAGGTGCCGTCAGCACTGATCGACACCTTGCTCGGCCTGGTAGTGCTATTGGTCATCGGTTCACAGATGTGGTCGCGCCGCCTGGCGACTCGCCGGGCCATCGCCGCGACCGCAGCAGCGGAGAAGAAAGTGGAGGCCAAGTCATGAACGAACTCACTACCGCCGCCATCATCGTCGGCATTCTCACCTCAGCCGTGCGCCTGGCCACGCCGTACCTGTATGGCGCCATCGGCGAAACGATCTCGGAACTGTCCGGCGTCGTCAATCTTGGCGTCGACGGCATCATGCTGGTCGGAGCCTTCGCCGCGTTCTTCGTCGCCCTGAACACCGGAAGCCTCTGGCTCGGCATCTTCGCCGGCATGTTCGTCGGCGTGCTCATGGGCCTCCTCATGTCGTTCATCAGCGTCACATTGAAAGCCGAACAGGGCATCAGCGGCATTGGCCTCTACATGTTCGGCCTCGGCCTTTCCACCCTTCTGTTCAAGACCACGATCGGAACGGTCAAGACCATCGAAGGGTTCCAGCCGGTCAAGATTCCGATTCTGGGCAGCATCCCCTTTATCGGTCCGATCCTCTTCAACCAAAGCCTGCCCGTCTACGGCGCCTTCCTGCTCGTGCCGCTGTCCTGGTTTATCATCGAGAAAACGACGTGGGGGCTGCGCCTGAAAGCCGTGGGGCAAACCCCGGCCGCGGCTGACTCGCTCGCCGTCAACGTCGACCGGACGCGCTACACCGCCGTCTGCATCGGCTCCATGCTGGCCGGGCTGGCGGGAGCATCGATTTCGTTGGCCCTGGCCAGTTTGTTCCAGGAGAATCTGACCGCCGGCCTCGGCTTCATCGCCGTCGCCCTGGTCTACTTCGGCGGTTGGCGGCCTGTCGGCATCATGCTCGGTGCGCTGCTCTTCAGCACCGTGAACGCGTTCCAGCTCTGGATGCAGGTGTTGGGCGTCAAAGTCGCGGCCGACCTCATGGTGATGCTCCCTTACCTGCTCACCATCGTCGCCCTGGCGTTTACCACCAACCGCGTGCGCGGCCCCGCTGCGCTCAACAAGCCTTTCGAACGCGGCGCCCACTAGGGTGTCCGCCGAAAACTCACTCGTTCCCGTCACGCTCAATCGCATCAACACAAGGAGAAGGTAGCATGAGGATTCACAAGTTCATCGTCTTGGCCCTGGTCATTGGTACCGTGGTTGCGCTGCTGAGCGCCTGCGGCGGTGGGGCTGCGACTCCGGCGGCGGCGCCATCCGCCAAGCCGTTGCGGATCGCAGTCGTGATGCCCAGCGCCACCACCGACCTGGCTATGAGCCAATCCATGTGGCAGGCCCTGCAGAAGATCCAGGCCGACATGGGCGGTGAGAAGGCCGTCGAGTTGAAGTACTCCGAGAGCATGTTCAAAGTCCCGGATGCTGCGGCCGCGATTCGCGACTATGCCAGCCAGGGCTTTGACATCGTCATTGCGCACGGCTCGCAGTACGGCTCGTCCGTGCAGGAGATCGCAGGCGACTTCCCCAACACGACCTTCGCCTGGGGAAACAGCACCGACACCTTCGGCAAGCCCAACGTCTATGCGTACCTGCCCGCCGCGGAGCAAGGTGGCTACGTCAACGGCGTGATGGCGGCTATGCTGACCAAATCGAAGACCGTCGGCGTGACCGGCCCCGTCGAAGCCGGCGATGCCAAGACCTACGTTGCAGGCTTCGGACAGGGAGCCGCCGCTGCCGATCCGAGCGTGAAGGTCGCCAAGTCCTGGACCGGATCGTTCTCAGACGTGGCGCTCATGACCGAGGCGGCCAAGACCCATCTCGCCGCAGGTGCGGACGTCCTGACCGGCTCGTCCCAGTCGTCGGTGGGCTCGATCGGCGCGGTCAAAGACAATGGCAGCGCCTTGTGGTTCGGCACGCAGCAGGACCAGTCCTCCCTGGCCCCCAACAATGTGGTCGCCAGCCAGCAGTATGACTGGACGATCGCCCTGAAGCAGATCATCGAGGACCGCAAGAAGGGTAAGCTGGGCGGCGAAGCCTTCAACCTGAGTCTCGCGAATGGCGGTCTGAAGATGGTCTTTAACCCCGCCTACAAGCTGCCCGACAACGTCAAGGCAGCCGCCGAGAAGGCGATCGCCGGCATCAAGGACGGCAGCATCAAGGTGTCGCCGCAGTAAGCAGGTTACAGGTTACAGGTTACAAGTCACAGGTTGAAGGTTGCAGGCTGAAGCTTGCAGCCTTCAACCTGCCAACCTTCAACCGTTCACAGGCCAGGGAGCAAGATGATGGCTAATTCTCAACCCATGGAACTCAAGCGCATCCAACGCATCGAAATGTGCAACATCGTCAAGCGCTTTCCGGGCGTTCTCGCCAACGACGATGTCTGCTTCGACGTGAACGCAGGCGAAGTGCACGCTCTGCTCGGTGAAAACGGCGCAGGAAAAAGCACGCTCATGCGCCAGCTCTTTGGCCTGTATCGGCCCGATTCGGGCCAGATCCTCATTGACGGCAAGCCGGTGGAATTTCGTTCGCCGGCTGACGCCATTCACGCCGGCATCGGCATGATCCACCAACACTTCATGCTCGTGCCCACGCTCACCGTAACGCAGAACGTCGCCCTGGGCCTGCCCTCCTCGCGGGCGCCCCTGCTTGACCTGGACAAGGTCGAGAAGCGCATCCGCACGCTTGCCGAGGAATACGGCCTCAAGGTCGATCCGGACGCCTACATCTGGCAGCTTTCGGTCGGCGAGCAGCAGCGCGTCGAGATCATCAAAGCGCTCTATCGCGGTGCGGGCATGCTCATCCTGGACGAGCCGACGGCCGTGCTGACCCCGCAGGAGGTCGACGACCTGTTCGTCACCTTCCGACGGATGGTGAAAGAAGGGCACGGCCTGGTCTTCATCTCGCACAAGCTGTACGAGGTGCTCGCCATCAGCGATCGGATCACCGTGCTGCGCGACGGCCGGTTCAGCGGCAGTTGCCCGGCCAAGGGCGTGACGCGCGACGAGCTTGCGCGGATGATGGTGGGTCGCGACATCCAGCGTCCAGCGCCACCGCCCCAAGAAAAGGGGGAGGTCCTGCTGCAAATCCGCGGGCTGCGAGCCATGGGCGACCGCGGCCTCGAAGTATTGCGAGGCGTCGATCTCGAGATCCGCGGCGGTGAAATCCTGGGTCTGGCTGGCGTCTCCGGCAACGGACAGCGTGAGCTGGCCGGCTGTCTCGGTGGGCTGCGCAAGGTGACGGGCGGGACGATCACGATCTGCGGGAAAGACCTGACGCACGCATCAGTGCAGGAACGATTGGCGGCGGGGCAAGCCTTCATCCCGGAAGAGCGCATGCGCGACGGCGCCATCAAGGAGTTCTCCGTGGAGGAGAACCTCTTCCTGCTCGATCACGCCGCTCCGCAGTTCACCCATGGCATCTTTCTTGATTTCAAACGCATGGCGGCGCATGCCAACAAACTGATCCAAGAGTTTGCCGTGAAGACGCCCAGCCTCGACACGCCGATCAAAAATTTGTCGGGCGGCAATATCCAGAAGGCGATTATGGCGCGCGAGCTGTCACGCGGGCCGCAGGTCCTGATTGCGGCGCAGCCTTCGCGCGGCGTCGACATCGGCGCGACCGAGTACATTCACCAACGCCTGCTGCAGCAGCGCGCAGAGGGCAAGGCCATCCTCCTGATTTCCGAAGACCTGGACGAGGTACTGGCGTTGTCCGACCGGGTCGCCGTCATCTATGAGGGACAGATCATAGGCGTCCTCAAGCGGTTCGAGGCGACCGTCGAGCAGATGGGTCTGATGATGGCCGGCGTGTCGAAAGAGGAGGCCCTGGGGCTTCCAACGCCGGCCGGCGCCCAATCCGAGCCAACGGGACACGGAGGAGCTTGATGGAAGAGCGGATTAGCTACGCGCGGGCGCAAAGCATCCCGCACGCAGTGGAGCTATTGAACGAACCCGGTGTTCGCAGCCGGGTGCTGGCGGGGGGGACGGATCTCGTGCTGCTGATGCGCGAGGAACGGCACCTGCCCGCCGGCAGCGGGTTCGACCGCGTGGTGGACATCACCCTCGCCCCCGATCTGCACGAAATCCGCCGTCGCAGTGACCCCGTCACCGGCGACACCGTCATGATCGGTGCCGCGGCGACTTTTAGCGAAGTCATCGATTCGCCGGTGGTGCGGGAGACGGCGCCGCTGCTCGTCGGAGCCTGTCATTTGGTCGGCGCACCTCAGATCCGCAACATGGGCACCTTGGGCGGCAATGTCGCCAACGCGGCTGCCTGTGCAGACTCGCTGCCGGCGCTGGTGTGCCTTGACGCGACGGTGCACGCGCTGACAGGCGAGGGACCGCTGGCGTGGTCTGTATCAGATTTCGTGATTCGACCGAACCGGACGAAGCTGCCCGCCGGCGCTCTGCTGACGGGGATCAGCTACCACGTCCCTGCGGCGGGCAACCGCCAGGTATTCCTCAAGCTGGGCCGCCGCAACGCGCTGGCGATCTCGCGCCTGACCGTGGCCGTGATCGGTCGGCTTGATGGGCAGGGCAAGGTGGCAGAAATCCGCCTCGTGCCGGGTTCCGCCACGCCGCAGATCCGGCGGTTCCCGCTGGCGGAGGCTCACCTGCTCGGCCAGACGCCGACCGCTGCGCTCTGCCAGGAAGCCGCGCACGTGGCGGTGGAGGAAATGACTGCGATCACGGGCAAGCGCTGGTCGAGCGAATTCAAGGAGCCGGCGCTCTTCTCGATGATCGCGCGTGCGTTCATGCAGGTTTTTAATCTGGCGGGCAACGGGAGGACGGCGTGAAGATCCGGTTTACTCTGAACGGCGAGCCCGTGAGTGTGGAAGCGCCAGCGCATATCAGCCTGCTGCACATGCTGCGAGACTACATAGGACTGACCGGCACGAAGGAGGGCTGCGACGTCGGCGAATGTGGCGCCTGCAGCGTGCTGCTCGACGGCAAGTTGGTCAACTCGTGCCTTGTCTTGGCGCCGCAGGCGGGCGGACGCACCGTCGTCACCATCGAAGGGGTGCGCGGCGCCGATGGCGGACCGAACGACCTGCAGCAGAATTTCATCGACCACGGCGCGGTGCAGTGCGGGTATTGCATTCCCGGCATGGTGCTGGCGGGCGAGGCGCTGCTGGCCAGGACGCTCACGCCGACCCGGGCCGAGACCCGGGAGGCGCTTTCCGGCAATCTTTGCCGCTGCACCGGTTACCAGCAGATCGTGGACGCGATCGAGGCGACGGCTGCCGAACGCCGTAGCGGCGCGGCGGGCCGCAGCACCGCTGCGGAGCCGGTCGCCCAGCCCGCGGAGGTGGTCCATGGCTGAGTTCCAGTACATCGGTAAGCCAACGGAGCGCGTCGATGCGCTCGACAAGGTGTTGGGGACCGCCAAGTACGCGGGGGATTACCGTCTGCCCGGTATGCTGCACGCCCGCTGCCTGCGCAGCGAGCTCCCGCATGCGCGCATCGTCCGGCTGGACGTGACGCCCGCGCTGCAGGTGCCCGGCGTCTGTGCGGCAATTACGGGCGAGGATTATGTCAATCACGGCAATTTCGGTTACCCGGTTGCGGACATGTACATGCTCGCACACGAGCGCGTGCGCTACGTCGGCGATGCGATCGCAGCCGTCGCTGCCGAGGACGAAGAGTCGCTCGCAGCCGGCCTCGCAGCGATCATCTGTGAGCTCGAGCCCCTGCCGGGCGTCTTCGATCCTGAAGAAGCGCTGCAGCCAGATGCCACGCTCGTCGGCGAGCAGCCCTGGGATTCGCCCACCGAACCGCGCGGCAACCTGCTGGTGACGCACATCGTCCGCAAGGGCGACCCGGACTCACTCCTGGCGGCATCCGAGGTGGTGCTCGACGAGCACTACAGCACGGCCCACCAGGAGCACGCCTACATCGAGACCGAAGCAGCGGTGGCCGTCCCCTGGCCCAATGGCAGCGGCGTTACGGTGTACTCACCAAGCCAGAGCCCGTTCAACGACCGCAACAATCTGTGCAAGGTGCTGGGACTCGGCGTGGAGAACGTGCGCGTGATCCAGCCCCCCGTCGGGGGCGCGTTCGGCGGCAAGGACGACCAGCTCTACCAGACCAGCGGCCAGGTGGCCAGGCTTGCCCTGCTCACCGGACGCCCGGTCCGAATGGCGTTCCACCGCGAAGAGTCGATGATCTTTTCCTACAAGCGCAACCCCATGCGCGTGCACATCCGGCTCGGCGCTGACCGCACCGGCAAGCTGCACGCCAGCAAGGTCGACCTCGTGGTGGACAGCGGCGCCTATTCGGCCATCACACCGTTTGTGGCCTGGCGCGGCAACATCCACGCCATGGGTGCTTACCGTTACGACGCCTGCCACGTTGACACCCATGTGGCGTACACGAACAACGGCTATACGGGAGCGTTCCGCGGATTCGGCAACACGGAAGCCACCGCTTGTATCGAACAGGCCATGGACGAGCTGGCCGACCGCCTGGGCATCGATCCCATCGACCTGCGCTTGCTGAACGGCCTGCGGCCGGGCGACGAAACCGCTCACGGCCAACGGCTGGGCGACGACGTGGCGCTGATCGAATGCCTGGAGCAGGTGCGCCGTGTCTCTGACTGGGACCGCAAGCGCCGCGAGTATACGGAGAAGAACGCGGCAGTCGCCGGTGACCCACTGGCCATCCGGCGCGGGATCGGCATCGCCTCCTTCTTCCACGGCCTGTCGCTCGGCGCGGAAGGCGCCGACTTTGCGGTCAGCACAATCCAGGTGCACGACGACAACTCCCTCAGCCTCACTTCTGGGGTGACCGACTACGGCACCGGCTCGCGCACGGTGTTCACCCTCATCGCTGCCGAGGTGCTGGGGCTCAAGCCTGAGCGGATTCATATGTACCGGCCCGATACCGATACGGCCCACGACAGCGGCCCAACCGTCGCCTCGCGCGCTACGGTCGTGGGCGGCAACGCGGTGCGCGTCACGGCCGAGCGACTCAACAGCGTGCTGGTGAACGCTGCCTCGGACCTCTTCGGGTGCAGCGCGGCCCAGGTGCTGCGAGACGGCGAGTTCTTCATCGGGCCGCAGGAGGAGCCGGTTGGCTTCGAGGACATTGTCAAGCACGCCCGCAAGATAGGCCTGACGCTGTCGGCCCGCGGCCGCTGGGACGCGCCGAACATTCACTGGTCGCTCGAGAGCGGCACGGGCAAGCCCTACTTCGCTTACCACTACGGCGCCCAAGTGGCGGAAGTGACCGTAGACATGGGCACCGGCAAGGTGAGCGTCGTGAAGATCTGGGCAGCCCACAACACCGGCACCGTGCTCTTCCCGCAGGGGATCTTGGGTCAGCTCTATGGCGGAATTACGCAGGGCATCGGCTACGCGCTGATGGAGCGAGTGGTCTTCGACCAGGGCTACATCCAGGCGACTAACTTCGACGAGTACCTGATCCCGACCGCTCTCGATGTGCCCGAAATTGAGGGGCACTTCGTGCAGAAGCCCTTCAGCGCCGGGCCGTTTGGAGCGAAGAACATCGGCGAGCCGGCCATGGTCCCCACGGCGCCGGCCATTCTGAATGCCATCTATCACGCGACCGGCCGGCGTATCCGTGACTTGCCGGCAAACCTCGAGCGCGTGCTGCTCGGACACGATCTGCGGCAGCAGGGATCAGACCGGGCATGCAAGCTGGGATTGAAGGCTGGATGAGCAGCGATCATAGTAGAAATCGGATTTCGCGCCCGGCCGACTGGTCATGCAGAGTCCCGATCAACACCTCCCAACTCCCGGACCCAATTTGAGCCCTTTTCGATACCGATGTATTCTAGAAATCGTCAGACATCTGACATCACCTGCTGTTCGTCACGGACTTTCGATCAACAAGTGAGCAATTCACCGCAGATGGCGAAGCGCGGCGGCCATCACTCTGACATGGGTTCGGTCTTCATAAGGTCGCGGGCGCTTGAATTGCTCTCGAGAATAGCCGCGGCATCAGAGGTGGGTTCGGCCCACCACAGCCTAGAACGAGGAAAAGAATGGACAAGTTAGCCGAAGTACGGTCCCGCGTCAACGCGCGGCACGACGAGATGATCCAATTCCTGCGCGACATCTGCGCCATCCCCTCCATGAACTCTGAGATTGGCCCGGTGGGCGAGCGCATCCAGCAGGAGATGCGCAAGTTTGGCTGGGAGGATGTGCGCTTTGACAAGATGGGCAACACGCTTGGCCGTATCGGCGATGGGCCAAAGGTCATCGTCTACGACTCGCACATCGACACCGTCGGCATCGGCGACCCGCACGAGTGGGAATGGGATCCCTTTGTGGGCAAGGTTGAAGATGGCCGGCTGTACGCGCGCGGGGCCCTGGATGAGAAGGGCAGCACTCCCGGCATGGTGTACGGCCTGCCCATCGCCCGTGACCTGGGCCTGCTCGACGGCTACACCGTCTACTACTTCGGCAATATGGAAGAGTGGTGCGACGGTATTGCCCCGAATGCCTTCGTCGAGGTCGATCCGAAGATCAAGCCCGACTACGCCGTCATCGGCGAGCCGACGAAGATGCACGTGTATCGCGGCCACAAGGGGCGCATCGAGCTCAAGATCACCGCGCTCGGCCGCTCTGCGCATGCCGCCTCGCATTACCTCGGCGACAACGCGGTCTATAAGATGATGGCCGTCATCACGCAGATTCGCGAGCTGGACCGGCGAATGCGCTTCGGCATGGGCTACCACCCGCTCCAAGGCTATCCCTCGATCGCGGTGACCAACGTGGAAGCGCGCACGGCCTCACTGAACGCGGTGCCAGACCAGTTCACCATCTACATCGATCGCCGCATCACGAGCAACGAGCCGCACGACGATGTCATCAAGGTCATCGAGGGACTGATCCCGGACTACCTCCAGGACGAGATTCGCGTCGAGGAGCTGTTCTACGATACCCCATCGTACACGGGCTTTGTCTTCCCCGTCGCCAAGTACTACCCCGCGTATATCCTGGAGGATTCCCATCCTCTCGTCCGCGCCGGTCTGCTGGCCGGACAACGGGCGTGGGGCCGCGATCCAGGGCTTGGCACCTGGGACTTCTCGACGAACGGCACCTATTGGGCCGGTAAGGCGAACATCCCGTCGATCGGGATGGGGCCCGGCGACGAGAAGACGGCTCACATGATGAACGAAAATGTGCCTCTCGAAGAGGTCGTGCGGTGCGCCGAGTGGTACGCGCTGCTTCCGCAAGCGATTCGGGAGTGCGAAGGATAGCCAGGCGGCTGTTTACTGTGAAGACACCAAGGACCGGGGTTGCACCAAGTCAAAGAAGACCCTAGCGCAGCTTCGTGTCCTTGGTTCTTTTTCGTTTCTCAAATTCCCGTTTTTAGGAGACCTGTATCTATGCGTAGCTTTCTCGGCCGTGACATCCTTGCGCTAAAGGACTTTGAGCGGCAAGAGTTCTTCCGCGTCTTTGACGTGGCGGAACAGATGGAGCCGATTGCGCGCAATCGGCGCAACGTGGATATGCTTAAAGACAAGACGCTTGTCACCGCCTTCTACCAGCCATCGACCCGGACGCGTCTGGCACACGAGGCGGCAATGCACCGGCTGGGCGGCCACGTCACCGGCTTCTCGGATGCCAAAATGACTCGGGCCGGCGACTGGTATCAGGAGTCCATCAAGGACACCGTCAAAATGCTGGAGTTCTACGGCGACGTGATCGTCATGCGTCACTACCAGAAAGGTGCGCCGGCCGAAGCCGCGATGTGGTCATCCGTGCCGATCCTGAACGGCGGCGACGGCTGGGGCGAGCATCCGACGCAGATCCTCACGGATCTGTACACCGTCCTGCAGCAGAAGCACCACATCGACGGGCTGCGGTGGGTGGCGGTCGGCGACATGCGCATGCGGACCATGCATTCGCTCGGCTATGCGCTCACGCAGTTCGATTGTCCCATCACGTTCGTCGCTCCCGGCGCTGACGACCTGTTTCCTGGATCGCCGGACATGCGTATGCCCGAGGAGTACAAGAAAGACTTCGCCAGCTATTCACTTGATTTCCGTGAGGCTGAGCACGTCGAGCAGGTCATCGCTGAAGCGGACGTGATCCTTGTGGAACCCGTGATCCAGCCTGACTACACCAAAGCCCGGCAGGAAGCGGCCACAGACTACAGCCTGACGCCGGCCAACTACAAGATCACCCGCGAGCTCCTGGCCACCAAGGCGAAGCCGGATGCGATGCTGCTGCACTCGCTGCCGCGCATGGACGAAATCCCTCTCGATGTCGACACCACCCGCTGGTCACGTTATTGGCAGGAAGCCTTCAACGGCGTGGTGATGCGCATGGCGCTCCTGGCACTTGTCCTCGGCGCCACCGAATAGTCAACCGCACCCAAAGGAGAGACACATGCAAACCTACCTTCACGGCCGTGACCTCATCGGCGACCTCGACTTCTCGAAGGAAGAGGTCGAGACCGTCCTCGACCTCGCGTTCGACCTCAAGCGCAAACGGGCCGTTCGCGAGCCGCACCCCTACCTCAGGGACAAAGTACTGGCGATGCTGTTCTTCTTCAGCAGCACGCGCACCCGCGGCTCCTTCGAAGCCGGCATGGCGCAGCTTGGCGGGCATGGCGCCTTCATCGAGAGCACGACGACGCAGATCGCGCACGGCGACACTGCCAAGGAAATCGGCGAGATCTTCGGCCGCTACTTCGATGGCATCGCCATCCGCCACTGCGACTGGCCTATCGGCAACGCCTACCTGAACGATGTGGCCAAGGCGTCGCGCGTGCCGGTCCTCAACATGCAGTGTGAGATCTATCACCCCTTCCAGTGCCTTGCGGACTTGATGACCATCATCGAGAAGAAGGGCCGCGACCTCCGCAAGAAGAAGGTCGTCGTCTCGTGGGCGTACGCCGCCTCCTACCTCAAGCCGATCTCGGTGCCGCAGTCGCTCATCCTCCAGTTGCCGCGCTTCGGCATGGACGTCACCCTGGCCCATCCGCCAGAGTTCCAGCTTATGCCCGAGATCGTCGGCATGGCCGAGGAACAGGCACGCAAGTTCAAGACGAACTTCGAGATCGTCAGCGACCCGAACGGCATGGACATCGCTTTCAGGGATGCCGACGTTATCTACGCCAAGTCCTGGGGCCCGCTGCTCACCACCACGGACAAGGACGAAGGCAAGAAGCTCCAGGACAGCTACAAGCACTGGATCACCGACGAGCGCAAGATGGGGCTGGCCAAGGACGACGCCATCTACATGCACCCGCTGCCGGCCGACCGGAACATCGAGGTCACGGACGGTGTGATCGACGGCCCGAACTCGGTCGTCTACGACGAGGCTGAGAACCGCCTGCACGCGCAGAAGGCCGTTATGGCCCTCACCATGGGTTGAGAGGTTCGCTGATGACCATTTCCATCGCAGACGGCACGGGCAAGGTTGCGGTCGTCGCCGTGGGCGGCAATGCCCTGATCGTCGATAAGCAGCATGAGGATACCCAATCGCAGGTGCAGGCGGTCGAAGAGACCTGCAAGCACATCGCTGACATGATCGAGCGCGGCTGGAACGTGATCGTGACCCATGGCAACGGCCCGCAGGTGGGTTTCATCCTCCGCCGCAACGAACTGGCCGCACATGAGGTGCACGACACGCCCCTGGACGTGATCGGCGCCGATACGCAGGGCTCGATCGGTTACATGATCTCCCGCGCTCTGGACAACGAGTTCAGCCACCGCGGCATTCGCCGCTCGGTCGCCGCCGTCGTCACCCAGGTGCTGGTGGACCGGAATGACTCAGGCTTCACGAACCCGACCAAGGGCATCGGCGGCTTCACGACCAAGGAGAATGCAGAGCGTTTCGAGGCCGCGGGTTGGATGGTGAAGGAAGACGCCGGCCGCGGCTGGCGCCGCATGATCGCCTCGCCCATCCCGCTCGAGATCGTCGAGTTGGACGCCATCAAGACGCTGATCGCTAACGATTTCATCGTGGTTGCGGTGGGCGGCGGCGGGATCCCGGTCATCCGGGAGGAGAACGGCGATCTGAAGGGTGTGTTCGCCGTGATCGACAAGGACCGCGCAAGCGCTCTGCTCGCGGCCGAGATGAAGGTCGACGTGTTCTTGATCAGCACCGCGGTTCCCAAGGTCGCGATCAACTTCAACAAGCCCGACCAGAAATGGTTGGACGTGATGACGTTGAGTGAGGCCAAGGAACTGTACAAACAGGGACACTTCCTTTCGGGGAGCATGGGTCCGAAGATCGAGGCCATCATCGCCTACATGGAAGCGAACCCGAACGGCAAGGGCCTGATCACCGATCCGCCGCACATCGTCGACGCGCTGGAAGGCAAGACCGGCACGTGGATCGTGCACGACTGAGAGCGATTGCAGGTTGCAGGTTGGAAGGCTGCAGGTTGTCCTGCACCTTCGACCTGCAGCCTGCGACCCGCAAGTGAAAGGATGCAAGTATGGACCATGTCAAGTCGCTGAAGTGCCTGATCTGCGGACGGGAGTACCGACCGGATGAGGTGGAGTATGTGTGCCCCGAGCACGGAGACGAGGGTATCCTGGACGTGCAGTATGACTACGATCTGATCCACTCCCGGATTTCGCCCGCATCGCTGGCTCAGAACCATGACTACACCATCTGGCGCTACAAGCCGCTCATCGCGGTCGAGCCCGACAGTCCGACGCCGCCGCTTACGGTGGGTTGGACGCCGCTCTACCGGGCAGACCGGCTGGCGGCGGGCCTCGGCCTGAAGCACGTGTGGGTCAAGGACGACGGCCGCAACCCAAGCGCGTCGTTCAAGGACCGCGCCAGCGCGGTGGCCGTGGTCAAGGCGCGCGAGAAGGGCGCGCAGATCATCACGACGTCGAGCACGGGGAATGCCGGTGCGGCGTTGAGCGCCCTGTGCGCCAGCGTCGCCCAGCCGAACGTCGTCTTCGTCCCCGAGTCGGCGCCGCCCGCCAAGGTCGCCCAACTGCTGGTCTACGGCAGCACGGTGATGCTCGTGCGCGGCACCTATGACGAGGCCTTCGCGCTGTGTGCGCAGGCCGCCAGGGAGTTCGGCTGGTACAACCGCAATACGGGCTTCAATCCGTACATGAGCGAGGGCAAGAAGACCGCCTCGCTCGAGATCTGCGAGCAGCTCGGCTGGGACGCCCCGGACTGGATCGTCGTTTCGGTCGGCGACGGCTGTATCATCGGCGGCCTGTACAAGGGGCTCTTCGACCTGTACAGCATGGGCTGGATCAACAAGATGCCGAAGATCCTTGGCGTGCAGGCCGCAGGGTCGGCCGCGCTGTACGACGCCTGGGTGCGCGGGATCGATGCCATGGCGATGACGCCCATCGAGGCGCACACCGTTGCAGACAGCATCTCGGCTGACCTGCCTGCGGACCGGATTAAAGGGCTCCGGGCCGTACGTGCGACTAACGGCGCCTATGTCAAAGTGACCGACGAGGAGATCCTCGCGGCCATCCCGGTGCTGGCGCGCGGCAGCGGCGTCTTCGCCGAGCCGGCGGGTGCGGCCGCCTACGCCGGCCTCGTACAAGGGATCAAGGAGGGCCGGATCACCCCTGACGAACGCGTCGTGATCCTGTCAACCGGAAACGGGCTGAAAGACATCGCCTCGGCGCGCAAGTCGGTTGGCGAGCCCTTTGTTGTGGACAAGGACCTGGCAGACGTCAAGCGCAAGCTTGCCGGACAATGAATGGAGAATATCATGATCGATCTGACCCAACATCCTGATCGCCTCGAACGCGCTGTCCAGCGCGCACGGGAGCGCAACATCATCATCCCGACGTTCAAGCAGATGGTCAATCCGGCGCTGATCCCCGACAGGATCAAGGCGCAACTGGCCGGCGTCGGCCTGTGGGACTTGAACCCCCTCAACCTGTTCCGCATTACCTGGCACAATGAGCCTGTGGCGAAGGGGGGCGGATTTGGCGGCGCCAACTACCTGGAGCTGCCGAAAGCGCTGACTGGTGTCGATGCGCGCATCCTTGTGCTCGTCGGCAAGTGGTTCCCGACCGGCGCCCACAAGGTGGGCGCGGCGTTCGGCTGCCTCGTCCCGCGGCTCGTGACCGGCCAGTTTGACCCAACCACCCAGAAGGCGGTCTGGCCCTCCACCGGCAACTACTGCCGCGGCGGCGCCTACGACTCCGCCCTGCTCGGCTGCGAGTCCATCGCCATCCTCCCCGAAGGGATGTCGCGGGAACGCTTCGAATGGCTGTCCACGGTCGCGGGCGAGGTCATTGCCACCCCGGGCACCGAGAGCAACGTCAAGGAGATATTCGACAAGTGCTGGGAGCTGCGCCGCTCTGGCCAGGACCTGATGATCTTCAACCAGTTCGAGGAATTCGGCAATGTGCTGTGGCACTACCAGGTGACCGGCGGCGCCTTCGCCGAGGTGCTCGAGAAGGAGCTCCGGCCGGGTGAGCGCCTGGCAGGATCGGTCTTCACGACCGGTTCGGCCGGCACGATCAACGCCGGTGACAGGCTCAAGCACCTGTTCCCGGAGAGCAAGGTCGCTGTGTCCGAAGCACTGCAGTGCCCCACCCTGCTGCAGAACGGCTTCGGCGCCCATCGCATCGAGGGCATCGGCGACAAGCACGTCCCCTGGATCCACAACCTCAAGACCACCGATATGGTGATGGCGGTCGATGACGAAGTGCCGATGCAGATGATCCGTCTGTTCAACGAGCCGGAAGGCAAGAAGTACCTGGCGCAGATGGGCGTGGACCAGGGCCTGCTCGCGCAGTTGGACCTGATCGGCATCTCGGGCGCGGCGAACATCGCCTCGGCGATCAAGATGGCGAAGTGGTACGAGTGGGGCGAGGGCGACGTCGTCGTCACCGTCCTCACCGACTCCATGGAGCTGTACGGCAGCCGCCTGCGCGAGCTGACGGCCGAGCGCGGCGAATACACGGCGCGCGACGCGGCCGTGAGCTACCACCAGTACATCCAGGGCCTGAGCACCGACTACACGGAAGAGCTCACCCACCCGGATCGCAAGCGCGTCCACAACCTTAAGTACTACACCTGGGTCGAGCAGCAAGGGAAGACCTACGAGGAGATCCAGCGGCAGTGGTACCAGAAGGACTACTGGACCAGCGTACACGGTCAGGTTGATGAGATCGACGCGCTGATCGAGGAGTTCAACGCCAAGGTCGGACTGCTGTAGAGCGACCTTCCCGCTGTAAGTTAGCGAGGCCAGGACGCCGGTTGTTTCGGACCGGCGTCCTGGCGATTCACCGATCCACTCCTGGCATTGCCGAGCTCCGATTCCGCGCAGCCCACGCGTCGTTAGCAGCTTTGTCGAGCCACAGGCTGTCGTCTGCATCGTTCAGGGGCCGGGCAATGATGCCCAACGGCCCGGAGCTGGCCGGCCTCTCACACGACCCGGCAGGGGTCGAGGGAGTCCGCCAGCGAAGTCCGGGCTGCGGAGAAAGTCAACGCCGGCGGCGCCGTCACGCCGGCGAGGTGACCTGACCGCTATCACGAAACGCACAACGAACCTGAGACAACTCGGGGGATTCCATATCTGATCGACCGGCTGGAAGGAGTAACGCATGTCTGACATCCTACGCCCACAACCGTTTGGTGTTCTGCTCAAGGGGATCCTGAAGGAATATGAGACCAACGGGTCCATCTTCGGGATTCACCAATCGTTCTTCTATACCCCCCGAGTGAACGCACCGTATGCTGTCGCCGACTTCTTTGGGGATGGGAGCGGCCAGCGGCTGGCGACGCCCATTGGCCCGTCGGCCGGCCCCCATACGCAGCTCAGCCAGAACATTGTCTCGGCATGGCTGTGCGGCGGGCGGTTCATCGAGCTGAAGACCGTCCAGATCATGGACGAACTCGAAATCCCGCGCCCCTGCATCGACATGGAGGACGAGGGCTACAACGTCGAGTGGTCGCAGGAGCTCAAGCTGGAGGAATCCGCGCAGGAGTACATCAATGCCTGGGCCCTCCTGCACATCCTGCCGCGCCTGCTTGGTTGGGACCGCAGGGACGAGGTCTCCTGGCCCGCGGACAGCACCATTTTCGACATGAGCGTCGGCTACAACCTGGAAGGCATCCTCACGCCGCGCATGCAGGAGTTCATGGACAAGATGGTGGACGCCGGGCCACAGCTCTGGGAGATCAAGCAGACGCTGCGGAACGAGTTCCCGCAGTTTGCGGACATCGAGATTCCCACGCGCCTGGTCAACAGCGTTACTTTGTCCACCATGCACGGCTGCCCGCCGGACGAGATCGAGCGCATTGCCCGCTACCTGCTCGTGGAACGCAGGCTGCACACCATCGTCAAGATGAACCCGACCCTGTTGGGCAAGGACGAGGTGCTGGACATCCTGCATCGTCACCTGGGCTTCACGGGCATTCACATCCCCGACTCGGTGTTCGAACACGACCTGGCCTATCCGAAGGCGGTCGAGCTCATCCAGGCGCTGAAGCCGGTGGCAGCCGAGCGCAAGCTGGCGTTCGGCGTGAAGCTGAGCAATACCCTGGCGATGGCGAATCACCGCAAGGTGATGCCCGGCGACGAAATGTACATGTCGGGCCGCGCCCTGTACCCGGTCACGATGAACCTGTTCAACAAGCTCAGCCACGAGTTTGGCGGTGACCTGCGCGTATCCTACTCAGCGGGCGCCGATGCGCTGAACGTCGGGACGATTCTGGAGTGTGGCGCGGCGCCGGTGACCGCCTGTACTGATCTGCTGAAACCCGGCGGCTATGCCCGTTTTGGCCAATGGCTGACCAACCTGGTCGCAGCCATGGAAGCGGCGAACGCAGGCAGCCTGGAGGAATTCTCGGCGCACAAACTGGAGAACGTGAAGGCGGCGGCGGCGGAGTCACTGAGCGACCATCGCTATAAGAAGGAAGCCTACCCCTACGGGCTGCCCAAGATCAACGACGACCTGACCTTCTTCGACTGCGTGCAGGCGCCCTGCGTCGCAGCTTGCGCCGTATGCCAGGATGTCCCGGAATACGCGTGGGCAATCGCACAGGGCAACTACGATCAGGCGATGGAAGTCATCCTGGCGCGCAACCCCCTGCCCGCGGTCACCGGCTACGTCTGCAATCACCTGTGCCAGACCCGCTGCACCCGCAATGACTACGAAGAGACCATCGCTATCCGCGCCCTGAAGCGCTTCGCCGAAGAGCATGGCAAGGTCGCGCCGCTGGTCGCGAAGTTAGCGGTCGGCAACAAGGTTGCCATCATCGGCTCCGGGCCATCCGGGTTCGCGGCTGCGTTTTACCTTGCCCTCAACGGCGTCGACGTGCACATGTTCGAGGCGAAGGACGTCATCGGCGGCATGATGCGCCTGGTTCCGGTCTTCCGGCTGCCTTGGGAAGTGATCCAGCGCGACGTCGATCGCATCATGGCCCTCGGCGTGACGCTGGAGCTGGAGCACGCCATCGACATCGCGCCCGAAGCGCTGCTGGGCGAGGGATTCGACGCCGTGTACGTCGCGGCCGGCTTCCAGAAAGACAGCCCGCTCAATATCCCAGGAGTCAAGGAAGCGAACAAGGGCGTTTACGCCGCGTTGGTCCTGCTCGATCAGGTGCGCCGCGGCGAGAGGCCCGACATCGGCAAGAGGGCGGTTGTCATCGGCGGCGGCGACACCGCCATGGACGCCGTGCGCACCTCGCGGCGCCTGACCGGCAACCCGGCGACCATCGCCTACCGCCGCACCCGCGCCGAAATGCCTGCCAGCCCCGAAGAAATCGAAGGGGCATTGGAGGAGGGCAACATCCTGGAAGAGCTCGTCACCCCGGTGCGCGCGCTTCTGGACGAACAAGGCAACGTGACCGGCCTCGCCTGCGTGCGGAACAAGCTGGGCGAGCCAGGGCCTGACGGCCGGCGCAAGCCCGTCGTCATCCCCGGCACCGACTTTGTCATTCCCTGTGACTCCATCATGGTCGCCGTGGGCCAGATGCCGGAGCTGTCCTTCCTCGACGGCAGCGTTGTGACGCTCACCCGCGAGGGCGGCATCGCCATCGACCACGAGACGGGCCGAACCCAGGCGCCGGGTGTTTACGCCGGCGGGGATGTGGCCGATGCCGGACCCGAGAGCATTATCGCCGCCTGCCGTGATGGCCGGCTGGCCGCTGAGGCAATCTGCGCACAGCTCAGCGTGCCCTTCGCGCAGCCGCCGGCGGCCATGCCCGAGCTCTCGGACACCGACATTCTGGCGAACAAACAGATGCGTGTGCAGAAGATCAGCCAGCAGAAACCGGCGGCGCTGCCGATCGAACTGCGCGAGAGCTTCGACCTGATCGAGTTCGCGTTCACCGAAGAACAGGCCAGGGCGGAGGGCGCGCGTTGTCTCCAGTGCACGACCTACTGCGACAAATGCGTCGAAGTCTGCCCGAACCGCGCCAACATGACCTTCAGGATGACGCCTGTCAACGCTGTGGTCCCCGTTCTGGCAGTTCAGGGCGGGCGCCTGGTCGTGGCCGCCTTCGAGCCGTTCCGGGTGGAGCAGAACCGGCAGATCGTGAACATCAACGACTTCTGCAACGCCTGCGGCACCTGCACGACGTTCTGCATGCACGAAGGCCAGCCCTGGTACGACAAGCCGCGCCTCTTCCTGAACGAGGACGACTTCCTGAATGTGGATCACAACGGCTACCGGATCCATGCCGGCGTGGACGGCGAGCTCATGATCCGGCGCCGGGAGAACGGCTCCGAATCGCGGCTGACCCGCACGAATGGGCACCTGGTCTACGACGACGATCAGGTCCGGGTGCAGCTCGGCAGGGACTACACCGTCCAGGCCATGGAACTCAAGCAGGCGGTCGCCTGGCCCGAAGGGCACAGGCTGTCGCTGCGTGAGGCCGCGGCCATGGACGTCGTGCTCAAGGGCCTAAGCGAGAGCCTGCCGCACCTGCTTGTGGAATAGACCGCAGATCGAGCGGTGATGGCCGGCTGATCGAGCTGATTTGCCCACGCAAATCAGCTCGATCAGTCAGGCCGGGGACCTGACGTTGACGTCTTGGGGGGCCCATACTATTCTTCGGTGCTATGTCCCACGACCCGGCACATCCCGGAAACGACCTTGCGTCTCGGGCGCCTGGGCAAGCGATAGAGTCAGTGCCTGAGCCCGACAGGCCGTTCATTCGCTTCTACCATTCCCAAAGCCTCCGTGTGCAGATGCTTGCTGTGCTCACGGCGATCGAAGAGGCTGAGGATGCCACGCGTCACAGCGGCGCTCTTTGCGACGTCGCCCTGGAGCTGATCGACAGCGGTCTGGAGTACTGTCTGATGAGGCCGCTCAGGCACGCAAAGATGGGTTTTGTCATCGAACATACGGCCGAAATCGCCATCATGGGCGTCCGGCGCGTCCTGACACCGGTCGTTCGCACTGTCATCGGGCATATGAATCAGCAGCAATTGCTTGCAATTACAAGCGATCTCCGGGACCTTATGAAGTAAGCTAGGTCCTTCCAGCAGACGCGGTTGGCAGTCTCCTTCCGGCCTTGCAGGGGTGCTTCGGCCCTGTTGACAACTCAGTGATGGCCTCTGCCCGCCTGTCAGGCGGGGAAATCGGGCCGTGCCATCCACCCTTTCGGAGTGCGTCGCTCGTCGGGTAGAATGTTGTCTTCTGTGGCGCTCGGTCGCTGACTGAGCCCCAGTGCGGTTGTCGTCGCCCAGGAGGCGCCAGGTGACATGTCCACCACCCACAGCGGCTATCTCATCATTTCCGATATCACCGGCTACACACTCTACCTCACCCAGTCGGAGCTTGAACACGCCCAAGAAGTGCTCAAGAGTCTGTTGGAGCTGCTGATCGACCATACAAAGCCGCCGCTTAAGATATCGCGCACGGCCGGCGACGCCGTGATCAGTTACTCGCTTCTGGGCGCATCGTTGCAGGGCCAGACCTTGGTTGAGCTCGTCGAAGACACCTACGTGGCCTTTCGCCGGGCGATTGACCTCATGGTTCTGAACAACCAGTGCCACTGCAACGCCTGCACCAACATCGCCAACCTTGACCTCAAGTTCTTTGTGCACAGCGGCGCCTTCGGCATCCAGCGTCTGGGGGCGGGTGATGAGCTCGTAGGCAGCGATGTCAATCTGATCCATCGTTTGCTCAAGAATCATGTGGTTGAGCAGACCGGCATCCGGGCCTATGCGCTCTACACGGATGCTGCCATCCGGCAGCTCGGCTTGCAGGGCTTCTCCGACCGATTGGTTGCCCACCGCGAGAGCTATGAACACCTGGGTGAGGTCGCCGTTTGGATACAGGATATGCAGTCAGCCTGGCAGGCGAAGAAGGAGTCTCTGCGCATCACCATTCCCCCGGACAGGGTGGCCGCCCAGGTGGCCATCGAGATCGACATGCCGCCGCAGCAGGTGTGGGACTATCTGGCCCAGCCTGAGTTCCGTTCCACGCTCTTGGGCTCTGACCGCCAGGAGATCGTGGATCGCAAGGGCGGCCGCATTGCGGAGGGCAGCGGGTACAGGTGCTATCACGGCGACCAGCTCATCCTGCAGACGGTGTTGCAGTGGCGCCCCTTTGAGCAGATGACGACGGAGGACCTGGTGCCGCTTCCCGGGGGGCTGCTCCGGGTGCTGGTTGACATGCGGCTGGAGCCAATGGGGGAGCACACGCGTCTTGTCATGACTTTCGGCAAAGTACAGGGCAGCGGCTTCAGCCGTCTGATGTCCAAGATCGGCATGAAGGCCCGGGCGCAGCAAGCCCAGCGCGACATCGAACGGTTCAAGACCGTGACAGAAAGCGACATGGCTGCGCACCACGTCGAGCCCTGAGCGGACCGCGGAGAGCATCCTGAACCACTCCCCAGCGGCCCATGAGGTCGTGCTGGGTTCGCGCACCTACTAGACGAATCACGGGCACGGGTCGTCCCGGTAACGGTTGGCAGTTCCTCATGGCTTGGCAGGGCTCCCTCGGCTCTGCGCACAACTCAGTGATGGCATCTTTCTGCCCATCAGGTTGGGAAATTGGGTCGTGCCAGCCCCGCCCGTTGCCTTCCTCGCTGCGGAGCGCGTCAATTCGCTGCTGGTAGGGGAAGCTTCAGCCTCGCTGTGACTGTGGATCGACAGCGGGGCAAGCCTGCCGCTTACCAGCTATCATAGAGCGCACGAATGGGGATTTCGACGGCAAAACCGCCGCCAGCCACCAACCGTAGTGTGCCCCTGGGAAACGCCGAGCCCGCCGGACAGGATGTCCGGTCGCTCGGCCATCGTCACAACAGCGCTGATGACCTGGAAGGACGGAAACCGCGCGGAAGTTCCTGACTCTATTTTGACTGTCCGGCGCGAGCATGGGGAGGGTGCGGATCACGGCGGGCCCGGTCCAGGCAGCCGTGGCCGCCTCGGAAGCGGCTTTTCTTGCAGCAGGCGGCTCGCTCGAGCAGCCGCCGGGTGCGCCCGTGACAGCGCAGGAATCCCCATGCCACTGCCACTGAGATTCACCATCGGCCGGATTCTGGCGCTCGCCCTGGTCGCGAGCCTCTTCGTTTCGCCTATCGCCGCCGCCCCGCCCGCCCGTGCCGCCGTCCCGGCGCCGGGGAACGTGCAGACCGACGTACCGCTGCAGGATATTACCAGCATCGCGGCAGGGGCTTCGCACAACTGCGCCGTTACCAACGAGGGCAGCCTCAAATGCTGGGGCTATAGCGAATTCCTACAGCTTGGCACCCCCACCCCAGGATTTCAGCAGTCGCGATGGCTGCCTGCTGAGATAGCTGGCCTTAGCGGCAAGATTGCCCAGGTAGTTGCGGGATTTAGCCACACCTGCGTCCTCACCACCAGCGGTGGCGTCAAGTGCTGGGGCTCCAACTACGCAGCCCAGCTTGGTAACGGCACGACCACCGCCAGCCCGACGCCGGTAGACGTTGTCGGCCTGGGCAGCGGTGTCAAGGCGCTGATTGCTGGCGGCGGCCACACGTGTGCTCTGACCGACGCCGGCGGCGTGAAGTGCTGGGGCGTCAACAACCTTGAGCAGTTGGGAGATGGCACGACCACAGATCGCACGACGCCCGTAGATGTCGTGGGCCTGGAGAGCGGTGTGAAGGCGTTGGCGGCAGCAGGCGGCGCTTTCTACTACTTCTTCATGGGTGGCGCCTCTCACACCTGCGCTTTGACCGACCAGGGCAAGGTGAAGTGCTGGGGGGCGAATGGTTACGGCCAGTTGGGGAATGGCGTCGTCTCGGAACACAGTGCGCCGGTGGAAGTCCCTGGGCTCAATGATGTTTCGTCACTGGCGGTCGGAGGCATTCATACCTGCGCCCTGACTCACGCTGGCAGCGTGAAGTGCTGGGGGGGGAACACCTCCGGTCAGTTGGGCGACGGCACCACGCAGACTCGCCTGACGCCGGTAGATGTCGTCGGGCTGGGACATGGCGTCAAGGCAGTGGGAGCCGGAATGCCGCACTCATGTGCCGTGATGACTTCCGGCACGGTGAAGTGTTGGGGGTGGAATTCGTCCGGCGAACTGGGCGACGGAACGACGACAAAGCGGCCAACCCCGGTGGATGTGATCGGCCTCAGCGGGGTCACCGCGGTTGGGTTAGGAGAACACCACACATGCGCTCTGACTGCAGCCGGCAGAGTCAAGTGCTGGGGCGACAACAGCCTGAGCCAATTGGGCGTCAGTTGGAACAATCCCATCCCTGCTGACGTGCGCGGCCTGGAGAACGGTGTGGTCACAATGGCGGTTGGCGGAGCGCAGACCTGTGCTGTGACCAGCATCGGAAGTCTGAAGTGCTGGGGTGCAAACGATGCGGGACAGTTGGGCGATGGTACGACGATGTACCGCGACGCTCCGGTGGACGTGTTCGGCCTGGGCAGCGGTGTTGCCGCAGTATCTGCGGGTATCTTCCATACCTGCGCCGTGACCCGAGATGGCGCCGCCAAATGCTGGGGACAAAACAATTCCTGCCAGTTGGGCGATGGCACTCAGGGCACAAACCGGACCAAGCCGGTGAACGTTTCGGGACTTACAAACGGTATCAGCGGCATTGCTGCGGCCTATACTCACACGTGCGCCGTGGTCAACGGCGGCGCCAAATGCTGGGGATCACCGGTCTTTGGCCAACTCGGCGATGGAACGCCTGCTCTGCGGAAGACTCCGATGGACGTGGTTGGCCTGAGCGGTGGTGTCAGGGCCATTTCTGCAGGCGGTGGTCACAGCTGCGCTTTGACTGACACCGGTGGAGTCAAGTGCTGGGGGCAAGGTCCTGTTGGGGATGGCACAGCTACGAATCGCACCAGTCCTGCTGACGTCATCGGCCTGACCGGCAGTGTGAAGGCGATCGCGGTGGGAGCGACGAGGTGTGCTCTAACCGACATGGGAGGTGTGAAATGCTGGGGAGAAACACCAGTAAATATCGTGGGGCTGGAAACCGGCGTCACGGCCCTGGCCGCGAGCGACACCCATGTGTGTGCTCTGACCAGTGCTGGCGGAGTGAAGTGCTGGGGCAATAACAGGTACGGCCAACTGGGCGATGGCACGACCTCGGATCGTGAGACGCCGGTGGATGTCATCGGCCTGGAAAGCGGCGTCACAGCCATCGCAGCAGGCCTAGATCGCACATGTGCAGTGGTAGGCGATGGCCGTCCCAAGTGCTGGGGCATAGATACTGCGCACATGGCCTACCTTGACACAGGGGGCTACTGGCCCCAGAGCATGACGCCAGTGGATGTCATCGGCTCCCGGGCGCCGGTGGTGAACACCAGCTACGCGAGCGGCAAGCCAGGCAGCTTCTTCACCCTGACCGGGATGGGCTTTCCGGCCAACACCCCGATCACCATCACCGTGAACGGCGCCGCGCTGAGCACAACGGCAGCCACCACGCTGGAAGGCAGCTTTATCTTGTTCCTGGACATGACCGGGGCGAACGCGGGCTTCTATGAGGTCGCCGTCACCGCGGGCGGCACCGCTTCCACCGTGCTAGCCCTACACCCGGACGCGCCCCTGCGCGTCCAGGAGGGCGGCGGGACCACCCTGGTCGTGCCGGCCGGGATCGGCGTCCCTGCCAACACGCTCTTCCTGCCCCGCATGCGCCACTAGCCCAAACGAATGCACTGCCTACATGGCCTTTCTGCTCCGCACGTCGCTGGAGGATGGCCGTGGCGACAACTCCCCGGATGGCCTTCCTCGCGGGTGGCGGGCGTCGCTGCTGGGCCCGCACACCCAGGCAACGCGGGTCTTCGTCAATCTGGAGCCTCTGTTCGCCTTTCCACTCCGAGAGGCCTCGGAGTGGACGCCGGGCGAGGGCGCCGACCGCTCGCAGACCGGCAGCGTGGCATGCAACCATCCACCACACTCTCTCCCACTTGCAAGGAGACACAACCATGAACAAGACCACCCTGTTCCTGCTCGGCGGCCTGATGGCCTTGGCCATCGTTCTGGGCGCCTGCCAAGGGGCCGCCCCCGCCATCCAGCAGAAGGCGCCGGCAGCGCCCGCTGCGGGCAGCGCCAACACCTACGGCCTAGATCACAAGATGAGGGTCATCTTCGTCACTCACGACCTGAGCGCCGGCGTCTTTTCCCCAGTGCGCCGCGGCATGCAAGACGCATGTACCCAGATCAACGCCGACTGCGAGTTCCGTGGTCCCCAGACCTATGATCTCGCGAAGCAGGTGGCGATGATCGATGCCGCGATTGCCGAAAAGCCCGATGCGATCGTCATCACCCGGCCCGATCCCAGGGCCTACAACGCTGTGACCAAGAAGGCCCTCGATGCCGGCATCCTGGTCGCTGCCTTCAACACCAATGACCCCAAGGCTGACGCCGCGGTGCCCATCCCCTTCGTGGGCCAGGATTTCACCAACTACGGCAAGGTGTGGGCGCACGAGATCATGAAGGACCTGCCCGATGGCGGCGACATCGCTATCACCGACTGCTGTCCCGGCCACTATGCCCTCGACGAGCGCAACCGCTCCATGGCGGAAACCCTGCAGAAAGAGGGCAATGGCAAATGGAAGGTCCGCCAGATCATTAACACCGGTGCGGAACACAACGGGATCTACATGGCCATCGAGGCATTCTACAAGGCCAACCCTGACATCAAGGGCATCTACGGCTCTGACTTCGGCAGCCACATCATCTCCGAGTTCATCAAGAACAACGACCTGCAGGGCAAGCTGAAGACCGGTGGCTCCGACATCGGCCCCGGCAACCAGGAAGGTCTGAAGGAAGGCTACACTTCCTTCGCCCTCGGCCAGAATCCATACTGGCAGGGCTACATGCCGGTGATGATGCTGCAGCAGGAAGAGGCCTTCGGCGTGCGCCCCAGCAACATCGATACGGGCACCGACGTGGTGACGCCGCAGAACTACGCGCAGTACAATCCCAACTACCGCTAGGCAGGCTTGGGGGCGATCTGGTCGCAGCGCGAAGCCCTGTGGAAAGGAGTATTCTCATGGGGTCCCTCACACACTCGATACAAACCACTTTGCGATGGCTCACAACCTTAGCCCTCCTGGCGATCCTGGCTGCTGCGCTGGCAGACTGCTCCACGGGAGGAGTCGTCCCTAAACCGTCAGGCGAGTACTGGCCGACCGAGGGCTGGCGCAGCACAACGCCAGAGGCCGAGGGCTTCGATTCGGCGAAGCTGGCAGAGGGACTGCTGGCCATCAAGGAGAGATACGTTGAAGACGAGCTTGACGGGGGAGTATGGCACGTCTAGGCAAATGGTGGCGAGCGACAACTGGATGCAGTTTGCGCTCGATCGCGAGCTAGTCTCAGAGCCAGGGACCCAATTCGTGTACGACAGCGCGAACATGCACCTGCTCTCGGCGATCGTGCAGAAGGCGACGGGAATGACGGCGCTGGACTTCGCCCGTAAGTACCTGTTCGAACCGTTGGGCATACGGGAAGTCAAATGGCTCGCCGATCCCCAGGGTGTTACCCGTGGATGGGCCGAGCTCAAACTGAGTCCACGCGACGCCGCCAAGATCGGCTACCTGTTCCTGAACAAGGGCCAGTGGGAGGGAAAGCAGGTTGTCTCCCGGGAGTGGGTCGAGCAAGCAACCCAGCGCCAGATCGAGGCGGATGACGGCGAGGACAAGACTCAGGATATGCGATAGCTCTGAGATCGATGTCCACGTCAAGCGCAGGCCAATGGAACTGGTCCCGCAACGATCTCGTCTGACTCCCACGCCCTGCCTGGACGGCCAGCAGGGCGACCCACATCGTAACCTCAGGTACTATGATGCCCCTACCAAACAAACCAGACCGTTCGCCATCTACCAGATCAAGATCACCCTGAACCACACCAAACCGCCTGTCTGGCGGCGGGTGCAGGTGGCCAGCGACACCACGCTGCAGAGGTTGCACTTGCCCGTCCAGGCGGTGATGGGCTGGCAGGACCACCCTATGCACGCCTTCACCGTAGGCGCTGTCCATTACGGTGTTCCTGATCAGGAGATGGGCATGCGAAGCGAACGAGGCGTCAAGCTCAGCCAGCTCGTGCCCGGTGAGAAGTTCAAATTCCGCTATGAATACGACTTTGGCGATAGCTGAGAACACACCCTGTTGGTGGAAAAGGTGCTTCTGCCAGAGCCGGATGTGCACTATCCGCAACCCGGCGCCCATCGGAATTCCCAACTGCGGATAGTGCCAGCACCCTCGCAACAAGGGCCAATGATCCTCCTGCCGGACACTCCAGGGGTCCTATGTTGACCGATTCGGAGTGCGTGCGAGGGCTGTTCATGGTGTGGAGGCATGTTTGCTGGCGACGGCGACTTCCAGGGCCAGGCCCCACAGGCGGCCGTGAGCCGCGTTGTGCAGACGGAATCCATGGTCTGCCAGGGTTTGGGGAACGGGGATCGGCCGGCAGTCAATCAAGGTCGGCAGGCGCCGGTGCGCCCAGTTGTAGAGCCGTTGCATCAGGTTCGGCGGTCCAGACTCCGACAGCGCCACAATACCCAGACGGCCGCCGTCGCCCAGGACGCGCTGACATTCTTCCAGGACATATGCCATGTCCGCAGGGGCGAACAACTCCAGCGTGAAGCTCATATAGACGGCGTCAAAAGCCCCATCGGCAAAAGGAAGCTCGACCGCATCGCCGCAAATGACGGCGCCAGGGACCGTCGCGAAAGCGGATCGCGCCATGCGCTGCCGCGCAACCCGGCACATTCCTGGCGATAGATCTAGGCCGCAAGCCATACCCGTTGGCCCTGCAGCCTGGGCCAGCTTCACCAATGCATGTCCGGTGCCCGGCCCGATTTCCAGCACCCGCTCCCCTGGCCGCACATCGAGTTCGCGCAGGCCGAGATCGCTGAACTTGCGCTCCGATCCGCCAGCCAATAGATCGTACCAGGGGCTCAGCCGATCATAGTTGGCCCGGGTCTGTAGCCTGGAAACGGTCACGGATGCCTCATGCTGATTGACGGACGACGAGGTGTGTGTCCAGCAAGACAGTTCGTTGCGCAACCTCCTCGCCTGCTATCAGTTGCATCAAGAGCTCCGCCGCAGTGCGCCCTAGCATCTGGGCCGGCAAGTGCACGGTCGTCAGCGGCGGCGTGACGTCGGATGCCATGGGCACGTCATCGAAGCCGACGATCGCGACATCTTCCGGAATTCGCAGACCCGCATCCCGCACCGCGGCCAGGGCGCCAAAGGCCACCAGGTCGCTTCCGGCGAACACCGCCGTGGGGCGATCACTGCGCTGGAGCAGCGCCTGCATGGCCCTGTAACCGCTCGTCTGACTGAAGTCCCCGTATTGGATCAACGCTTCATCGCCGGGCAGGCCGGCAGCCGACACGGCCTCAATGTAACCGCGCAGGCGGGCTTGCGTGGCGGTGTAGACCGGGGGACCCTGGGCAATGAAGGCCAGCCGGCGGTGACCGTGATAGAGAAGGTAGTCAACGGCCGTACGCGCCGCGGCCCGATGATCGACATCCACCTGGCACAGGCCGCTCTCCGGCAGGCGTCCCAGCAATACAATGGGGAAACCTTCGGCCTCCAGCCCTCGCAACTGGCGATCGTCGGTACGCGGTCCCGAAATGATGAGCCCGTCCACCTGCCGGGAACGCACCAGGCCGATATAGGCGTCCGGCGCCGTGACATCTTCGACTGTGTCCAGCAGCATGTGATAGCGCCGGGGATGGATCACCTCATGAATCCCGGTCAGCACTTCCATCAGGAAAACATCGCCGAACGCCCGGTCAGGGCTGCGGCACAGCAGCACCCCGACATTGCCGCTGCGTTGGCTCGCCAGACTGCGAGCCGACGCGTCGGGATAGTAGCCAAGCCGGCGCGCCGCCTCCCAGACCCGCTGGCGCGTCTCCGCAGGAATCTGGGTGTTCGGGACATCGTTCAGCACAAACGAGACCGTCGTGCGCGACACGCCAGCAGCTTCGGCGACATCTCGGCTGGTTACACGTCTGGATCGGACCATCGTACATCGTTCCTGATTAGTAATACGCGTTACTGAAACGAGTTACTAACGGGTGTTACCTATCTTATAGCCTGTTTTCGACTGCAAGTCAAGGACCATGAAAGGAATGAAGCCAATGGATGTTCCAGCGGGTGTCAAGGTTGAGTGCGCTGATGGCTCTTGCGGTCGGGCGAAGTATGTCGTCCTCGATCCGGCCAGCGCGACCGTCACTCATCTGGTCGTCGTTACACCGGACGTGTTGGCGGAAACGCGCCTGGTGCCGCTTGCGTACATTGCCGCAAGCACGCCTGAGCTCATCCGGCTCAAGTGTACACGGGAAGAACTGAAGGCGCTGCCGCTGTTTTCCAGCTATGAGTACATCAGAAGTGATCAGGGAGACGCGGCCTACATGCCGCCAGAGCTGTGGATGGGTTCGCTGGCGGCTTACGGGCCGATCATCCGCCTGGAAGAGCACCGGAATCTTCCCGAGGGCGAGTTGTCCATCCAGCGTGGCGCGCGGGTGGAAGCGACCGATGGGCCAGTGGGCAGCGTGGAAGAGCTCCAGGTGGAACCGGGCAGCGGGCGGATCACGCACCTCGTGCTCCGGGAAGGTCACATGTGGGACCGGCGGCATATTGTGATCCCCGCCTCGGAGATCGACCGGATCGAACAGGATGTCGTAGTCCTAAGAACCAACAAAGCGCGTGTGAACGCGTTCGCGCTTCTGCGATCAGGAAGCAAGGAGGTTGAAATGACCAACAACTCAGGCGCACGTGCAGTTGGCAAGGAGGTGGATTCCAGAGATGGTTCTCGACCGATTCGGGATCTTGTCACAGATCTGGGGAACGCGGATCGCGAGACTCGTGAGAAGGCACGCCGAACACTCGTCGAAATCGGCGCCCCGGCTGTAGATGCACTGTCGACAGCGCTGTCAAGCGGAAATGCGCAGGTACGCTGGGAAGCGGCCAAGGCGCTGCAGCAGATCGCTGACCCTGCGATAGCGCCGGCGCTGATCATGGCGTTGGAGGATGAGGATGAGGGCGTACGATGGATTGCCGCGGAGGGACTATCGACCCTTGATAAAGCAGGGGTAGTCCCGCTGCTGAAGGTGCTCACGACCAGGGCTGACTCTGCGTGGCTGCGGAACGGCGCCCATCACGTGCTGTCCCGGATAACGGACGCAAGCCTGCTAGAGACGACGGCGCCGGTACGTGCGGCGCTGAAGGACGTAGTGCCTGACGTCGAGGTTCCCGTTGCTGCTCACAACGCGCTGGTCGCGCTGGAACACTGAAACGTGGCTGCGCCACGAGAGGGATGGTTGGCACATTCCCGTGGCGCCTGCGAAAAAGGAGTGAAACACCTTGAGTAATGAACTGAGTAACGGACGCCAAACACAGAACAAGCGTCCCGAAGTGAGTCAAGCATCGTCAGCGGAAACGACGTTGCCCATGCCCGAATTGATGGAACACCTGGGCACCTCTCCGAACGGCCTAAGCACGCAGGAGGCCGCGCGGCGGTTGGTGCAATACGGCGCCAATGAACTGGTTGAGAAGCAGGTCAGCCCCCTGCGCAAGCTCTTGTCATATTTCTGGGGGCCAATCCCCTGGATGATCGAGGTGGCCGCCATCCTCTCGCTCGTTGTGCGGCACTGGGCCGATTTTGGCATCATCTTCGCGCTTCTGGTCGTCAATGCCCTCGTCGGGTTCTGGGAAGAGCATCAGGCCGGCAACACCATTGCCGCACTCAAGGCTAAACTCGCTCTCCAGGCGCGCGTCAAACGCAATGGGGAATGGCTGAGCATTCCTGCGCGAGAGCTGGTGCCAGGCGATATCATCAGGGTGCGCTTGGGCGACATTGTGCCTGCCGATGCCCGCCTGCTCGAGGGCGATCCGCTGCAGGTTGATCAATCGGCACTCACCGGTGAGTCGTTGCCGGTGACCGCCAAATCCGGCGCAGCCATCTACTCCGGCTCGGTCATCAAGCAGGGCGAAATCGACGCGCTCGTCTATGCCACCGGCAAGGAGACGTTCTTCGGCAAGACTGCGCACCTGGTGGAAACGGCGCACACGGTCAGCCATTTTCAACGCGCCATCCTCAAAATCGGCGACTATCTGATCGTGCTCGCCTTGGCGCTGGTGACTCTGATCCTGGGCGTGGCGCTCTTTCGGGGCGACGACCTCCTCACGACGTTCCAGTTTGCCCTTGTCCTGACCGTTGCCGCCATCCCCGTCGCCATGCCGACCGTTCTGTCGGTCACAATGGCCGTCGGCGCACGGGTGTTGGCGGACAAACAGGCTATCGTCAGCCGGCTCGCCAGCATCGAGGAGATGGCGGGCATGGATATCCTCTGCTCCGACAAAACCGGCACACTGACCCAGAACAAGCTGACCTTGGGCGTCCCTTTCACGATTGAAGGCGCCAGCTCCGATGACGTGCTTCTGTACGCCGCGCTGGCCTCGCGTGCCGAAGATGGCGACCCGATTGACCTGGCCGTGCTCAGTGGGCTTGCGGACAAGAATGCTATTGCCGGATACCAGGTCACACATTACCAACCGTTCGACCCGGTGAACAAGCGGACTGAGGCAACCGTCAAGGGACCGACCGGCGTGACCTTCGCCGTCACCAAGGGCGCGCCGCAAGTGATCCTGGCGTTGGCGGATGCTGGCAATGGTGCGCAGGTCAGGACGCAGGTCGAGGAGGCGGTGGCTGGCTTTGCTGCTCGCGGCTTCCGATCGCTCGGCGTGGCCCGTCGTGATGACAACGGCGACTGGCAGTTGCTCGGCGTCCTGTCGCTCTACGATCCGCCGCGGGAAGACTCCGCGAGTACGCTCGCGACGGCGAAACAAATGGGTGTTGAAGTCAAGATGATTACCGGCGACCAACTGGCTATCGCGCGCGAAATTGCCCATGAGCTCGATATTGGCTCGAATATTGTCGACGCGGCCGTCTTTGCTGATGCACAGGCACATGAGGAAGGGCAGCTTGCAGACACGATCGAAGCGGCCGACGGCTTCGCCCAGGTATTTCCGGAGCACAAGTACCACATCGTGGCCGTACTGCAGCAGCATGGCCACATCGTCGGCATGACCGGCGATGGCGTCAACGACGCGCCAGCGTTGAAGAAGGCCGACGCGGGCATCGCCGTGTCGGGCGCTACTGACGCAGCACGCAGCGCCGCAGATATCGTGCTCCTGACGCCGGGCCTTTCGGTGATTGTGGATGCCATCAAGGAGAGCCGCAAGATCTTCCAGCGGATGAACAGCTACGCCATGTATCGCATTGCCGAAACGATCCGCGTGCTGCTGTTCATGACCCTGTCCATTCTGGTGTTCAACTTCTATCCGGTCACGACGATCATGATCGTCTTG
>JAKOVD010000073.1 GCA_029782215.1 Chloroflexota bacterium
CACCGAAGCCCTTGAGTACCTGCTCAGCCTCGCCCCCTACGCCCCCGAAGGCATCCTCAATGCCTCCAGCGGCAGCATGCGCGAGCTGTTCCTCAACGGCACCCTCGCCAGCGAGTGGTGGCCGGCCCTCGAGCAGCCCACCCTGCAGAAGAGCAACCTGAACTGGGACTTCGTCAACGGCACCGCCCCCGAGGGCAAGACGCCCGTCGGCACCTACGGCGGCTGGAACCTGGTCATCTACAAGAACTCGCCGCACCAGGATGCTGCCTGGAAGTTCATTGAGTTCATGACGGACCCCAAGGTCAACGGCAAGGTCGTCGACCTGATCCCGGCCAACAAGGAGGCCGCCGCGGCCTTCCTGAAGGAAAACCGCAAGGGCCCGGACAAGATCATGGAGCAGTTGAACAACGCCCGGCCCCGCCCCCTGTCGCCCAACTACCTGGAAGTGTCCTCGATCGAGCAGGACATGATGCAGGCCATCTTCAGCGGCACCACCGTGGCCGACGCCACCAAGGCCGCCTGCGAGAAGATCGACGCCCTGGCTGTTAAGTAACCAGCCACCTCACCCTGGGCGGGCGCCCGAACGGGCGCCCGCCCACCCCTAACCCTGCCTGGTACACCCACTCCAACCCTGTCATTGCGAGCGCAGCGAAGCAATCTCCGAGGTAAGGTGGAGACTGCTTCGGGGCTGACGCAGCGAGGTGATCTCCGAGGCAAGTTGGAGATTGCTTCGGGGCTGACGCCCCTCGCAATGACAGGAGGGGTGCGCAGGCACTTTCTGCCCCGCGGCATGAATGACTAAACGATAGCGGCCAGCCTCCCAAGGAGCGAATGAACAAGATGAGTATGACCTCTAAAGAGCGGATGCTCACGGCCCTCAAGCGGGGTGTGCCGGACCGTTTGCCGGTGACGACGCACCACCTGATGACCTACTTCCTGGACACCTATATGGGTGGCGCCACGGACCAACAGTTTTTCGACGCGATGGGCATGGACGCCTACACCTGGACGGTGCCTCACCGCCCCGATCCAGCGCAGGGCGAGTTCTTCGATCCCCTGCAGGGCGAGCCGGGCTTCCTGGAAGCGCGGCGCATCGCCAGCCCCTCCTGGCACGTCGAGTTCGAAGACGTGCCGCATCCCAAATACCAAACCACGCGCTACCGCATTGTCACCCCCAAAGGCGAGCTCACCACCACGTTGCAGTCCAATCCGCACACGACCTGGGTGTCAGAGCACCTGATCAAGGAAAAGAACGAAATCGACCTGATCGGCGAATTTGTGACCGCGCCGAAATGCGACGTCGAAGCGGTCAACCAGACGGCAGAAGCCTATGGCGAGCGCGGCCTGGTGCGCGGGCACATCTGCTGCTTTGACATCTTCGGCCAACCCGGCACCTGGCAGGATGCCTGCTGCCTGGTGGGCACCCAGCGCCTGATCATGGAGACCTTCGACGACCCGGAGTGGGTGCACGAGCTACTGAAGATGCTGCACCGGCGCAAGAAGATCTATATGCAGTCACTCAAGGGCGCGCGCTACGACCTCCTTGAGCTGGGCGGCGGCGACGCGTCCACCACCGTGATCTCGCCAGACATCTTCGAGAACTTCGTGGCACCCTACGACGCCGACCTCATCGCCACGGCCCATGAGGCGGGGCAGCGCATCGTCTACCACACCTGCGGCGGCATGATGCCCATCCTGGAAAAGGTCGCGGCCATGCACCCCGACGCCATGGAGACCTTCACGCCCAAGGAGATGGGGGGTGACGTGAGGCTGGCCGAGGCCAAGAACCGCATCGGCGACAAGGTGTGCATGATCGGCAGCTTCGACCAGTTCCACTACTTCACCGACTGCTCGGAAGAGGCCACGCGGGCGGCGGTGCGGCGCTGTTTCGAAGCTGCGGGCGAGGGCGGCGGCTTCATCCTCAGCCCCTCCGACCACTTCTTCGATGCAGACCCCAAGCTGATCGCGGCCTTTGCCGACGAGGCGCGCAAGTGCCTGTATTCGTGACCAGAACCCTCCCGGCCGGACGTCATTTCTGCCCCACCCAGGCAAAGGTCAAGGACACCCGATGACGCCTACGAATGTCACACAAGCACGAGCCAGGCGACCGGCACGGCGGTCGCTGATTTCGCGCGACACCCTGGTAGCGCTGGCCTTTATCGCCCCGGCCGTGGTGCTGGTGGCCGTGCTGATGTACTACCCGATGATCCGGGCCTTCATCGAAAGCCTGTACGAGACCAGCTTCCTCAGCCAGCACCCCAAGTTCATCGGCCTGCAGAACTACCAGGACATGCTGAAGGACAAGGCGTTCTGGCAGATCGTCCGCAACTCGCTGACGTGGACCATCGGCGTGGTGGCGCTGCAGAATCTGCTGGGCATGGGGGTGGCCGTCCTGCTCAACCAGGACATCCCCCTGCGCGGACTGAGCCGCACCTTGGTCCTGCTGCCCTGGGTGCTGCCGGGCATCGTCGGCGCCATCCTGTGGAAGTTCATGTACGATCCACAGTTGGGGCTGATCAACTCGCTGCTGCTGAGCGCGGGGCTGATCAGGAAGAGCTTTCCCTGGCTGGCCAACCCCGGCACGGCGATGTACGCCGTCGTCCTGGCGGCCGTTTGGAAAGGGTATCCTTTCTCGGCCATTATCTACCTGGCAGCGCTGCAGGTGGTCGACCAGGAGCAGCTCGAAGCGGCGGAGATCGACGGCGCCAACGCCTGGCAGCGGTTCCGGCATGTCACGATCCCTTCGATCGCGCACATCATCCTGCTCAACCTGCTGCTGACGACGATCTTCACCTTCAACTACTTCGACATGGTGTGGGTGACGACCAAGGGTGGGCCGCTCAACCGCACCCACATCTTCCCCACCGCCATCTTCGACATCGGCTTCGGCCAGTTCCGGTTCGGTGAAGCGGCGGCCTACGGGGTGGTCGCCGTGCTGCTGCTGGCCGGGCTGGCTTTCCTGTACATTCGCCAACTGCACCCGGGGAGGGGGACGAGCCAAACATGAGCGCTAAAACACGCCGGCGGCTGCGACGCATCGTACTGATTGCCCTCCAGATCCTGGTGCTGGCATTTACGCTGCTGCCTTTCTTCTGGATGATCAGCGTCTCGCTTAAGCCCGCCACGGAGCCTTTTGCCATCCCGGCCCGCCTTTGGCCCAACCATCCCACCCTGGAGAACTTCCGCACAGCGTTCAAGCCGGAGTTTCGCCGCTACTTCCTGAACAGCACGATCCTTTCGCTGACGACCATCGCCATCTCGGTCAGCGTGGGCCTGCTCGCCGCCTATGCCTTCAGCCGCTTCCGCTTCCGCGGGCTGGGTGTGCTCCTGGTCGGCATTATCGTGGCGCAGATGTTCCCCGTGGCGACCATGATCATCCCCATCTTCAAGATGGTCAAGCAGGCAGGACTGCTCAACACCTACGGCGCCCTGATCATCGCCTACATCACGATCACGCTGCCGGTCTCGATCTGGATGTTGATCGGCTTCATCAGCAACATACCGCCCGACCTGGAGGAAGCGGCCCTGATCGACGGAGCCACCCGCCTACAGGCTTTCTGGAAGGTGGTCGTACCCCTGGCGCGACACGGCATCATCGCCGTCGCCGTCTGGATCGTGGTCGTCACCTGGCAAGAGTTCATCTTCGCCCTGGCCTTCACACAGACCAAGGAAATGCGCACCCTGTCGGTGGGCATGAATGACTTTATCGGGCAGTACGGCATCCGTTACGGCGAGCTCATGGCGACGTCGGTGATGATTTCGATCCCGATCGTGGCCATCTTCTTCATTCTGCAAAGGCAGTTCGTGGCCGGCCTGACTGCAGGCGCCACGAAGGGCTGACCCTTTCACCCACCCCGGCGGTCCCGACCTGTGACCCCACACACGGCAGGACGGGCAGCACGCCAAGACAGGAGGATAGCCGATGAGCCACGTCTCTGATTTCAGAGGCCCTATCTATCGCGCCGCGATCGAGCTAGCGCCGGGCGTTCCCCTTTATGTCCACCTGGTCAAAGGGGCAGATTACGCGGTCTGGATCGACAGCGGCGTCGCCTCGATGTTCGCCCAGTTGACGGAGGTCATTGCGCGGGCCGGGCTGCGCGACAGCGACCTGCGGTTCATCCTGCACACGCACTCGCACCATGACCACATCGGCAGCAATGCCCAGCTCAAGGACAGGACGGGCTGCCTGATCGCCGCCCACCCCCACTACGCCGCCTGGCACGCGGACTTCGAGCGGCACTACCAGGAGTTCGCACGGCCCTTCCCTCACCTGGTGCCTGACACCCCGGCCCTGCGCGCCGAGGTCCTCGACCCGTTGGATGCGCCGCGGCCGATCGACATCGGCATCGACGAAGGCGTGAGCTTCCACCTGGGCGGCGGCGTCAGCCTGACCGCCATCAGTCTGCCGGGACACATGCTGGCAGAGCTGGGTTGGCTGGAGGCGTCCACCCGCACGCTGATCCTGGGCGACGCCATCACGGGGTTGGACTGGACGCTGTTCCACAGCCACCTGTCGGTGGCCGGGTACCGCGGTTCACTGGCGAAGCTGCGCGCCCTGGCGACCAGCGGCGAGGTGGAGCAGGTGCTGTTCGCGCACTTTGCGCCGATGTCGGCGCCGCGCCTGGAAGACCTGATCCAGCGGGCGGAACGTTACATCGATGAGGTGGAGGCCACGATGCTGCGCATCCTGGCCGGAAGCGAGGTGGTCAGCCTGGAGACGCTCTGGAGCGAAACCTGCCGCCGCATGGGGCGCCTGCAGGAATTTCGCGCCCTCAACATGGTCTACGCCCACGTGCAGGACCTGCACGAACGCGGTCTGCTGGAAGAGACCGAACCCGAAACCTACCGGCTGCGCTGAAACGCGTCCCTATGTCATTGCGAACGAAGTGAAGCAATCCCCAAGAGGCCAGTTGGAGATCGCTTCGGCCCTGACGGGCCTCGCGATGACAGATTGTCCTTACACCCTGAAGGAGAAAGACGATGGCACAACTCAAAGACAAGATCGCAGTGATCACGGGCGCCGCGGGCGGGATCGGCCACGCCGCCACCCTGGCCATGGCGCGTGAGGGCGCCACCGTCGTCCTCTCCGATCTCAACGACGACGCCGGGCACCAGATCGAGCAGGAAATCCGCGCCAGCGGCGGCCAGGCCTTCTACCGTCACGCCAACGTGGCCTCGACAAGCGACATCGAAGCGCTTGTGAATTTCACCGTCGAGCAGTGCGGCCGCATCGACGTGCTGGTGAACAACGCCGCCATCGCCATTCCCGGCACGGTGGCAGACATCACCGAGGAAAAGTGGAACAAGGTGCTCGACATCAACCTGACGAGCGTCTGGCGCGGCATGCACTGCGCCATCCCCCACATGATGCGCCAGGGCGGGGGGTCCATCGTCAACATGAGCTCGGCGCAGGGCCTGGTGGGCTTCAGCGGTTGGTCGGCCTACGCCGCCGCCAAGGGCGCCATCAATGCCCTGACGCGACAGGCGGCGGTGGACTACTCCAAGTACAATATCCGCATCAACGCCGTCGCCCCCGGCACGATCAACACGGCGATGAACGTGCGCATCTACGCCGAGGCCGAGGACGGCGAGGCGCTTAAGCGCTATTGGGTCAGCCGCCACGTGGCTGGACGCTTCGGCGAGCCGGAGGAGGTGGCGGGGCTGATCGTGTTCCTGGCCAGCGATGCCGCTTCGTTCATCACCGGCGAGGTCATCCGCATCGACGGCGGCCTGGTCATCAACGGCGGCTAAAGAGCGCACGCCGTGCGGCGTCGCACCAACGTCAAGGAAGGCAGATCATGGTGATCGGAAAAGGCGAGAACGGCCGGTTTCTGAGTGAGGACGAAGCCCACCAAGTCCTGGCAGAGGGATTGGCGCAGACCAACCTGGACGGCAAACGGGTGTTGATCATCATCCCCGACGGCACCCGCAGCGGGCCGGTGGGGCTCTTCTTCCGCCTGTTCCATGATCTGCTGCACGGACGCGTCGCCGCCATGGACTATCTCATCGCCTTGGGCACGCACCAGCCGATGTCCGAGGCGGCCATCCAGCGCCTGCTCGACGTGACGCCGGAGGAGATGGCCGGGCGCTACGCCGGGGTGCGCGTCTTCAACCACCGTTGGGATGATCCGCAGGCCATGCAGAAGCTCGGCGCGATCCCGGCCGCCGAGATCGCCACCCTGACCCATGGACTCTTCGCCGAAGAAGTGACGGTGACGGTCAACAGGATGATCTTCGACTACGACCAGCTCATCGTCTGTGGCCCGGTGTTCCCGCACGAGGTCGTAGGCTTCTCCGGCGGGGACAAGTACTTCTTCCCCGGCATCTCCGGTCCGGACGTCATCAACTTCACGCACTGGGTCGGGGCCGTGGTCACCTGCTTCAACACCATCGGCATCAAGGACACGCCCACGCGGGCCATTGTCCGCCGGGCGGCGGCCATGATCGAGACCCCCAGGCTCTACTGCTGCATGGTCGTGCAGGGCGACGACCTCTGCGGGCTCTACGTCGGATCGCCAGAACAAGCCTGGTCCCAGGCAGTCGAACTGTCGGCCCAGGTCCACATCCGCTGGGTGGACCAGCCCTACCGCCGGGTGCTTTCGGTCATGCCGGAGCTCTATGACGACATCTGGACGGCGGCCAAGGGGATGTACAAGCTGGAGCCGGTCATTGCCGAAGGGGGCGAGGTGATCATCTATGCGCCCCACATCACCGAGATCTCGTACACCCACGGGCGCATTCTCGACCAGATCGGCTATCACGTCCTGGATTACTTCCTGAAGCAGTGGGACCAGTTCGAGGATACCCCACGCAGCGTCATCGCGCACTCGACGCACCTGCGCGGGCTCGGCAGCTATGAGAATGGGGTCGAGCGGCCGCGCATCCAGGTCACGCTGGCGACGGGCATTCCGCGCGAGCGCTGTGAGCGCGTGGCCCTGGGCTACTGTGACCCGGCGACCATCGACCTGGAGTCGTGGCGCGGCCGCGAAGAGGAAGGCATCCTCCTGGTGCCCCACGCCGGCGAGACGCTCTATCGACTGCGCTCACAGGCGTAATCAGGTCAGATAGTGAAGACGGCATGGGGCTAATGCGGTCCCTTGTCTGCGTCCTCTGCGGTAATAACCAGGCTTAGCGTCCAAGCGCCTATTTGCCCAGGCGCCCGTTTGGCGGTACAGTCAGGGGTGCCGGTGATGATTGGGCGGGCTTGCCTTGTATGCCGCCGGCTCCGGCTTGATGCTCCCAGAGGAGGCTTCCCTATGACGCGCATTTCCGTGATCGCCGGCGTGGCGCTGCTTCTCTTGCTCACCGGCTGCCAGGCAACCATCCAGATCGTGCCCAATACGCCGACGGTGACGCCCACGCGGCGACCGGGCGAGCCCGCACCGACGGCGACCCCGACCTGGCCGTCGATCTTCGAAGCCACCTCCACCCCAGGGCCCGCGGCTACGGCGACGCCGACGCGCACGCCCACCGCCCTGCCGGTCGACACGAACACGCCCGAGCCCACGGCCACGGCGGTTCCCACCGACACGCCGACCCCGGAGCCTACGGCGACGCCAGCGCCCACTGAGACACCGACGGCAGCGCCGACCGACACGGACACGCCCGAGCCCACGGCGACGGCGGCGCCCTCGGACACGCCCACGGCGGAGCCTACGGCCACGGAGATGGCAGCTCCCACGAGGACGCCGACCACGGCGCCGACAAGGACCCCCACCGCCGTGCCCACGCGCACGCCGACGCCTCAGCCCGCGGCAGCGCCCCTGCCCACGGCCACGTCCGCCCTGGCCGGCGCCGCCAGCCAGGCTGCGAAATCAACGCCGACCCCCAGCACTTTCAGCCAGCAGATCACCCAGGACCAGTGCAACCAGATGATCCAGGAGGCGGTGGCCAAGAACCCGAGCCTGCCCGTGTCCAACCTGGCCTGTGACTTCCAGCCCGACCAGGCGGTGATCACGGGCCGCGCCAAGCTGGGCTTCTTCGCCATCAACCTGGCGATCACTGTGGGCGTCGACGTGGCCAACTGCAAGGCCACGCCCAGGATCATCTCCGTCGATCCCGCTATGGCCCAGGCGCAGGTCGAGGCAGGATTTGCGCCCTACCTGGGGCAGCTCGCGGATGTGGGGGCGGATGTCTGCGTGACCAAAGTGACGATCACGGACAACGCCCTGACGATCGAGGGCACGCAATGAAGATATGAACGGAGTCCGGCGCCGATCCGTCCAATGTGACGGATCGGCGCCGGACTCTGATTTGTCGGGGACGGGCTAACGGACGTCCTGGAAGCGCAGCGACCTCATGCCGGCGCGGCGGGCGGCCTCGATGCCCACATCCGAGTCCTCGATCACGATGCACTGCTCCGGCGCCGCGCCCAGGCGGGCCGCCGCGGCCAGGAACAGATCGGGGAAGGGCTTGCCCCTGGCAATGTCCTCGGAGGTGACCAGGGCATCCACCTCGATGCCGTGCTCCTTCATGATCGGCAGGATGCTGGGGCGGGAGCTGCCGCTGGCGATGGCCACGGGCACGCCCTGGCTGCGCAGGAGCTTGAGCAGGGCCACGTTGCAGGGGATGGCTTCCGTTCCGCCGCTGAAGGCGGCGCGCAGCTCGCGCGTGCGGGCGTAGACCTGTTCGACGTCGATGCTGACGCCGGCCTGGCTGGCGAAGTAGAGGAGCTGCTCGCGGCCGGTCATGCCGGCATGGCTGAAGAAGACCTGGCGGTCGATGGGGACGCCCACCTCGGCCAGGGCCTGGCCGTAGCAGGCGAAATGCGCCTCCATGGTGTAGACGAGGACGCCGTCAAAGTCGAAGATGTAGGCAAAATCCATAGAGAAGACGTGGGAACGCTAGAACGTTCAAACGTCTGAACGTTCAGAGGAGAAAGGGCGACAGGCTAGAGCAGAAGGCGGGAGGGGGCTTCGAGCAGGGAGACGAGATCGGCCAGGAACTCGGCGGCCTGGGCGCCATCGGCAACACGGTGATCGACGGCCAGCGACAGGTGCAGGGTCGGCTCCAGCACCACCCGGCCCGCCACCCCCACGGGGCGTCCGGCCACGGCGCCGGCGGCCAGGATGCCGCTCTGCGGCGGGTTGAGAACGGGCAGGAAGCTGTCCACCCCGTACATGCCGAGGTTGGTCAAGGTGAAGGTACCGCCGGTCAGGTCTGCGGGCGGCAGGCTGCCGGCGCGGGCCTGTTGGGCTAGTGTCTGGCGCAGTCCGGCCAGGGCCGCGAGCGACAGGGTCTCTGCCTGCCGGATCACCGGCACCAGCAGCCCTTGGGGCGCGGCCACGGCAACGCCGAGGTGGACGCCTGCGAAGACGACCACCCCCTGCTCGGTCCAGGAGGCGTTGAGCAGCGGATGGCGGGACAGCGCCAGGGCCAGGGCCCGCAGCAGCAGGTCGGTGAAGGAAAGCCGCACCCCGGCCAGGCGCTCGAACTCGGGCAGGAGCTCCGTGCGCAGCGCCGCCAGGCGGGCGGCGCGCACTTCTTTCTGCAGATAGAAGTGCGGGGCAGTGCGGAAGCTCTCGGCGGTGCGCGCCGCCGTCAGGCGCCTGGCGGCACTCAAGGGCGTCAGGGTTCCCGCCTCAACGGCCTCAGCCGGCAAGGGGGCGGCCGGCGGCGCGGCGGCGGCCGGCGGCGCCGGGGCCGTCAGGGCGCGGCGCACGTCCGCCTCAACGACCCGGCCGCGGGGACCGGTCCCGGTGATTCCCGCCAGGTCCAGCCCATGCTCGCGGGCGATGCGGCGGGCAATCGGCGACGCCTTGATCCAGCTTGCCGGGGGCGGCGGCGCCGCCGGGGAGGACATGTCGCCTGTCGCTTCAGGCGCCGAAGTGTCTGTTATGTCGAGCGCTTCCCCTGGCCGGCCCACCCAGCCGATGGTGGCCTTGTAGGGCACGATCTGGTTGTCGGCGGCGTCGATGCGAAGGAGCACACCCGCGGCGGGTGACGGCACCTCAAGGGTCGCCTTCTCGGTCTCCGCCTCCAGCAGCGGCTCGTCGATGGCTACGGCCTCGCCCTCGGCTTTCAGCCAGCGCAGGATGGTGGCTTCCCCTTCGGTCATGCCGAAGGTGGGCATCAGCACGGGTGTCGCCATGGCCTACGCCTCCTGCCCCACGAGCTGCCGGAGGGCCTGTTCGATGCGGCCGTCGTTGGGCAGGGTGTGGGCCTCGCAGGTGTAGTTGAACGGCATCGGTGTGTGGCGGGCGGTCACCCGCATCACCGGGGCGTCCAGGTAGTCGAACGCCAGCTCTGACACCTGGGCGGCGATCTCGGCGGCGGTGCTGGCGAAGCCGGTCTCCTCGGCGACCACCAGGCAGCGGTGCGTCCGCTCCACCGAGCGCACGATGGTGGCGATGTCCAGGGGATAGAGGGTGCGCGGGTCGATCACCTCGATGCTGATGCCGGACTCCCGCTCCAGCCTGTCAGCCAGGCGCAGCGCGCGGTGGACCATGAGCGACGTGGCGACCACGGTCACGTCACGCCCCTCCCGCCGCACGGCGGCGACGCCAAAGGGCACCTCATAGTCGGTGTCCGGCGCCGGGGTCATCCAGGCTGCAAATTCGCCCACCGCACTGGCCGCCGTTCCACCGGGCGAGGCCGAGCCGTAGAGCAGCTTGTGCTCGAGGAAGACCACCGGGTTGAGGTCCTTGAAGGCGGAGCGGAGCAGGCCGCGGGCGTCGTAAGGCGTCGCCGGCAGCACGACTTTGAGGCCCGGGGTGTGGGTGAACCAGGATTCCAGGCTTTGGGAGTGCTGCGCCGCGCGTCCCGTGGCGCCAAAGGGCGCCCGCATGATCACGGGAACGTTGAGTTTGCCGCCCGACATGACGCGGAACTTGGCCATGTGGTTGGCGATGGAATCCATGGCATTGGCCATGAAGTCAACAAACTGGAACTCTGCCACAGGCCGCAGCCCCGTCAGGGCCGCGCCCATCGCCAAGCCGGCGATGGCGATCTCGGAGATGGCGGTGTCAGCCACGCGCTCCGGCCCGAACTCCTCGTAGAGTCCTTCGGTGACGCGGTAGGCGCCGCCGAACTTGCCGATGTCTTCGCCAAGAATGAAGACGCGCTCATCCCTCTGCATCTGCTGGCGCAGAGTCTCCCGCAGCGCCTGGGCAATGGTGGTATAGGGCATGATGGCTCCTTTGCCCGCTCAGGGGGTCAGAGGGTCAACGCCCTCGGCATAGACGTGGCGCAGGGCGGCATCGACTGGCGGTTCCGGGCTGGTGCGGGCGTAAGCCACGGCGTCCTCCAGCTCGGCCCGCACCTCCTGGCGGATGCGGCCGGCATCGCCCGCCAGCATCAGTCCCTGGGCGACCAGGCGGCGCTCAAGCTGCTCGATGGGGTCACGCTGCTGCCAGAGGGCGACCTCAGCCTCGGTGCGGTAGACGGGCTTCTCAAAGCGGGAGTGGCCGCGGTAGCGATAGGTCTTGCATTCCAGCAGGGTCGGTCCCTCCCCCGTTCGCGCCCGCGCCACGGCGGCATCGGCAGCCGCGTGGACGGCAAGGGCGTCCATGCCGTCGACGACGAGGCCGGGAAAGCCATAGCCGGCGGCGCGGCTGGCGATGTCGGGCACCGCCGAGGCATGGGCGAAGGGCACCGAAAACCCGTAGAGGTTGTTCTCACACACGTAGACGACGGGCAGCTTCCAGGCCCCGGCCTGGTTCAGGCTTTCATGGAAGGCGCCCTCGTTGGCAGCGCCGTCGCCGAAGAAGGCGACGGCCACCTGGCCCGAACGCCGCAGTTTGGCGGAAAGGGCGGCCCCCGTGGCGATGGCGATGCCGCCGCCCACGATGCCGGTGGCGCCGAGCATGCCGACGGCCGGGTCCGACAAGTGCATGGAGCCCCCCATGCCACGGCAGCAGCCGGTATCCCTGGCGAACATCTCCGCCATCAGGCTGCGCAGCGACACGCCCTTGGCGATGGCGTGCCCGTGCCCGCGGTGGGTGCTGGTGATGTAGTCGCCGGGCTGAAGGGCGGCGCACACCCCGGCGGCGACCGCTTCCTGGCCGGTGTACTGGTGCATGGTGCCCGGCATGGCCTCGGTCAGGAACAGGTTGTAGAGGCGCTCCTCGAACTCGCGGATGGCCACCATGGTGCGGTATATCCAACGCAGTTGATCGGCGCCGGCCAGCGCGGCAAGGGTCATGCCTCTTCCTCCTCGATGGCGAGCAGACGGATGGGGCAGGCGTCCATACCGTGCATCTTGAGCGGCAGGATCCAGCACTCAAAGCGCTGGCGCCGCAGTTGGCCCATGTCGCCGACGGCCTCGATCAGCGCCCGCCCATGCTCCTTGAGCAGCAGGGTGTGGTTGGGGTGGTAGTCGGTGCCCTTGACCTCGATGCCGGTGGCGTCGATGCCCAGCACATAGACATCCTTCGCCTCGATCAGCCAGCGCATGGCCTCCGGCTCCAGGTAGGGTCGGTTGTGGGCGGTGGGGGTGTTGTGGTTGGTGAACCGGCCCGTGAACAGGAACACGATGTCGCCCGTCTGGATGAGGTCATCGTGGGCCTGCAGATCGGCCAGGGTGATGGCCTCGTTGTCCGCCTTGTGGCGGAAATCGAGCACGCAGGCCGGGCCGATTAGCCGGTCAAGGGGGAAAGCGGCGGCATCGGCGCCGGCGGCATCGAAGTGCCGGGGAAACTCGATGTGGGTGCCGATATGGGTCGACATGTGCACGGTCTGCAGGATGTAGTCGATGTCGGCGCGGCGCTTGTACTGCGGGTAAATGTCGTTGACGTACTGCGACTCCAGCGTCAGGCCGTACTCCTCGCGGCCCGGCCAGATGTCGTGGCTGAGATCGACCACGCGTTTGCCTTTGAGCATGGAATCATTCCTCCGGGAGGGATGGGCTGCGGGATGCGCCCGGTGCGGCGGGTGCAGCGCCGAGGGTGACGCGGAAGGCCAGGCGGTCGGCCCGCAGCCAGACCTCCGAGCACTCCAGGGCGGCGCCCTCCTGATCGTAGGTGACGGCGAACAGGCGGAACAGCGGCGCTCCCACGCGCACGCGCAGTAGGCCCGCCTGCAGCCTGCCGGCAGCCACGGCCTCGATCAGGCGGCTGCCGCTGGCCGGCTCCTTGCCGGCGCCGGCGGCGAGGGCAGCGTTGAGGGAACGGCTGGTGAAGTCAACTGCGGCCACCCGCCGGCCCAGCGCCTCGGGCAGGAAGGTCACGCCCAGAAAGAGGGGTTCCTCCTGGACGAAGCGAAGGCGCTCCAGGCGCAGGACGGCAGCGCCTTCAGGCAGGCCGAGGGCCTGGGCGATAGCCGCGGGTGCGGGGATGAAGCCCTGCTTTAGCACCTGCGAGCGCACGGCCAGCCCCTGTGCGGCCATGCCGGCGGCAAATCCGCCCACATCCTGCATCAGGTAGGCGGCGAGCTTGCGCTCGGCCACAAAGCTGCCCTTGCCCTTGATGCGCGTGATGGCGCCGCTACGCTCCAGCTCGTCCAGCGCCTGGCGCACAACCGTCCGCGAGACCTCGTACTGCCGGCCCAGCTCGGACTCAGAGGGGAGCGGGGCGTCTGCACTCCAGCCGCCATCCTGGATCTCTTGCCTCAGCTCGTCGGCAAGCTGGATATAGAGGGGAAGCGGGCTGGTGGGGTTGAGGGGGGAGGACATCGGGGGCAGGTAGCAGGTAGCAGGTAGCAGGTAGCAGGTAGCAGGTAGCAGGTGGCAGGTGGCAGGTGGCAGGTGGCAGGTGGCAGGTGGCAGGTGGCTTCCGAGCAGCAACCGTGAGGGAGCTGGTGCGGGGGGGCAAGGAGCAAGGGGCAAAGCTCGCCAAATGGGTTATCATCCTGTCATGACAGGATGATAAGTAACGGGGATTGGCCTGTCAAGTTGCGGCCAGGGGCAGCTTGAGGGGCGGGAAGTGCGGCCTGGCGCACGACGTTGCAGAGCTTCCCAACCTCGCAAGCTCGCATACCTGTTTGACAGGTTGGGGAATCAAGGTATTATTGCGAACCTACAAATTGATGGCAGGGCAAATATCCCATTTGCAAAGGATTCGCTACATGGACCTCTCCCGCGCAGCCACCGTACCCCAGACTCTGCGGGACGCGTTCTCCCAGCGGTCGGAAGCGAACAAGGTACTGCCTGTCATGACCGCAGGATTGGTTGCCGGGGTCATCGACATCTTTCTGTGTATCTCATTGGCGACCCTGGTCTTTGCAGGCCCCCTTTCGGTCATGGTGGGACGGGGTATCGGGGCGTTCCTCGCGGGCTCAATGATGTTGGCCTTCGTCGCCGCAATCACCAGCTCCATTCGCTACGTCGTCAGTGTCACCCAGGACAGTTCTGCCGCCATCCTGGCGATAGTGGCCGCCGGCATCGTGGCAGACATGGTAGGTCGCGGGGCTGCGGCCAATGACTCCAGCGTCTTCGCGACCGTCCTTGCAGCGATTGCCCTCACGTCCCTGGTGGCAGGCGCTCTCTTCCTGGCTATGGGGCACTTTCGGATGGGCAACCTGGGCCGCTTCGTGCCCTACCCCGTTGTCGGCGGCTTCCTCGCCGGCACCGGCTGGCTGTTGTTCACGGGGGGCGTTTCCGTAATGGCGAGCCAACCCTTCGGCCTGAGTACGCTTCCCACCCAACTTCTACCGCCGGCAGTATGGTCGTGGCTTCCGGGTGTGGCGTTCGGGTTCCTGCTTGTGCTTCTTTCACGTCGCGTCCACCACTATCTGCTTCTCCCCGCTCTTATTGGTGGAGCACTGGTCTTGTTTCACAGCCTGCTCTGGCTGACTGGCACCACGCGTGCCCAGGCGGAGGCGATGGGACTGCTCCTGGGTGGACAAGCGGTGAGCGCTCTATGGCGACCGTTGAACCCGGCGCTGCTGTTACAGGTGGACTGGCAAGCGATCGCCGGACAGGCCGGCAATCTGATCACGCTGGTGGTGGTAAGCTTCATCGCCCTTCTCATGAACGCAAGTGGCCTGGAACTGGTAGGGCGACGCGACGTGGACCTGGATCGTGAGCTGCGCAGTGCAGGGCTGGGCAACATGATGGCGGGACTGCTCGGCGGTGCGCCCGGCTATCAGTCCATCAGCTTCTCGACGCTCGCCTACCGCCTGGGGGCGGATAGCCGCTGGGTGGGCATCCTCGTGGCTTGCCTGTACCTCGTGACGCTCGTTGCGGGTTCCTTCTTCCTGACGCTCGTTCCCAAGTTCGTTCTCGGCGGGCTGATCGTGTACCTGGGACTCAGCTTCCTGGTGGAATGGCTCTACGAGGCCTGGCGGCAACTGCCTCATGGCGACTATGCAATTGTTGTGCTGATTGCGGTGACCATCGCCGTCTGGGGGTTCCTGCCAGGGTTGATCGTCGGTGCGCTGGCGGCCGTCGTCCTGTTCGTGATCCGATACAGCAAGACGGACGCGGTCAAGCAGACACTGTCAGGCGTCACCTATCGCAGCAATGTCGATCGCGGTCCAGTCCACGAGGCGTCACTGCGGGCGCTCGGGGATCAGATTCTGATGCTCCGACTGCAGGGCTATCTCTTCTTCGGCACATCCGAAGCGCTGCTGAATCGGGTGCGTGCTCGCGTCTATGACCCGAACGCCGTTCCGCTGCGCTATCTCATCCTTGACTTCCGGCTTGTGCACGGCGTGGACGCCTCTGCCCTCAACAGCTTCGTCCGGATCCAGCACATGGCCGAGGCCAAGGACTTTGAGGTGTTATTAAGTCACCTCTCCACCGACTTGCACCACCAATTCGCGCGCATGGGGCTGACAAGCGGGGTCATGCGGGAAGCGCCAACCGGCGACGAGGGCATGGAATGGTGTGAGGAACAACTGCTGCAGCAAGCACTGCTGGAGCAGGAACAGGCAAAAGACTATGTGGTCCGCGATGAACTAAAGGCGTTTTGTCCCGACCCTTCGGCGACCTCGGTGCTCATGACCGCGTTCGAGCGCCTGGAGCACGAGAAGGACGCAGTGCTCATGCGCCAGGGTGAGATGAGCACCTCGGTCTTCCTGGTAGAGACGGGGCAGCTCAATGTCCTGGTTGAGGATGCGGAAGGACAGGTGCTCCGCGTGCGCCGCATCAGCTCAGGCACGGTCGTGGGCGAGGTCGGTTTCTATCTCGGGGAGCCGCGCACGGCGACTGTGGTCGCGGCCGAACCGTCAGTGGTCTACTGTATGCGACAAACCACGCTGAAACGGCTTGAGGCGGAATGCCCTCAGGCGGCGATGGCCTTCCACCACTTCATCGCCCAGAGCGTGGCCAGACGGACGGTCGTCATGAATGCGTTGGTGCGGGACCTCCTGGCATAGATGCTGAACGTGCAACGCCAGCGGTCCAGCCTGTAGCCTTCAGGGACACGTCCACGACGTGCGCACGTCCGCGCCCGGCTGGATGCGGAAGGCGGGCTGGCCAGCGAAGATGTCACCCTCAGAGTGCGCCATACTGCCATTGACCCACTGCTCGACCTTGTAGGGCTGCCCGTCCCAACTGTAGCCGGCATCGACGGGCACGCCGAAGATGTTGACCTGGCCGTTGGCGCCGTTGGCGCCGAAGCCGTCGGCATTCAGGGTCTGCCATTCGTTGTTGGGCGCCAGCCGGTAGACCTTGATCCAGCCGCCTTGAGGGGGCAGACAGGTGTGGATATTCCCCACCCAGTTGTAGGCGGTAGGCTGGTAGGAAAGCTCGACCAGGGCCGGCCCGCTGCCCTGCCAGTATTCCACCACGACCTCGTGCATGCCGTTCGAGACGTTGACCTCGTTGGTAAGGGTGGTTTTGCCATCGCTGCCACCCCACTTGTCGATTACGGTTGCCCAGTCCAGCCAAACGCGCACGCCGTCGTCCGATCTGACGGAAAAGAGGTAGCTGCCGCCGCCCAAAAAGACCTTTTGATACCAGCGCACCGAGAAATCCTGCCCGCTCATGTTGTGTCCCGGTCCGCTCGTCTGCCAATTGAACCAGACGGCAGGATCGTCGCGTGAGAAGACCGGCGTGCCTGTGGCATCGCGGTTGTTGAAGTAGTCGCCGCGCCAGGCGCCCGCATGGGCCGGGTCGGTGGCGCTGCCGTCGTCCGGCGCCCACCAGACATGCACCTGGGCGTTCTCTGTGGCGTCAAAATAGTCCACCCGCAGCTCATGGAAGCCGCCGGTCAGCGAGGCGGTGGTGGAGTAGGTGACGGGGCCGGATGTGAGCCAGCGGTCGATGACCGGCCAGCCGTCCACGTAGACACGCACGCCGTCGTCTGCCGTGGCGTTGAAGCGCCAGGCGCCGGAGGGCAGGTTCACCTGACGCGTCCAGCGCACCGAAAAGTGGTCGGTGGGAATGCCAGGGGCCGGTGCGCCCAAGCCCCAATCGAAGTTGACGTCGGCGTCGTTCCGCACCAGCGCCGGCTCGCCGTTGAGGTCCGGGTTGGAGAAGTACTCACCCTTCCAGGCGCCGGTTGCGGCCGCAACGGGCGCGGCCGTTGGTTTGGGGGCCGCCGTCGCGGCGGGCGAACGGGTGACAACAGGCGTGACGGCTTTGGCGGCGGCAGGCCTGGTGGGAAGAGGAGTGGCCGATGGCGCGGGCGGCAGCGTGGGCGCAGTGGTGGGGGTCGCCGTGTCCGCAGGAGCAGGGGCTGCCGTCGCCGCCCTGGTTGCGGTTGCGACTGCCGGAGCGGGCTCAGCGGTCGCTGCAGGCGCGGTCGGGACGACAGCCTCCGTGGCGGTCGCAGGCGGTGGCTCCACCGAAGGCGTGAAGGTCGGCACCAGAGCGTGCGTCGGCTCTGGCGTCATCGTCGGAGCCGGCGGGGGCACAGGGGCGCAGGCAGCGCACAACAGGGCCAGGGCCAGAGAGATGGCAAGGAAACGCGACATGGGGGACCGACTCCTTCCGGCGCAGCCGCCGGGCATGGATATCGTAGCGTGCCTTCCGATCAATAGCACGTGTCAGACAAGACGGCAAATGAAGGGTCGAGGTTCCCAACACTGAATATTCGCCCGGTGATGCTTGGGAGTCCTCACGCCCCAATCCCCATGAACCGTGTCAGTGCGCCGGTGTCAACCCGCGGCTGCAAGATCCGGCGAGGCGGCAGCAATGACCTTGAGGTTCTGGTCGTTGAAGCGGACATGAAGCATGTCCCCCGCAGGTGTGCTCTCCGTTCGTATGACCCACCCATAGCCGAATTGGCTGTGGCGGACCAGGTCGCCCGCCCGAATGGCCCTTTTGCGCGCAGGCGGCGGCGCTCCCAGGCTCGATCCGGACCGGACGGGTGACACGGGTGGCGGCCCCGCTTGATGCCCGGTTTGATGCCCCGACTGCGATGCCTCTGCCTTGTGCTGCTGCTCGAGGTAGCGGTCAAGCCCTGCCACCTCGGGCAGGGAGGGATCACGGGCGAGCCGGCCAATACGGCGCCATTCGTCCACCGCCTCGGGCTCCAGGCCCGCGATCGCCAGGGCCTGGCGTTCCCCGAGGAGCAGCAGGAAGCCCAACGCCGCCGCCGCCACGTCCTGGCGAGTGCTCCAACCGGCATCCCACCATTGAGCGAAGTAGCTGTAGAAGTCAAAGTCCTGCGTGTGGCGTGTGATGGCGACGTAGTCGGGAAGCTGCCAGCGGCTGGGCGGCGTGGCGAGCGTTCGCCGCAGATCGCCGATGCAGCGCAGGGCAATCTCTGTGTGCGCCTCGTTCAGAAACTGGGAGACCGGCTCCTGCCGGTTGTAAAGGAGATGCAGGTGCGTGATGGGCCGCGTGATCGCCACATAGAGGAGGCGGCGCTCCTCCTCCAGGTTGTCCGGAGGCTGGCCGAAGGGCAGCATGCCCTGGTTGCAGCCGGGAACAAAGACAACGGGCCATTCCAGGCCCTTGGCGCGGAAGATGGTGCGAATGGTGAGGCCTGCCTGCCGGGCGCCGCCCATGCGGCTGGCATGTTCTGCGGCAATGTGCGCCAGGTGGTTCAGAAAATCGGCCATGCTGCCCTTGCCGCGGGCGTAGCTGATGATGGCGGCGATATTGGCGGCCTTGCCGGCGCCGGTCTCCATGAAGCCGCTGCTGGTGCGCAGGTAGTCCGAGTAGCCCAGGCGGTCATCCAGCCCCGCCAGGAATTCGGCCGCCGGACGTGAAGACACACGCTGCGCCATCCACTTGAAGTCGTCTCCCAACTGCAGGAGACGCTCGCCGAAGCGCGGGTTGGTGACGCCCTGGCTGGCGGCTGCCAACGCCCGTCCCAGGGGTTCGCGACGCGCCACGACCCGTTCTGCCACCTGTTCGCTCAGCTCCCGGCTCAGGTAGCGCACCGGCCGGTTGTACACGCGCTCCCAGCCGCGCCTGAAGTCTGCCGCCTGGTCAGGTGACAGCCCCTTTCCAGCAAGCAACTGCTTTTCGAGCAGCGCCAGCCGTCCGTAGTGGAGCATATCGGACACTTCCGGCCGCATGTAGAAGGGCTCACTGCCCACCACTTCATAGGGGATCTGCGCCTCAATCAGGTACTGCTCGATGTGGGCCGTTTGGGCGTAGATGCGCACAAGGACGGCCATGTCGCCGAGCGACATGCCGGCCTTGTGGTAGGCGATGATGTCATTCACGACCTGGCGCCCCATGGCCTCGGCGTCCTTCTCGACCTGCACATGCACCTGCCCCTCAAATCCCCGCGTCAGATGGAGGCTCTTGCGGCGGCGCTGGCGATTGTGGCGGATGACCAGGTTCGCCAGGGCGACATGGACGGCCTGCGAACGGAAATTGTCGGTCAGGAAGTAGGTGCGCGCCGCGTAGCGCTGCTCAAAGCCCAGGATGAAGCGCGGGCTGGCTCCGCGCCACTCATAGATCGTCTGGTCATCGTCGCCGATCACCATGTAGTTGCGGTGCGGCGCCGTCAGCAGGTCCAGCATCTCGGCCTGGGCGAGGTTGACGTCCTGGAATTCGTCGACCAGGACGCTGCGGTAGCGGCGCTGGAGGCCGGCGAGCAGATCGGGATAGCGGACGAGCATCTCCCAACCAGTGAGAAGCATGTCGTCGAAGGTGACGACCCCCGCGCGCGCCCGCTCGTCCTCGAACAGCCGGTAGAGGTCCAGGTACCAGGGCAGCCCTTCGGGCGGCCGGGCCTGCGAAGCAACCTTGAGCGCCGCCGCCGGCAATCGGGCGGCCTCCAGATCGGCATACTGGAGATTGCCCTTGCAGGCGCCGACGTAGTCCAGAAAATCCGTCTGGTCGAGCTGGCCCAGGACGTCGGCAAAGGGGGCTTTGCGCTCCCGCGCCGCCTTCAGAGTGGCGGCAAGCTGCCGGCGTCCTGCGGCCTCCGGATCACTGGCGGCGGTAGGCGCCAGGTGCAGCCGTCCCTGCCGCTGCGCTTCCTGGATGATGCGGTAGCCAAGGGCATGCAGCGTCCGCACCTCGACGCCAGCGCAGTGCGGCCACTGCTGCAGCCGCGCCTCGATCTCCAGGTTGGCGGCCTTGTTGTAGGATGTGGCCAGGATGCCGGAGGCGGGGAACACGCGCTCCCGCACCAGCCGCTCGATGCGGTGCACCATGGCCGTGGTCTTGCCCGAACCGGCGACGGCGAACACAAGGGCCGGCCCTTCGTCATGGCGGACGATGGCCTGCTGCTCAGAAGTGAGATGGATGGGGACCGGTTGGGCGCTCACTTCAGTGACGATGAGAGCGGCGCCGGGTCGATGACCACAGGCTAACCACCGTACTTCTCTTCGAGATAGATGAGCTGCTGCACGGTCGTGTCCTGCGCTCGCGCATGGGCCTTGGCGTCCTCGACGAGCGCACCTGGCGCCGACACCGTGAGCCTGACTGTCTTCACCGTGTCAGTAGCCTCGCAGGTCCGTGCTGGACCGGCGCGTCAGGCCTTGTTTGGGGACGCGCTTGAGGACGACGTATTCAAGGCCGTGGAGGGCACAGAACTCCCGCTTCTCGGGTTTGTCGCCATCCTCGTTGACCACGTAGTAGTCGGGACGCAAGCGGACGATCTCCGGCTCGGCATCCATCCAGCCGTGCCCGCTGGACACGAGCCCCTGCTTGACGAAGCGGATGGCGTGCACCATGTAACGGCGCTCGGCCTCGCTCTGCATGGGGTGGCCCTCGCCCTTGAGCAGGCGCACGTTGGCATCGTGACCGACAACGACGTACAGCTCACCCAACTCCGACGCCTCCTCGAAGAAGCGCACGTGCCCGGAATGAAGCCAGTCGAAGCAGCCGGTGACGATCACCCGTTTGCGGCCGGGAACCGCCTCCACCGCCAGGGGCGGGGAAGACGGGAAGGTGGGCAGGTGTGCTGAGGACACGACATGATAAGCCAGCCCGCGAGCGTCGCAGGACGCCCGCCTGCCGGGCGTATCGCCGGCCTCGTCGACGATCCAACCATCGGGCGCGAACTCAGGCAGCTCAGGCAGGGCTCCCGCATCGCCCGGCGTCGTGACCGGCCACACGCGGTGGACGTAACGGAGCGCCTCCAACAGGTAGCGGCGCTCGGCGAAGGGGAAACGGGGCGACCGCCCCTCCCGCGCGAGCGCCGCCTCGTCCGCGTAGAGAAGCACGTGAACGTTCCCGTAGGCAGCCGCTGCCTCCAGGAAGCGCACCTGGGAGGAATGCAGGTTGTCGAAACTGCCGGCTACTGCAAAGGACTTGACCGCTGGCATCAGCGACGCTCCTGACCGTCCGCCAGGCGGACGTGAACTTGCAGACCGCCCGGCACGGGGCGGTCGGAAACCACGTAGAGGTAGCCGCCCCCACAGCCCGAGTACATGGCCCCGGCGTAGGTGGACGCGTAATGTTCCCACAGGCCCATCAGGTCCACCGCGATCGTCGGGTGGCGGACCGTGTGCGGGAGAATGGCCTCCCAACAGCGCATGCACTCGTTCATGGAGGCGCCAAGGCCGGCCAGGTCACAGGCGACGATGGCATCGAAGCAGTCCCTGCCCGACTGCCCCAGACGCTGGATCCAAGCAGGGTCCAGGTTCTTGACACCCAGGGGGCTGTAGCCGGGTGGGCGCTGGTTCACCGGCAGCATGTAGATGACCGTTTCCAGCCAGGCGGCCACCTGGGGGTCGTTATTCGACTCAACGTGGACGGGAAAGTAGCCGCCTTCGTAGCCGGCGTCGTAGTCGAGCCGGTTGACGCCGGGGTAGAGAAGGCCCGCCATGTCCTGCGAGCCGGAAGGATCACGCTTGCCCACATTCTCGGCGGCGTAGAGGATGCGGACGAGGTCAGCCGGGTCGCCGCTGGGTACGCCATCGGGCCACAGCTCCGCCGCCACCTTGCGCGTGCTGGTTCCCATGCCACAGCGGTCCATGAAGTAGAAGCTGGGCTCCAGGTTGACTACCACCATGGCGCCAGGTGGGTTCGGGTTGGAGCGCGAGACGTAGGGCTGGTCGATCCAACCTCCGGCGAAAGCCATGCGGTAGGGAATCCGGCCGATCAGGCGTTGAAGTCCTGAGAAGGAGGTGGGAGTGGTCACGGGCTGCTCGGGTGTGGCAGAGAAAGCGCCGAGCGGGGCTCGGCGCTCCCGGGGCCTGGCGGGCCCTGGAGGGAGTTATGCTCAGATGTGGGTGTCGTCCACGACCTGCTCGCCGGCCTTGCGGGCGAAGTACTGTTCTTCGATCCAGGCATAGGTTTTGGCCAGACCCGAACGGAAGGGAGTGGAGGGCTCCCAGTTGAGCACCGACTGGATGAAGGTGTTGTCACTGTTGCGGCCGGCGACCCCGCGCGGGGCATCAAGCTTGTAGTGGCGCTGGAGCTTGACACCGCCGATCTCTTCGGCGATGGTCACCAGGTCGTTGATGGCGATCAGCTCGTTGGAGCCGAGGTTGATGGGCGTGGCGATCAGATCATCGCAGTGCATGATCTGGTCGATGCCAAACACGCAGTCGTCAATGTACATGAAGCTGCGGGTCTGGGTGCCGTCGCCCCAGATCTCGATCTCGTGGCTGCCCGTGTCCTTGGCCTCGATGACCTTGCGGCAGATGGCTGCCGGGGCCTTCTCCCGCCCGCCGAACCACGTGCCCAACGGACCGTAGACGTTGTGGAAACGGGCAATGGCGGTCTTCATGTGCCGCTCCGCCCAGTATTCCTGGCAGAACATCTCGCTCATCAGCTTCTCCCAACCGTAGCCGCGCTCGGCCATGGCGGGGTAAGCATCGGACTCTTTGAGGGGACGGACGTTCGGGTCCTGCTGGAGCAGCGTGTTGTAGGCGCAGGCCGAAGAAGAGAAGAAGTAGCGCTGCGCGCCCGCACGGTAGGCCGCCTCCAGCAGATGAGTGTTGATGAGGATACTGCGCAGACACTCGATGCGGAAGCGCTCGATGAAGCCCATGCCGCCCATGTCGGCGGCCAGGTTGTAGACCTCGGTGGCGCCTTCCACGGCCTTGATGGCGTTCTCTTTCTCGCTCAGGTCCATGCACAGGCTCTCGACGCCGGGAACCCGCTGGTACCACATGGGCAGCGGCTTTTTGTCGATGGCGCGAATGCGCGTGAATCCCTGGTCGTGGAAATACCGGGTCAGGGCGCCGGCGATAAACCCGCCAGCGCCGGCGATGACAATGAGATCGTCCTTTTTCAGGTCAGGAGTGGTGGCGGCAATGATGTTCGTGGTCATATGGATCCTCGTGAATGATGGTGGTCGACGGGGCGACCCATCGCGGTCGCCCCAAGGGATGGCGTTCGTAGGGGCGACCCCTTGTGGTCGCCCTTTTCGGCGTTGTGGCCGCCCCCTTGCAGAGGTGTCATGGGCAACAGGATTCAGGTGGAGGCAGGGGGAGCGGCGGAACGGCGCTGGATGATTGCGGCAGGCAGGACAATTTCTACCCTCGCGGCAGGCGCCTGGCCAGAAAGCCGCGCCAGGAGCAGCGAGGTGGCCTGTCGCCCCATCTCATAGGCCGGCTGGACGGCTGCCGTCAGAAAGGCGTCAACCACCAGGGCGGGGGGCAGGTCATCGAAGCCGACCAGGGACATCTCCCGGGGGACGGCGACGCCTGCTTCATTCAGTGCTTTCAGCGCGCCAATGGCAATGAAGTTATTGGCGGCGAAGCAGGCCGTCGGACGCAACGGCAGGGCAAGCACCCGGCATGCCATCTCGTGCCCGCTGGCGACGGTGAAGGAACCATGGTAGACGATTTCCTGTTCAGGGCCAAGACCGGCCTCCCACAATGCCCTCCGGTACCCCGCCAGGCGATCACAGGCCGTGGAGACATCAGCGGGGCCGTTGAGCAGGGCGATGCGCCGGTGGCCCAGGTCCAGGAGTAGACGCGCCAGGCGGTAGGCGCCCTCTTCGGAGTCGCAGCGTACGACATCCGCAAGCGCCTCGGGCAGGGCACGATCGAGAACGACGACAGGCACCTGCTGGCGTTGCAGGAAACGGATCGGCTCCCTTCCCTCTCCCGCCGGGACCAACAGGACGCCATCGACCTGCTTCTGCGCCAGGGCAGCCAGATAGCGGTCCTGCTTGGCGACGTTCTCATCCGTGTTGCACAGGATCAGGTTGAGGCCGGCAGCGCTCGCCGCATCCTCCACGCCGCGCGCCACCGTCGTCCAGAACGGATTGGTGATGTCGGTCAAGAGCAGGGCGAGCATGCCGGTCTGTTTCCACCGGAAGCTGCGGGCCAGCGTGTTGGGCACGTACCCGGACAGCCGGATGGCTTCCTCCACCCGTTCGCGAGTTTCCGCGCTCACGTAGCCCGTGTTGTTGACGACGCGGGAGACCGTGATGGGAGAGACGCCGGCCAGGGCGGCGACATCGCGGATGGTGGGCATGGGGTGGCAGGTGGCAGGTGGCAGGTGGCAGGGTCGGGGGACTTCCCAGTAGCGACGGTGAGGGAGCAGGAGGGGATAAGGGATGAAATATGTTACCGGTACCATATTAGCACATGCTGCCGATGGCGGCAAATGGGGGCGAGGCGCGAGAGGGCCAGACCGGGACAGGCGGCAAGCATGCTTGCGGCGGATAGTCAGCCTGTTATAATGGCAACAAGGTCGCTTCGCTTGGCATTGCTCGCTGCTGAACTGGAGACCGCATGAAAGGGCCTGCGAAAGATCCGGTACTCGGAATCGCCTTGCGTGTGGCGTTGGCTTTCGTCATCGGCGATGTCCTTCTGGACTTGCTGCTCAGTGTCTATGCCCTATCGCACCCGGAGACCAGCTCCGCCATCGTGGCCTTCGCCCAGGCCGCGAAGGATGTGGCCCTGGGAATCGCGGCGGGGGCGCTGCTTTATCTGCTGCTGCGACGGGAAGCTGGCGAACGCGCCGCATTTGAAGCGGCCCTGAGAGAGAGCGAAGAGCGCTATCGCCTCTTGTTTGAGAGCAGCATTGACGGCATTCTGCTCACGGCGCCGGATGGCAGCATCCTGGCAGCCAATGCCGCAGCCTGCAAGATGTTCGGGCGCAGCGAAGCCGAGATCTGCCAGGGCGGCCGGAGTATGCTGGTTGATTTGACCGATCCCAGGCTGCCCGAGATCCTCAGAGAACGTGCGGCGACTGGGAAAGCGACGGGCGAGCTGCGCCACGTCCGCAAGGATGGGACGACCTTTCCAACCGAAATTTCCTCGGCCCTGTTTCTGGATCGTGAAGGCAACACGCGCACGAGCATGGTCATCCGTGATATCACGAAGCGGCAGGCGGCGCTGGACGCGCTGGCAGCCAGCGAAGAGCGGCTACGCATGCTGGTCACAGGCGTACCGGCCATCCTGTGGACGACCGATGCCGACCTGCGCTACACCTCGGTGCAAGGGGCTGGTCTGGCCGCACTGGAAACGAGCGCTGGCGCCTTTCTGGGGAGCCGGGTCGCCGCGGTCCAGCCGGGAACGCCAGAAGAAGTGCACCTGGTCACAGAAATGCACCGGCGTGCCCTGGCGGGAGAATCCGTCCACTATGAAACGAGCTGGCGCGGCCGCTATTTTGAGAGCCATGTCGAGCCTTTGCATGATGCAGGCGGCGCCATGGTTGGCTGCATCGGTGTCAGCCTCGACATTACGGACCGCAAGCAGGCTGAAGAGGCCCTGCGGGCCAGCGAGCTTCGCTTTCGCACCGTCTTTGAAGGCGCTCCTATCGCCATCGCCCTCGAGACCGCCGATGGCCAGGTGATCGAGGCCAACCCGGCGCTCGCCGAGATGCTCGGCTACAGCCGCTCCGAGCTGCTTACCCTGCAGCACCAGGACTTCACGGCCCTGGACGCCGAAGAGGTCCCGGCGACCCGCAACGGGGTGGTCCAGGAACCCGATCGCACCCGGCAGGGTAGGGACAGGCGCTTCGCGCGCAAGGACGGGCAGATGCGTTGGGGACGAGTGACGACAGCGCAGGCGCCCAGCGGTCCAGGCCAACCAAGCTACACGATCAGAATGGCCGAGGACATCACGGCGCAGGTTGAGGCCTACCGGCTGCTCGAGCAGCGGGTGGCGGAGCGCACACGAGAACTTGAGGGACTGCTGGAGATCTCACAGACGATCGCCTCGACCCTGGATCCTGACGCGATTCTGGGGCTGGCTCTCGACCAGCTCAAGCGCATGGTGGACTACACCAGCGCCAGCCTCTTCACCTGTGAGGATGGCGACACCCTGGTCATGCAGGCTTTTCGCGGCGTTGGCGCTGCCGAACCCGCGGCACAGTTTCGCATCGTCCTGACAGACCCGGAGTTGAAGTGGGCGGTGCTGCAACAGGCGCAGCCCCTCGTCATTGCCGATCTTGGCGAGAACAGCCCGATGGCGAATCGAGCGAGGCAGGCCATCGACGAGCGCCTGCTAGTGTCAGCCGGTGGGGTGCGCTCGGTCATGTGGATTCCGCTGATCATGAAGCATGACGTCATCGGAGGCATGGGCGTCACTCACACAACGCCCGGCTTCTTCGACGAACGCCAGGCCAGGCTGGCGCAGTCGATCGCCAACCAAGCCGCGGGCGCCATCGCAAATGCCCGGCTGTTCGGCCAGGCGCAGCAGTTGGCCACGCTGGAAGAACGCCAGCGGCTGGCACGCGAACTGCACGACTCCCTGACTCAGTCCCTCTACAGCCTCACGCTGCTGGCTGAGGCAGCGAACAGGCAGGCCGCCACGGGCAACGAGGATATGGTACGGGGATACGTGCAGCGCATCGCCCAAACGGCTCTGCAGTCACTGAAGGAGATGCGGCTCCTCGTCTATGAGCTGCAGCCGGCGACAATGGACGAAGACGGTCTCATCGGAGCGCTGCGGAGGCGGCTGGAAGCTGTGGAAGGGCATACCAACATGAGCGCCCGCCTGGAGATCGAGGGCAACCTGCCGCGTTTGCCGGCGGAGATGGAACAGGGTCTGTACGGGATTGCTCAAGAGGCGCTCAACAACGCCCTGAAGCATGCCGCCGCCACCGCCATCACCGTGCGACTGAGAGCCGGTGCAGATTGCGTCGAGCTCCAGGTATCAGATGATGGTTGTGGCTGCGAGCCGCACAGCGCCGTCCGAGGCGGCGGCATGGGCTTCGCCAACATGACCGAACGTGCGCAGCGACTGGGCGGAACCCTGGATTTCGCCTCCCAACCTGGGCGAGGAACCACTGTGACGGTCACCGTGCCGGCGCCCGCGGGCGTCGAAAGGTAAAGGAGACCCCATGCCAGAACCTCGAATTCGCATCCTCGTCGCAGACGACCATGCCATCGTGCGCGAAGGCCTGAGGGCTCTGATCGGGACCGAGCCTGGACTGGAACTGGTGGGCGAGGCGGCCGATGGGGAGGAGGCTGTGATCAAGGCGCGGCTCCTGCAGCCCGATGTCGTCCTACTCGACCTTGTCATGCCGCGCAAGGATGGCCTGGCCGCACTCGGCGAGATCGTGCGCGACAAGCCATCCGTCCGGGTTGTTGTCCTGACAAGCTTCGCTGAAGCCGACAGAGTGATCCCCGCCATCAAAGCGGGCGCCGCCGGCTATTTGCTCAAGGACTCCTCGCCCCAGGATCTGCTGCGAGCCATCCATGACGTCAGCGTCGGCGAAGCCTCCCTCCATCCCGCCATTGCACGCAAGGTCATTGACGAGATGCACCGCCAACAGACAACTCAGAACGCGGCGGAAACCCTGACCCCGCGCGAAACGGAGATCCTGGGGCTGGTGGCGCAGGGACGCACCAATCAAGACATCGCCGGTCGCCTCTCCCTCAGCGAGCGCACGGTGCGGACGCATGTCAGCAACATCCTGGCCAAGCTGCACCTTTCGAACCGCACACAGGCCGCGGCATACGCCATCCAGGAAGGTCTGGCCCCAGCGCCGGACGACTGACGGATATCACAACCGGGGAGGTTGGGTGAGGGCGGTGGGCGTCTAAGTCATTCCGCATAGACAGAACCGGTCTGAATGTCGCAGCCAGGCTGCGCCGAAAGACCGATGCGCCTGCGCCCGAGACGTGCTAGGGTAAAGGCATACGGACGTCTCGCAAGAACCTGTTGCGACTCCGGCGCCGTCGAAGCCAGATCCTCAGACCGCGGCACAGCACACCTCTTGGGGGCATGCTCTGATGACAAAGCAGCACGACCGGCGACACTCACCGGCTGAGACCACAGCCACCGGCGATGGCGGGAGTGGGGCGCGTCCTCAGACTGGCAGTGTGGGGCAGGTGACGATGACGCGGCGGGCCTTCCTGCGCACGGCCGGAGGGCTCGTGGCCGGCGCCGCGTTGGCGGCCTGCGCTCCCAGTCCGCCCGCGCCCGCCCCTCAGACCAGCGGACCTGTGCAGCTCGTGTACCAGGATTGGCGCACAGAATGGTTCCCGGGCATGGCACAACGGATGCTGGCGCAGTTCCATGCCACCCATCCCAACATCCGCGTGTTCTATACACCGGACCCGGACCAGCTCGACGAGCGCATGATGGCCGACTTTCAGGCCGGTACGGCGCCGGATGTCATGGCCGGGTGCTGCGACTTCTTCCCAGTCTGGGGCGAGAAGGGCTACCTGCTCGATCTCCGGCCCTATGTGGATGCCGATATCGACCGCAGCACCATCAATGATTGGGACGCTGCCCAGTACCGGGCCCTGGCGACTCGCAGCGGCGTGCAGTTCGGCCTACCCAAGTATCACGGCGCCCTGGCCCTCTACTATAACAAGGATCTTTTCGACAAACAGGGCGTCCCTTATCCCGACGATTCGTGGAACCACAATGACTACCACCAGGCCATGACCCAGCTCGTGCGTGACCGCGACCTGAACGGACGCTTCGACCGTTGGGGGAGCATGGTCGATATCGCCTGGGACCGCATCCAGGTCCACATCAACGGCTGGGGGGGCCATCTCGTCGACCCCGGCAACCCCGGCCACAGCCTGATGAGCCAGCCGGAGGCCATGGCGGCGATGAACTGGATCCGAGACCGGCTCTGGAAGGACCAGACGATGGCCAGCTTCCTGGACGTCCAGAACCTGGAGACCCGGGAGGCGTTCATCCAGGAACGCATCGCCATGGTGGAGGATGGCTCCTGGGCGCTTAAGGACATCCTGGAAAATGCCCGGTTCCGTGTCGGCGTGACAACGTTTCCGGCAGGTCCGGCCAAAAAGGTTACCCTGGCCACGACCGATGGTTTCGCTATCTATGCAGGCACCAAGTATCCAGACGCCGCATGGGAACTGATGAAGTTCCTGATCAGCCAGGACTACGGCCGGGCCATGGCCCAGGAGCAGCTTCTGCAGCCCGCGCGCGCTTCGCTGGTAGACGAGTGGGCAGGATTCGTGCGCCAGGAATACCCGGATCAGACCAAGGACATGGCCCTGGAAGCGTTTGCCGACGGCCAGGTCAAAGGCTATTCCGTGACCGCCGAGGTGTTTGCGAGGATGGCCGAAGCGCGGCAGTTGGTCCTTGGAACCTGGCAGCAGATCTTCACGCTCGGCCAACTCCCGGTGGAGGCCATGAAGGAGATCTCCGACCGAATCGACCAGATGCAGCGGGCGTGAGGCACCGAGCGGACGTGCGAACACGTGTCGATTGGCGCAAGCTCCGCAGCAGGGTGGTTGCGGCCCTGGTGGTGTTGACCCTGGTCGCCCTGGCAGCCGTGTCGGCCTATACCTTTCGCGCCTACCAGAGCGCGTCGTCGGACCTGGTGGTGGAGCGTGATCGCCAGCTTGCCTTCCTCTCGGCTGCGCACCTGCGCGAGGAGATGTCCAAGTTCGCGGATGAGCTCTATGCGGTGGCGCGCTCCCCCGAGATCACCCAGGGAACCGTCCTCGCCAAGGGCCAGGCGATGGAGCGGGCGCACAACCGCCTGGCCGTCTTTGACGGCGGCATCGTCCTGCTGGACAACTTCGGCAGGGTCAAGATGGCGGTTCCCTCCCGCCAGGACATCGCCGGCGCCGACTGGTCAGACCGTGACTTCTTCCGCCAGCTTCTGACCTCGTCCCAGGTTTTTCTCTCAGACATCGTCAGCGATGGACCGGGCAACTCCGAAGTAATCGTGATGAGCGTGCCGATCATCGGCGCACGGGGCGAGTTCGAGGGCGTCCTCGCCGGCATGTTTCGTATCGGCGCCCCCACGACCAGCTCTTTCTACGCCAGCATCGTGCGCCTGCGCCTGGGTCAGGGCGGGAACACCTACGTGCTCGACGGGAAGGGGAGGCTGCTGTACGATGCCTCCTGGCGCGGGCTTGGCGAGAGGACGACGATCCCGGGTTTGCCAGCTCTGTACGGAGCGACAGGGGCAGGAGCGCAACGCACCCGCAGCGCGAACGGTCTCGACGTGGTGGCGGCCTATGCGCCTATCCCAGGGACGCGCTGGACGCTTGTCACCGAGGATGATTGGGCGTCGCTGACCTCGTCGCTCCGGCTTTATGGCCGCAACCTCCTCATTCTGCTGGCCCTGGGCATCTTGCTTCCTCCCCTGGGGGTCGCCACACTCGTACGCCAACAGCAGGCGCAGATCCGGGAACGTGAGCGTATGGAACAGGAATCGCGCATTGCCAATCTGATCCAGCAGAACCTGCTGCCCAAGCAGCCGCCGTCGCTGCCTGCCTGGAACCTGGCCATTCACTACCAACCCTCACAAACGGGTGGCCGCGACTTCTACGACTTCTCCTTCCTCCCTGATGGGCGACTCATGATCGCATTGGGAAAGATCAACGACCGGGGCCTGGCGGCGGCGCATGTGATTGCCACGGCGCGAGCAACCCTGCGCGGCGGCGCCCAGAGAATGCTTAGCCCTGGTGAAGTCCTGGAGTGCAGCAATACGCTTCTGCACCCGGAGGTGTCGCCTGACGTGACCCTTGACTGCCTGTACGCCATCCTCGATCCTGAGGATGGACGGCTCACCCACGCCAACGCCGCCTTGAGTCTGCCCTATTGGTGTCACGACGACGACGCCACCCCCCTGCCGGCCACGGGGCCGTCGCTCGGCTCCGAGATCGAGCCGCTCTACGTTCAGGGAGACATGATGATCCGCACTGGGGAGAAGGTGGTGTTCTGCACGAATGGCGTTCTGGAGGCGCGCAACGCCGACGGCGAGCCGTTTGGCGCCACCCGCATGGGCGCATGCCTCCGAGAGGAAGCCACCTGCGCCCAGAACACCGTCGAGGCGGTGGTCAGGGCGCTCCAGCAGTTCACCAAGCGGAGCAGGACCTTCGATGACGACATGACCATCATCGTGATCGAACGGATCAGCCAGGATCAAGTGGCCTCCGGGAACAAGGACCTGGGCTGACCCAGCTTCGGGGAGTATCGCATGGCAGAGTCACCCAAACGACGTTCCATCGACATCTATGAACGCATCAGCCGCGTCATCACGCTCGGCTTCCTGGCAGCGGCTGTGATCGCAGCGGCCGCGGCGCCGGTCATGGCCATCACCTGGAGCAACCTTCCCTTCCCGGGCTTCATGGTGGAGCCGACCCTCGTCGCCAACGGGAACGGCGGCACGGACTGGCCGGGAAGCCTATTGGGCATCGCGTATCCGCAGCGCGTCGTGCGCATCGCCGGCGCCGGGGTGGTGAACGGCCCCGAGTACAATGCCGTCCTGGCGACTCTCGGTTTCGGGGATGAGGTCAGCTTTTTCACGCAACTGCCGGATGGTACGCAGCGCCTGTATCCCATGGTCCGGCTCGTTCATTTTCCTCAAGGGGAGTTTACACGGCTGTTTTGGCTGCCCTACCTCATCGGCGTAGCGTACCTCGGCATCGCCATCTGGATGTACCGCCTGCGCGGGATGACGCGCCCAGGCCGCGCCTTCGTCATGTTCGGGCTTTGCACGTCGATCGTCTGCACGCTGCTGTTCGACCTGGCCAGCACGCACGCCGGCGCAGGCGTCTGGACGGCGGCCGTCGCAGTCATCGGAGGCACGCTGATCAGCCTTGCCCTGCGCTTCCCCAAGGAGTGGGCGCCGGTGGCGCGGCGCCCGTGGCTGTTGGGCGTTCCCTACCTCTTCTCAATTGGCCTGACGCTCTGGGGTGTCAACGCCTTGGCGAATGCCAGCGCGCCGTGGAACTACATTGCCGCCTGGGGATACAGCTATCGTTACATCGGCATCGGCATCCTTCTGTTTCTGGCGATGATGGTCTACCGCGCCAGAGCGCCGGGAGCGCGGGTCGTGCGCCAGCAAGCCCGCATCGTGCTGGCCGGCAGCATGATCGGGTTTGCACCGATCGTGATCTGGGCGCTTGCGCCCATGTTCGGACGCACCGTGCACTTCAACGTGGTCCTCTTTCTGCCCGGACTGCTGATCTTCCCACTTGGCGTCGCCATCGCCATCTTCCGCTACCGGCTGCTGGAGGTGGAGGTCATTCTCAACCGCACGATCTTCTACGGCTTGCTCACCGCCATCCTGGCCGGGGTGTTCAGCGTCATGAGCGGCTTCACCCAGCAGCTCTTCCTGCGGACGACGGGCCGGCGCACCGACGCCGCCATCATCATGACGACGCTGGTCGTTGTCTCGCTGGTCGAACCGATCAAGCAGCGCACCAACGCCTTTGTCCGCACCCGCTTTAAGGACATTCCGGAGACCACGGGGGAGATCAAACAGCTCGGGGAAGAGGTGAGGGCCTTTCTGCAAATGAGCGATGCGGAGCAATTGAGTGGGCACCTGCTGACCACGGTGGCCAACGGCTTGCGCGCCGAGAACGGCGCCGTCAGCCTCTACGGCAGCGAGCGTCTCAGGGTGGTCGGCACCTACGGGCGTTGGAACGGCGATGCCCACCTCGTTCTTCCCCTACAGGTCAACGGCGTGCGCTACGGCATGCTGGCGATCGGACCCCGCGTCGATCGGTCGCCCTATTCGCAGCAGGAATGCCTGGTCGTGGCCGACGCCGTTGGGCGAGTTGCGCAGAGCATTCACTTCGCGACTCTCCTCCGGGGCCTGATGCGGACAGTCCCGCAAGGAGGTGACGATGAGGCTCCGAGAGGGGCAGCGTCTGAGCCGATTAGCGCTCAACCGCTGGAGCTCGCGCTGGGCGCCGCCGGGCTTCCTTTCCGCCGGGCCGCCCAGCACCCGACCAGCAGCAAGCCGTAGGTAGGCCACCACTCGACGGCGCGCACCCAGTCCAGCTCGCGGAAATGGGCGGGATCGAGATAGCTCAGATAAGAGAGGACGATGGCGGCGCTGAGGTAGAGCCAGGGCGCCACGTCCAGCCAAAGCCAGGCAGAGCCGGCGCCCGGCGGGGCGACAAACGGCAGGAAAGCCAACAAGATCACGAGGTACCAGGGGTGCAGCGTGGGCGTGAGCAGGACCCAGGCCATGAAGGGCACGGCCAGAAGTCTCAAGAAGGGCTGCGGCGCCGTCCGGACGCGGGACTTCCGCCAGACGGCGATGAGGACTGCGAGCAGGGACGCGGCTGTGAGCCCGCGCGCCCACAGGTCGGGCGCCGGGAAGTCTAGAGCACTGAGCAGGCGGACAAGGCCGTCATAGACACCGCTGTTGAAGGTCCAATAGCGGCCGTACACCTGCAGGGCGCCGAACAGGCCGCGACCATCCAGGGGACCGGCCAGGCCCCAGCCGCCTGCCAGGCCCGCCGGAAGCAGAAAGAGGATCATGGCGCCAACCAGGACAGCAAGACCACGCCAGCGCCAGCGGGGCAGGAAGACAGGGACAAGCAGGAGGGGCAGGGGCTTGGTCATGGTCGCCGCCGCCAGGACGGCGGGCGCCAGCCATGACCGGCGTCCATGTGAGAAACGGCCCGGGGCCAGGGCCAGCCACACCGCAAGCATGGTGAGAAAGACCATCCAGGCATCCACATGGGCGCCGTGCGCAGATTCGACGATGACAAGGGGATGCCACAGGTAGAGCAGAAGGCGCCGGCGCGGCAGGGCCGCCCAGGCGAGCAGCCCGGCCAGCAGCAGGGCGGTTGCCAGGTCAAGCAGGACCATCGCCGCCTGGAAGGCAACGGGATGAGGCGACAAGACGGTGACGGCAGCGAAGAGGACCTGCGCCGCCGGGAGATAGGGACTGGCCATTTCCGGGTGGTTGACCCGGGCGCGCAGCGGCGTGTCCAGGAAATCGAGCGCAGGGGCTGCCACAGCATCGCGGTAGGGACTCAGACCGTGGACGGCGACATGACCGTCCCAGAGATAGCGGTAGACGTCGTCGGAGAGGGTGGGTGTGGTCGCCAGGAGCACCACCCGGAAGGCAACGGCCGCCATCCACACTAGCGGCATGGAGACGGGACCGCGCTTTTCCGCCCACACCAACAGGCCCAGGAAGGCGGCAAAGGCGGCGGCGTAGCAGACGAGGGTTTGCGGCGTCACGGGACCGCGCAGCGTCCCGCGGGCAAGGTGGAGCCAGGCCAGGGCGCCGTAGGCCGCGAGGCTGGCGGCGCTCAACGCCAGGGGAACGGCCTGGCGCCTGAGCGTGACGGAGATAGGGGGGAGAGCACGACCTGGCTCAGGCATCGACTGGGGCGCGAAGTAAAGAGGGTGGCTTGGAGTGCCGGTCATTGTACGGAAGAAACCCATTTCTCCCAGCGGTCCCCCTTGCAGGCAAAGCCATCCGCTCGTATGCTTGTGCGCATGATCGCCTCTTTGCCATCTGCCGCCCCCGAAGGCGCCGCGAAGTCCACGTGCCATCCCGGGCCGGCGCTTTCCAGGCTTTGGATCTACACCAACTACGACTGCAACCTGACCTGCAGCTACTGCGTGGCGGAGTCAAGTCCCCGCGCCCTGCGGCGGGCGCTCGATCTGGCGACGGTGGAGCGCCTGGTGGACGAGGCCGCCGCCCTGGGCTGCGAGCGCGTGTTCTTCACCGGCGGCGAGCCCTTTCTCCATCACGAGATCTATGACATGCTGGCCTGTGCGACGGCCCGCATGGATACCGTGGTGTTGACCAACGGCCTGATGCTTGGGGGCCAAAGGCTGGAACGACTGGTCGCAGTTGCCAGCGAACGGCTGGTGGTCCAGGTCAGCCTGGATGGCGCAGCCCCAGAACAACATGACGCCTACCGCGGCGCAGGCACGTGGGCCAGGACGGTGGCGGCCATCAAGCGCCTGCAGGCGGCAAAGCTGCACGTGCGCCTGGCTACCACGGTGACGCCCGCCAACGCCGCCTTCCTCGATGACCTGGCCGCCTTCCGGCGCGCGTTGGGCATCGCCGATGATGAACACGTCATCCGGCCCTTGACGCGGCGAGGGTTTGCACGCGAGGGGATCGACGTCTCCGTGGCAGACCTTGTTCCAGAGGTCACCGTGACCGCGGAAGGCGTCTTCTGGCATCCGCTCGCCTCGCCAGGCAGCACCGACATGCAGGTCAGCCGCGAAATCCTCCCGCTGGCGGCGGCGGTTGCCTGTGTCCGGCAGCAGGTGGACGCCATCCAGCGGCCTGACGCCGGCCAGCCGCGCACCGTGACCTGAGGGTGATTCCGGCTTCCGTTGGAAGCCATGAGCCCACCTTAGCCCCCTTCGTGAGGTCCTACCACCATGAAAGGCAAGACAAGACCGAAACCCACTGCGAATGCCCCCTTCGACATGCGGGCGACCCCGTGGCTCATCGCCGCAGCGCGCATGCTGATCGGGCTGCTGTGGCTGTGGTCGCTGCGGTGGAAGCTGCCGCCCGCTTTCGCGCCCGGCGCCAACCGCGGGCTGCTGGAATGGCTGCAGCTCGAAGTTCAGCATGCGGCGTTTCCCTGGTACGGCCAATTCGTGGCGTCGGTGGTGATCCCGAACTTCACCCTCTTCGCCTGGATCATCTTCATGGGTGAGCTGCTGGTGGGTTTGGCGCTGCTGACGGGAACCTGGACCCGCCTGGCGGGCGCCGTGGGTCTGCTGATGGCGATCAACCTGGGCGTGGGCCTGCTGGAAGTGCCGGGCGAATGGCCGTGGTCTTATGTCATGTTGGCGCTGTGGCAGGCTCTCTTCGTCGCCGCGGCGGCCGGCCGCGTGGCCGGAGTGGATGGCTGGCTGCGGCGCCGTCTTCCCCGCGGGTCGGGATGGCTGCGGTTTACCTAGCCGCCCGTGCGCGCCGCATTGGTCGTCATGGCCAAGCGTCCGGCAGCGGGCGCTGCCAAGACACGGCTGTCCCCTCCGCTCACGTCTACCCAGGCCGCTGAGCTTTACGCCTGCTTCCTCCAGGATGCGCTGGCGACAGCGGCCAGTGTTCCAGACGTCACGCCCATGCTCGCCTATCCCGCAGGTGATGATCCTGCCCTGTTCGCAGCGCTTGCGCCCGGCATCGAGCTGGTCCCGCAGGAAGGCCCCGGCCTCGGCGAGCGGCTGGACTTCGTGCTGCGCCGCTGTTTGGCCTCAGGCTATGGCGCCGCGGCTGCGTTGAGCAGCGACAGCCCCACGCTCCCCAATGCCTACCTCACACAGGCCTTCGCGGCCCTGGAACCCGGCGAAGCCGACGTGGTCCTGGGACCGTGCGAGGATGGAGGCTACTACCTGATCGGCCTCACAAGCCCCCAGCCGCGCCTGCTGCGCGGGGTCAAGATGTCCACGGCCACGGTCCTGGCCGACACGCTGGCGCTGGCCGAAGCGGAACGCCTGCGTGTGGCGCTCCTGCCGGGCTGGTACGATGTCGATACGGGTGAAGACCTGGAGCGCCTTATGCGTGACCTCCAAAGCCATCCGGGGTGGGCGCCTGCCACCCGCAGCTACCTGGCTTCCAGCGCACAGCAGGCCGGCGGCAACGAGGTCTGAACGGTTGCGCCCACACAGGCGGCCATGAACGTCTCGGTGATCATCCCCGCCCTGAATGAGGCAGAGGCCATCGGCGCCGTGGTGGCAGACGCCCTCGCACAGACGGTTCTGGAAGTGGTCGTCGCGGACAACGGCTCCGGCGATGGCACGGCAGAGGCGGCCACAGCCGCCGGGGCAACGGTGGTCGTCGAGCCGCGCCGCGGCTATGGCTTTGCCTGCGCCGCCGGGTCGCGGGCGGCCCGGGGCGACATCCTTGTGTACATGGACGGAGACGGCAGCTTCCTGGCGGCTGAGATGCCGCGGCTGCTGGCGCCCATCCAGGCGGGACGGGCCGACCTGGTGCTGGGGTCGCGCCGGGAAGGCAGCGCGCCTGGGGCCATGCCGCCGCACCAACGCTTTGGCAACTGGCTGGCGGCAGGTCTGCTGTGGGCGCTCTACGGCGTGCAGGTGACCGACCTGGGTCCCTTCCGCGCCATCACGCGGACGGCGCTGGCGGGATTGGAGATGACGGAGATGACCTATGGCTGGCCCACGGAGATGATGGTCAAGGCGGTGCGGACCGGCCTTCGCCTGGAGGAGACGCCGGTGACCTATCTTCCCCGGCGTGCAGGCCGGTCCAAGGTCGGCGGCACCGTCAGGGGGTCGGTGCTGGCCGGTGTGCACATCCTGGGCGTGACCCTGAAGTACGCGATCTGAGAAGGGGGGCAGATACAGGGACATGGGGGCAGGTATGGGGACCTGCCCCTACGAGTGCGCACGCCTGCCCGGCTCACCCCCTGGATTGCCCAAAGCCGGCGACTGTGGCACGATGATGACTGCATCGATCACGCAGAGGTGACTCCGACTGCGGGAGATGGCGACGCCCGCCGGCCGCCTGTGTTTATGGGCGCACACCGGCTATTGTGCCACACCGCAACGACCCATCAAGGACGATATGGACGACCGCACCATCTACATCACGGACTATGACCTGAAGCGTTTGCGCGAGCTGCTCGACGAGACCAGGCGAAAAGAAGGCCGGCTGAACGGGTATATGGAAAACCTGGACCTTGAGTTGGCGCGGGGCATCACGGTAGCGCCCACACTGGTGCCCCCTGATGTGATCACGATGAACTCACGTGTGCTCCTGGTTGACCAGGACACCCAGGAGGAGATGGAGTTTACGTTGGTCTTCCCCCAAGATGCGGACATTGCCGAAGGGAAGATTTCCATCCTTGCCCCTGTCGGTACGGCCATGTTGGGATATCGCGCCGGGGACATCTTCAGTTGGAAGGTGCCTGACGGCGTCCGCCGACTGCTGATCACGCGGGTGCCGTACCAGCCGGAAGCAGCCGGCGACTACCATCTCTAGGGGCCCGGCTCGCCGGGCCCAGGTGCGGGGCTCTCCTGGTGACGGGAATCAGACCGGCTCCGCCTCCACCGGCGCCAGCGCTGTTTCCGCGCTGGTGGCGCGCGGCCAATGGCTTCGCGCCACCAGCCAGAGCGCGCCCAGCCCCACCAGGCTCACGAGCAGCGATACAAGGCCGCCCAGGACCGGAATGGCGGCCAGGATGACGAAGATCACCAGGCCAAGGAGCAGCGCCAGGATGCGCTGGAGCCAGCCGCCGGCCATGCGGCGGAGCAGAAGGCGTCCCAGCCAGTAGGCGACAACGATCTTGCTGACGAACAGCAGCGCGAGCAGGAACACGGCAAAGGCGGCGCCCAGAAGGCCATAGCCGAGCAGCCAGACCACGGTGCGCAGGCCATAGAGGCCGACGGCGCCAAGGCCGAACCCCACAGCGCCGATAGCGATCGCCAGGACGAGCGACAGGAGAAAGCCGTTGACGGCGATCAGCAGGCCCCAACCGGCGGCGGCAAAGGGGTGCACCGGGACGATGTCGGCGCCCGCCTCCATCCAACCGCGGGCCAACCAGAGCAGGAGCAGGCCCACGACGACGAGGGCGATCCAGGACTGGACGTGACCCAGGACCACTTTGCCCGTGTCCGCGGGCTCGGGCTGCTGTGCGACCGTCCAGGACAGCCTGGCGGCGGGCGTCAGAGCCGCCTCACCGGCAGCGCAGACCTGGCGGGTTGGGGACCAACTGGCGAAACGGAGACCGGCTGTGGCCGGACGAGGCGCACAATCCGAACGCATGCTGGTGGCGGGCGGCGTGGGCTCGGGCTGGGCCTGACTCCTGGGCAGCAACTCCTTCCAGCCGGTCTGTCCCATCACCCAGCGTCCGATCTCGAGGGGTCCGAGGATGGCACGCGCCTGGCCGCCGATGTCGCCGCTAAGTTGGGCGCCGACGGCGACGGCCTCCAGGTTGCGGGCGATCTGCGACCCGGCTCCGGTGGCCAGGCTGACGCCGACGAGGTGGAGGTCACGGCCGAGCGTGGACGTCGGCGCCAGGATCATGTTGACGACCGCGGCATAGACGCTGCCGTCGACGCGGCCCTTGACGTTCGCCTCGGGGCTGATCACGAAGAGGCTGCCGGCCACGTCGCCGTTCACATCGACGGCTTCACCGACGGCAAAAACATCGCCGTTGACGGTGCCATCGACCGTGACGCGGCTGCCGCTGAGGATCAGGTCATGGTCGACGGTCTGCCCTGCCGGCACGGTGTCGCCGCCAAAAGGCCCCTGGGCAGAAACAGGATGGGCGCCGCCGAACAGCACGGCAACAAACAGGACAAAGGTGATGAAAAGAAGGCTCGTCGAGGGTAGTGGCTTCATCGCTTTCTCACTGCTCCTGCAGGGGGCGCCGCGCGGCAACAACGGCTTGGGGCGCGTGTGTGAACCTGGTCCGGCAAGACACTGCGTGTCAGATCGTACCCGGTTTGTGGCAATTGCACCAAATGGCGCACTTGCCAGTGATGGACGAGAAGAACAGTGCTATAATACAAACAAGGTTTCGTTTCGAACCATTCGCAGGAGGCAGTGCGTTGATGCACAGGTGGGTGTCTGCCGCAACTGGGAATTGCCCTGGCGCCGTGTTCGCAGCGCGGCAAGGCGCCGGACGGCGACTGCGGGATGAGTGAATTCACAGACTGGAGGATGCCATGACGGGAATGACCACATCCCTCTCCTCTCCCCCGCCGCAGGCAGAGCGGCTGCACTACCTGGATTGGCTGCGCGTGCTGGCCGTCATTGGCGTCTTTCTGTTTCACGCCCTGCACCCGTTCACGGGCGGCCCCTGGGTGATCAAGAACCAGGTCGAGAGCCTGCCCCTGACGATCATCGTGTTCTTCTTCTTCCCCTGGGGCATGCCCTTCTTCTTCCTCATCGCCGGCATGGGCAGTTGGCTGGCGCTGCGACATCGAACCGCCGGCCAGTTTGCCAGGGAACGTTTCCAGCGGCTGCTCGTGCCCTTCTTCGTCGGCGCCCTGCTTTTCACCCCCATCCAGCTCACCTATGAGTGGTGGAACCGCAGCCAGCTCGGGCAGACCCAGGCGACCTTGCTGGCCTACCTGGGCGGGCGGCATCCGCCCCTCAGCCCGCGCTTCTTCGACTGGGCGGGATTCCACCTTTGGTTTCTGGGCTTTCTGTTTGCCTTTTCGATGCTGGGGCTGCCGATCTTCCTGTGGCTGCGGGGGATGGCAGGGAAGCGGATTGAGGAGGGGCTGGCGCGGCTGTGCGACCGCCGCGGCGGGCTCATGGCGTTCATCCTCCCCCTGCTGCTCATCCAGCTCCTCTTTCGTCCCTTCGCTCCTGCCGAACAGGATTGGGCGGATTTCTTTTACCGCTTTGCGTTCTTCGTCCTGGGCTACCTGATGTACACGGACACCAGGTTTCTTCCGGCGGTGCGCCGCGAACGGTGGCTGATGGCGGTGATGGGCAGCGCCGCCTTCGTAGCCCTGGCGGCTTTGAGCGTCGCCGCAGACCCGGAGAAGCTGATGTCGTCGCCGGGTCTGCCGGGCTACTACCTCTTCTGGGCCCTGTTTGCCGTCAACAGTTGGTGCTGGACGCTTGTCGCCCTGGCCCTGGGCATGCGCTACCTGGATTTCACGAACCGTTGGCTGGAATACGGCAAGGAGGCAGTACTGCCCTTCTTCGTCGTCCATCAGCCCGTCATCGTCGTCATCGCCACGTTCGTCGTGCAATGGAACACCGGCCTGGGCATCAAAGCCCTGGTCGTGGTGGCCGCCTCCTTTGCGATCTCCCTTGGCATCTACGAGTTTCTGATCAAGCGCATCGGCTTCCTGCGCACCCTCTTCGGCATGCACGCGGTGCAACCGGCCAGGGCCGCCGCTGATTCGGGGAGAGCCCCCGGACCCCGGCCGGCTTGAGGGCACGGCGCCCCCAAAGGACACGCCCGGCCAAACGAGGATGGCAATGATGACCCACCTGGCGGAACCTCCTGTGAGCGGTGCGCGCCTGACCGCGGCGACGGCCCGGACGGCGACGGAAGGGCGGCTGCTCTTCGTCGACAACATCCGGGTCTTCCTCACCGTGCTGGTGCTGCTGCACCACACGATGATCATTTACGCCGGCACCGGGAAGTGGATCTACAACGAGGGGCGTGAGGACCTCATCACCCGCGGTCTCGGCTCCTGGTTCTGCACGGTGAACCAGGCCTATTTCATGGGCCTCTTTCTCCTGATCTCGGCCTACTTCGTGCCGGGATCCTATGATCGCAAGGGGGCGGGGCGCTTCACCAAGGACCGACTGATCCGGCTGGGCATCCCGCTGCTGCTGTACGGCTGGCTGGTGCGGCCGCTGCTGATCTACGCCGGCATGGCGGCGTTCGCCGGACAAAGCACGCCGTTCGGGGAGTGGTTTCCCGCCCAGTACGCCCGCACCTATGGGCTGATCGGCGGCGGGCCGCTCTGGTTCATCGAAACCCTGCTGGTCTTCTCACTCCTGTACGCGCTCTGGCGGGTCCTCTCACGGCGGCCGGGGCGACCGCCGGTGAACGCGCCCTTTCCCGGCAGCGCCGCCATCGTTCTGTTTGCGCTGGGCGTGGGCGCCGTCACCTTCCTGGTGCGGCTGGCTTTTCCGGTCGATGCGAGCTTCCAGCCGCTGAACCTGCAGTTCGCCAACTTTACGCAGTACGTCGCCCTCTTTGCCGCCGGGCTCGTCGCTTACCAGCGCAACTGGCTGCTGGGCATGCCCGACCGCACGGGCCGGCGCTGGCTGATCGCCGGCATCCTGCTGGCGCTTTCGCTGCCGGCGCTGGGCTTTCTGACCGGCAGCGCCGCGGACGACACGCCGTTCAAAGGCGGTTGGCACTGGCAGGCGTTTGCCGCCGCCGTGTGGGAGTCCTTCCTCTGTATCAGCCTCTGCATCGGGGTGGTCTACTTCTTCCGGCGCCGCCTCGACGGGCAGGGCCGGCTGGCACGGACGCTGTCGCGCAGCGCCTACGGCGCCTACCTGGTGCAGGAACCGGTGATCACGCTCACGGCCGTGGCGCTGCAGGGGCTCGCGCTCTACCCGCTGCTCAAGTTCGGCCTGGTGTCGCTCGTGACGGTCCCGCTCTGCTTCCTGGTGGGGGCGCTGTTGCGCCGGCTGCCCTACGCCGACCGCGTTCTCTAGCTGGCTTTTTGCGCGGCTGCCATGATGTCGCATGGACAAACAGATGACACGCTGTGAGCGCGGCTGACACAGCCGTCTCATAGGCGCTGTTAAGCACCCACCATCGAGGACAAGGTAGGAGAATGAACATGCAGAAGCTGTCACTTGGAACTGAAGAACTGCCCCAGACCGCAACCATGCCGGTGTTGTTCCTGGGACATGGCAGCCCAATGAATGCCATCGAAGACAGCCCGTTTGCGCGCGGCTGGCAGGAGATGGCCCAGTCCTTGCCGGCGCCCGCCGCCATCCTCTGCGTTTCCGCCCATTGGGAAACACGCGGCACTTTCGTGACGACCATGACACAACCGCCCACCATCCACGACTTCGGCGGCTTCCCGCGAGCGCTGTACGAAGTCGAGTATCCGGCGCCCGGAAGCCCGGTCCTCGCCGAGGCGGCCAGGGATACCCTTCAGAAGACGCCCGTGGGCATGGCCGGGGCTCGCGGCCTCGACCACGGCTGTTGGGCCGTCCTGATCAGGATGTACCCCGCGGCGAACGTGCCCATCGTCCAGGTCAGCCTTGACCATACAAAGGCCGCCGCGTTCCACTATGATCTTGGGCAGGAGCTGGCCGCTCTGCGGCGCCGGGGGGTCCTCATCGTCTGCAGCGGCAACATGGTCCACAACCTCCGCCCGATCGTGCTGTCAGAAGACCTCGACTTCAACCGGCCTCTTGCCCTCGACTGGGCGCTTGAAGCCGATGGAATCTTCAAGCGGCTGATTGCGGCGCGTGACCACAAGGCGCTGGCCAACTACCAGGCGCTGGGCAGCGCCGTCCAGCTTGCGGTTGCAACACCCGAGCACTACCTGCCCATGCTCTACGCCCTGGCGCTGCAGGGGAAAGACGAGCCGCTTGTCTACTTTAACGACGTTCCCGTGGCGGGCTCATTGACCATGACCTGCTTCAAGATCGGCTAGCGAGGTCAGCTTCGCAGCTCGCGCACCTTCTGCAACAGAAGGAACAGGGCGACGGCCACCAGGCCAACGATGAGAATCTGCGACCAGAAGTGCACGATGAGGATGATCGCAGCGATCAGCGCCAGCACGACATTGACGTTTGTGACGGTGGCGACGAAGTTTCCCCTCAAGATCGACTCGATCATCATGAACGTGATGACCAGGGCGACGATGCCCAGCCAGAGGTACTGGGGAGCAAGCCAGTAGAGGCCAGCGATGCCCAGGAGCAGCAGGCTCATGCTGACGGCGGCCCAGCCTTCCACGAAGCGATTGAAGCGCATCGTGGTGACGGGCACAGGCGCGGCGAGATGGCGGATATGGACGCGCGGCAAGTCCTTTTGACCCGCTTGCAGGCGCGTGCGGCGCTCCATGACGCTGTCGAGGAGGGCGCTGTTCTGTGACTGCTCGCGGCGCAGATCGCGGACCTGCGCCGCCGCTTCGTCCACTTTCTTCGCCAGCGCCTGGTGCTGCCTGGCCAGGTGTGGGCTGCGCTCCATGCTCTTGAGCTCGATGCCAAGCTCCTGGAGGGCGCCGGACTTTTCGGGTAGGACCTGGGCCAGCTCCGCCTGGCGGCCTTCCAGCTCTTCCTGGCGTTTCGCCAGCAGCCGCAGTTCATCGGGCGGCGGCGGCACCTTGTCCAGGCCGGCAAAGCCAAGGGGATCGTACCAGGAACCGCGCGGGGAACCGTCGCGGTTGTACATGGGACCGGCAGGGGCGTTTTCACCGGAGATGGGGTCGCGGGCGAACAGACCCCAGAGGCCGCGATACTGGCCGACCCAGGGCGTGGACTCGTCGATGATGACCGGCGTCCATTCCTCGTCCTGGCCGGGCCCCACCGAGAGCCCATCGCCGCGGGCATAGTCCACGAAGGGGATGCGGAAGGGGTTGGCGCCCCGGCTTGGCTGGCCCAGCGTCTGCGTCCAGAAGCGATGCCACGCCACGAGTCCGCGCGTGGCCCAAGAGGGCAGGGGCAGATTCGCCTCCGCCTGGTACTCGCCGCGCCGGAAGTAGGAGGCATGGGACCCTGCACCCGCGTAGACAACCGGGTGGCCATCCACCAGCTCGATCTCCTCGCGGTCATCCCAGCGGCGGCGCAGATCGTCGCCGTGGAAATCGTGGGAGGCATAGCCGACCCACTCGGGCACCAGCAGCCCATCCTCCTCATAGAGATAGACCAGGATCATCTCCCAGTCGGACTCGTGGTCGTTGACGCCGCGGAAGCCAGACCGCCAACTGTTGTAGCAGAAGAAGAACCAGTACTGGAGGATCGTCCAACCGCCCTGCCGCGCCACCCGTCCGTGGTAGACGTATTCCTCGTTCTGCTGCAGCATGTCGTTGTACTGCAGCTCGGCCATGGCGGCCGTGGCGCCCGGCACCCGGCCGCGAAGCAGGAGCGTGGCAGAGAAGAGGGCATCGGCCAGCCGCGGCAGCAGACCACCGCGGGCCAGGCGTCCCTGCCCGGCGTGGAAGACGTTGTTCGAGCTGCGTTCCAGGCGCAGGCGATCGTTGATAGCCTTTGTGCTCTCGCTGAGGGTGAGCGGCGGCACATAGCGAAGAAACTGGACCGTGCCGAATTCCGCCGGTCTCGGCTCGACCAGGGTGTCGAGAGTCAGATCGTCCTCCGCCAGAAGCATGACTTCCGTGCCGTCGGGACGATGCTCCCAGAGGCTGGACTTCCTGACATAGTCCTCGACCCCGGTGGGATAGAACTGCTCGCCTTTTGTGTAGCGCACCACCGGCTCGAAGCGGCGCAGCAGCTCGAGGTCAGAAGCCGTGGCGGCGATGGCAGGGCGGTCAGAAGGATTGTGCGACATCACCGTCTTCTCCTCTGCGGTGCAAGCCGAAGGCCTCCCGCACCTCCACCTGGTTCAGAGCGAACAACAGCAGCATGTAAAGGAACATGCGCAGGTAACCCGGCTCACCATAGAAGTAACGTGTGATCTGCACCGCCAGGCCCAGGCCAACCCAGACCATGACGCTGATCCAGGCCCAGAAACGCAGCCTGAGGAAGCCCCACATGAGGACGATGGTGACGGCGGCGGCGACCAATTCGTAGACGGCAAAAACGAGCGCAGTCGCCTCCGGAGTCAGGCGCGAGCTGACTATCACCAACTGCTGCTGCTGCGACTCCACCACGATACCCGTGTTCCAGATAGAAGCGATGCCCAGGAAAAACGAGACAATCGCCATGAACAAAGCGATGGTGCCCACAATGGTCACTGCCACGGGGCGCTTCCGCTTCTTGGGAAGGGCAGCCGTCATTGATCGACCTCCGGTTCGCAGATGGGGCGCAGGAAAGACCAGCAGGCGCCTGCCGTCACAGCAATGGCCAGACAGATATTTAGTCTATGCAGACTTCCCCTCCAGCGCAAGCAGCGCGCTCATACAGATGCGGTTCGAATTTTGGAGTGACAGGATCGCGGCGAGGAGACGAGCGGGCGAGGTGACCTCGCCCGGACGACACCCAGACCTGGCGGGGCTCAGTGTGGCGGCGCGCCGAGGTCGATGCCCAGGTAGCGTTCAAACAGCCGCGCCCGCCAGACGAAACGGAGCACGAACAGCCAGATGACGATGACGCCAAAGATGATGGGGCCGTCGACCCGGCTGGGCAGGGGCGTGAGCTCAAAGAACCGCCGCAAGGGGGGAATCGCACTGAAGACGAGCAGCAGCACAAGCACGCCAAGGGCTAACAGCGCCGGTCGCCAGTCCCGGCGGACAGGGGCGCCGCCTGACCAGAAGCGCGTGGGCGGCGCCACGAAAAGGACCAGAACAAGCCCCATGAGCACCTTGCCATAGGTGAGCGCCGTCTGCGCAGAAGCCATGTCGCCTGCCGTGGCAATGAAGTAGAGGTAGATCGCCAGGCCGGCGAGGGCGATGGTGACGGCGGCAGGGGGCAGGAAATGGGCCAGGCGGCGGACGAGGCTCTGCCGCAGGACGGCGCCTGGCTGCGCCCACAACGCCAGTCCGAGCGTCGGAATCGTGATGGTGAAGATCGAGACGATGGAGATGAGGCCGGGGGTGAAGGGAAAGCCCGCCGACAACATGGCAATCGTCGCGATCAGCAGGGCCAGGGAGAAGATGTGCGACAGGTAGATCTTGAGAATGTCATCGATGCCGTTGAGGATGCGCTGCCCTTCGGCAAAGGCATGCGGCAGGGCGGCGAAGGAGTCATCCAAAAGCACCAGGTCGGCCACCCCGCGGGCGGCCTGACTGCCGCTCTGCATGGCGATGCCGACGTGGGCCTGTTTCAGCGCCAGGACATCGTTGACGCCGTCGCCGGTCATGGCGACATAATGACCCTGGCTGGCCAGGGCGCGAACCAGACGTTCCTTCTGATCCGGACCGATACGGCCAAAAACGGCGGCGGTGCTGGCCGCCTGGGCAAAGTGCAGGTCGTCCATCGCCGCCAGATCGGCGCCGGAAACGACGTTCAGGGGCTGCCCGCCACCGTCCAATCCGACCTGCCTGGCAAGCGCCGCCACGGTGTCGGGGTCGTCCCCAGAGATGATCTTGACCTCGATGCCGGCGCGGCGGAAGCCTTCCAGGGTTTCCCGCGCCTCGGGACGCAGCTCATCGGACAGGATGACGTAGCACAGGGGCGTCAGAGCGGGCAGTCCGGTAACTTCGGACGCCGGCGATGGCCTGGGTGCGTGTGCAAAGAGCAGCACGCGCAGCCCCGCCGAGGTCCAGGCCGCCACGGATGGCAAGATCGCTTCAGGACCGACATACGGCGCCAGGGCTTCGGGCGCACCGAGAACGAACAGCCCCTCCTGACCCGATCCCGGCTCCACAGGGCCATCGGCGGCAAACGACAGCGCACTCCAGCGGCGAGCAGAAGAAAAGGGTACTTCCTCGACGACCTGACGGGCGCGGCCAGGGCAGCCGCGGGCGATGGCATCCGTCGTCGCCGTGCCGGCGGTCACACTGCGGGCATAGGCGCCGAGCAGGTCTCGCAGGTCCGGCTCCGAGAGGGTGTGGCCGGGGAGAGGCTGCACGCTTTCGAGGCGCAGCCGGTTGGCCGTGAGCGTGCCGGTCTTGTCGAGGCAGAGGACGGTGATATTGCTGAGAGACTCCACGGCGTTGACCTGCTGCGCCAGGCCCCCTTTGCCGGCGATGCGCAGCGCGCCCAGGGCATAGGCCACCACGATGATGAGGAAGAGGCCGCTGGGCGCCAGGCCGAAGGTGACGGCCGCGCTCTGCACGGCGCTGAGCAGCGTGACATCCTCGTAGATGACGAGCTCGAGGGCAATGACCATACCGAAGAACGCCACCAGCAAGAGGAGCACCCGGATGAGAAGGTTGACCTCCCGCTGCAGGGGCGTCAGTTGGCGGGTGAAGACGCGGGCACTGGCCGTGAGGCGATTGGCGTAGCTGTTGGCGCCGACAGCCTGCGCCACGTAGGCCGTACGCCCGCTGACCACAAAGCTGCCGGAGTAGAGCGGATCGCCCACATGCTTGCCGACGGCGAGGCTCTCGCCGGTAAGAAGCGACTCATCGACGTCGACAGCGCCGGGTCCGACCACGACGCCGTCGACCATCATCTGGTCGCCCTGCCCGACGATCAGGATGTCGCCGGCGACGATCTCCGAGGGATCGATTTCCCTCTCCTGGCCCTCGCGGCGCACGGTGGCCTGCGGCCGGGTGAGGAGGGCGATCTCGTCCAGCTTACGCTTGGCGCGCACCTCCTGCAAGGTGCCGACGATGACGTTCAGGAAGGCGGCAAAGACGGTGAAGAGGGCGTCCTTGGGGCTGCCCAGCAGGAGGAGAAGGAGGCCCAGGCCAAAGAGCACCGTGTTGAAGAAGGTGAAGACGTTGTCGCGCAGGATCCGGCGATAGCTGCGGCCCGTTTGGATCCTGGCATCATTGCCCAGGCCCTGGGCGCGCCGGGAAACCGCTTCTTGTTCCGACAGACCACCGGCAGGCGTGTCAGGGGCAGGCGCAGGACTGGGCATCGACGCGGGTCTCCTTCCGGAGAGTATAGCCGCGCCGGGGACGCACGACCAGACGCGGCGCCGTCTGTCTGCGTCGGGTGAGCGGCGTGGATGCGAGAAAGCTGAGGCTTTCTCTCAAACGAGGGTCGGAGCTCGCCGCCGCAGTCGTCAGAGGGGCGCCGGCTGGCCGCCCGTGACTTTGGCGGCTTTATGGTATGATCGGCGCCAGCCTGTGAGCGGGGGCACTTCAACCCCTGGCAGCGGCATGCGCGCCGCCGGCAGCGCCGGCCCGGCGGGCACTTTTCGGAGTACGTCTGAGAAAGGTGTACTGTGATGAACAACGTCATGCCGCATCGCTGGGCCCAGCTTTCGCGCCTGATCCTGGTGGCAGGAGCGATGGTCCTGGTCTTCTATGGCCTGATGGCCTATCCGTCCCTATGGAACCTGGTCTTCCTCTCGGTGGTTCTCTCCATCGCCCTTGCTCCGGCGGTGAAATGGCTGACGAAGAAGGGGCTTTCGTACTCTGTAGCCACCATCCTGATGACGCTGGCCCTGGTGATCCTGCTCCTGGCGCTGGGCCTGTTCGTCATCTACTCGGCGGAGGTACTGATCAAGGGGTTGCCCGATGCACAGGCCAAAATGCAGGCGCAGATCGCCAACATCGACGCCTGGCTCACGGCGCACAACATCACTTCTTCGGAAATCACCTCGGCGATGACCAAGGTGGTCAGCGCCATCTTCTCGGAACTGGCCAAGGGATTGTCGGAGATCGCGCCGATGCTCTTCGTGCTGGTGTTCACGCCGCTCATCACGCTGTTCATGCTGCTGGAAGCGCCTGGCTTCGGCATGCGGCTGCAGAAGCGCCTGGCCAGCAATCCGCTGGCCCTCGACAGCCTGAATCGCTTTGCCTTTCACACGCGCAAGTACATTTGGGTCACGACCCTGCTCGGCGTGTTAAAGGGCGGCACGATGACCGTGGCGCTGGCGCTGCTGGGCATCGACTATGCCCTGATCTGGGGCGTGCTGTATTTCATCATGAACTACGTCCCCTATATCGGGATCATCATCGCCCTCATCCCCCCCGTGCTCATGGCATGGGGCCAATACGGCCCGGCCTATGCGCTGTTGGTCTTCATCATCTATGAGATCGTCGACAACACCATCAGCTATATCATCATGCCGCGTGTCATGGGTGAGGAAGTGGATGTTTCCATGACCGTGGGCATCGTGACCTTCTTCCTGTTTGCCTGGCTGCTTGGCCCCATCGGCGGGATTCTCTCCTACCCGTACACGCTGGCCGTCAAGGATGTGGTGTTGGGCAGCTCCGAGGACACGCGCTGGCTGGCCAACCTGATGAACATGGGCATGCCCAAGCCCGAAGAACTGGCCGCGGACGCCCCCAAGAGCGGGGGCGATAGCTAGACAAGTCTGCCGGGGAGTAGGCCCGTTGGCGCCGGGCCTACTCCTCCGCCACGACGATGATGCGGTCGTCGGCCGCGAAGGTGACGGTTTCGGACTTGCGGGGATTGACCACCACACCGTAGGCGTGGGCGGCGTCGTGAGCATGGCGCCGCAGGCGGTAGCCGATGGCGATCTCGCCGCGCTGCCGGGCCGCCTCCAGCACCGTGTAGAAGTTCACTGGCACGCCCGGGTTCACGTAGCCGGTGATGGGCCGCAGGTAGATCTCCGAGCCCTCGGGGTCGAAGATGTCCGCCAGGATGGCGTTGAGGGCCTTGTGCTCGGATACCTGGGCGAGCATCATGCTGATCAAGCGGTCGCTGACGATGAAGTCCTCGGCGCGGGTGATCTCGGCCAGATTGCGGTTGCGGATGTCGAGCATCTCGCTGACGATGGCGAAGCTGCCGCCGCTGCGCTCGGCGATGTCGCGCAGGTGGAGCAAGGTAATCAGGGTGCGGGCATCGGCCTGCTGGGGATCGAGGCCGTTATCGCAGACCACCAGAACGTGGTCAAAGGAAGGTATGTCCAGGCTGTCCAGCAGCTTACGGTCGGTAGTGTCGCCGTCGACCAGGGTGACGGCCATCTGCCGGAGAGCCCCGTTCCACCCCGATGCCTGCACGTGGCCGGCAATGGCCTCCGCCGCCACCGTGACGCTCGAGCCCGGCCCCACGTAATGGTCCAGCTCAGCCAGCACCGTGGGGGCGCGCCAATTCCAGCCGAGCATCAAGGTGCGCTCGGCGCGCTGCGGCCGCGCCTGCGGCGGGGCGATGGCGGCGGCATCGATCCCGAAGTCGGTACGCCCGGAAAGATGGATGGTGTCATCGTCAGCGGAGATGGCGATGATCTCGTCACCCGGCTGGATGAGGGTATCCAGGCGGGGATGGAGCTGGGGAAGGCCTCCGGCCGGGTGCAGGCCGATCACGGTCGAGTCCTCGTAGGCGAACAGGGCTTCGCCAAAGGTCTTGCCCGCCAGCCCCGGCTCGGCCTGGAAATAGATCTCATCACCGTCGAAATCGAGCAGCTCGGTGTACACGACCGAAAGCCCCGACTGCCGGCAGGTCTGCGCCATGATGCGGGCCACCAGGTCGCCCGTCAGGATCAATTCCACCTCGTCACACCCCACCATGCGGGCCACGTCTACGTTGCGGGGGTCGCGGATTTCCGCCACGACGTGATACGGCCCCGCCTTGCGCTGGGGGCTGTTCAAGATGGCCAGCAGGGCTTTGATGACGTGGGAATCGGCGTCGTGGGCATCGCCGACCTCGGCCGGGGAAAGCACGATGATGGCTTTGGCCGAGGGCAGGCTGACGATCTCCAGATCTGACGGCTCGAGGGGCGTCCCGGAGCGGCAGACGACACGGGTGCGTCCCGTGTCACCGGCCTTGGCCCGGATTTCGTCCTCCATTTCGACCTTGTCCTTGTCGCCGAGGATGACGATGCACGGGTGGCGCTGGTTAGCATTGGCAACGGCCAGCTCGGAGATGATGGTGAAGACCTGCTCCGACCACCCCAGAATGACGGTGTGGCCGGACTCGATCACACGCGAACGCCCCTTGCGGAGCTGATCGAGCTTGGCCTCGATGCCCGTCGTCAACACACCGATCAGGATGCTGAGGAGGAAGATGCCACCCAGCGTGACACCCAGGCTGACCAGGCGGAAGTTCCAACCGGTGTCGCCCCCCATGGTGCCGGCATCGAAGGTGCGCATCAGGCTGAGCCAAGCCGCTTCCTTGAAGGTGACCGGGTCGCCGCCGTCGGGCGCCACGCGCAGCAACGACATCAGCGCCGCCGCCACGATGATGACCAACAGGCTGAGCAGACCCAACCAGCCGATCAGGGCAATGGCGCCCCTGGACATCGTGTTATCGAATTTGTAGCGTAGCCGCTCACCCAACGTAGCTTTCTTCATGCAGGCGCCTCCAGCCAGATTGGAGGCTATTCTATCCCCGGCTGCGCCCGGCGCCAACTACCGGGGCTACCCCGTTCCAAACCACCGCTCTCAGGCGCCGTAGCGCCGGAAGCGCTCCACAACCTCGGCCATGGCGAAGATGTTGTCGTCCGGCGTTCCGTAGTCCATGTTGATGCAGCAGATGCCTGCCGCCTCCAGGGGACCGACTGCCCGCAGCAGGTGCTCAGTGTCCAAGGCGATCTCCTGCGGCGTTGCCTGGAGCATGCGGATGGGGCTGAGGCGCAGGTTGAGGAAGGCCTCCGGTAGCGCCTGGCGCACGGCCGCTACGTCGGACCCCCAACCCACGTCGACCATCAGGGCCCCTGTCTCCGCGTAGGCCGGGGCAATCTTGTGCATGTTATCGCCGCAGTGATGGATGCCGAAGGGTTGGGTGGCGGCGGCCATGCGCTTCTCGACCGGGAGCTGAAAATCGCGGTAGCTTCTGGAAGAGATCATCTGCACCGAGCAATTGGCGTGATAGAACATTGCCGGATTGACATGCTCGACCATGCGATTGACGGAGATGGAACAGGTGCCGGTGCGCTGCCGCAGGTACAAGGCCACCTCAACGATGAGCTCGGCGATCAGGTCGAGCAGGCGCCGAACCCGCGCAGGCTGCCGGTAGAAGTCGATGAACAGGTCCTGCCCGTAGAGATGATAGGCGGCGTTGAGGAGACCGTCGGTGTTCATGTCTCCCACAACATAGCCCCACCCGGCCTCCAGCGCGTCCATCTGCGGGATGATCTCGCTCATCGGCCAGGTGGTGCGGAAGTCGGGCTTGTCCAGCCTGTCCACCTGCGCCGTCGTCAACTGCAGAGGCATGGGCTGCGGGGCGGCGTTCGGCTCGAACCAAACCTCGGCGCCGAACAGGGCGGGGATGACAAAGCCGCCCGCCACGTGGAGCGAGCCGATGATGGGCCGCGGCTGCGGGTCCGGCTCGCCCATGCCAATGTCACCAAAGCGCTCGTAGAGGACGCGGCGCATGGTGACGTCGTTGGCGATGCGGGCGGCCGGATCCATGTAGAAGGAACGGTCGAACGACACACCGGCCGTGCGGCGCCACCAGTTAGGATTGAAGACCAGCTCAATGGGCAGCAAGCGGTCAGCGGTCATGGGCGGCATCGCGGGGCACCCCTCAATCCATTTCCAGGCCGCCGCAGACGTTCAGCGACTGTCCGGTCATGTAGCCGGCGTCGTCCGACAGGAGGAAGGCCACGACATCGGCCACGTCCGCAGGGGTCTGGATGCGCCCCAGAGGAATGGTGTTGACCATCGCGGCCAGCGATTCCTCCACGGTGATGCCCTTCAGCGCTGCCCGCCCCGAGTGCACGGTGCGCGTCATGTCCGAATCGACAACACCCGGACAGACGGCGTTGACGGTGATGCCGTGCGGGGCCAGGGCCAGCGCCGCCGAGCGCACCAGGCTGATCACGCCCGCCTTGCTGGCCGCGTAGTCGACCACATTGGGACGCCCGCTGCGCCCGGACACCGAGGAGATGCCGACGATGTGTCCCTTGACGCCACTCCTGACCATGCGCCGCCCCACCTCCTGGAAAACCAGGAAGGTGCCGGTGAGATTGACGTTGAGGGTGAAGTCCCAGTCCGCCTTGGGAAGGTCGAGGAAGTCGTAGATCTTGAGCACGCCAGCGGCAGCGACCAGCCCGTCAAGAGGACCGCCGGTCATCTGCTCGGCCTGATCCAGCGCCGCCGCAATCGAGGCAGGCGAAGTCACATCCATGCTGACGGTCCAGGCCCTGCCACCGCCGTCACGGAGGGCCTGAGCGACCCGGTCGATGCGGTCGACGGCCAGATCGGTCAGAATCACCCAGGCGCCTTCCCGCGCCAACCTCTGGGCGATGGCCGTACCGATGTTGCCGCCGCCGCCAGTGATGAGAATCCGCTTGCCATCGAATCGAAGGGTCATAGCGCTGCACCTGTCCTCAGAGGGATTGGCCCGCGGGGCCGCAGGCGGGAGAATAGCACAGTCATTTGGGCGTGTCCAGAGGACCGCAGTTGGGGGGTGGTTTCAGGTCTTCGCGGCAGGCGTCGAGAGCAAGAGACGGAGGGGAGGGATAGGGACGAGTGGCGACCTCAGTCGCTTTAGCAGGGAGGGAACGACTGAAGTCGTCACCACGAGTCGTGACTACGTGGTTACTGCGATGCAGGGCAGAGGCGGCCCGACCTGGAGGCCGGCGTTCCCGGGCGTGCAGGAACGACTGATGAAGCTCTGCAATTTATCCGTGTGACGTCATCTTGGCGCGGCCAGGCCCGGCCAGGAATGAATTCCCGGCCTGATACAGACAAAACCTGCTGAAGCAGGTTCAAACTCGGCCTCAACCCGCTTCAGCGGGTTTCCAATAGCAGACGCCGAATGCATTCGGCGGCAGCCATCCGCCAACCCACATACTTCGGACAATTTGCAGATCAATGGAAGGGATGTGGGCGAGGAAACCTCACCCCTACGCGAGGAATGGGTGGTGCAAGGGCGAGAGGACCCTGGCCATGCGCGAGGGGTGGGTTCAGGAATCCCTGGAAATCGGCGAGTTGGGCGTAAAATGGTTGGGCGCAGCGGGCCGCGCCCTGGCGTTCACTCCCTGATCCCTGCACCACGCATGCTTCGAAGACATCGCGCTCTCCTCGCCATCCTGGGCATCTACCTGGTGCTGGCCTTCGCCTACAGCATCGTCAACCCGATCCTGGAAAGCCCGGACGAAGCCCTCTACTACGACCAGATTCGCTTCCTGGTCGAGCAGAAGCGGCTGGGGACACTGCAGGAGGGGCAGCTCTCCAAAGGGCACCACCCACCCCTCTATTTTGCAGTGGCAGCGGCGGCGACGGGATGGGTCCCGAATGCGAATTTCAGCGCCATGCTCGCCAACGGCAACCCATTCTGGGCCTACCGCCACTGGGAACCGGGCGTGGACAACAAGAGCCTCTATCTGCACGATCCCACCCTAGAAGGGTGGCCCTACCGCGACGTGTCGCTGGGCGTCCACCTGCTGCGGTGGCTTTCCGTTCTGTTCGGCGCCGCCATCATCCTCACCGTGTACGCGACGGCGCTGGCGCTGTTTCCCGATATGCCCTGGACGGCGGTGGGTGCGGCGGGCCTGGTGGCCTTCAACCCGATGTTTCTCTATATCCAGAGCTCGGTCCACGACGACGCCCTGGTGAACCTGATGGGCGCCCTGACTGTCTACGCCGCGGTGCAGTACTGGCAGCGCGGCCCTTCGGGGCGGCGGGCGGCGCTCCTCGGCCTGCTTTGCGGCCTGGGCGTGCTAACGAAGATCAACTTTATGGCGCTGGCGCCGATGGTGGCCCTGGTCATCGCCGGACGAAGCTGGCTCGACCGGCGGACGAATCCCGGCTGATGGCGGGACCTGGTGCGCATGGCGGCCGTGGCGGGGGCTGTCGCCCTGGTCATCGCCGGCTGGTGGTTCGTGCGCAACCAGTTAGTCTACGGCGAACCCACAAGCATGGAGCGCCAGATGCAGGTCTGGGGCATCCGTCCCAATGCGCCGGACGTGCGGGCGGCGGCGCGGGAGCTGGGCTTCCTGCGCGATTCCTTCTGGGGCATCTTCGGCTATGGCCAGATCCCCCTGCCTCGCTGGCTTTACACGTTTTTCTGGCTGCTGGTGCTGGCAGGCGCCGCCGGATTGGTGAGCTGGCTGCTGCAGGCGCGGCGCCGCGGCGTTCTCGGACGCTCGCGCGCCTGGCTGCTGTTGGCGCTGGCAGCGGCGCCGGCGGCCGGCTTTGCCGCTACCTTCGCGCGCATGACGGTCAGCGCCACCGCCGACTTTGGCCGTTACCTGTTTCTGAGCTATGCCGTGCTGGCGCCGCTCCTGAGCGTGGGCCTGACGGGGTGGCTGCCGGGCCGGTGGCGCCGGCCCGCCACGGGCGCCCTGCTGGTCTTCCTGCTGGGCGCGGCCGTGGGCGCGCTGGTGGGGGTGCTGCGGCCGGCCTACGCGCCGCCGCCGATCCATGCCAGCGCCGATGGGCTGGCCATCCAGCACCGTCTCGATGCGGAATACCTCGGCGCCGGCAAGCTGCTGGGCTACTCGCTCGACCCGCCATCGGCAACGCCGGGAGGGGAGGTAGCGGTCACGCTCTACTGGCAGGCGACCGGCACACCGAAGGCCAACTACACGGAATTCGTGCAGCTCGTCGGGGATAACAACGTGGTCTGGGGTGGGCGCGACACGCACCCCGGGCTGGGGCGCTATCCGACCAGGCGCTGGCAGCCGGGCCAGGTCATCGTCGACACCATCCCGGTGCCGATCGCCCTGGCCAGCCAGGTGGCAAGCACGACGCCGCTGCCCACCGGCCTGCGGCTGGACATGGGCCTGGCCGAGAACGGCCAGCGCCTGCAGACGAGCGACGGCCGCGACACGGTGACGGCAGGTCCCGTGCGCCTGGCGCCCAAGACACCGCCAGAACCGCAGGGCGAGCGCGTCCAGTACCGGCTTGGCGATACCGCCGAACTCATTGCGGTCCAGGCTCCGGCCGGGGCAGCGGCGCCGGGCGCCACGCTGCCCTTTGCGCTGACCTGGCAGAGCCTCAAGCCAGCGGACGATGATTATGTCGTGTTTATCCACGTGCTCGACGGCGCGGGCAAACTGGCGGCGCAGTTCGACAGTCCGCCCCAGGACGGGCGCTACCCCACCCGCCTTTGGCAACCTGGCGATGTGGTGATCGATGCCCGCCAGGTGCCGCTGCCGGCCGATCTCCCGGCCGGCGAGTACAAAGTGGTGGGCGGATGGTACCGCCGCGACACGGGAGAGCGCTTGCCGGTCACGGATGCCTCCGGCCAGCCTCTGCCGGATGCCTCGGCGCCGCTGTTCAGCTTCACGGCCGGCGGCTGACCACCATAGCCCAGACAGCGCGGGGGTGAAGTGATAGCCGTGCCCTGAAGGGGCCTACCCGTGTGTGTGCGCGGGCTTCGGCGGGTACAGGTTCTTGCGGGTGCACGGGGTGCGCAGAGTGCCGGGGCAGATCTGAGTCAAGAACGGCCATTCGATCTCAGCCTTGCGGCGGCATCGCCTGAGGGGCATTGCCGCGTCCTTGTTGTAATGTTTTATAAAATTTGACTATTTATGACACTATAAATACTATGTGACAGATTTCACCAGCCGCGATGCTGCCGTCTGACGTTTGCAGGAAGGAGTTCTCACCATGGCCGACCGACTTCTCACCACCCGTGAGCTTGAGGATTTGCTCCAACTGGACCGCGTGACGATCTACCGCATGGTCAAAGACGGCGAACTGCCGGCGCTGCGCGTGGGCGGGCAGTGGCGCTTCTCCGCCGAGGCCGTCGATGCCTGGCTCCAGCAACAGCACGACCAGGCGCCTGCCAAAAGGGAACAGCGGCCAAACGCACCGGAGCTAGACGCTCTGCCACTGGTCGACCTGGTCCCCATCGGCACTCTCCAGGCGATTCAGAACCAGTTTGCCGAGCTCGTGGGGGTGGCGGCGTTCATCACCGACCTGGAGGGGCAGCCGCTGGCGCCATGCAGCCGCTGCAGCCGCTTCTGCCAGCTTGTGCACAGCAGGCCAGAGGGAATGGCAGCCTGCCAGGCGTCCTGGAGGTCTATTGCTCACCTGGATGAAGAGGGCGCCGGGATTCACGTCTGTCACGCTGGCATCAGCTACGCCAGTGCGCCTGTCAGCGTACAAGGACGGCGCTTCGGCCTGGTGACGGCCGGCCAATTTCTGACCGAACCCCCTGAGCCTGAGGCGTTCCAAGCACGAGCGCTGGCGACGGGCGCTCGCATCGGCGTCTCGGGCGACGATCTCGCCGCAGCGAGGGATTCGATCACCATCATCTCGCACGATCACGCCCTGCAGATCACCAATCTCCTGCAAACCATCGCCAATGCCATTTCCAGCATTGGCTATCAGAGCTACCAGGTTCGACAAACGCTCGCACGTATCGCCGAGCTCACGGCGCAGGCGGGCTAGAACTCATCAAGGAGGGACTCATGCGAAAGAAGTTTGTATGGATTCTGGCCTGGTCCGCTCTTGTGCTCACGCTTGCGGCGTGTGCACCGGCGCCCAGACCGGATGACAAGACGGCAGGCGATGACCCCAAGGCGCACCTGCCGACCCACCTGATCCACACGGATCACAGCAGCATCATCCAGGGACCCTTCGGTTCCGGGCCGGAGGTCACCCAGGCCTGTCTCAAATGCCACCCGGACGCAGCGAACCAAGTCATGCACACGACGCATTGGACCTGGGAAGGGCAGCCCGTGACCGTCTCCTGGCGCAGCGAGCCGGTAACCATCGGCAAGAAGAACCAAATCAACAATTTTTGCATCAGCGCCCAAGGCAACCAAAAGAAATGCACGAGCTGCCACACCGGCTACGGGTGGGCAGATAACACCTTTGACTTTCAGAATGCAAACAACGTCGACTGCCTGGCCTGCCATGCCGATGCCGCCATCTACAACAAGGGCGACTACGGTCTTCCGGCGGCCTCGGTCAATCTGCTGGCGGCAGCACGTTCCGTCAGGGCGCCCACACGCGAGGAATGCGGCAAGTGCCATTTCGATGGCGGCGGCGGCAATGGCGTGAAACACGGTGACCTGGACGAGAGCCTGTATTTCCCGTCTGAGAACCTGGATGTCCACATGGGCAGGCTCAACTTCCAGTGCACCGACTGCCACCGCACCGAAGAGCATGCCATCCGGGGAAAGCTGCTGGCAGACAACTACACCATTGACGCCAAAGACCAGGTCGCCTGTGAGGATTGCCACACCGGCGCCATCCACGCCGATGAACGCCTGAACGAGCACATCAAGACTGTGGCCTGCCAGACCTGCCATATCCCGGACATGGCGCGCAAGGACCCCACCAAGACCTACTGGGATTGGTCCACCGCCGGCCAGGACAGGACGGAAGACCACTATACCTACCTGAAGATCAAAGGCTCGTTTGTCTACGACGAGAATGTGGCGCCGACCTACGAGTGGTTCAACGGCAACGTCGATTACCGGTACCTGTTGGGGGATGCCATTGATCCGGCCAAGCCGACCGACATCGTCAGACCCGCTGGCGACATTCACGATGCCAACGCCAGGATTGCCCCTTTCAAGATCCATGTTGCCAACCAACCCTACGACAAGGTCAACCAGATCCTGATTCCGCCGCGCACTGCGGGCGAAAATGGCTTCTGGACGACGTTCGACTGGCCGTCGGCCCTTGCCCTGGGCGCCCAGGATGCCGGCCTCAAGTTCTCCGGCGACTACGGCTTCACGGAAACGCGCATGGCCTACCCGACGACGCACATGGTGCAGCCCAAGGAAAAGGCGCTGCAGTGCAGCGATTGCCACAGTGACAACGGACGCCTGGATTGGAAGGCCCTGGGCTACCCCGGCGACCCGATGAAATGGGGCGGGCGCGATACACTCAAACTCACACCCGCACAGCCCATTGCCGCGGCGCCGTCCCCGGCGGAGGCGATGCCATGAACACCCGATTGCGCAAACTGACGGCCGCTCTGCCGTCGCGGCGTCTGCGCCTGATCACGGGCGCCGCGCTTCTGTTGGTGCTTGGTCTCGGCGCCTGGACGGTCGCGGGCGTTGCCGCTCGCGGCGCCGCAGCACCGGTGCACAACGCCTCGCCGATCCATCCCAACTTTCCCCTCCTTGATGCCAGCGGCGCCAACGTCCTGACCAGCGGCAAGGCGGCGTCGACTGACAAGACGTGCGGCGCCTGCCACGACACGGCGTTCATCCAATCACATGCCTTTCATGCCGACCTGGGTCTGAGCGACATGACGACCGCCGGCAAGGCCGCCTCGGGCACGCCGTGGGATACCTCCGATGGCCTCTTCGGCAAGTTCGACCCCCTCGCCAACCGCTATCTGACGCAGGCGGGAGATGAACGACTGGACCTGTCGACCGCCGAATGGCTCAAGCTGGTGGGAGGTCGCGTCGCCGGCGGCGGCCCGGCCACGACCTCGCGCAGCGGTGGCCCGCTGACCGGCGCCGCTGCCGGCGGCCCGGAAGCCGCCATCCTCGACCCGGCGACCGGCCAGCCCAGGGCATGGGACTGGAGCCAATCCGGCGTCATGGAGATGAACTGCTTCCTGTGCCACACGGCGAATCCTAACAACGGCGCCCGCATCGAAGCACTGCAGGCGGGTCGTTTCGGCGATGCCGTGACCGCCACCCTGGCCGGCACCGGACTCGTGACCATGTCCGGCACGGGCTGGATTTGGAATCCCGCGGCCTTTGACGCCAACGGGGAGGTCAAAGCCGACTTCGTTCAGATCCAGGATCCGACCAATGAGAACTGCGCCCAGTGCCACGGCGTGGTGCACACGGATTCCTCGCCGCTGACCCTGGCGGCGTGCGATCTCAGCCAGCCACAGACAGCGACGACAGGCCAGGTCATTGCCGCCCAAAAGATCAGTGATTCCGGCCTCAACCTGGCCGACAAAGACAAACTTGCCTATGCCTGGGATGTCCACGCGGAACGCGGGCTGAAGTGCACCGATTGCCACTACTCCCTCAACAACCCCGTGCACTACCAGGAAGCGCAGGAGAACAAGCCCAGCCATCTGACGTATGACCCGCGGCGCCTGGACATCGGGGACTACATCAAGCAGCCCAACCACAACCTGGCACGCGGCCAGAGCGCCCAGTACGACGTGGCGCCTGAGGGCAAGGCGACGATGCGTCGCTGCGAGTCGTGCCATGACGCGGTGAAGACCCATGCCAACTGGCTGCCCTACACCGAGAGGCACATGCAGGAAGTGGCCTGCGAGACTTGCCACATTCCGCAGCTCCACGCACCGGCCATTCAGTCCTATGACTGGACGGTGATCAAGCCCAACGGCGCGCCAGTCAGCGAGTGTCGCGGCATTGAGGGACAGAATACCGTCACGGACCTGGTGACGGGGTACCGGCCCGTCCTGATGCGGCGCGCCAATGTCGACGGCAGGAGCATGTTGGCGCCGTACAACCTGATCAGCTCCTGGTTCTGGATCTATGACGATGCCAATGGCAACGTTCGCCCTGTCCGGCAGATCGACCTCCAGGCAGCCTATCTGGAGGGTGGCAGCTATCGTCCCGCCATCGTGGCCGCCTTTGACGCCGATGGCGACGGCGCCATTAGCGACGCCGAGCTGACGATCGACTCGGATGCCAAGAAGGCAGCGGTCGCGGCCCAATTGGCGGCGCTGGGCCTGCACAACCCGCGCATCGACGGTCAGGTGCAGCCGTACAGCATCAATCATGACGTGGTGCGCGGTGACGCCGCCCTGCGGGACTGCCAGGCATGCCACAGCGACGGCTCGAACATCGCCGCCCCCCTCCAACTGTCGGGCCACATACCCGCCGGCGTGCTGCCCGCATTCGTCAAGAACGTCAATGTCGCCGCAAGCGGCGACGTGACGCGCAGCGGCGGCTCGCTCCTCTACCAGCCCGAACCCGAACGGGACGGCCTGTACGTCTTTGGCCACAATCACGTTTCCTGGCTGGACTGGCTGGGGGCGCTGGTTTTCGCCGGCACGCTGCTCGCCATCCTTGCTCACGGGACGCTGCGCTATCTGTCGTCGCTGCGCCAACCCAGGCCCACCCTGGCGACGAAACGCGTCTACATGTACGACCGCTACGAGCGCTTCTGGCACTGGCTGCAAACGTTGACCATCATCCTGCTGCTCTTCACCGGCCTGATCATCCACCGGCCGGATATGTTCGGCGCCTTCGCCTTCCGCCACGTGGTCACGCTGCACAACGCCCTGGCCATCATCCTGGTTGCCAATGCCGGACTGGCGCTCTTCTGGCACCTGACGAGCGGGCAGATCCGCCAGTTCATCCCCCGGCCCTACGGCTTCTTCGACCAGGCGATCGGTCAGGCCAAGTACTACCTGGAGGGAGTTTTCAAGGGCAAGCCGCATCCCTTCGACAAAACGTATAAGAAGAAGCTCAACCCCCTGCAGCAGGTCACCTATTTCGGTCTGCTCAACGTCCTGCTGCCGCTGCAAATCCTGACCGGGGCCGTCATGTGGGGCGTGCAGCAGTGGCCACAGGTGGCCCGCATGATGGGAGGGCTGCCGCTGCTGGCGCCGTTCCACACCATGGTGGCCTGGCTGCTTGCCACCTTCGTGGTGGCGCATGTCTACCTGACCACCACCGGCGCGACCGTGGGCGAAGACATCAGCGCGATGGTCACGGGCTGGGAAAACGTCCCCGTCCACGCCGCCGAGCCGGCCGGGGACTAACCACAACACACAAGGAAACGTGAAGCAATGACGACAACGATGGATGTGCCAAACAAGACCTGGAAAACGCGCCTCTTCGACCGCCCGAAGCGAGACTACATTCACCCCTACCTGGGGGGGCTGCTCCTGGGCCTGGTGCTGTTCGCCGCCTTCTTCCTGACCGGCAACGGACTGGGAGCGTCAGGCGGCTTGAACCGGATCGTCGTCTTCGTGGAGGACCTCATCGCCCCAGCCCACGTGGACCGCATTCCCTACCTCATCAAGCTGGCTGGCGGCGACAAGAACCCACTGGACGACTGGGTCGTGCCGCTCGTCTTTGGAACCATCCTGGGCGGCTTCGTCTCCGGTTGGCGCAACGGCCGGCTGCAGGTTGAGACCAACAAAGGGCCAAACATCTCCGTGCGCACCCGGTGGCTGATGGCCTTCATCGGCGGCGCCATCATGGGCTACGGCGCCCGTATGGCCCGCGGGTGCACCTCGGGTCAGGCCTTGTCCGGGGGCGCCGTTCTCTCGGTCGGCTCCTGGGCGTTCATGTTCGCCGTGTTCGGCGGCGCTTATGCGCTCGCCTACTTCGTGCGGCGGCTCTGGAATTAGGAGGGTGACCATGATGTTCCCACTTCAGCTCGAAACCCTCGTAGGCAAGCCCCTGATGTTCGTGGTCTTTGGCCTGATCGGGTTTGCGTTTGGCTTCGTCCTGGAAAGCTCCGGCTTTGGCAACTCTACCAAGCTGGCAGCCCAGTTCTACTTCAAGGACATGACCGTGCTGAAAGTAATGTTCGGGGCTATCATCACGGCGATGGTGCTGCTGTTCATCACCGTGGGCCTGGGCATCCTCGACTTCAGCCTGGTCTGGGTCAACCCCACCTACCTGGCCTCCGGCATCGCCGGCGGCTTGATCATGGGCGTGGGCTTCATCATCGGCGGCTTCTGTCCCGGCACCTCCCTGGTGGCGATGGCGACGCGCAAGATCGATGGGCTCTTCTTCGTGCTCGGCGTCCTCTTCGGCATTCTCGTTTTCGGGGAGACCGAGCGCTTCTATGACCTCTGGTGGAACAACGCCGGTTACCTTGGGCGCCTGACGATTCCCGAATGGCTTGGCTTGCCCACCGGCGTCGTAGTCGTCGGCATCGTCTTGATGGCCCTGTTCATGTTCTGGGGGGCGGAACAGCTCGAGCACATCTTTGGCGGTCGCGACCTCAGCAAAGAACCGCGCTGGCGGCGCTACCTCGCCGTCGGCATCGTCACCTTCGCGGCCAGCATCATCCTGATCGGCATGCCGACGACGCAGCAGAAATACGCCCGGGTCGCCGCCGTCAAAGACGCAGCCCTGGCGCACCGTGACGTGCAGATCCAGCCCGGCGAGCTGCTTGCCACCATCGGCGATGACACCCTGAAGCTCACCATGCTCGACGTGCGGCCGGAGGCCGACTTCAACCAGTTCCACATCGCCGGCTCGCAGAACGTCCCGCTCGCCCAGATTCATGAGGTTGTCCCGGAGCTGCAAACCCAACAGCTCCCCAATGCCGTCATCGTGCTTGTCGGCAACGATGAGAAGGCGGCAACCGAAGCCTGGAAGACCCTGACGGCCGAGAGCGTTTCCAATACCTACATCCTCGAGGGAGGCATCAACGAATGGATTGCCACCTTTGGGAAAGAGGAGAATGACATCGTCAAGGTCGCTTCGCCCTCCGGCGACGACACGCTCTGCTTCACGTTCCCGGCAGCCCTCGGCGACCGCTTTGCGGCGGCCGATCCTTCGCCGCATGAGTGGCAATTGGACTACACGCCCAAGATCAAGCTGCAGGTCAAGCGCGACCACGGCGGTGGCGGCTGCGGATAAGAAATGGGACTCGTGCGGTCGGGGCGCTATGCCGTCCCGACCGCACGGGGGGATGGGATTGCAGGCGCAGTGCCAGGAGCTTGTCACTTTCGTTGACATACACGCGCATCGGGGCTTACAATGGGGGCGCTACCCAGCATTCTGGTGTAAACAAAGGCGTTTCTCACGCGACGAGGCAACCTGTCGCCGCGGTCACTCAACGGGCGACCACCCTGCTGGTTCTGGTCCAGAGCATCCAACCGATACCCTCATGACAGCCGTCTCCGTGCATCACGGCCTCTTACAGTCAAGGGCGTTACCGCGGCCATTGTGCCAGAAGGCCACCGGCCAGTGCGCCGTCCGCTCGGGGCGTGTGCGCATTACTGCCGGCGGCATCTTTCCCTATCCTAAAGGAGCATGCCATTGAGTTGTTCGAAATGCCCGTCACCCGAACGCGATCCCATTCCATTCCACGATCTCCAGAGGAGGAGTATCCCCATGTCTCGTAAGCTGCTCGTTCTGATGCTGGTGCTGGCGCTGGCAGCCATCATCGCTGCCTGCGGCGGCCAGGCTGCGCAGCCCACCCAGGCTCCTGCGGCCGAACCGACCAAGGCCCCGGCTGCTGAGCCAACCAAAGCCCCGGAAGCCACCAAGGCCCCGGAACCCACCAAGGCGCCTGAAGCCAAACCGACCGAGCCGCCCGCGGCCCCGGCAGGCGAGAAGGCATCCCTGACGATCGAAAGCTGGCGCAACGACGACCTGCAGATCTGGCAGGACGTCATCATCCCGGCCTTCAACAAGCACTATCCCGACATTAAGGTCACCTTCGCACCGGCCGCACCGGCCGAGTACAACGGCGCCCTCAATGCCAAGCTCGAAGGCGGCTCTGCCGGCGACCTCATCACCTGCCGCCCCTTCGACGCCTCCCTCGCCCTCTTCCAGAAGGGCTACCTCGCCCCGCTGAATGACCTCCCCGGCATGGAGAACTTCAGCGACGTCGCCAAGAGCGCCTGGATCACTGACGACGGCAAGACCGTGTTCTGCGTCCCCATGGCCTCCGTCATTCACGGCTTCATGTACAACAAGGCCATCTTCAAGGAGCTTGGCCTGGAAGAACCCAAGACCGAAGCCGAGTTCTTCGCCCTCCTTGACAAGGTCAAGGCCGACGGCAAGTACACCCCCCTCGCCATGGGCACCAACGACCAGTGGGAAGCCGCCACCATGGGCTTCCAGAACATCGGCCCCAACTACTGGAAGGGTGAGGAA
>JAKOVD010000092.1 GCA_029782215.1 Chloroflexota bacterium
CGCCCGCTCAAAATCGCAGGTTCAAAGTTGAAGGTCGAAAGCGCACCTTCAACCTTCAACCTTCAACCTTCAACCACCCTCACCCTCTCCGTCCCCCTCGACGCCAGCGGCGCCATCCCCTTGCCCGCCCTCATGACCGCCCTGCTCACCCTCTGCCACTACGCCGCCAACGACCGGGCCATCACTGCCATCCTCTCCGACGCCCTCAGCCTGCACACCATGCGCAAAGACACCAGCCGCCCTGCCACCAACGGAGTTGCCAAGTGAACGACCAACAATACCTGCGCCTCGCCCGGACCGGCGCCATCAGCACCTATATGCAGACCTACCGAAGAAGACGCCGCCAGCGCCGCCTGCTCAAAGCCTTTGGCTTGCTGTCCCTGATCATCGCCACCCTCTACCTCATTGCCATCTCCCCACAACCCTATGGCCGCCCCTAACATGCTTTCGGACCCCCTCAACCGCAGCATCGTCAACCTGGCCGCCAACCTGCGCCAGGCCATGCCGCAGACGGCGTTCATCGACTACCTCCAGGACCGTGGCCTCAACGTCGAGCCATCCGTGCTGGAGGACCGCCTCAACACGCTGCGCCGCTACGGCCACGTTCCCTTCGAGCGCGTGGGCCATCTCAAGCGCGTGCACATCGTCCCGCCCGGCGACGGCAGCTTTCGTGACGCCGGCGAGCAGCCCGAAGGGGCCATCAGCCAGGGCTGGGTGATCGACCAGGTCCACCGCCGCAGCGGCAACGTCATGTCCTACCGCCGTCTCGGCACGCTGGCCGACGCCCTCGCCCTGTGCGACCACCTCAACAGCCGCGCCACAACCTACGAATACATCGTGGACGTGCCCCATGCGTGACGCTCTCTGGACAGACGACGAGATCGGCGCCTGGGCCGCCACCCTGCTGGCGACGCTGCCCGAATGGCCGGACGACGTGCGGCATCCCTACTGCGCCGATGACGCCGGCACCATCACGGCCATCGCCTGGGGCTGCTACATGGCCGCCACCGCACCGAAGGATGCGGCGCCGTTGCGCAGGGGCGACATCGACCAACGGCCGTTGTTCCCCGTCGGCTTCGACGACGTGCGTGCCCTCTGCGAGATCCTCTTCGCCATCGGCGTGCAGACGGGGCGCCAGTGGCCGGCTGTCACCCTTGATTCCTGACTATGACATTAGCATCCAAACCACAAGGCATCAGTGAAATGCCGGCCCTGCTGGCAGACACCTCTATCCCTGCCATCGACCGCATTCGCCAGGCCCTGCAACCCGGCCAACTGCCTCCAGACGTGCTGGAATCGTTCATCGGCTGGTGCTTGCAGCAAGCCTGCGAAGCGATGGAGCCGGACGCCCCGGCAGAGCAGCCAGACCCCTGGGAGTTCGGCCACACGCGGCGCTCGCTGCTGCAGCTCGTCTGGGATCGGGCAGGCAGCGATCCGGTAGCAGGCTGGACGGCCGCCTGGTATGCCGTCTGGAACGCTGAACAGCTTGCAGCAGACCAGGATGCCGCCGGCGCCGCCTGGCTGGCTGCCTGGTGTACGGCCTGGGCGGCAGCAAAGCAGGCCGTGCGCGGCGTGGGGCCGTTCCAGCGCCCTGCCGCCTGGGCCGAAGCCTGGACCGGCGCCTGGAATGCCGCCTGGAATGCCCAGGTGCTCTTTCTGCTCTCGGTGCTGCCGGCATGACCGCCAAGGCCGGGTCCACCCTGCGCGGCGTCCTGGTGCTGGTGGCCCTCACCTCGCCGCTTGGCTGCGCCGCCGTCATGGCCGTCGCCATGCTCAGCCCTGCCGTGCGCCTGGCCGTCGAACTGCTCGCCCGCATCCTGCCCTATCTGCTCATCGCCGGTGGCGCCATCGCCTTGGCCTACGCCGCCGCCTTTGCCGGCACCGACATCGTCCGCCGCTGGCACATGCGTCACGTGGTCTTTCCCACCGTCGCCGGCATGTTCCCCCTCGTCAAGGGCACCGACTGGTACGACGCCACGCCCGATGCCGTCAAGGCCGTCGCCGCCTGGACCCACGCTCAGGCCGCCAACGGCGTCCGCCCCACCGCCGCCGCCACCCGCGCCGCCTTGCATGGTCTCCCTGCCCTCCCTGCCCCCGGCCCCCTGCCCCCCGCCCCCGAACCACCAACCTTCAACCTTCAACCTTCAACCTTCGACCTCACCGACATCGACCCCCTTATCCGCCCGCACTGGCTCCTCGTCGGCCAGACCGGATCCGGCAAGTCCACCGCCGTGCGCACCATCACGCGCGAGCTGGCCAGGATGCACGCCGTCGAGTTCGTCATCTGCGAGCCGGGGGGCGTGGACTGGAACAGCCAGGCCAACGCCTACTCGGACCAGGGCATTGCCCGGGCCGTGGCCGCCGTTTACGGCGAGTTCGAGCGCCGCCAGGGCCTGCTCCGTGACGCCGACGCCCCCCACATCAGCCGCCTGCCGCAGCGCCTGCCGTACCTGTACCTCATCGTCGAGGAGATGGAGGCCGTGCTCGACAACCTCAAGGACCTGGACCGCGATGCCGCTCTCAACATGCGGGTGCAGCTCCGCAACATCGCCCGCATGGGCCGCAAGGAAGGCGTCGGCCTGATTGCGATCACGCAGGTCGCGAAGGCGGACGTGTTCGACACACACGTGCGCAGCAACCTGGCCAACGTCTTCCTCTTTCGGAACGCCCAGACCGTGGCCGAGATGTTCCGGCTGGGCCGGCAGGTCGATCTGCCCTCCCTGCCCGCCGGCGTCGCCTACTCGATGGCGCACGAGCGCCTGATCCAGTTCGCCCCCGTCCCCCGCCCCACGCTTCCCCTCTCGCCCATCTACCACGAGGATGGCATCCCACCGGTGGCCACCGGTGGGACCTCCAACCAGCCCCAACCGGCCTTTTGGCAGCCCCAACCGGTTGTTTTGGAAACCGCAAGCCACAATTTGATCGACCGGGGGCGAGCGCCAACGGCGGCTGAGGCAGCGCAGATGCGCCTGATGTACGAGCGGGGCGCATCGCTCAACAGCCTGTGTGCCCGGTTCTACGGCTACAAGGACGCCGTGGTTCTTGGCTTCGTTCGGGAGGCAACCGGCTATGAGGCTCGTTAGCTGGTGGTCACGAACTTGCTTTGCAAGCCGATCTTTGCTATGATTCCTCTTGTCACGGAACACGTTTGGAGCGGGTTTTTCTTTACCCGCCGTTTTTCAATTGCATACGCTTACCATGTCGTAAGCAGCAAACCCGCTCCATTGTGCAAGCGTAACCCGCTCGCCGTGTTCCGTGACAAGAAACGGTACGCACAATGGAGCGGTTTTGTTATGCAAAACAGTCAATGGCATGGCAGTACAAGGTCCGGTTTGGCTCTGTTGGGCAAGGTGGGAATGGGCACGGTTAGGTACGACTTGGCGATGTCGGGCACTGTGGAGTTTGGCAAGGTAAGGATGCAATCATCTTCTCAGGGCAGGGTTCGGCGCGATGGGTTCGGTTGGGTTCGGTGCGGTATGGCACGCTTCGGCAGATTGCGGCCAAATGCGGCATGGCAAGGATGCGATCATCCTTTCAGGGCATGGCGGGATGGGGCGAGATATGGTCGGTACTGGTCAGGTATGGTTGGGTGCGGCTTGATACGATCAGGTACGGCACGGTGGTGTCGGGAGCGGTGGGGCGGGGCATGGTACGACAAGGCAAGGATGCAATCATCCTTTCACGGTCGGGTTTGGCAGGTCCTGATCCGGTACGGTGTGGTGCGGTCGGGTTGTCTTGGGTGTGGTAGGGCAGGGTCGGACGTGGCATGGCAAGGATGCAATCATCCTTTCATGGCACGGTTTGGTCCGGGCGGCATGGTGCGACATGGCATGGCAGCACTTGGTAGCATGCGGCAGGGCAAGCTATGGATCACACGTGCTAGGAGACCGCAATGGACTACAACGCCTACATCAACAGCCCTTCATGGCGGCGCAAGCGCAAAGCCCGACTTGCCGCCGATGGGCATCGCTGCCGTCTGTGCGATCACGACGGCTCAAAATGGCAGTTGGAGGTGCATCACAGACCAAGCAGCTACAAGCGTATCCCCAAGGAGAGCGTGCAGGACGACCTGATCACGCTGTGCAGTCGGTGTCACGAAGTGATCACCGACGCTATCCGCTCCGACCGCTACGAAGGTCGTGAGATTGAAGCTACCCGACTCCCACAGAAAATCACGAGGTTCATCAATGAACTGGCAAGAACTGAGCTACCGTTTGACCTCAGTAGCTCCCATGATCATGCACAACGGCCAGACCGCCGATCCTCTCAACAAGTATGCCAAGATGCTGAAACAGGTCAGCAGCAAGCGGAGCAAGACAGAGAGCGACTACGAGGAGATGGCCCGCATCGAGTTCGTGGCTGGGCTGTACATGAACGGAAACGGCCCGATGATCCCACAGTCCAACGTTGAAGCTATGCTCATCAACGCTGCCAAGAAGAGCAAGGAAGGCGTGCTCGCCAAGTCTGCCGTCTTCTGCACCGAATCCAGCGACCTGGAATACAACGGCCCCCGGTCAGAGGTGGAACTCTGGCAGACCGAGGGCCATCGATTCAGCGCCCTGGTACGGGTCGGAACCGCACGCGTGGCTCGAATGCGTCCTATCTTCCCCGAATGGGCCGCTACTGTCAACCTGCAAGTGGACCTCGACCAGGTCAACGCGGCACGGATTGACGACTGGATGAAGACCGCCGGCCAGATCATCGGCCTTGGCGACTGGCGCCCGCAGTATGGCCGCTTCACGGCAAAGCGCATTGCCTAGTTACGCTGCGTGCCAAGCTTTGCCCGGTGGTGTTGCTTCGGCAGCATCACTGGGCAAGGCTTGGCGCGGTTGGTTGCGGCTGCGCGAGGCAGGCTGGGCAAGACGCAACGCGGCAAGGTGGGGCGCATTCGGGCACGTTCCGGCCATGTCAGGCTGGGCAAGGCATGGATTTCAATGAAGTACGACGAGAAACCCGTCACCCTCAAGCACTTCCGCAAAGGCAT
>JAKOVD010000064.1 GCA_029782215.1 Chloroflexota bacterium
TTCACGTCGCTGTTGCCAATGTCGATTTGACCCTGGCACACCTGCGAACGCCCGGCGCCCGAACCGCCCGCCGTCACACTGATCTGCACGCCCTTGTTCACCTGCTGGAACTGCGTCGCCGCCAACTGCATCATCGGCAGCAGCGCCGACGAACCCGCCGCTGTCAGCTTCCCACTCAAACCAGGCACCGGCGTCGGCGCCGCCGCCGAAGCAGCAGCCGCAGGCGCTTTCGTGGCCTCGGGCGCCTTGGTGGGCTCGGTGGCCGTGGTAGCTTCCGGGGCCTTGGTCGGTTCTGTCGCTTTGGTGGGCTCGGCCGCGGGTGCTGCGGTGGGAGCAGGGGTGGAGCCGCCGCCGCAGGCTGCCAGCAGGACGGCGAGCAGCAAGGCGAGGCTGATAAAGACAAAAACGCGTTTCATTTCTCCTCCAGAGAGATGATGGATGTTGGCGCGCATGGTGGCGTCCACTGCCGTGCTCTTGGACGGCCAAGGCGCTGCGATTTCCTGAATTTCAACCCCAGGATAGCAGCCCGCCGGATACCGTTCTTCAACCCACCGTTAACTTCCCGTTAAGACTGGTTAACACGGTCGGCAGATGACGATCTTGTCACCTGCGCCTATCTTCGGGCCCCAGGTTATTGACTCTCATTCCCGCCTCTTGTATGCTTGATGTTTGGGCCAGAGCGCGAGCACCCTCCGTCGCTCCGCATATCCGTCGGCCCCCAGCGTCCCGTCCGCATTCCGCACCCTCGCCATGCTCACCTGCACCGTCCTTCCCACCTACAACGAGAAGGGCAACATCGGCCCTTTGATCACGCGCCTGCTGCAGGCGATGCCCGCCAATGCCATGGTGTTGGTCGTGGACGACAACTCGCCTGACGGCACGGCCCAGGTCGTCGCCGGCCTGGCCACAGAACTGAACCGCGACGGGTCCCAGCGCGTGGCCCTCATCCACCGCACCACCGAGCGGGGACTCACTTCTGCCATCCAGCGCGGTATCGACGAAGCCATTCACACTTACGGCGCCGATGTCGTCACCTGGATGGACTGTGACCTCTCCATGCCGCCCGAGGTCGTGCCGCAGCTCGTGGCAGCCATCCGTGAGCACGGGGCCGACATTGCCGTGGGCTCGCGTTGGGTGCCCGGCGGCGCCGATGTCGCCCACGGCTTCATGCCCCGCACGCTGAGCTGGATCATCAACCACTACGCCATGCTCCTGCTCGGCTCCCAGGTGCACGACTACACCAGCGGCTTCATCGCCGCCCGTGCCCCGGTGCTCGAGCGCCTGCGCCTGCGCGGTGACTACGGCGAATACTGCATCGACCTGCTTGGCCGTGCCATCGGCGCCGGCTACCGGCTGATCGAGGTGCCCTACGTCTGCGTGCCCCGCACCGAAGGCGACAGCAAGACCGGGGCCGTCCTGGCGGACTACCTGGACAAAGGCAAATACTATGTCGGCACCATTTGGCAGGTCTACCGCGAGCGACGTCGCCGATCGCAGCCTGCACCCAAGCCGGCGCCGCGCACCGACCCGCAGCCCTAGCCGCACTTTCACGAACCCTAACCCATTCTTAGGTTGACCTATGCTTAAACCTGCAGAGCTTTCCCTAGAGGAAATGGGCGATCTGGCTGAGATCATCCCCTTCGCCGACCCGGTGGTCAGGCTCGGCTACCGCGCCATCCCCTCCTTCGACGAGCCGACCCGCCGCAGCTTCATTCCCGTTTGCGAGCCCACCCTGGGCGGCAACGAGATGAAATACGTCATGCGGGCGGTGGAAACCAACTGGATCTCCTCGGCCGGCAGCTTTATCCCGGAGTTCGAGTCCCGCTTCGCCGCCGCCTGTGGCACCAAGTACGGCATCTCGTGCAACAACGGCACGGTGGCGCTGCACCTGGCGCTGTCGACGCTTGGCCTCGAGCCCGACGACGAGGTCATCCTGCCCACGTTCACCATGATCGCCACGCTCAACGCCGTCACCTACGTCGGCGCCAAGCCCGTGCTGGTGGACAACGAGCCGACCTACTGGCAGATGGACCCCGAACAGGTGGCCGCCAAGATCACGCCCAAGACCAAGGCCATTCTGCCCGTTCACATCTATGGCCACCCCGTGGACATGGACCCCATCCTGGACCTCGCCCGCAGCCGCGGCATCTGGGTCATGGAGGATTCGGCAGAGGCTCATGGCGCCGAATACAAGGGCCGGCGCTGCGGCGGCCTCAGCGATGCCGGCGTGTTCAGCTTCTACGGCAACAAGATCATCACCACCGGCGAAGGTGGCATGATCACGACCGACAACACCGAGCTCGCCCGCCTGGCCTGGAACCTGCGCGACCACGCCTTCAGCCATGAGCGCCACTTCTGGCACAAGTACGTGGGCTACAACTACCGGATGACCAATCTGCAGGCTGCCGTCGGCCTGGCCCAGGTGGAGCAGCTTGACGGCTTTGTCGCCGCCAGGCGCAGCCATGCCGCCGCCTACACCGCCCGCCTGCGTGAGATCCCCGGCATCACCACGCCCCCCGAGGCCTCCTGGGCAAAGAACGTCTACTGGATGTACGGCATCCTCGTGGACAAAGAGAAGTACGGCATGGGCCGTGACCAGCTCCGGGCCGTTCTTGCCGACCACGGCATCGAGACCCGCACCTTCTTCATCCCCATGCACTGCCAGCCGGTCTACTGGCAGAAGTTCAAGGGCCAGCGCTACCCCGTGGCGGAGAGCCTCTGCCGCGACGGCTTCTACCTGCCATCCGCCTCCTCGCTGTCGCCTGCCGACGTCGAATACGTCGCCGACGTCATCCGCGACGCCTGTCCAGCATTGAAGTAGACAGTCGTCAGTAGCCAGTCGTCAGACGCGTCCAGGTGGACGCAGCTTGTCTGACGACTGACTACTGACCGACTAACGACTGACGACTGAGGACTTTCCCGGCAGCGTGAAGTAGAAGATCGCCCCTTTCCCATACACGCTCTCGGCCCAGATGCGTCCGCCATGCGCCTCGACGATGTGGCGGGCGATGGCCAGGCCCAGGCCGGTGCCGGTCTCGCTGCGCGTGCGGTCGGCCTTGTAGAATCGTTCAAAGATGCGGGGGAGGTCGTCGGGGTCGATTCCCTTCCCGCTGTCCTGGACCCAAAAGCGGACGTCGTCCCCCGCCTCTGTGGCGCCCACGGTGATGGCGCCGTCTGGGGGCGTGAACTTCAGGGCATTGTGCACAAGGTTCTGGAGCACGCGGCGCACGTTGTCGGGGTCGGCCAGGACCTCCAGGGTGTGATCGTAGCGGGCCGTCAGGCTGAGCCTCTTGGGCGCCGCCTGCGGCTGCATGCGCTGCAGGACCGGTTCGATCAGGGCGCCCACTGCGATCTCCACCATCCGCAGCGGCATGCGCCCGGACTCGATCATGCTCAGGTCAAGCATCTCCTGGGCCAGTTGCTGGATGGTCGCGATCTGCTCCTTGATGCCCCCTACCAGTTGCTGGCGGCGGGCGTCGTCGCTGCCGGCGCTGCCCTGCAGCGTCTCCACCATGAGCTGGAGGGTCGTGATCGGAGTGCGCAGATCGTGGGAGATATTGGCGACAAAGTCGCGGCGGGCGCGGCCCAGGCGCTGCAGCTCCGTCACATCCTTGACCACCAGCAGCACCAGCAGGGGCTGGGCGGACGTCTGCATGGCCTGCGCGTGGTAGATGCGCCCCTCCCGCGAGAACTGGCGCTCGTGCTGGCCTGGCGTCTCCAGGGCCCGCGCCGCCAGGTCCAGCAGTTCGAAGCTGCGCACGGCCCGGCTCAGAGGGACGGGCAGATCGATCGGTTCGAGGCCCATGTCACGCGCCACGTCGTTGATCCAGTGCACCGTCTGCTGCGCATCCACGAGCAGCAGCGCCGGCCCATCCGCCTGGACCAGGCTCGCCAAATAGGCCTGCTGGGTCGCGGTCGTCTGCTCCAGCACCTCCGCCTGTTCGCGAATGCCGCGCAGCCTGTCGAGCGCGGACTTGAGGGTCGTTTCAGCCAGGCGCCAGCGCCAGGCAAGGAAGACCGCCGCCAGCGCCAGGATAACGACCAGGCCCCACGCCGCCAGGGTCATCCGCCATCCACACCCGGCTCTTCCTCCCGGGCCGGCTCCCTGGGCTCGCCCTCAAAACGGTAGCCAATGCCGCGCACCGTCTGGATCATCACAGGGTGGGAGGGGTCCCGCTCGATCTTCTCCCGCAGCCAGCGCACGTGGACATCGACCGTGCGCGAGTCGCCCATATAGTCATAGCCCCAGACCCGCGTCAGCAGCAGATCGCGGCTGAGCACGGCGCGCTCGTGGCGCATCAACTCGGCCAGAAGACTGAACTCCTTGGGGCTCAGGTTCAGCGCCTGCCCGTTGAGCGTCGCCCGGCGTCCCACCAGGTCCAGCGCAATGCCGCCCGAGGCCAGGACGTCGCGCGGGGCGCTGCGCTCGGCCCGGCGCAGCAGGGCACGAATGCGCGCCAGCAGTTCGCCCAGGCTGAAGGGCTTGGTCAGGTAGTCGTCGGCGCCCGTTTCCAGGCCGACGATCTTGTCCATGTCCAAGCTGCGCGCCGTCAGGATCAGCACCGGCACTTCCCATTCCTGCCGTACCGCTCGGATGACCGAAAGGCCGTCCAGGCCGGGCAGCATCAGGTCGACGATCAGCAGGTCGAACGCCTTGGTGTGTGCCTTCTGCAGCGCCTCGAAGCCGTCGGCGGCAGTCGTGATCTCGTACCCCTGCTCTTCCAGGCCCGCCGTCAGCGTTTTGCGCAGACTGGCTTCATCTTCGATCAGAAGGAGACGCGGCTTGAGGGGTCTTTCCATAGTGGCCTAATGATCAGGCATCCGCAGTTCGTCGCCAAACCGACCGCAGCCGGCCGATTGGCAGCACGCTCCACACCGCCTGCATATCCTCCGCCCGGTGCGCCCCCGTCACGAACAGCCCTGCCACGTAAAGCGCAAAGGCCAGGAAGATGGCTAGAAACAGACTGGACGGCCCCACCAGCACAAAGACCGCCGCCATGACCAGGGCGGCCACGAGCTGGCGCCAGAGCAGGTCCACCCACGGTAGGGGCGCGACGTGTTTGCGAATGGCGTAGTAGAAGGGGAAGAAGAGCGCGAACTCCGAGAGCACCGTGGTGAGGGCGGCCGCCGGCACCCCATAGCGGGGGATGAGGATGAGGTTGGCGGCGAGGTTGAAGAGGACGCCCGCCACGAAGGCGCGTGTCAGGAAGCGTTGTTGGCCCACGGCGATCAGGACGTAGTGGGTGACCGAGTTCATGAACCCGATCGTGATGCTGAGGATGAGGATCTGCAGGGCGACCACCGCGCCGGGCACGTAGTCGCGACCGCCCAGGATCAGGATCAGGGGCTCGGCGCAGAAGAAGACGAACACCGTGATCGGGAGGGCGATCGTGGTCAGGAGCCGCAGGGCCAGCTTGTGGGTGCGCAGCAGGCGGTCGGGCGCATCCCCCGCAAAGCGCGACATGACGGGAAACACCGCCAGTGTGAAATAGGCGGGAATGACGTTGAGACCGTCGATGTACTTGTAGGCCGCCGAGTAGAGGCCCACGCCGAACGCACCCACCACCGGCGTCAGGATCAGGATATCGATCCGCCAGAAGGCGGTCGCCAGCAGATTGTTGACCATGAGGGGCCAGCTTTCCCGCAGCATCCACCCCTGCAGCTTCCAATCCCGCAGGACCATCCGCGGCTGCAGCACGCGCTGGCGCAGGATCAGGTAGAGCCAGACCGACTGCACCATGTTGATGACCAGACTGACCAGCGCCAGGCCGATGAACCCCCAGCCGACCAGCAGCACCAGGGCGCCGAACGCCACACGCGCCAGCGCCAGGAACGACGAGACGCTCGCCGGATACTCCATGCGCTCGTAGGCGTAGAAGACGGACGAACAGGCATCGCTGATGTTGGCGAAAAAGAGAGCGGCGGCAAAGATGGCGACGGCAATGACGGTCTGCTGGTCGATGGCCCCTGACCGGTAGTAGAGGCCCGTGATCAAAGCCATGAGCGGCATGGCCGCCAGCCACAACAGCGACCGCAGCACGACCACGTTGCCCAGGTAGCGGTTGGCGTTGTCATCGCCGGGCTGCCGGGAGACCTCTCGGGTCAGAAGCGTGCCCAGCCCGAAGCGCACGACGATCTCAAACAGGGTGTAGAGCTGGACGGCGAAGGTATAGGCGCCCACGCCGGCCGGGTTCAGAATGCGCAGGTAGAACAGGGCGAAGGCGTAGTCGATCAACTTGTTGATCAACGACATTGCCATAGGCACCAGCGAATTCTTCGCCACCCGCTGCACCGAGGCGTCCGCGCTCGTCTGCTCACGGTAGAAGCGTCCCCATGCCCACCAGCCCACCAGGAGCAGCAGGAACATGCCCGCCAGGAAGCTCGTGTAGAGCCCCAGCTTGAACGAGAGCGGCGTGTAGTGGAACCGAACAATCGACCAGCCAGGCTGGTCGATGTGCACGGCTCGGAAATTGCCGTTGGCCCGGTACACCGTCAGTTCCGCCTCGTGCTCTCCCTCACCGGTGTCGTTCGCCGCCGCCGGACGGATATAGGCGCGCCAGCCGGGGAAATAGGCATCATTCAAGACCAGCCAGCCCGGCGCATCGACGTCGACTTCGACCTCGACGTCGTTCAGGCCGTAGCTGCGCACCTTGGCCTCGCGCTTGCTGCCGAACACAGACCCTGGCAGGGACTCCTGGGTGCTCAGCACGACCGTCTGCCGCGGGTCCTGCGCCCGCACGGTATCCCAAAGACCCTCGTCGCCGGAGGCTACCGCCTGTGGCACGACCAGGGCGCGGGGAACGGCGTTCTCGTTCTCGTAGATCCGCACCTCGTCATTGTAGACGAGCCGGTAGCCCGGATTGGGGATCTCCTGCGTGGTGACGACGTAGCGAACGCCCAGGAGGTTGAACAGCGGATCGCTGAGCGCCGGGAAATTGGGGACGTAAATCGGCCCAATCCGGTTGTAGAGCAGGTCGCCCTGGGTCTGGAGCTGCCCCATGTACTGCGCGTACTGCCGCGGAATGATCGAATCGTAGCCCCGGATGTCCTCCAGGCCATCGAGCATCCCCAGGTTGGCGTTATAGGTCTTCTGCTCCTCGGGGTCCTGCAAGGTCGTGAAGCGCCAGGGCTGCCCGGCATCGCGCTGCTGGACCAGCCAGCGTGCGGCAGGCGGGCGGAACTCGAGCAGCGCCGGGTCCACCCTGGGATTGAAGCCGGCGCCGATCAGCCACAGGTCGAGGAAGAGCAGCACCAGCGTCGCCATCTGCCAGATCCGCAGGCCCACCGACCAGGTGAAGCCCTTGTCGGCGACGGCATTCGCTTCGGCTTGGGCATCGACGGGCCCGATGAGCCGGCGCTGGCCGAAAGGCGTCAGCGCCAGCAGGAGCACCGCCCCTGAGCTGAGCAGCATGAAGCCAAACTGCAGCAGACGCCCTGCCTCATAGCTCCAGAACAACCGCCCGTCGGCGAAGACCGCCTCGGCCTGCACCGAAGCCGCCACCACCCGGTCGCCCAGGGCCACGAAGGGACCGGGAACAAACCGGCTGACAAGCAGCAGCAACAGCACCAGGCCGCCCAGGCCCGCCAGACCGTAGCCCGCAAGCCGGGCCGAATCCGTGAAGGTCAACCGCCGGAAGTGCCGCGCCCCGCCCAGCACGCCGAGGTGAACGCCCTCGACGGCAAGCTGGAGGCGTTCGAACCCGAACCCGGCCAGCATGGCCATGGCCATCGTGTACGGGAAGACCCAGCGAAAGGCCGAATGGAGCTGCTTATAGCCCGGCAGGCCATAGTAAAGGATCCCATACAGCGGCGTGCCGAACGCAAAGGCCAGAGAAAGCACCGCCAAAAGGGCGAAGCCGATGACATAGAACCGCCCCGTGGGGGGGCGCACCCAGCCCGGTCTGTCGGGAGGCTGCCGTACAGGCTCGCCCCGCAGGCGGCCGCCCACATCGAAAAAGGCCAGTACCGCAAACACCAGCGTAAGGATGCCGACGTAGTTGGCCCCCTCCACGTAGTTCTTGATGCCCCAGAAGACCGTCCGCGTCTCCTGGCCGGCGGCATTGAGCCAGACATCGTAGCGCTGTCCCGTCCACCAATCCCGGATGGTGTGATGAGACGGGTTGCCGAAGAGATCAGGAAGCACAAAGGTGAAAATCTGCCGCACCGGCCATGCCCAGCCCACCACGTCGCCGTAGCTGACTGAACCCTGCCGAAAGTTCTGCGACACCAGCTCATAAAGCGGCAGGAGCTGCACGGCGGCTAACAGCAGGCCCGTCACCGCCATGAAGAGCAGCCAGCCGGCGATGCGCAGCACCGGACGCCACACGCCAATGCGCCGCCACACGCCAAACAGACGCCAAAGGCTGTACATGCCCCCCACCAGCAGCGTGTAGTACGTGATCTCCACGTGCCCGGCCAGCGCCACCATGCCGATCACCAGTGCGCCGGCCACGATATAGGCCACGGGCACAAAAGGCGCGTTGCCTTTCTCCTCCTGTCTGCGCACCACCAGCTCGATCAGCGCCAGGACAAGGGGCAGCCACGCCGCGCCGGCGATCATCATCGGGAAGACCACCGAGCTGACGAAGAAGCCGGAGAACATGTAGGCAATGCCGGCGAAGAGCGCCCCCGCCCGCCCCACCCGCAGCACGCGCGCAAAGACATAGGTGCTCATCCCCGCCAGCGCCAGCATCAGCCAGGTGAACACGCCGTAGGCCATGGGCAGCGGCAGGACGTAGAAGACGATGCTCGGCGGGTACAGCGCTGATTGCTGGCCTGCAGCCAGGAAAGGCACACCCGTGAACAGGTAGGGGTTCCAGAGCGGTAGCTCTCCCTGGCCGATCGCCTGGCGAATCAGGTGCTTCCAGGCGTAGTTCTCCAGGACCAGGTCCGATAGCAGGGCGTTGTGCGGCTCACCCACTCCCAGTTGGGCCGCCGAGCTGCGCCAGGGCTCGTACTGGTAGATGTTGTCTGCCGGCAGCAGTGTCTTGGCGCCGAACACCACCGGCCCAAACCACAGCAGAGGCAGCAGAAACAACACAAGCAGCGCCAGAAGCTCCCGGCGCAGCTCGCGACGCGACAGACCCATGGCGTTCAGGCGGCCGGCGCTATTGGCGTCAGGCGGTCGCGTGGGCGCAAGCGGTGGTGGCGCCACCGTATCTCCAGGGTGCGCATCGCCGCCTCAGCCTTCACGCGCATTGACATCTTGGAGCGGCCGATGCGGCGATCCTCGAAGTGAATGGGTAGCTCGACAATCCGGTATCCCAGACGCTCGCACACATACGCCATCTCCACCTGGAAGATGTAGCCGTTGGACTCGATAGTGCCGAAGTCGATCCCCTCCAGGGCGCTCCGGCTCCACATCTTGTAGCCGGCCGTGCCATCCCGCACGTGGAGGCCCAGCAGCAAGCGCGTATAGACCGCATTCGCCCACCAGCTCAGGAAGCGCCGCCACCAGCCCCACTGCTCATCCAGCGTGCCGCCTTTCACATAGCGGGACCCGATCACCACATCGGCGCCGGCAAGAGCCTCAAGAAAATGGGGGATATAGCGCGGTGAGTGCGAGAAGTCGGCATCCATCTGCACAATGGCGTCGGCGCCCTCTGCCAGGGCCTGTCTGAACCCGTCCTTATAGGCAAGGCCCAGGCCGTGCCGCTCATGGCGGTGCAGGACGTTAACACAGGAGGGATGGCGGGCAGCCAGCGTGTCGGCCAGCTTGCCCGTGCCGTCTGGCGACTCATCATCGACGATGAGAACACTGAGGCCGTCCAAGCCCAAAGCCAGCAGTTCACCAACGATGGCTTCGATGTTCTCGACTTCATTAAAGGTAGGGACGACGACAACGATTTTCATGCAAAAAGTGATCGCTCCGGAGGCCGTTGACACGGCAGCACAAACCCGCATTATAGCGGCGCCATCCCCAACAGCCAAAGCTCTTGCCGTCGTTTGGCCGGACGGCGGATTTCGGCAGGTGTATGGCCCCGGATATAATGGCACAAACGAAGGGGCCATCGTGGAGTGACATACCCACCACGCGCGACGCTTACCCCTCGTCGTTCACCATGTCCCAACGGCTGCTCTACATCGGAAAGCCCACCACGAACAAACAGGCGCTGGCCTTCTTGGCCGAGCAGGGGTTCGACGTGCAGCAGTGCTCCGCCCTGCGCCCTGCGCTGCAGGCGGTGGCGATGGCCGGCTGCGATCTCCTGATCGCGGATACCAACGACACCACCCCCATCAACCTGGAGCGCATCACCCATGCTGCGGGCCGCACTGGCAACGCGCCCTTCATTGTGCTGCTGGTGAACACACACGGCAGCATCGCCAAAGGCGCTCGTTATGACGAGTATCTGGTCCGTCCCTTCACACCGCGCAGGCTTGCAGGCATGGTCCGCAAGCTGCTGGATGGTCGCCGCAGCTACGTGCTGCAGTTGGGACCGCTCACCCTCGACCGGCGCACCCAATTGGTGCAGGCGCCCAAGGGACTGATCCACCTAACCCCGAAGCAGTTCCAGCTCCTTGACTACCTGGTCCAGCACGCAGGCACCCTGCTGACGCGCAAGCAGATCATGCAGGAAGTCTGGGATACCACCTACCTGGGGGACACCAGAACGCTGGACGTCCACGTCCGCTGGCTGCGGGAATCCATCGAAGAAGACCCGGAGAATGCGCGCTTCATCCGCACGTTCCGCGGCCGGGGCTACTGCCTGGACCTTGAGGGTCCCTGCCGGAGTGGCGGGGAACCCCTGCTGCCCGCTGTCCTGCCCACACCGCAGCCTGCCGGCGCCTGACCCCACAGGGTGGGACGAGCCCCCAGCCTAACCCGGCTCGTCCTGGTCGCCGAACACCCGGAGGGTCCAGTTGCGGGGCTGGGAAATGGCTGGCGGCGGCAGGCCCTGCGCAGGATCGGGCGCGGGCGGCGCCCAATAGGGGGTGGAAGCCGACGACGCCGGCGGCTGCAGGATGATCACTGCCGGCTGGACGGGCGGCGGCGCCGCCGGAACGCCAGCGCGCTGCTGGCCTCGCAGCACCCATGCCACCAGCGCCGCCAGTGGAGCCATGATCAGCAGGCCCAGCAGGACCCCCACGATCAGGGCCAGGGCATCGGTGCTCAGCCGGTAGGAGACCACGCCCGCCAGCACGGCCACCCCAACCACGAAAGCCGGAGCAAGCAAGCGCTTCATGCCGCCGGCTCCGCCGCACCATGCCAACACTCGGCGTCCGGCGAGGTCGCCTCCCTGCCCGGCCCGCTGGCGCCCGCCAGACGCGCTACGGCGGTGCGCACTTCCTGTTCGCTGATGAAAGCCGCCTGCAGGCGCACGGTCTGCCCCTGGCTGACCAGCAGAAAGTCCCCCTTTCCCCGCAGGCGCTCGGCCCCGCTTCCCGCCAGCCCCGTCGCCACCTTGGCGTCCTCAGGGCTGCCCACCGCCCCCACCAGCCGCACCGGCAGATTCGCCTTCACCAGG
>JAKOVD010000119.1 GCA_029782215.1 Chloroflexota bacterium
TGCCAAGCGAGGCTTCGTCCTCTTGCCTCGCCGTTGGGTGGTCGAACGCAGTTTTGCCTGGATGGCGCGCTTCCGGCGCTTGGCTCGCGACTACGAGCGTCTGGCAGAAACGCTGGCCGGACTGCACTTCGTGGCCTTTGCCATCCTGATGGCGGCGCGCTTTGTGGCCTTCATGGCCCGAAGTTCATAACAGGTTCTAGCATCGAAGATGCTGTCCTGCACCTCTACGTTACCAGTCGTACCAACGCGCACAGTATCGATGTCGGCGCCTACCCCATTAGCACGACCTGGGACTTGAAAAATGTGACCTGGCAGAGCTCCGCACCCTCCAATCCGTGGGGACAGCCCGGCGCTAACGACCTCATGCGCGATCGCAGCGGCACACCGGCCACCACTGCCACTATCAGCAACCCCAGCGGATGGGTGACGTTCAACGTGACCGATCTGGTGCAACGCTGGGTGCACGACCCGGGGGGCAACCGTGGCGTGATCATCAAGTCCACATCCGATAACCCGGTGCGATACAACTTCGTTTCTTCTGAGTTTTGGAATGCCGAGCAGCGACCAAAGCTTGTCATCCATTACAACCTGACGCCCCGTGCGTCGCCGGCGCCTACTGATACGCCCACCTTGACTCCCTCACCCACGCGGACGCCCACTCGCACGGCAACCTTCACAGTCACTGCGACACCCTCCCGTATACCCACACTGACACCCACTTCTACCGCCACGTCGACTGCCACGCCTACGTTCACTCCGACGGCGACATCCTCCCGCACACATACACCCACTTCCCCTCCCACAAACACGGCATCGCCCTCTCCCTCCCCGACACCAACGCTGAACGCTGCGCCCGTTTACCTGCCCCTGATCCGTTCCTGATTGCGCTCACTTCCTGGCGAAGATAGATAGTCCTCCGTGATCACACATCTGCGGCAATCTCTGAAGAAAGGCTGGGACTCCGTCCTTGGTTTCAACGGCGCTCACGGTCCGGCGCTCACGGCCGCCGTTCAATCCAAGTTATCGTGGGCAACGCCTATCGACTCTTACGAGGAAGCGCCCCCTATATACAGACCCTTTCTGGACCGTCTGCTTGCCGGCGAAGCCGATTTCCCGCATGCGCTTCTCACCCCCACCTTCCGAGGCTACATGCGGGAGGAGAAGGAAAAGCTCGTGTGCGTCACACGCAGCGACGTCTACATCGTCGAGGCGGCGAAGACGGGCCTTGCCGTCACCCGCTTCGCCGGGGACGACATTCACCTCGTCGAGAGAGGCGCCGTCCTTCTCTATGCCTGGCTGACGATACGCGGCCGCACAGACCAGGGTGCGCTGGCTGCTTCCACGCTGAAGTTCAATGCCGTCACCGGCTCCCTCTTTGAACCCATCCTGGACATGGTGCGCCGAAAAGAAGCTGCGACGGAAAGCACCGACCTTCGCACCGAGATGGCCAAGTACCACTCTCTGCGCGACGTCAACTTCAAGTTCATGAACTACGCCCGCAGAACGGTTGCACCCGGCGAGACAGCCAGCGACATCATCCTGCAGCCGGAGATCAGGCTCGAGCTGCTGCGGATCTTCGGCCGGTCCCTGTCCAAAACAGACACCCCCGCCCACCTCAGCATCCTGACCAACAAGGAGATGATCGACATCCGCGATGATGTCGAACGCGGAGACCCGGATGCTCACTATGGCGGCATCTGGACCTACGTGCCGCGGGACCTGATCCGGGCAACTTCACTGATGGACAAAAGCAGCGGCGCTTTTGTGCTAAGCGTACACCTGCCCCTGGAGGACCGCGTCGACTTCCGCTATGCGACCGCACAGCGGGCGGAGGTGGAGTCGCTTGTCGCCTCCCTGGACAGGCCGCGCCTGAACTGAGCCGAGAACTCAGATAGCAGACAACGTCTTACGGTAGCTGGTGTAGCGGCTGCTGGTCACAAAGCCCAGCCGGCGGTAGACGCTGGCCGCTTCCGGGTTGTTGGTGTTTACTTCCAGGACAGCGACGCTGAGGCCCGAGTCACGGAAGCGGCGCATCGCCGTGCCAAGCAGCAGAGAAGCCAGGCCCTGCTTGCGGTAAGCAGGACGAATGCCGATCTGCGGGATCCAACCCTCATCACCGGCGACGGCGCACAACACGTAACCTGCCGGTTGGTCTCCTGTCCAAAGCAACATGCTGAGGTCAGGGCGGAAGGAGGCATCGCCCGTGAAGGCCGCGCGCCAGGTGGCCTCTGACCAGTTCGGGAACCCAGGCCGGGAGGCGAAGGCATCGACATAGACCTGGTAGAAGAGGGACCCATTGGCGTCCGTCCACGATTCCAGGCGAACGCCGGTGCGCTGAGGCAGGTCGGGCAGCGGCCTGCGCAGATCGCGCCGCATCTCCTCCTCGGCCATGGCGAAACGGTAGCCCATCTGCTCAAACAAGGCGATGGCGCCAGCATCTCGCTGCCCTTTGAAGTCCAGGCGCAGAACGCCGGCACGTTCGTCAGGTACCGACGCCCAGACCGTCCGAGCGCGAGCCTCCATCCAGGTGATCAGAAAGCGGCCCAGTCCCCGCCCGCGCCGGTCAGGCCGGACCATGCCGTCCAGAAAGGCCCGGCGCTCGTGGACAAAACCGTCGTCGAATGTCACCCAGGCATAAGCAACCAACCCGCCCGCGGCATCCCAGGCTGACAGGGTATCCGCAGCCAGCGTCTCAGCAGCCCCGGCCAGGTCGCCTGCGCTGTGATAGAGCTGGTCACCACTCACAGCCGCCAACTGCGCCAACGCCTGGGCGTCATCCGGGGTCAGAGCGCGCCAGGTGGTGCCAGGCATCGGGGCGGGTAGGGGCAACTCGTGAGTTGCCCCTGCGGGTTCCATGTTTGTCATCGCGAGGCTCGCGGCGTGGACAGGTAGTGGTGCCAGAAGAGCCGGGCGGCGACGGCCCGCCACGGGCGCCAGCTCTCGCTCAGGCGTTCTAGTTCGTCGGGCTGGGGCCGGGCGGACAGGCCTTTGACGCGCTGCACGGCCGTAGCCAGGGCCAGGTCACCGCTGGGCCAGGCGTCTGGTCGTTGCAGGGCCATCAGCAGGTAGATGTCGGCGGTCCAGCGGCCGATGCCCTTGACCCGCGTCAGCGTCTCGCGCACGGCGTCGTCGCCCAGGCCATCCAGTGCGACCAGGTCCAGGGAGCCGTCCAGGAGGGACCGGGCCAGCTCACGGCCATAGCTCATCTTCTGGCGGCTGAACCCCACCGCCTTGAGGCTGGCGTCATCGAGGGCCAGAAAGCGCTCCGGCGTCAACGGCGAAGCCAGGGCCAGCAGGCGGTCAAATGCCGCCTGCGCCGAGGCCAGGGACACCTGCTGCTCCAGGATGATGCGAATGAGCGTGGAAAAGCCAGGAGAGCGGGGCCACAAGGGCGGCGGACCGAAGACCGCCACGATCTGCGCCAGGTCGGGGTCGCGCCTGCTCAAGGCTGCCACGCCATCGGCCAGTCCTGCTTCGCCCAGAGGCACCGTCGCCATCACGAGGTCGCTGGGATGTAGATCCCCCAACCGGCAGGACCGACAAGCACGCCGTCACGCACGACCGCCTGACCGCGCACGAACGTGTCGCGCACCCGGCCTGCCACCGCCATGCCGGCGTAAGGTGTGAAGCCGCCCACGGTGGCCTGCTCGGCATCGGTCAGAGTCCGCTCCCCCCGCGGGTCATAGACCGCCAGGTCGGCGTCGGCGCCTGGGGCCAGGTTGCCCTTGCGCGGGTGGATCCTGAAGATGCGCGCCGGATTCGTGCTCATCAGCCGCACCAGGTCGGACCAGCCCAGGTGTCCGGGCGCCACGCCGTAGGTATAGAGCAAGGGCAGGGCGGTCTGCAGGCCGGGCAGTCCTCCCGGCGTCTGGGTGAAGGGCAGCCGCGGTGGTTCTTGCAGCAGGTCGAGACCGTCGAGCTCGTGCAGCGCCGCCTCCAACTCGCCCTGATGTCCGGTCAGCAGGCGCAAAACCTCCTGGTCACGGACGCGCACGGTCTCCATGTCCAGGTTCAGGCAGCGTGCTGTTTCGACCAGGGTGCGCGGCCGGCCGTCGAACAGACCCAGCCTGGCTTCCAGTACCTTGAAGTGCTCAGGACGCAGCGCATCGAGAAGGGGCTGCAGGTCAGGATGGCGATAGGGACGAAAACCGAGCTTCTGCGCGATAGAGTAATCGCAGTGATCGGTGCCCAAAGCCGAGATGCTGCCGTCGCTCACAAGCTGCCACAGGTGCGCCGGCTGGTAGGGATCGCGCAGCGGCGGCTGCATGACATAGCGCCAGGCATCGGCCCCGGCGTAGCGGCGCTCGTCCAGCAGCAGGTACTGCGGGCAGGTCTCGGCATGGACGCGCTGGCCCTGCTGGCGAGCGGCGGCGATCAGCGCCGCGCTGCGGCCCACCGAGCAGTGGACGACGTAGAGCTCGCAGCGCGCCTGGTCGGCCAGGAAGAGACAGCGATGGACAGCCTCGACCTCGGCCAGGGCAGGGCGGGCGCTGCCGTGGTAGGCCAGGCTGGTTTCACCTGCCGCCACGCGCTGGCCGGTGGCGGCGCTCACGATGGCGTCGTTCTCGGCATGGACCATGACGACCAGACCCGCCCGGGCCGCTGCCCTCATGGAACGAAGCAGGGTGGCGTCGTCCTGGTAGTAGTTGGGCCGGTAGGTGGTGTAGATCTTGATGGCGCTCACCCCATCGGCGACCAGGTCGGCCATCCAACGATCGAGCGTGTCGTCGTCAGGGGGCAAAACGGTCAGCATGCAGTGCAGGCCGTAATCAATGTGGGGCGATGGCTCCGGGCTGCAGTCAGGCTTTGCGTCGTCACTGCTGGCCGCCGCCTGGACATCTCCAGGCCCCGAGATCTCGCGCCTGCGGCCGGCAACCGCCTGGCGAGTGTCCTGCCCCGGAAACTGCGTGGCGAAATCGATGACGGTGGTCACGCCGCCCAGGGCGGCCGTGGCCGTGCCGATGCGCCAGTCATCGGCCGTGCGAAAGATGCCGGTGTCCAGGGCAATGTGGACGTGGGGATCGATCAGGCCAGGCAGGACAAAACAGCCGGTTGCGTCGACGACGTCGGCGTTGTCCGCCGCCAGGTCGCGACCGAGGGCGGCGATCCGCTCGCCACGGACCAGGACATCGGCGGGATAGCTTTCGGTGGCGGTGACGACCGTACCGCCGCGGATCAGAAGAGTACGCATACCGAACTCCAGGATGGGGGCGTTCCGCGCTACTCGCCGCGCACCAGACGCAGGGAGATGGCATTGTGGCGCTTGATCAGCGGCGCCGGATCGAGGTCCACAAAGCGCCCGTCCTGGATGCGGACCTTGCCGTTGACCACCAACAGGTCGGCCTTCTGGGGCGCACAGAAAACGATGGCCGCCAGGGGATCGTGCAGGGCGCCGGCCGTGTCAATGGTGTCGAGCCGGAAGGCAGCGAAATCGGCCGCCATGCCTGGGGCCAGGCAGCCCACGTCGTCGCGCCCCAGGTTCAGCGCCCCGCCGCGCGTGCCCAGCCACAGCGCCTGCTCTGCCGTCAGCCCGGCAGGGTCGCCCATCACCCGCTGCAGCAGCATGGCCTGGCGGACCTCCGCCATCAGGTGGCCGCTGTCGTTGCTGGCCGAGCCATCGACGCCCAGGCTCACCTTGACCCCGGCTTTGCGGTAGGCTTTGACCGGGGCGATACCGCTGCCCAGCCGCATGTTCGAGCTGGGGCAGTGGCAGACGCCGGTGCCGGTGTGCGCAAAGAGGTCGATCTCCTGGCTGTTGATGTGCACGGCGTGGGCATGCCAGACATCATCGCCCAGCCAGTCCAGGTCCTCGGCGTACTCGGCGGGCCTGCGCCCGAACTCCGCCAGGCAGAACCGCTCCTCATCCAGGGTCTCCGCCAGGTGCGTGTGCAAGCGCACCCCGTAGCTGCGGGCCAGGGCGGCGCTCTGCCGCATCAGGTCAGGGGTGACGGAGAAGGGGGAGCACGGGGCCACGACAATGCGGATCATGCCGTAGCGATCGGCCTGGTGAAAGGTCTCGATGGCGCGGCGGCAGTCTGCCAGGATGGCGTCTTCGTCCTCGCACACGCTGTCCGGGGGCAGGCCGCCCTGGCTCTCGCCCAGGCTCATGGAGCCGCGAGCGGCATGAAAGCGCACACCCAGCTCATCGGCCGCCTGGATCTCATCGTCAATGCGGCTGCCGTTCGGATACAGGTAGAGATGGTCAGACGAGGTGGTGCAGCCGGACAGCATGAGCTCGGCCAGACCGAGCTTGGCCGACACATACACCGCCTCCGGCGTCAGCCGGGCCCAGATCGGGTAGAGGACCTTCAGCCAGTCAAACAGACCGGCGTCCTGTGTCCCCGGCACAGCGCGGGTCAGGCTCTGATAGAGGTGATGGTGGGTGTTGATCAGACCAGGGATGATGATGCGCCCGCGAGCATCGATCACGGTGTCGGCGCTGGCTGGCAGGGCCGCCGTGGGGCCGACCTGGGTAATCACGCCGTTCTCGGCGTAGAGGCCGCCATCGGCGATCTGGCGGCGCTCGTCGTCCATGGTCACAAGCAGATCAGCATGGCGCAGCAGTAAGGTGGACATGGTTGGCTCCTTCAAGCAGAGAGTTCGTGCTCTTCCCAGGCGCGATAGGCCTGCATCAGTTGGCGCGTGACATGCCCCGGGCGCCCCAGGTCGTGCTCGCCGATGCGGCAGATGGGGAGGACGCCGCGACGTGTGGAGGTCAGAAAGGCCTCATCCCATCTCGGCACTCCTGCCAAAGGCAGCGTGCGGCGCTGGAACGGCAGCTCCAGCTCCGCCGCCAGGTGGATGACCTGGTCCATCACCGTGCCGGCCAGGATGGTGTGGGCAGGGGGCGCCATCAGGACCCCCCCTATGACGGCAAAGACGTTGCAGTTGGTGCCCTCGGTGATATTGCCGTCACGGTCGACGAGCAAAGCATCGTGGGCGCCGGCGGCCACGGCAGCCTTGCGCGCCAGACCGGGAACCAGGGTATTGAACGACTTGACGGCAGGCAGGGTGCGTTCGCCGTGGTACACGACCACCGTCACGCCCGTCTCGTACTCGGCCTCAGAGGGGGACGACGCCGTCAGCTGGTAGAGGAAGACATCGGCCTGGGGCTGGCCCAGGTCTGCGGCGATGACGCGCACCAACCCCTCAGGGCCGTTGGCCGCTGCCAGCTCCTCACACCATTCGCTGAGGCTTTCGATGTCAACCGCCAGCGCCAGTTGGGCGCCCGCCGCCGACACCAACAGCCGTTCAAGATGCTCCCTGAGAGCCACGTAGCGCCCGCGCCTTACCAGGATGGTTTCATACACGCCCAGGGCGCCGACCAGCGCCGGGGTCGTCACGGGTATCATCGCCTCTTCATGGGTGATGAAGCGGCCGTTTTGAATCAACGTCGGGTAGATCGTCATTGTCTTAACCGCCGGAGAGAAGGGGCCTGGCCTTGCGGCAGCCTGCCCCATGGACCGCGCAACACCTGCCATTATATCGCCCCCGGCGGTTTGTGCTAGGATGCTTGAGGCGGCGCGTCAACCGCCAGATCAAGGAGAGGACGATGCCCAACCCCACCGGACACGCCCAGCGGGCCATCTGGGAACCCTATCTGACCAACTACAATGAAGGCCTTGGCCTTGTCTATGAGCGCTTCGTGCTCAACGACTTCCTGGCGGGGCTTTGCCGCCGCTATGACCTGCACTCCAGCCTGGAGGCGCCCATCTACGGCATGGCGGGTGTGAGCGGCATCAACAGTGCACCCCTCGCCCAGGCCGGCTGCCAGGTCACGCTTGTGGACGATACCCCGGACCGGGCGGCGCAGGTGCAGCGCATCTGGGGGGAGCTGGGGCTTGAGGCGGCGATGACGACAGTGACGCCCGACGCCTGGTCCCATCTGCCGTTCCCGGACCGCAGCTTTGACTTTGTCTGGAACTGGGCGGCCCTATGGTATCTGCCCTATCCCGCCGCATTGCTACGCGAAATGGCGCGTCTCAGCCGCCGCCTGGTCTTCGTGGCCATGCCCAACAATCTCCAGGTCGGCTACTGGATGCGCAAATGGGTGCTCGACCGCTCCTTCTTCCCCACCGTCGACGAACGATGGGTCAACCAGGGCCTCATCCGCCGCACCCTGGAGGCAGCCGGCGTCAAGATCATCGCCACGGGCGTGCTCGACGTGCCCCCGTGGCCGGACACCGTGATGCCCGCCAACGAGGTCCTGAAACGGCTGGGCATTCGCAGCCGCAAGCTGGAACAGCAGTTCACCGGCGACAACTGGAGCTGGAGCACCATGGCCTACTACCTGGGCCAACAGCCCGCCCTGCGTGACGAGGTGCTTAAGTATGCCTGGATCGACCATGCCCGCCTGCCCTGGCAGGTCAAGGCCGTCTGGGCGCACCATCGCTGGCTGTTGGGCGTGGTAAAGAGTTAGTCCTCCAACTCCACCAGAACCGGCAAATGGTCGGACGCCACCGGCGCCGGGTCCGCGTCCCAGCGCCGGCAAGAGCGCACCGCGCCCGCCAGGGGCTGGGACACCAGGACGTAGTCGATGCGGAAGAGGGGCTCGGGTTCATTGCAGCAGGTGGCGGCGGGACCGTTCCCGGCCAAAGCCCAGGCATCGGCATAGCCCGCCTTGAGCAGGCGGGGCAGCACCCTGGCTTCATAGCCCTCCCAGCCTGACCTGGCCAGATCCCGGCGAAAAGCATCCAGAGCCTCCGGGGTCGCATAGTCATCGAGACTGAACGTATTGAAATCCCCCATCAAGACATGCGGCCGGCTGCGATCGCGCGCCGTCCAGGCCAGCAGAGCCTGTGCCTGGGTCAGTCGCACCTCCTCGTCAAGATGGTCCAGGTGCGTGACGTACACAGTCAGGGTGCGCTGCCCATCCGGCAGCAGGATGCGCGCCTCCAGCAAACCACGCTGCTCGTGTCCGGCCACCGGGGTGAGGTGGTGGGCAGCCGAGGCCAGGATCGGCCAGCGCGAGAGGAGGGCATTGCCGAAGCTGCGACCGGGCCGGTCGAAGGCAAGCGTAAAGGTGTGCGCCTGGCCGTAAATGAACTGCATGCCCAGTTGGGCCGCCAAGTATTCCAGGGCCGGCTGGTCCATGCCCTTCACGCTGGCAGGGTGGTAGACCTCGTTCAGCCCAATGATATCGGCCCCGCTGTCCCGGATAGCAGCAATCGTCCGATCAACATCGGTGACGCCGTCGGTTCCTTCCCAATAATGGATGTTATACGTAAGAAGCTTCATGGACATAACAATGTCAGACGCGATAGACGATCTTGCCGCCCACCACGGTGAGCATCACCTTCGTACCGGCGATCTCCGCGGGGACGCAGGTAAAGATGTCGCGATCGACGGCGATGAGGTCGGCCAAGTAGCCGGGAGCGATGCGGCCCTGCTGGTGGGCCTGGCCCACGGCGCGGGCGGGGCCAAGGGTATAGGCGTGCACCGCCTCGGCGACGGTCAGACGCTGGCCGGGATGCCAGCCTTCTGTGGGGCTGGCATCCCGGCGCTGGCGGGTGACGGCGGCATGGACGCCCCACCAGGGATTGGGACTGGCCACCGGCGCATCCGAGCCGAAGGCAAGCACCGCCCCTGTCTGGAGCAGGGTGCGAAAAGCATAGGCATTGGCGCCGCGCCGTCCCCAGTAGCGGTCGGCGGAAGCGATGTCGTCCGTGCAGTGAATAGGCTGGACGGAAGCCACCAGGTCCATCGCCGCCAGGCGGGGCAGGTCCTCCGGTTGGATGGTCTGCACGTGCTCGATCCGGTGGGGCAAGACCGGCGGCCTGGCGCTGCCGGCTGCCAACACCTCGGCAAAGATGTCAAGCACCTCATGGTTGGCGCGATCGCCGATGGCGTGGATGGAAATGGCGCAGCCATGGCGATGGGCGGCCTGGATCACCCCCAGCACCTCACCGGGCGGGGTCAGGGACAGGCCAGTGTTGCCAGGCTCACCCTCGTAGGATTCCAGCATCCAGGCCGTGCGGGCGCCCAGGGAACCGTCCGCAAACAGCTTGACGTGCCCAAGCTGCACCCACTCATTCCCGAAACCGCTGCTCAAACCAAGCTCGACCAGGTGGGGAAGGTTGCCCGCCTCGACGTTGGACGTGATGCGCAGCGGCAGAAGTCCCTCTCGGCTGAGCTGCGTGTAGCGGCGCAGGGCCTGGGTTCCCTCATCAGCAGCGCCCTTCATGCGCTGATCGTGGACACCGACGATGCCCAGGCGGTGCAGGTCGGCGGCCGCGGCCGGGATGGCGGCCAGGGCTTCGGCTTCCCCGGCCGCGGGAATGTAGACGTCGACGAGCCTCCCCGCCAGCTCGCGCAGGATGCCGGTCGGCGCGCCGCTGGCATCCTTGTCGATCACGCCCGAGGGCGGGTTCGCAGTGTCCGGCCCGGCGCCTGCCAGGTGCAGAGCGGCACTGTTGACCCAGGACGCATGCAGGTCGCTGCGCCAGAGCATGGCCGGCCGGCCGCCGGTGACACGGTCGAGGTCGCCGCGGCTGGGAAACACAGGGACCGGCCAGCGGCTCTCATTCCAGCCGTAGCCCAGCACCCAGGCGCCGGGCGGAAGCCCCGCCGCATGGGCGGCAATCCGGGCCAGGGTATCCTCCAGGCTGGTCGCTTCGCTCAGATCGATACGCCGGCGGCCCAGGGCCACGCTGTGGAAGTGAATATGGGCGTCGGTGAAACCCGGCAGCACCAGGGCGCCGTCCAGGTCAAGGACTGTGGTGTCATCGCCAGCCAAATCAAGGATTTCTTCGGCAATGCCCACGGCCTGGATGCGGCCGTGCTGGATGGCCACGGCCTCGGCCCAGGGCAGCTCAGGCCACTGCGTGTAGAAAGCGCCGTTGAGAAGAATGAGAGATGTGGACATAAGTAGCAGATAGCGGGTGGCAGGTAGCAGGTAGCTTCCGAGCCTCGACCGTGAGGGAGGGGTTAGGGAGCAAGGGGCAGGGCAGGTAGGGAGCGATCCCCTGTGGTCGCCCAGGGGCAGGTGGCTTTAGAGCCCCGACCGTGAGGGAGGGGTTAGGGAGCAGGCCGCAGGGGGCAAGGAGCAGGTCGGGTAGGGAGCGCCCCCCTGTGGTCGCCCAAGGGGGGCAAAGGGGCAGGGGGCAGGGCACAGGACCGCAACCCGCTCCCTCTCACCCACCACTTTCCATCAGCATAGAACGGCGGCGGCAGGGAACGCAACTGGCCCCGGCAGGTCCAGGGATGGCGGATATGTGATAGACTGTCAATGTCACACGACATATGGGAGGCAACGATGCAAGCTCCACGTTTTGGATTCAGCGTTTCGCCGGGCGCGGCGCCCGGAGTGGCCCAGGAGGTCGCCGAAGCGGAAGCGCTCGGCTACGACCGTGTGGGAATCTGGGATACGCCGGCGCTGTTTCGTGAGCCGTGGATCGTCCTGGCGACGTGCGCCGGGGCGACCCAACGAATGTCCCTGGGCACCTGGGTCACCAATCCGCTTTCGCGCCATCCGGTGGTGACGGCCAGCGCCCTGGCCAGCCTGGACGACATCGCGCCCGGCCGCGTCTACCTGGGCATCGGCTCGGGAGACACGGGCGTCAGCCACCTGGGCATGAAAGCGGCGCCCCTGGCGGCGCTGGAAACCTATGTCCTCGCCGTGCGGCGCCTGCTGGAACAGGGAGAAGCCGACTACAACGGCGAGACGGTACGCCTGCGCTGGGCGCGCCGTTCGATCCCCATCCTCATGGCGGCGCACGGGCCACGGTCGCTGCGCCTGGCCGGACGCGTCGCCGATGGCGTCATCTGCGGGCTGGGCGTGACACCGGAGGTCGTGGCCGGGTGCCTGGCCCTGATCGACGAAGGCGCTCGCTCTGCCGGACGCCGGCTGGAAGACCTGGAGGTTTGGTTCGTCGCCTTTTGGTTCGTGGACGAGCGTCCGGGTGTGGCGCAAGCCCAGGGCGCCTGGGCCGCCACTTCCTTGGCCTCGCACTTTGCCCGCACCGGCGTCGAGGGCAAATTCGTGCCCGACGCCTACAAGGACGCCATCCAGGAGGTAGGCCGGCACTACGACAAGATCACCCACGGCGCCGTCCCCGATGAGCAGAAGGCAGAGTATGTCGAATTCATGGCCAGCCTGGGCGTCACCGACTACCTGCGGCGGCGCTTCACATTTTCCGGCACCCCCGCCGAAGTGCACCAGCAAGTGCAGGAGGCCATGGACGCCGGCGCCACCAACTTCGACGGCGCCATCGATGCCGAGCTGCCCGAACACTGGCAGCGCATTTCACAGTGGTCGCGCCTGGTCCTCCAACCCTACTTCGGGAGATAGCCCATGCTTGATCTTGTCATCCGCAACGGCCTGGTGGTGGCAGCAGGTCGGTCCGCTCCTCTCGATATCGGCATTGCCGGCGGCAAGGTGGTCTTGTTGGCGGCTCCGGGAGGCATCACCACGGAGGCCGAACGTGTCATCGACGCCTCCGGCAAGATCGTGATCCCCGGCGGCGTGGAGGCCCATGCCCACATCCATGAGCCGATGTATCGCGGCTGGACGCGGGGGGAGGAGGTCTGGCTGCAGTCGTCCGAGGCGGCCACGCGGGCGGCGATCTTCGGCGGCACGACGACGGTGCTCTCCTTCGCCTTTATGGACGTGCATACCACCAAGGTCGAGTTCGACGCCAACGTCGCCGTCCAGGACCGGATCAAGGTCTTTCACGGGCACGCCTACACTGACTACGCCTTCCACCCGGTGCTCACGGGCGCGCCGTCGCCGCAGACGCTGGCGAGCATTGGCGAAGCGATCCAGGATGGAACCGTTTCCATGAAGGTCTTTACGACCGATGTCACCACGGGCCAGCGCGGCATCCGCATCGACCACGGCTCCATCCTCGAGGTGATGCGCATCGTCGCTGCCCACGGCGGCATCGTCATGGCCCACGCCGAGGACGACGACATGGTCAAGCACATGGAAGCAAAGCTGGCGCGGGAGGGAAGCGATGCCTGGTACAACCTGCATCTCGTCCACTCAGACCTCTCCGAGCGCGTCGCCTTCAACACCGTGATCGACCTGGCGCGGGCCAGCGGGGCCGCCCTGTACTTTGCCCACGTGACCGCCGCCGAGGGGGTCCAGGCCCTGGCGCAGGCCCGCAGTCGCGGGCAGGCGGTCTACGGCGAGGTCCTGCACAACTACCTGTGCTTCACCGCCGAGGACTATCACAAGCCGGACAGCGGCAAGTACCAGACCTACCCCGCCCTCAAGACGGAAGCCGATCGCCAGGCGCTCTGGCAGGGGTTGATCGACGGCGCCCTGTCCACGGTGGCCACCGATGAGTACACCACCTCCTACCAGATCAAGACCCAGGGCAAGACCGTGGCGACGGCATGCGGCGGCCACGCCGGGATCGAAACGCGCGGGCTGATCACCTATACGGAGGGCGTGGTGAAAGGCGGCATGACCCTGGAGCGCTTCGTCGAGGTCTTTTCCGCCAATCCGGCCAGGATTCTCGGCCTCTATCCCCAGAAGGGGATGATCGCCCCCGGCAGCGACGCCGACATCGTCCTCTGGGACCCAAACGTGCGCAGAACTCTGGCGCTGTCCGACCTGCACCACGATTCCGACTACAGCATTTGGGAGGGATGGGAGGTGCAGGGCTGGCCGGCGACGGTGCTCCTGCGCGGCAAGGTGATGGTCGAGGATGGGCGTCTGGCCGGATCGCCCGCCGACGGCCAGTTCGTCAAGCGCAGGATGCTGAGCGAGGTGCTGGCGCATCCAGGCGCTTAGCCCTCTATCCTCACCACCGCAGCCTGATCCGTCCTCCGCCCTCACCTGATGAACCTGTTGAACGAGGGTCTTGGCGCGCGCCGCAATCCGGTTCAGAAGGACCTGGAGACGATCGGCAAGTGGACATGGGGAACCAGACCGCCCGGTACGTCGAGGATCGTTCCCTGTCCTTCCTGCTGACGGAGCGGTTTGCCGGGCTCAAGAACGAGCCTCGCCGATGAAGTTGGATTCACGGTGGCAGCAACGATGTACTGTCCTGGATCGGCCTGCCCGGTGTTGAGCAGGAAGAACAGGTCTCCATTGGCGTCTGTGGGAACAGTGCCCAGCATCTGACCATTGACCGTAACCGCTGCGACGTCGCCAATGGGAAAATTGGCCCCTTCCAGGGTGAAGAAACTGCCGGGCCTGCCACCTGCGTAGTTGACTGTCAGGGCCGCAGCAGGCGGGGTGCAGTCCGGGATCTCGGCCCCTTCCTTCCTCACGCACCGGTTCCTTTGCCAGAGGTTGCCGGAGACGCTTTCATGGTGATACAGGTCCATGCCGCTGCCCCAGGTGTTGTTGTCCGCAATCAGGTTGGCGGTCGAGGTGAAGCACTCCCAGCCCGGTTGAGGGCTGAGACAGCCCAGAGATTGCCTCAGGGTGACGCCCCAGTAGCCATTGTCAAAGACCTGGTTATTGGTGATGGTCGACTCGACGAGGCCGCGAAACTCGACGCCGATCATGGTGTCGTGAATTGAGTTATCGGTGATGGTCAGGCCGGTCACAGCATCCGGGAAAGGCGCCTCGGCCTGGATGCCCACACCGGCACCCACCGTAGTGGAGATGTTGTTGCCCTCAATCCGGATATTGCTGCCGCAGGCGACATAGAACCCGGCTACATAGATATCCGAGAACCGGCTATTGCTCACGGTGCCGGTATTGGGCGCGCCCACCGGGTCACAAACCCCGGCATAGCCAAAGCCGATTCCGGCGCCGCCACCGCGCACCTCAATATCGCTGACCGCCACATCACTGGCATAAGCCTCGACCCCTTCCTTATGAGGCACGGCAAGAAACTCGAACAGCGAGTCCCGGACGACGACATGGTGGCTGCCATCAAATGTGACTCCACGGATGAGTTGGCCCGGGTCGCTGCTCTCCAGGTTGCGGACGGCCAGCTTCTCCACCGTGACCCGGCGGGACCCGGCCACAAACACCCCATCCTGGAAGCCTTCGATGGCGCCGTTGCGAATGACGAGCCCTTCCTGGCCGACAGCCAGCACCCCTATTCCGGGAGTGTGGCCGGACAACGTATGCCCGCCCAAATCCAGGGTGACGTTCGACGCCCCGATGACGATTGCCGACCCGGCGCCCGCAGGACATGCCAGGTCCTGACCGAGTGTCGTATCCGCTGTGATCGTGTCGCCACAACGAACCTCCGGCCGGCTTTCTGCGGGAAAATCGCCGGCAACCCGGACAAGCATAAGCAAGCCCAATAGGAAGAGGCTTCCTGTCTTCATACGGGTCTCCCTACATAGACGGTCGAATGTCCTCGATCATCCTGTGTCTCCTCAACCACCGAAGCATACGTTGGCCATGAAGATTGTCTCTTCAACCGCCTGATGGCAGGACCTGACACGGAAGGTCTCGACGACTTTGAGGCCGCTCCGCTTGAAGTCCAGCAGCGGCATCCTCCGTGCTGGCGGTAGCAGCGTAGCGTCAATCGTTGGGCAGTGCAAAGGGGCAACTGGAGGTTACATGCCCACGCGGCAAAGGGGCACAGCACCAGGTCGATCGCGCCTCGTCGCCGGGTCTCGACAACTTGTGAAACCACGTGCAATACGCTATCATTTAGAATGATTCTAAATACCGTCGCGCTTACAAAGCCGACTGCTTCCTACGCATCACGCAGCGCGCATCACGTTCCGCAATCCCCAATCCGCATTTCGCCATTCCCATGTCCTCCCGCTACGACGCCATGACCGAAGCGCTGCACCAGGCGGGGCACCGGCTCACGCCCCAGCGTTGCGCCATCTGCCGCTACCTGGCGGCCAGCCGTGAGCACCCCTCGCCCGAAAGAGTCTACGAGCGCGTCCGCGAGGAGTTCCCCGCCGTCAGCCTGGCGACCGTCTACAACACGCTGACGGTCCTGCGCGACCTGGGTGAGATCATCGAGATACCGGGCACCACCGAGGGCCTGCGGTATGAAACGAACCTCGAGCCCCACATCAACCTGATCTGCCTGCACTGCGGGCGCATCCGCGATCTGCCATCGGACAGCCTTTCCATCGTCCAGAATGCCATTCACAACGATTCGGGCTTCGACCTGTACGGCCTGCGCGTCGATGGTTTCGGCCTATGCAGCGCCTGCCGCACCGCTGAGGAAGACAAGAGCCATGATTGATCGCGAACTGGATGTACCCCTGATCCTTCCGGACGCAGAAGACGGCGACGAATGCGCCCGCCTTCTGCTGGACGCCCTGGACCAGCAGAAGGGTGTCCACGAGGCCCATATCGACTTTGACAAGGGGTTCCTGCACCTGCACTACGACCCCATGCAGATCGAGTTCGATGAGGTCGATGGCATTGCCTCGGACCTGGGCATCAAGCTGGGGGCGCGAATGCGCCACTGCACCCTCGAATTGGGGGGCGTGGCCTGTCGGAACTGCGCCTTCAACCTGGAACGCGAGCTGAACGCCATCCCCGGCGTCCACCGGGTCACGGCCAACACAGCCGCGCGCGTCGTCGGCGTGCAGTATCCTACGGAAAGCATCCTGCAGGCCGTCGAAAAGCGCATCGAAGAGCTGGGCTTCGGGGTCGCCGAGCCCCTGGACAAACCAAGGCCCACCTTCTGGCGCCGCAACATCGGCTTGATCTGGGCAGGACTGACGCTCCTGTTCCTGGTGCTGGGTGTGGCTGCCGAGAATTATGGCGGCAGCCTGGTGCCGGGCTATCCCCGGGCCTACCTGGTCTTTTTCGTCCTTGCCTACATCGCGGGCGGCCACGAGGCCTTGCGCGAGGCGGTGCGCGACCTGCGGCACGGCGCCCTCAACGTCGACTTCCTGATGCTGGCTTCCGCCGTGGGCGCCGCCTCCATTGGCGATTGGGCCGAAGGCGCTATGCTGCTCTTCCTGTTCAGCCTGTCGGGCGCGCTGGAAGAGTACGCCATGGACCGTACACGCAACGCCATCGAAGCTTTGACGTCCTTGCGCCCGACCGAAGCGACGGTGCGCATCGGCAGCCGCGAGCAGCGCGTGCCGGTGGACGCCGTGCGCATCGGCGACATCGTCGTCGTCCGCCCCGGCGAACAGGTGGCGGTGGATGGCATTGTTGTGCGCGGGCAGACATCGATCAACCAGGCTGCCATCACCGGCGAATCCATTCCAGTCAACAAGGAAGTGGACGACGAGGTCTTTGCCGGCACACTCAACCAGGAAGGCGCCATCGACGTCCGCACCACCAAAGAGGCCAAGGACTCGACGCTGGCGAAGGTCATCGCCCTGGTGGCTGAGGCCCAGAGCGAACGCGCACCCACCCAGCGCATGATCGACCGCTTCGCCCACCCCTACGCCGTGGGCGTGGTGACGGCGGTGCTGCTCGTGATTGTCGTGGGCACGGTAGTCCTCAACTATCCCTTTGATCCCGTCTTCTACCGGGCCATGACCTTGCTGGTAGTGGCCTCCCCCTGCGCGCTCGTCATCAGCACGCCCGCCTCGATCCTCTCGGCGATCGCGGCTGGCGCCCGCAACGGCGTACTGTTCAAGGGCGGCGTCCACCTGGAGAACGCCGCCACCATCGACACCGTCGCCTTCGACAAGACCGGTACGCTGACCACCGGCCGCCCGGAAGTCACCGACGTCGTGGTGCTTGACCACCTGCAGGAAGATGAAATGCTGCGGCTGGTCGCCAGCGCCGAACGGCGCTCCGAGCATCCCATTGCCCACGCCATCGTGCGGGCGGCGCATGAGCGGGGGCTGACCTTGAGCGAGCCGGAACACTTCATCTCCATCCCCGGCCAGGGGGTGCGCGCCACCATCGATGGGGTTCGTCTCGCCGTTGGCAACGAACGCCTGCACAGCAACGACGGCCACGATCCCGAATCGGTGCCTGCCAGCCTGCGCGCCCTGCAGGCCGACGGCAAGACGACGGTGTTCGTCTACGAGAGCGGCCGCCTGGCCGGCGCCGTGGCTGTGGCGGATGAGCTGCGCGACAACGCCATCAGCGCCGTCAGGGATTTGCGCGCCATTGGCGTCACCAACATCGTGATGCTTACCGGCGACCACTACCAGGTAGCGCACCGCATCGCCCAAAAGGTGGGCGTCGACCAGCTTCATGCCGATCTGCTGCCCACCGACAAGGTCCGCGTGGTGCGCGAGTACCTGGACAAGGGCGCCAAAACCGCGATGGTGGGCGACGGCGTCAATGACGCCCCCGCCATGGCGGTGTCGACAGTCGGCATCGCCATGGGCGCGGCCGGCACCGATGTGGCGCTGGAGACGGCCGACGTCGTGCTCATGTCAGATGACCTGTCCAAGCTGGAGCTGGCGATGCGCCTCTCCCGCCGCTCACGGCGCATCATTGCCCAGAACATGACCATCGCCCTGGGCATGATGGCGATCCTGGTCATCTCCACCCTGGCAGTGGGCATTCCCCTGCCCTTGGGCGTGGTCGGCCACGAAGGCAGCACCCTGATCGTGGTGCTCAACGGGCTGCGCCTGCTGCGCACGAAATAACAGACATCAAAGGCGACGCACTCCGAACGAACGGCTTTCGGTTGAAGTGCGTCGCCCTTGATCGGGTTGAGCTTACGACTTCAGTTTGGCCTGCAGGAAGTCCAGTACGGTCTGGATGTTGCTCGAGCTCTGGAAGACCGGGGTGCTGCCGGAGTCGCCGTGCCCGACGCCCTTCAGTAGATCGTAGCGCACGTCCAGACCTGCGGCGCTGAGAGCATCCGCCAGCATTTTCGTGTTCTCGATGGGAACCGTGCAGTCCTGGTCGCCTTTCTGGATCAGGAAGGCAGGGTCATCACTGCTGATGTAAGTGATGGGGTTAGCCTTGGCCACCAGATCAGGGACGGTGGGCACGGCTGCGCCCAAATACAGAGACTCGAAGGAACTGGCCTGGTTGTGCGTCTGGTCGCTCGCCGGGCATCCCTGCGCTTTGGCCTGCGCGTCCATCTGTGCAAAGTCATTGGGGCCAAACCAGTTAATCACGGCCTGCACACGACTGGACACATCGGCATTGCCAAGACTGGGATCATCAAATTCCGCCACATCGCCGGTGGTGCCGAGCATGGAGGCGAGATTGCCCCCCGCCGACTCACCAAAGGCAACGATTCTGTTGGGATCCAGGTTGTATTTGCCGGCGTTGGCGCGCAGGTAGCGCACGGCAGCTTTGGCGTCGAGGACTGCGGCTGGAAATGGCGCTTCGCCCGACAGCCGGTAGTTGATGCTGGCTATGGCGTAGCCCGCATTCAGAAAGGCTTTGCCCATGGCGTCGTCCACCATGCCTTTGTCGCCGAGCTTGAAACCGCCTCCGTGAATGTTGATGATGACCGGGAATGGTCCCTTGCCTGCAGGCAGGTATAGGTCGAGCTTCTGTGTCCCCGCAGTACCGGCGTAGGCCACATCCTTCTGGGAGGGTGCAACGCTGAAAGCGGCAGGACCACCACCACACCCGGCAGCGATCGCTGCCAGACATAGGGCCAACAGGGCGAAAAGGGCAGAATGTTTCATTTGGATTCTCTCCTCTGGTTTGACTGGACACGTTGCGAATACACAACGTCTCTGGTTGGGAACTTGCGGGCAGTCGTCATTATTGCGCACGAATGTCAAGGAATCCTGAAGATGGCCTGCGCGAATCCTGGGGATCGCACAGGACCCCGGTCTCACAGGCGCGAGCACAGCACGGCGCGGATGGCTGCAACGTCACCCCAGGAATGTCGCGAGACCTTCTTGACATTGTCTTGAGGATTCTGTGTTACGGTGAACTCAGCCACTTTTGGCGTGTCTGGCCCCAATGCGGAGAATAGCCCTCATGCCACAGAGAGTCCTGGTCGTCGATGACGACAACTCCATCGTCAGAGTGGTGCGCGGCTACCTCGAGCAGTCCGGCTTCCAGGTGCTGACTGCCCGCGACGGCGAAACGGCGTTGCACATGCTGCGTGTTGAACGTCCGGACCTGGTGATTCTTGACCTGATGCTGCCCGACCGCGACGGCTGGGAACTCACGCGCATTGTACGGGCCGACAGGACCCTGGCTGCCACGCCGATCATCATGCTGACAGCGCGGGTGGAAGACGCCGACAAGATCGTGGGCCTGGAGCTGGGCGCCGACGACTACATGACGAAGCCGTTCAACGCCCGCGAGCTTGTAGCGCGTGTCAAGGCTCTCTTGCGCCGGACCAGGCTCGACCAATTGCCCACGGCAGCACCGAGTGTGCTGGTTACGGGGGGCCTGCGTCTTGATCTGGATCAGCACACACTGACGGTGGATGGCAGCCCGGTAGAACTAACGCGGACTGAGTTCAACCTGCTTGAGGCGTTTATGGAAAACCCCGGCTATACGCTCACCCGCGATGATTTGCTGGAGAAGGCCATGGGCTATGCCTACGAGGGGATGGGCCGGGCGCTTGACACACACATCCGCAACCTGCGCCGGAAAATCGAACCCAATCCGGACGAACCGGCCTACATCCAGACAGTCTATGGGGTGGGTTACCGCCTGACAGGAGCCGGCACATGAACCGGCTATGGGTCCGTCTCAGCCTCATGATCGCCGGGGTGCTGTTGTTCGTGTTCTTCGTGCAATTCCTTGCCGTCTTGATGCCGGATGAGCCCAGCCAGGCAACGCCGCTTCCCGACAGCGCCACGGCTTCACCGGTGCCCGATGACAGACCCCCACCGGCGGAGGTTGTCCGGCGCTTGCTCCCCTTTGCTGTGCTTTCCCTGGTGGTGGGCCTGGGTGGAGGTGTGTTGATCAGCCGCGTCATCAGCACGCCCGTGAGCGAGCTGGCGAAGGCGGCACGGCGCATAGGTGAGGGTGATTTGACCGCACGCGTGGACGCGCGCGGCAGTAGCGAGATGGTAGAACTGGCCGGGACCTTCAACAAGATGGCTGCTGACTTGCAGCACGCCGAAACTCTGCGCAACAACCTGATGGCGGATGTTTCCCACGAGCTGCGCACACCCTTAACGGTGCTGGAAGGAAACCTACGGGCGGCGTTGGACCATGTTTATGCGCTCGATGAAGCCGAGATTGCGAACCTGTACAGCCAGACCCGCCACCTCATCCGGTTGGTCAACGATCTGCGTGAACTCGCGCTCGCCGAAAACCATCAGCTACCGCTGGAAAAGCAGCCGGTAGACCCGAATACTCTGTTGGTGGAGACCCTGCAGGCCCTGGGGCCGTTGGCTGTCGAGAACAATGTGCGCCTGACAGAACGAGCAGAGAAAATGCCGGAAGTCTTTGTTGACCCCATTCGCATCCGACAAGTGCTTTTCAACTTGCTCTCGAATGCGTTGCGCCATACACCCCCAGGTGGTGAGGTCCTTGTGACCGGCATGACCGGCGCCAACGAAGTCCGGCTGGTCGTGCAGGATACGGGAGATGGACTGGAGCCAGACCAGATTGCCGCCGTCTTTGACCGCTTCTACCGGGCGGATCGATCGCGCAGCCGTGAAACAGGCGGCGCTGGGCTGGGGCTGGCAATCGTCAAGGCGATCGTGGAAGCGCATGGTGGCCGCGTCGAGGCGCAGAGCGACGGCCGCGGCCGCGGCAGCAAGTTTACGGTTGTCCTCCCCGTGCGCTGAGAGATGTGGCGGCAGCGCCGTTCGAACAGCGCTGCCGCCACCTGACTAACCCGCTACCTCTATCTGGATCGACAGCCGGCCTACCAGCAGTTGGTCGCAGTGCTGGGTGAAGACGACCTCCCCGCGCTCGCCGGGCCGGGCGCTGGCGTCGGCAGTGATGGTAATGCCCACCATCTCCACGGCCGTGGCCTGCGCGGCCAGGCTCGCCCACCTGGCCGGGTCCTCCTGCAGGCGGCTGCCATTGGCATAGGCGCTGCGTTCCCGCATGCGAAGTTGCACGCGCCCGTGCGGGAGCCGCTCGCGATCGATCACAAGGTCTGTGGCTTCGTGGAGGCCCGGGGGTCCGTACATCGGGAACTCAAGCTGGCCGCTTTCCCCCGGACGCAGGCGGAACACGGCGACGCTCTTCAGGGCCACATTGTTGTCTTCGCGCGGCGACCAGCCGGACAGAGCGGGATCGTCGGCTGAGCTGAGCTTGACCAGCAAGCTGTACGGGCCGGCTGTGGGCGGCGTCCAGCGCACCGCCGCCAGGGCGGAGCCGCCGGCAGGAACCTCCGGGAGCACCACGCTGCCGGCGGGATGCCATTGGTCAGGCCAGAGTGACGTTGACAGAGGCGCCACATACACCGTGGCAGTCACCTTGCGCGCCGCCTCAGGTCCCTGGTTCCAGGCTCTGACGTACACCCAGTTGGGCACGCCCGGCGCCGGGTTCTGGTGCCCTTCCTGGCCATCCTCAGCCTGTCGCAGCCAGAGGTCAGGACTGTCATGGTAGGCGCCGGTGGCAGGCGCCTGGCCCGCATCCTGGCCGTGGTTGCGCACGAAAGTATCGGCGAGGGAAACGCGGTCGCCTGTGGCCGCGGTCGTGTTGTGACGGGCAATGAACTCGTAGGGAATGGTACCGCAGCCAGAGAAGGGGCTGTCAAAACCCCAGGGCATCCAGGAATTGCGCACGATGAAATACCCGCCCCCGGGCGCCGTCTCATCGTCCACATAACCGACGAGGACCATGGCATGGGCGCCGTTGGAGGGTTCGGCCGGCAGGGGCATGTTGATCTTGCCCGCCGTGCGCGAGACCCGGTTGCGAAACCAGGAATCGTAAACCGGGATGGCGAAGAGGACGGCTCGCCCCGTGGCCAATGCCGTCTTGATGGCGGTCACGTCATGAGGGTCCAGGCGCAGCACACGTTTGACCCTGTAGCGCCAGGCGCGGGCCTCGACGCCGTCCGGCGGCGGCCCGTGCCCCTCGCTGTTCGGGATCAACTGGTCGCTGTAGGGCCAGTCGGTCTCGGCCACGGTCCCTGCCTTGGCCAGGCAGGTCAGGCCCAGGTGAGGATAGGTGCCGGCGACGGTGGGGAGGTTATCGTTCTGCTTGCACCACCAGTAGATGAACTGCTCTGACAGATTGATGGCGCCAGGCGTGGCCAGACCCGCCCTGATCTCAAGGAACTCGCGCACGGCGGCGGCAGCATGCGCCACACAGGTACTGCGTATGCCCTGGTCGCGGATGGGCGGAAGCTGCGGCGAATGGTCCACCATGGCCGGCAGCGGCCCGGGGAAGGCGATGCCGTCATAGGCGATGCCGCGCTCCAGCGGCGCCACAATCACGCCCATGTGATAGTCCGCCTCCAGTGCCTCCTTCTCCAGCCGCGCCGGGCCGCGCTCCGGCCCGACCACCGCGCTCGCCTGCCGGCGCAGGGTCTCCAGCCCATTGTCGTCCACCTGGAGAATAGTCTTCAGCCCCTCACGCCCGCCGCCAAGCTCAAAGAGGGCGAGGAACTCCTGAATGCTGACAATCCAGTAGCTGCGCAGGGCCTCGATCTGGACGGGCGTGAGCCCGGCGATCCGGTCCATGGCGGCGACGTTCTTCAAGGGTTGGGGGATGGGGGAACCCATGAGATCGTTTCCTATGAGGATGGCCCACGTTGCACCCAAACAACGCGAAAAGGAGCGTCCGTGGGGGAGATGGACGGCAGCCAGTATAGCATCCGCCCATTCCCGCCGCCAAAAGGGCGCGATTCAAGTTCTCACGCTGCGCATCGTGAAGACAGACACGAATAGGAAGAGACACAAATGATCCAACACGTCCTTCCCCGCTAGGACGGTTCCGGAGCTCCCAACTCGCGGTAGAGGAACCAGCCCCCTTTGCGGTCGCCGGCCCGGCTGGGCGCCCGATCATAGTAAAGATCGAAGACCTGCGCCGTATCGGTTTCCACGCGATAGTAGTCGCGGCCCACCCCCCAGGAACCACGCTGCGCGGCCTGGGCGGCGTGCTCAGGGCGCATATTCGTCGCCATGCGGCCGCGGCGGCCGTAGTCGTGCCACTCGCTCAAAACGGCGACGATCGCATAGGTCGTCGCCTGCCAGACAAAGCGGTCGGGACAACCCGTGCGCTTGGCATAGGTCGGCGGCGCGTCGAATTCCACCTCGATGGGCTCGCCGATGAAGTGGATGGGCTCCAGGTCCACTCGCCCGTCACTCGGCCGGAATGTCGGTGGGCTTGCCGTCAAGACTGGCGCTGTTGTGCTTTCTTCGGTAGTCGGCCAGGCGCTTCGGCCCTTGCTTGATCGCCCATTTCCCTAACAGGTCCCGCTCACTCACAAAGTCGTACTGCGGCACGGCAAAACCGCATGACGTCAGCACGAGGTCCACGGCCATATCGATGATCTGGCGGGGGCCCGGAAGCGCCGGGAAAAAGGCCAGGGCCTCCGCCCACGCCTCGTCGCCGGGATGAAGCAGCCTGGCATGCCCGTACAAGCGCAGGATCATCGGGTCGCCCTCGAAGGCGCAGAACATCAGGGTCATGCGGTCGCTTTCAAGCAGGTGAGCGGCCGTTTCGTTGCCGCTGCCGGTCAGGTTCAGCCACACGACGCGGTTCGGTCCCAGCACGCGCAGCGTGTCGCGTCCTTTGGGCGAGACGTTCACCCGGCCATCCGGGGCTGCCGTACCCACGAAGAAGACCTTCTGGTCGCCGATGAATTCCCGCAAAGGGGCCGTGATCTCTGTAAACTGTTCGGCCATCGTGTTCTCCTGGGTGGGCGCCAGACCCTACTTCGGCCAGACCTGGACAAACGCGTCGTTTTGGACCTGGTAGATGTAGATCGGCGCGGCGACGCGGTCGCCTTCGGGATCATACTGCACGCGCCCGATCAGCGTGTCCAGGTTGAGACCGCGGATTGCCTCCGCGATCTTGCCGGCGTCCAGGCTGCCTGCCTTCTGCACCCCGGCCAGCAGCACCTCGGCGGAGGCATAGCCGTTGATCGAATATGTATCAGGATTGCGGTACTCAACGGCCTGGTAGGCCTGGATCCACTCCTTCTTAGCCGCGGTTGCCGGGCTGGGCCCAAAGGCGCTCACGTACATGCCCTCGGCGGCGCCGGCCGATTCGTCGATCGTGGCGGCCAGGAAGGCGCCGTCCGAAGCGAGCATCGGCGTCTTCACGCCGCCCTCTACCAGATCGGCGCGCAGATAGGGGGCTTCGATCTCGTACCCGGCATAGAAGATGGCGTCGGGCTGGGCGGCCTTGATGGCTGCGACCTCGTCCAGGTAGCGGCCCTGTCCCTCCTTGACCTCACGCTCCAACACGACCTCTGCGCCCCGGGCCTTGAGCGCATCCCGGATCTCGTCGCGCAGCCCGCGGCCATAGGCGGTATCGTTGTGCAGCACAGCCACTCGCTTCGCCTTGAGCTGGTCGACCAGGAAACCGGCATCGGCTTCCGCCTGGACACGATCGTTGGCTACGATGCGGAAAAACTTGTCATAACCCTTCTGGGTCAAGGCCACGTTCGAGGCGTTGGGCGTAATGACGACCAGCGGCATCTTGCTAAAGGCCTCCATGGCCGCCAGCGTTTCGCCCGAGTTATAGTGGCCGATAAAGCCCAGGACCTTGTCCCCGCGATCCAGGGCTGCCTGCACCTGGCTGACCAGGCTCACGGCCACATCCGGGCTCGACTCATCGTCGAGGGCGACCACTTTGACGTTGTAGCCCGCCACACCGCCGGCCCGGTTGATCTCTTCGGCCTTCAGGCGCACGCCGCCCACCACCGTCTGGCCGCCGTTGGCCTGGAAGCCCGACAGCGGGGCAGCGACGAAGAGGGTGGCGTCGCCCTTGGGACCAGAGGAGCAGGCGGCAAGCAAGAGTGCAGCAAACAGGAAAAAGAGAATCCTACGCATAGGAAGGTTGTCCTGTGAGGGGCGCCGGTGGGGATGAGGCCGTATCAGAAGCGCAGGGAATGCTGCCTTCGATTCAGCCCAACCCCTCCGTGTGATAGTCGTAGACTTCGTTGATGCTGGTGACCAGGTCCTGCAAGCTGGCGACCTCGTCGTGAACGGATTCCTGGAGACGGCGGGCGGCGTTGTTGTCGATCTCGCGGCTTGTGCCGATCAAGAGCAGTTGTGAATAGGCCGTGCCAAGAGCGGCGATGGAGTTGTCGAGCTGGAGGTCGGCCTTCTGCATGAGCGTATCCAGGGAGCGGATGTTCTCGTACTGCTGGCGCTTCACGGCGACGGTGGCGTCGAGCTGCTCGCGCACAGCAGGGTTGGTTTCCATCTGCTGCCGCTTCTGGAGGTCGCGCAGCGCCTGCGGCACCTGCTGGCGGTCACGGTTGAGGATGCCATCGGCGCGAAAGGCCTGGAGCCGCAGCGCCAGGTGATAGATGTTGGCGACCCACTCCTCCATCTGGTTGACGCTCTCGCCCGTGCGCTCGCGCAGCACCTGGCTCTTCATCTGGCTTGCCACTTCCTGCAGGCGGTCGTAGTACTCCAACGCCCGGAGGTATTTGGCCTTCAGCTCGTTGTCCTTGATCAAAGAGGGGTCGTGCTCCTCGCGGAACATGTCGGCCACCGCTTTGGAGGCTTCCTGCTTGTCGGTCAAGGTGGCGGCCACCATGCCGGTGACACCGAGGGCGCCCAGGGCCAGCCAGGTCCAGGCACCAAACCACGGCAGCGTCAGCGGGAAGGGCGCCGGGAAGAAGACCGCCAGAAGCAGGGCGCCGGCGATGATGATCGCGTTCTCCGGACGGAACAAGGCCCTCTGCAGGATGGCCCTCTGCGCCTGCTTCTCGATGTCGCGGTGGATCGGGTCGGGGGTCATAGACGGGACAGGGCAGCCAGCCCGCAAGGTTGGGGCTTAGAAGTACTGAGAGAGGAGGCGGTACAGCTCGCGAATCGTTTCCACAGAACCCATGCGCATCTGGCCGCCGCTGGACTCAGCCAGGCGGCGCAGGAGCGCCAGGTCGGCGTCATCACCATAGGCAATCGTGAAGATGACCACAGGGACGCCGCTGCTGTTCTCGCGCTGGATCTGGCTCACCAGCCGGTTGAGGGTGATATTGCTGGCATTCTCGTTGCCATCCGTCATGGCGACGATGGCGTTGATGCTCTCCTTGTCAGCCTGCTGCTGCAGGCGCACGTAGGCGGCCCGCACGGCGTCCAGCAGGGCGGTGTCGCCCCCGGCCTGCAGTTGGTCTACCTCGGCGTGCATATTGGCGCGATGGGCGTCATCCAGGGGCTGTGGCGGGATGACGTTGTAGACGGAGCTGGAGAACTCGACCATGCCGACGCGGTCCTGCCGGCCCTGGATCTGGTCGATGAAGGTTTGCAGGGCCGTCTTGACGTTGTCGAGCTTGTCACCGTCCATCGAGCCTGAGGTGTCGACCACCAGGTAGACGTTGGAGGGACGCTTGGTGTACTGCCAGGCATTTTGCACCACCTGGACTACGGCCGGCCCCGGGAGCTGCAGGGTCGTCTGGGGCTCCCTGGGATTCACCCCATTGGCGGTCGAAATCGGGGAACCAGCGCCGTCGATGGCAATGTTGAGATCGGCGGGGCGAAAGCCCTGGGCCAGGATGCGCTTCTGCTGCTCAGGCTGGAGCAGAAAGTCGGCCAGGGCGCGAAACGTGCGGCGCTGGTTGTCTGTGACCGCGGGCGCATCGAGCAGGGCCAACGGATGGTCCTCCCACAGGGTGCCCTCGTGCGGATAGACCGCGACCAGGGGGGCGCCGCCGCTGAGGTTGTGCTGCACCACCAGCGCTTCCTGGGCAACCAGGGCGTCGAGGAAGGTCCGTCCCTCGGTGCGCATCCGCTGCATGGCCACCGCTTCGTTTTCGCCGTAGAAGCTGATCGTGCGTTCGATGTCCCGCACGTGGTCGAGCGTTGACTGGGCCAGGACATCCTGCTCGGTCAGCCCGCGGGTCTTGCCGGCGCCGGCATAGAACTCGGCAAGGGTGGCCAGAATGCCGCTGGCGTAGGAGGTGCTGGCATGGCTCCACCGGAACTTCGGGTCGGTGGTTGCCCGCTGTTGGAGATCGCTCCAGCTCACACGGCCGCCCTCCTGGCCCAGCGACGCCGCCACATCCGGCCAGGTGGCGATCACGATCGGGCTGACGGCGTAGCGGGCGCTGTCCGCAATCCGGCGGGCTGCCACATCGCCTTGATCCTGGCGGTGACTCTCCGCCCAGGTCAGGTCGATCTGGTCGAGCCAGAGGGAGGCATCAGGGCTGAGCGCCTGGAAGCCCGGGGCATCGCTGAGCGCGGCCGCGACCATCTGGTCCGGCGGCATCTCCACCAGCTTGACCTCCATGACCCGGCCATCAGAGGTACGCTGGCGGGTCTTGTTGAACCCGTCGGTCAGCTCCTTCAGCAGGGCAGCCTTTTCGGGTGAATAGGCCAGGGTGAGGGTGGCGTCCTTGGGGTCAACGGTGGGGGTGACCTGGGTCACCGACTTCTGGCTGCTGGGCGTCAGCAAAGCGAACAGAATGACACAGACGACGCAAACGACCACCAGCCCCACCAAAATAGAGACCAGGAGACCAACCGGCAGTTTGCTGCTCTGTTTTTGCTTCATCGCGCACCTCTACTTGGCCACGTTCAGCTCAAACCAGCGCAGCAGGGTCTGGAGCACTTCGCGATCCGGCGAGCGCATGGCGCTGGTGCGGGGCACAACCGCCGCCACACCCTGTTCCTGCCACTGGGCAAAGGGGCTGTTGGGCGCGTCGGTGACGGCGATATCGGGGCTGGCCGGTCGCAGACCATAGCTGATGGCCTGTTTCTGGACCTCGGGCGAAAGCAGATACTTCTCGAACTCGAGAGCTGCATTCTTCTGAAGAGCGTTCGTTTCCGGCCCGATCCAGATGCTCATGGGGAAATCGAACCAGGTGACGTACTTGGGGTAGCGGATGGCCAGCGGTTCGCCCCAGCGGTTCTTGATGCCCTGGATGTTGTTGAGCAGGTCGCTCTCCAACAGCAGACCGCCGTCGCCCGCCGAATAGCCGAAGAGGGCGAAATCCTCAGCCGTATAGGCCGAAGCGCCGCTGAGGTCAGTGGTGGCGCCCAAAAGCTCGCCCAGCCATCGCTGGAAGTCCGGCTTGTTCACATCGTCAGTGGTGATGTTGGGGCGATCGAAATACTCGCCGGCGGCCGAGATCATGGCCGTGAGCCCGCCCACGTTCTTGCGCGGGTCCGGGACGACCAGCTTGAAAAAGCCCCAGCCGTCCTGCCCGCCCAGCTCCCGCCAGCCGCCCTTGGCGATGGCGGCGTCATGGATGGCCTTCCAGTTGATGTCGCCGAACTTCTGGCTCAGCACGTCGGCCCGGGACTGGTAGATGCCCCAGGAGGAAAGGCTGAGAACCAGGGGACGAATGCGGTACTCGCCGTCAGTGAGGTAGACGTCACGGCCCAGCCGCTCCTTATAGGCGGCGTTCGCCAGCTCGGGCAGATAGCGGCTGTCGGGAATCCAGGCCGTGGGAAACCGCTCCAGCGCCTGCTTCTGCTCCGCCGTCAGGCTGGCGGTGTCGGTGCCCGTCTCCAGCGCCTGGAACTCGTTGCGGTCGAACTTGCCAAGCGCGGTCAGACCATCCATGGCGATGACCTCGACCTGGATCGGCTGTCCTTCCAGACGCTTGTCCTGCTTGTTGAACTGCTCGGCGGCCGCGCGCACCCAGGGTTCGACGGGGAGCGCGGTCAGGATGCGTACCTGGATGGGTCCCTTGGGCGTGACGACCAGCGGCTGCTCGCGGTTGGTCGCGCGCAGCGCCAGCGCCACACCCACGATGACGATGGCAAGACCGACAATGGCGACAAACAGAATTTGGTTACGTTTCATTGCGGACCTCTCATGCGAGTCTCAAGCAGCGCTTCTTAAGCGCCGCTCTCGGTCCAAGTGTGTTCAACGCCCATGCTCACGGGCGTGTTCAGGTCTTCACGATAGGGCAGGCCGGCGACCTCGGCTATCTCTTCTGCCAGCTCCAGGCCGCGTCCCGCCGGCAGCCAGGCGTCCGGTTGGGCCGCGGTCTGGACCTGGACTTCCCAGAAGCCGGGCTGGGGCACGACGCGGACGGCGCTGATCCCTTCCCACGGAATGGGAGGGGCTGCGGAGGAAAGCTGGTCAGAATCGGCCATCAGAGAGACGCCAGCTTCTGAAAGCTCGGTCACGGCCTGCACGCGGGGACCGCGGCCGGTGGCATAGGCGGCAATCGCCACGATGGCCAGGGCGCCGAAGACGGCCAGGGCCGCCCACAGATAGGCGCCGCCGTAGCTGGCAAGCAGCAAGACCAGCCCCAGTCCGGCCAGACCAACGTAGATCCACCAGCCTGCATACAGGTTCGTCTTGTGCGTCATACGTGCGCCAACGGAGGCTTGGGGTGGGACAGGCGGCGGCGCCGCCTGCCCCCCACGGGGATCGGATCAGGAGCCGGTGGCAGAGCTTGCCATGCCCAGGCGGGCCCGGCGGGCAGCGAGCTGCTGCTCCAGCTCGTTGGTTTCGAGAACCTCGGCCATCTGCTTGTCGAGCTTGCCGGCATCGATCTCGCCCTGGGCCTCGGCCTTGTCCAGACGCCGCTGGATGTCGGCCTTGATGTCGTCCATGCCCACGGCTTCGGTGCTGACGTCGCCGATGGCGCTGATCGCCTGGTGAGTGGCCTCCTTGCTCTTGGCCAGTTGCAGCATCGCTTCCAGGTTGACGCGCTCCTGTTTGACCTCGGTCAGCTTGGCCTCAAGCTTCAACCGGGCATCCAGCAACTTCTGGAATTCCGCCTCCTGGGCGCTGGCCTGCTCCTCATACTGGTCGGCCATCCGCTTCATGGTGTTGTAGCGGCTCTGGGCGGCCATCGCCAACTGGTCTTTGCCCTCGTTCAGGAAGATGTCGATGTTGCGGTCCAGCTCTTCAGCCTTGGCCTCGAATTCCTTTTGCTTGCGGCGGAGGGTCTTGGCCTCGCCGCCCACGGTGGCGGCGGCATCCTCGAGCGCCTCGAGGTTGTCTTCGACGCGGCGAATGTATTCGTCCACCACCGCAAGGCTGTTGGCCTGCAAGGCCTGGTTCACCATGTAGTGGAGGTTGGCGGAGATAAGAATACCGACCTTCTCAAGAAGAGAAGCCATTGCAGTCACTCCTTTGGTGCGTGTGGGCAGCCGTCGCACCGCGGCCGGCCGCCCTGAAGGTGGAAGTTATTGTCAGTCTAGCAGAATCCGCCGCCATATCCTGACATGCGGATGACAAAAGCCCGACATTGCGCGGCGCCGTTGCGGACAGGCGTCCTAACCAGCCAGTTTGTAGCCGCGGCCGCGCACGGTGACAAGAAAACGAGGATTGGCGGGATCGGGCTCGATCTTGTGCCGCAGCCGGCTGACGAGCTTGTCGATCGAGGTGTCATAGACCTCGTCCACGTAGTCCTCGCCCCAGACCGCTTCGACGATCTGGTACTTGTCGCAGATCTTGTTGAGATGGCCGTAGAGGAGAAGAAGCAGCCGGTACTCAGAGCTGGTCAGCGTTTCCACCAGCTTGCCATCGACCTTGACCTCGCCGGTCTCGACATCGATACGCACGCCTTGTTCGGGGAGTTTCTGGGCGGCGCTCAACTGCCGCACAAAACGCCGGAACAGCTCGGCGAAGAAGACCGGCTCCTGGTGCGTTCCCGCCACCAGCCCCTTCCGCGCCAACCCGGCGAAAACACCCGGATCGTGGCTGCTCCCCGGCTGGAAGAGCCCGATGAGCTCCCCTTGCTCCGCTTCGTCCAGGTCCCGCCAGATCTTCTCGCATTCACTGCGCACGCTGGCGTCGCTCCGCAGCGCATCCTGCAATTGGCGGTGGACGATCGCAGCCTCCGAAGCGCTCCGTTCCGGGCTGCCCTCCTGCCTGGTCGCCAGGTCTGCCAGGCGCCGGCAGACCAGCGCCATCAGCGCCGGATGGCCACCGGCCTCGCGGGCGACAAAGGCCGCATCGGCGGCATCGAGCCTCACGTGCGCCTGCCGGCCCCACTCCCTGACAAAGCCCTCGGCTTCCCCAGCGCCTAACGGCAGCAGATAGTGCACCTCTTCGCCAAACAGCTCCGTGAACTCGTCCACCTGCTCGCCGGTGCGGAGGGTGGCCAGGCTGCGATCGGTGGCCGTGACGTAGGCCAGCCGCCGGGGGAAGCGATCCTTCAGCGCCCGCAGGTTCAGGAAAACACGCGCGGCCACATGGGTGAAAGGGGCGTCGAATTCGTCAAAGACCAGAACGATGGGTCGGGGCGCGCTTTCCACCAGGGTGGTCAAGGCGCGATCGAAGGTCAACGGAATCTGCAGATCGCCGCCAGGCTGCAGCAAGGTCTGATGGCCCTGCTTGATGACCGGGGTCAGAGGATGCCCGGAAGCCTCCAGGTCATCGCTGAGCACGCGCAGCACCAACTCATAGAAGGCAAGCTCATTCCAATCCAGCATGCGGTTGCAGTCCACGTAGTGGCAGCGCAGGACGCTCTCCGCCGCCGCACGTTGGCAGAGAGCGCGCAGCAGCGTCGACTTGCCGACATTGCTCACCCCCACCACGCTGACGCTCTGGGCCTCGACCAGGCGCCCCATCAGGGCGCGCAGGTCGCCCGCGCGAGTGGCGGGAACGGCAGAAGTGAGGTGTGGGGCGGACTCGACCATAGACGTGGACTGATTCCGGCTAAACGACCCAAGGCATCATCACAGACGCCATGTGATTGGGATCATACCACCAGCGAGCATCTACCCCAAGAGACCCATCCAGATCCGCCAAAGGTACTGGACGCGGTCGATGAGCAGGGTCAGGCGGGCGCCGGCGGTGCTGGCCAGCAGGGCGCCAAAGGCCAGCATCACCGCCAGGTAGCCGAGCTTGCCCAGCCCGGCCAGGAGCTGCTCCGACCACAAATCGGCGTCATCGGGATGGGGCTGCCGCCAGCGCTGCTGAAAGTACACCAGGACACTGACCGTAGTCAGAACGGCCAGCACCGTCGCCAGGAGATTGGCTGCCACCGCCGGCGCCGGCAGGTAGCGAAACTGCCCGGCGGCAAGGATCTGCGGAACCAGGGTGCCGCGCGCGGCCCCGGCCATGGCCAGCGCCGCCAACGCCCCGGCCAAGAGCGCCGCCGGCAGCAGCCCGATCGCCGCCAAGCCCGGACGACGGGCGAAGCGCAACGCCAGCAAGCCGATCAACAGCAACACAAGCCACCTTCCCGGCTCCCCCGTGGGGTCGTTGAGCAAAGGCAGCAGCAGGCCCGGCGCCAGCACCGACCGCAGGGCAACGGCGGCGATGTAGCCGGCGACCAGCCCCAACAGCAGGTGTTCGGCCAACCGGAAGGCGCCGTTCGTCTGCCACACGCGGCTGAAGATCGCCAACGTCAGGACGGTGGCGAGCAGGGTGCCCACATAAAGGCCGGTGGTGGACAGGAGCTCGCTCATGATGGCGCCCGGCGCAGTGAACGGGCCAAACCCAGGAGGACGATGATGCCGAAGAGAAGATGGACCAGACTCTGGGGAAACTCCTGCGCCGTGGCCGGACCTGCCTGGCCGCGCAGGCCCTCATAGGCCAGGGCGTCGGGGTAGCCGGTCATCAGGGCGTTGACCTGGCCGCTCTGCACGTAGGGTTCCAGCACAGGGCCCACGGCGCCCGAAGCGGCCACCAACAGGGGCGCCTGCCAGCGTGTGGCGATCTGCTCGATCCATTCCCGGCTGGCGCCGGTCTCGGCGGTGAACTCGACGACCAGGTCAAAGGACTCGACGCTGGCGTCGGGCGCCATCTCCAGGCGGCTCAGGTTGGCCGCGCTCAGGCTGGCAGTTCCGGCCGGCGAGAGCGCCAGGGCCTGGAGCGCCGCCGCCTCGCCGGGGATGAAACCGAAGTTGGTGGGCCGCGGCGTCGTGATCCCCTGGCCGGTGGGCCCCTGCCAGGCCGCGGTGTAGGCGGCGGCGTCCGCGGCCATGACCGGACCGAGGGGGCGCAGGCTCATCTGGGCCAGGCGCACGCGCTTGTCCTGCAGATGGCTCAGGAGCGCCTGGGCAAGCAGCTGCATCTCACCCTGGGTCGTGGGTTCATAGTCCCAGGCAACGAGAACACGCGCCCCAGGCGGCAGCGCCTCGATCAGAGCATAGGCCGCCTCGACGCCGGGACGCCGGGGGCCGGGAGCCTGTTGGGCGGGCGGAAAGGCAAAGCCGGCCAGGATGGCGATGAGAAAGGCCAACCCAATCCAGATGGGTCGTGCGGGCGGCTGCTGGACACGCGGGCTGGCTTCCACCGGCGCTGCTGGCGGCCGCCCCGCCGTCACTGCCACAGCCGCCGGCAGGGCGCGCTGGACGATGTCTTCCACCCGCTGCCGGTCAGCCTCCGTGCCGGGCGCCAGGCGGCCCGTGCTGATGATCGGCTCCGGCGGGATCAGCCCCTGGATCTGGGCCAGCAGGCGCGGGGGCGGCAGAGACTCCACACCCGGCGGGACTTCCTCCGGCGCTTCCGCTTCCGCAGCGTCAGCGGCTTCCGCCAGGGACGCGCCGCCAAGCCCGGCGCCGCAGGCGGTGCAGACTCCGGCCTCGTCGTCGTTGTGGGCGCCGCAGTTCGGGCAAACGATCATCGCTCGCCCCTCAGACGCAGCCGCGACAGCGCCGCCAGAATAACGCCCAAGGCCAGGCCGATGAGCACCCCTCGCCAGGCCGCCGCCGCCGGTCCCACCAGCAGGTTGTGGCGGATGCCGGCCAGGTAGGGCGCCAGGGCGGGCGTCTGGCCGAACAGGACCAACAGCAGCCCCACGGCAAAGACCAGCATGCCCAGGTCGCGCAGGCGGAGTCGCTGGTACAGAGCGAAGGCCAGGAAGATGGGCAGCAGCGCAAAAAGGGCGGCCAGGCCGGGAATAAGAAGCCAGTCCAGCACCCATCGCCCCCAGCCGGCATCGTAGCCCTGGGGAAGCAGCCCGCCGGCAAAGGCGAGCAGGAAACCCACCACCACGGCAACGCTGGCCCGGCCATGCCGCAGCCGCCGCAGATGCCGGGCCAGCAGGTTCAGGCTCCCGAACAGCAGGGCCGCCGCGGTCAGGAGTACGACCGCCTGCAGCACCGGCTGCGCCAGGCTGCTGAGGGGCGGCACCGGCGCAAAGTAGTTCAGGAACACGATCGCGCCCGCGATCACGCCCAGGGCGAGGGCAAGGACGCGTAGCACGGTGGCGGTGGGCGAGGAGGACATCGTCAGGAACGCGCCTCCGCGGCGCTGCTGCCAGCCATCCAGTGCCGGGCGGCCGCGATCAGGATGGGCAAACAGGTCATCGCCACCTCAGGGCCAAACTGGCGTCGAGGCGGCCGGCCTGCGGCGCGCCCGGTGGCATAGTTGGTGAGATAACAGAGGCTGGCGTAAGCCAGACCAGCCTCCTGGGCCAGGAACACCTCCGGCGAGAGGGTCATGCCGACCAGGTCGGCCCCGGCCGCGGCGTAGAGGGCGATCTCCGCCGCCGTCTCCAGACGCGGTCCTTCCGTACACACGTAGACGCCCCTGGCGTGCCAGCGCAGGTCGGGCGGAGCCGCACCAGCCAGGGCAGCGCTGATCGCAGCCCGGGCGCCTGGGTGAAATGCCGGGCCTGTAGCGGCTGCCATGCCCTCAAGGCTAAAGGTCGCCACGCGGGTGCGGGTGAAATCGAGAAAGTCGTGCGGCGCCACCAGGTCGCCCACCTCGAGCTGCGGCGTAATGGCGCCGGTCCCGTTCCAGGAAAAGACCACCTCGGCGCCCAAGGCGGTCGCCGCCCAAATCAGGGCCCGGTGATTGAGGAACCCCGCCGACCGCTGCAGACGCTCGTGGCCATGCCGCGAGCAGAAGGCGATCGGTGCGCCGGTCCGATCGGGATCGAGAAGGACGATCGGCGGGGAAATGCCGTAGGGGGTGTCAATGGCGGCCGGCGCCCCAAGGGGGCCAAAGGGCGCCAAATCGAGGCCGTAGGCGGCGGTGCCGCCTACGATCAGGACGAGCGCACGGCGTTCAGAGATATCCTGGTTAGAGAACACGACGCTGGCCGACATGCCGCCTATTCTATCAGTCTCCTGACCAGGAACGCGAGCGCCCGCAGGGCTGGAGGCGATTCATCTTTGCGCGCGCCTCGGAGACAGCACCACCCCCAGACGCGCCTGTGCCGGCGAACAAGCGGCGCACGGGTGGCGTGCAAGTTGTCCAGATTTTTCTTTGCAATACCTGGACAATTGGAATTTCTATTACAGCTATTTGGACTCGATACAGATTAAATGCTTAGCGAAGTGCAATAAATGCCAGACATCTGGCAGGTATTCTCATCACCCGAAATACCCATACAATTCCAAGGAACTTCAATGCGCAAGCGAAACATCCTCATCATCGCCGTGATTGCGATCGTCATCCTCTTGGCGGGCGGATTCGCCTTCTCCCGGATGGGCCGCAGCCAGGCTGCCGCCGCCACGCCGGCGCCAGAAACGGCCGCAGCCGCTGAGGCCCCCGCGGCCGAGCCCGGCGTCGTGAACGCCGATGCCAAGGTCGTGCCGGTGCAGAGCGCTGAGCTCAGCCTGGCGGCCAACGGCATCGTGGCCGAGGTCCTGGTGGCGGAAGGCGATCGCGTCGAAGCGGGCCAGCCGCTGCTGCGCCTGGATTCGGCCCGGCAGAAAGCGTCGCTTGCGCAGGCCCAGGCCCAGTTGCAGCGAGCCGAGGCGCAGTTGGCGCAGGCCAAATCCGGCGCCCGCGAGGAAGAGATCGCTGCCGCCCGCGCCGCCCTGGATGCCGCCCAGGCCCGCCTCGACCGCATCCAGCAGGGCGGCACGACCGCCGCCGCCCAGGCCAGCCTGGCCGAGGCCGAGGCCGGTCTGCAGAAACTGAAGGAAGGCGCCAGCAGCGATCAGCTCATCGCCGCCGAAACCGACGTCGCCAATGCCGAGGCGCGGCTGCGCCAGGCCCAGGCTGCCTATGACAAGGTGAGCGGCCTGGCCGATATTGCAGCCCGGCCCGAATCGGCCCAGCTCGAACAGGCAACCAATACCCTGGGCGCCGCTCAGGCCCGCTTGGCCGATCTCAAACGGGGCGCCAGCGCTGCCGACCTGGCCGCTGCCGCCGCCCGCGTCCGCCGCGCCCAGGCCGACGTTCAGGGGCTCCAGTCCACGCAGCCGGCCGACGTCGCCGCCGCCCAGGCAGACGTACGCCAGTTGAAGGCCCAGCTTGATCTCCTGGCTGCGGGCTCACGCCCGGAACAGATCCAGGCGCTGGAGGCGGATGTGGCCGCGGCGCAGGCAGCCGTGGCACAGGCTGAAGCTGCTCTTTCCGAAATCGAGCTCAAGGCGCCCTTCGCCGGGGCCATCGCCACGCTCAATGCCAAGGTGGGCGAACAGGTCACGACCAGCAAGCCGGTTGTGACCCTCGCCGACCTGGGCCGCTGGCAGATCGAGACCGATGATCTCACCGAGCTTGAGGCGGTCAAGGTCATGCCCGGCGAAAAAGTTACCCTGACCTACGATGCTTTGCCCGACCTCAGGCAGTCCGGCACCGTCAAACTGATCCGCGCCATTGGCACGGACAACCGCGGCGACATCGTCTACACCGTGGTCGTCACGCCCGATGAACAGGATGGACGGCTGCTCTGGAACATGACCGCCGTGGTGACCTTCCCGCAGGAGTCCTGACTCCATGTCCTTCTACCTTGCTTTTAAAGAACTCTGGCACAACCGCGGCCGGTTCCTGCTCGTCGCCATGGTGGTGGCGCTCATCACCACCCTGGTCCTGTTCATCGCCGCCCTGGCGCAGGGTCTGGGCGACGGCTATCGCGAGTATATCGGGAGGCTGAACGGCGAGCTCCTCGTCTACCAGGCGAACACCAATCTCTCCACCTCCGCCAGTCGCCTGGGCCGGTCCCTGCTGGCCAACGTCCGGCGGGTGGACGGCGTGGAGGAGGCAGGACAGGTCAGCTTCACCTCCGCCACCCTGGTCTTTCCCGATGACCGCAAACCACTCGACATCGGCCTCATCGGCGTCGAGCCCGGCATGCCGGGAGAGCCGCCCGCCCTCCAGGGCGTCAATCTCAGCCGCAATCGCAGCAATGAAGCCGTGCTCGACCGCAACACAGCCCTGCGCGGCAATATTAAGGTTGGCGACACCATCACCGTCAAGTCGATCCAGGGCACTGAAGAGAAGTTCTACCCGATCACCGTCGTCGGCATCAGCGACAAGCGCCAGAATTTCCTGCAGCCTTCGGTCTTCGTCCCTTACCTGACCTGGGACAGGATCCGGCCGAAAGGCTCCAGCGAGCCGACCAACGGCGAGTTCATCTCGAACATCATCGTCGCCAAGCTCAAAGACCCCGCCGACTGGCAAAACATGGCCAAGCGCATCGAGCGAGAGGTCAACAACACCCAGGTGGTGGACCGGGTGACCGCCTATACGGCGTCGCCAGGCTACTCCGCCCAGCAGAGCACGCTCAACACCCAGCGCTATTTCACCCTGCTCATCGGCATTCTCGTGCTCGGCGGCTTCTTCCAGATCCAAACCCTGCAGAAAGTCGCCCAGATCGGCATGCTGCGGGCGATCGGCACCTCCCGCTTCACCGTGGGCGCTGCCTCCATGATCCAGATCGTCACCGTCAACGCCGTCGGCGTCCTGATCGGCACGACGGGAGCCGTCCTGCTCTCGCTGGGCTTTCCGCCAGCCGTCCCCATCACCTTCACGCCAGCGGCGGTTGCCTCAGCCGTGGTGTCCCTGTTGATCATCGGCCCCCTGGGGGGGCTGGTGTCGGTCTGGGTCCTGTCACGGGTCGAGCCCCTGCGGGCGCTCGGCCTGGCGCAGTAGCCCGGCGGAGGTCAAAACATCATGAGCATTGCACTTGCTGCAAACAACCTAACCAAGCTCTATGGCGAGGGTCCCGAGCTGGTGCGCGCCGTCGACGGCGTCTCGCTCGAGGTGCATGAAGGCGAGTTCGTGGCCATGGTCGGCCCCAGCGGTTCGGGCAAGACCACCATGCTGGCCATGCTCGCCGGTCTCCTTAAGCCCACCTCGGGCAGCATCAGCATCGAAGGCCACGACTTGGCCAGGCTCTCCGAGAGCGAGTTGACCCGCTTCCGTCGCGAGCACGTGGGCTTCACCTTCCAGGCCAACAACCTGGTGCCCTACCTGACGGCCAAGGACAATGTCGAGCTGATGCTCCGGCTCAACCGCAAGCCCCTCAAGAACGGGGTCGTCAAGTCCGAGGCCCTCCTGGAACGCCTTGGCCTGGGCCAACGCTTCCATCACTATCCCAACGAGCTATCGGGCGGCCAGCAGCAGCGCGTGGCCATCGCCCGGGCCCTGATCCACGAGCCCACCCTCGTGTTGGCCGACGAACCGACCGCCAGTCTCGACAGCACCATGGCCAACCAGGTGGTCAGGACCTTTGCCGAGCTCATTCACGAACAGAACCGCGCCGGCATCATGGTCACGCACGATCTGCGCATGTGCAGGTACGTGGACCGTGTTATCATGATGCAGGACGGTAAGATCGCTCGCATTCTCACCGAGCGGGCGGAGATCAACAGCCTGGCCGAGGCAAGCGAACTGCACTGAGCCGCCGTCCCGCCCCGGCCTTTCTCTATGTTGTTTAGGAGGACAGGACCGTGCTGGACGAATTCAGGAAGTTCATCATGCGCGGCAACGTCATTGACCTGGCGGTGGCCGTGGTCATGGGCGCGGCCTTTGGCGCCATTATCACCTCGCTCGTCAACGACATCATTATGCCGCTCGTCGGCGTCCTCATGGGCGGCGTCGACTTCAGCGGACTATCGGTCACGGTCGGGAACGCCACCATTGCCTACGGCGCCTTCATCCAGGCCCTGATCAACTTCCTGATCATCGCCACAGCCCTGTTCGTGGTCGTCAAGGCCATGAACACGGCCACCGCCGCCATGAGCAAGAAGGCAGAAACGGCCGCCCCGCCCCCATCGCCGTCCGCCGAGGCAGCGCTGCTGGCTGAGATACGCGATCTGCTGAAGGAAGGACGGGGAACCCTGTAGACCGGGAGAACCCGCTTTTACTCGCGCCCCGGTCTATCACCCTCCCAATACGTCCCCACCCGGTGCGCCGGAAAGACGCCGCGGTCCGTGACGATGCCGCTGATCAGGTGAGGGGGGGTGATGTCAAAAGCCGGGTAGAGGGCATCGATACCCTCGACGGCGGTGCGCTGGCCAGCCAGGTATAGCACCTCGCGGCCGTTCCGCCACTCGATGGTGATGCCGCCGGCCGCGGGCGTCTGCGGGTCGGGCCCGTCATAGCCCAGCACGTAGAAGGGCAGGCGGTGGTAGTGGGCAGCCAGGGCGATCTGGAAGGTCCCTACTTTGTTCGTGATGTGCCCGTCCAGGGTAATGCGGTCGGCGGCGCAAATGAACTTATCGATCAGGCCCTGGCTCATCAGGTGGGCAGGCATGCCGTCGGTGACCAGGGTACAGGGAATGCCCATCTCGACGGCGCTCTGGCTGGTCAGACGGGCGCCCTGCAGGTAGGGCCGTGTCTCCGTGGGATAGAGGTGGATGCGCTTGCCCTGGCTGCGGGCGATCCAGAGCATCCAGCACAGGGCGGCGCCGGCGAAGCAGTGGGTGAGCACACGGTCACCGTCAGCCAGCAAATCAGCGGCGTACTGGCCACAGGCGCGGCTGACCTGGTTGCCGCGCTCGATCTCGGCATTGACATAGGACAGGACGGCATTCCTGGCATCCTCCCCAGCGGCCAGGGCTGCCAGCGCCCGCTCCAGCGCCGCCGGGATGACGTGGTGCAGATCGTCGGCCGTGGGGCGCGTGGCCAGCAGGCGGTCGGCGGCGCGGCGGTAGGCCGTCGCCGTGGGCTCGCTCAGCACCATGCCCAGGCCGGCGGCGTAGGCCAGCGGCGGCCCGCCCTGCACGACCATGTCCTCGACGGCCTGCGCCACCTCCTCCACCGTGCGGCAGGCCACGTACTCGGTGGCAAACGGGTACTTCCGCCGGTCCAGCAGCACCACCGCCTGTTTCGCAGGGTCATAGCGGAGGGTATTGAAGCGGTCGGCAAGGACGGCGGGGCAGGGGGGAATGCTAGAAGGCATGTCTGTTCAGCAGATCCGCGGTAGCTGCTCACCGCTCAGCATGTCCACCACCCGCAGGCCGCCAACGCGGCTGCGCAGGAAGACCCGGCCGGGGTGGTCTGCGACCACATGGCCGATGACCGCCGCCCCCTGGCCGCGGGGATGCGCCCGCATCGCCGCCAACACCACCTCGGCGGCCTCCGGGGCGACGATGGCCAGGCACTTGCCCTCGTTGGCCACGTAGAGGGGGTCAAAGCCTAAGATCTCGCACGCCCCCGCCACGTCCTCGCGCACGGGGATGTCTTTCTCGACCAGGCGGATGCCCACCTGCGCCTGCTGGGCGATCTCGTTCACGACGCTGGCCACGCCCCCGCGGGTCGGGTCGCGCAGCACGTGCACTCCCTCGCCCCCGGCCGCCAGCATCGCCGCCACCAGGTCATGCAGGGGCGCCGAATCGCTGAGGATCGCAGTCTCGAATTCCAGCCCCTCCCGCACCGACATGATGGCAATGCCGTGCTCGGCGATGGAACCGCTGATCAGGACCACGTCTCCGGGCTGCGCCCGCTGCGGCGAGATCGACACGCCCGCAGGCACCAGGCCCAGACCAGCCGTGTTGATGTAGAGCCCATCTCCCTTGCCGCGGTCCACGACCTTGGTGTCGCCGGTCACCACCGGCACACCCACGGCCTGCGCCGCCGCCTGCAGCGAACGCACCACCTGCCACAGCTCCGCCATCGCCAGCCCCTCCTCCAGGATCATGCCCACCGACAGCGCCAGGGGTTGGGCGCCGCACATGGCCAGATCGTTGACCGTGCCGTGCACCGCCAGGGAACCGATGTCGCCGCCGGGGAAAAAGCGCGGGCTGATGACGTAGGTGTCGGTGGAGAAGGCCAGGCGCCCGCCGTTCACGGTCAGGATGGCGCCATCATGCAGCATCCCCAGGGCCGGGTTGGCGAAGGTGGGCGCAAACATCCGCTCGATCAGCATCTGCGTCAGACGCCCGCCGCCGCCGTGCGCCAGCAGCACCTGCGGGTAGTCGCTGATGGGAATGGGGCACTGCAGGGCAAAGTCGATGGGAGCGGTCATGGGGTGGCAGGTAGCAGGCGGCAAGTGGCAGGTGGCAAGTGGCCACCTGCCACTTGCTACTTGCTACCTAATTCAGCTCGACATGCGTGATCTTGACTTCCCCACGGCGGGTCTTGCGGCTGCTGGGGGCATAGTTCTCGATGGGCTGGTCGTAGACCTCGACGAGGTTGTAGACCGTGTCGCGTTCGACGGGCGTCTTCCCCGCCGCCTTGATCAGGCGCAGCAGGTCGAACTTCTCGAGCTGTTCGTCGGTGGTGGCCCCGGCGTCGTGATAGATCTTCTCCTCCACCACGGTGCCGTCGATGTCGTCGGCGCCAAAGTGCAGGGCAAGCTGGGCGATCGGCGGGGTCAGCATGATCCAATAGGCCTTGATGTGGGCGAAGTTGTCCAGCATGATCCGGCTCACAGCCAGGGTCTTCAGGGTGTCGTGGGCAGTCGTCCAGTCGAGCCTGCGCCCCAGGTTGTTGTTCTCGGGATGGTATCGCAGGGGAATGAACGTCTGGAAGCCCCCGGTGTCGTCCTGCAGCTCGCGGAGGCGCAGCAGATGGTCGACGCGATGCTCGTAGTGCTCGATATGGCCATACAAGAGGGTGGCATTGGTGCGAAGGCCCAGGCGATGGGCCGTGCGGTGGACGGCCAGCCAGGTGTCGGCGTCGGCCTTCTCCGGGCAGATCTTGTTGCGGACGTCCGGGTGGAAGATCTCGGCGCCGCCGCCCGGCATCGAATCCAGGCCGGCATCGATCAGCCGGCGCAGAATGGCCTCGTGGCTCAGACCCATCAACTGGGCGAAGAAGTCGATTTCGACCGCGGTGAAGGCCTTGAGGTGGATCCGGGGATAGGCCTGCTTGAGCGCCCGCAGGATGTCCTCATAGTAGTCGAAACCCAGGCGCGGGTGGAGGCCGCCCACGATGTGGAACTCAGTGACGCGTTCGTGGATATCAGGCCGGACGCGCTCGACGATCTCGGCCGGGGTCCAGGTGTAGGCGCCGGGGCTGTCTTCCAGCGGGCGGGCAAAAGAGCAGAAGTTGCAGTGAAAAGCGCAGACGTTGGTGGGGTTGATGTGGCGGTTCTGGTTGAAGTAGACGTACTGGCCACCGTTGAGCCGTGTGTTGACCAGGTCGGCCAACTGGCCAATGGTCAACAGGTCATGGCTGCGAAACAGCCGCAGCCCATCGTCGTAACCCAGGCGTTCGCCGGCCTGGACCTTGGCAATGATGTCGGCAAGATCGCTTGTGTGTGTGCTTGTGGGAATGGATAACATGGCGAAAACCTCGTTGGAGAGGGGATGTAATCAGGGCTAGAGGGCCACGGCGAGGCCCAGGAGGGTGGCCACGAAGGCGATGATGCTGATATAGCCGTTCATGGTGAAGAAGGCGAGGTTGACCTTGCTCAGGTCCGTTGGTTTAACCAGGGTATGCTCGTAAACCAGCAGACCGGCCACGATCAGCAGACCGATCCAGTAGGGCCACCCCAGGCCGGCAACGATGCCGGTGGCTGCTAAGAGCAGGACGGTGAGGACGTGGCAGACCTCGGAAAGGCGCAGCGCCGGCGCAATGCCAAAGCGCGCCGGGACGGACTTGAGGCCGTCGCGACGGTCCACATCGACATCCTGGCAGGCATAGATGAGGTCAAAGCCGCCGATCCACACGGCGACGGCAGCCCAAAGCAGCCAGGGAATGGGGTTGTTGAGGCTGGCCGTCACTGCCGCCCAGGCGCCGGCAGCGGCGGCGCCGTCGACCAGACCCAGCCAGAGATGGCAGAGCCAGGTGAAGCGCTTGGTGTAGGCGTAGCCGACCAGGCCGATCACGGCCAGAGGCGAGAGCAGCAGCACGAAGGTGTTCAACTGCCATGCGGCTAGCAGCATCACGCCCAGGGCAAGAAACCCTGCCACCCACACGGCGCGCTTGCTGATGCGCCCGCTCTGGATCGGACGTCCCGCCGTCCGCGGGTTGCGGGCATCGATCTCGGCGTCGATGGCACGGTTGAATGCCATGGCCGCCGTGCGCGCCGCGCCCATGGCTACCGTGATCCACACAAACTGCCAGAGCAGGGTTGGCCAGGCAATGGGCGTCGCCAGGGCTCCCGTTTCCGACCACGCCAGGACCATGCCCAGGTAGGCAAAGGGCAAGGCGAAGATCGTATGCTCGAACTTGATCATTTCGAGAAACGTGCGGAAGCGAGACATGATAGACAGTGGACCGGAAAGCGTGGAGAGCCGGGGTTGGCGTTCTAAAGGCCGGCGACCGGAATGAACTGCGCTGCGCGCTCCTGCAGCCCATCCAGGCGGGTGGGGATGGGGACGGGCGCCAGCTCCGCCGGCGTCATGACGTGGTCGAAGCTGCGGACGATCCGGTAGCGGCTGTCCCGCTGCGCTGGGATGGAGCCCGCCATGCGGATCTGCTCGTGCAGGCGGTGAACGGTCATGCGCTGTTCCTGCTGCGTGTAGGCCGCAGCCTGGCTGACCACGTTCTCTTCGAGCATGGTGCTGCCGAAGTCGTTTGAGCCGGCAAAGAGGGTGCGCCGCGCCGTATCCAGTCCCTGCGTGGGCCAGCTTGCCTGGAAGTTGGTGAAGTTGTCGAGATAGATGCGGGCGAAGGCGTTGGTATGCACGTACTCATCATAGCCGGCGCCGTATTTGTGCCGGTGACGGCTGCGGCCCAGGCTGTTGGTCTCGCTGAGCTGCGCCGTCCACATGATGAAGGCGGTGAAGCCGTTGCCGTGGCTGGACAGCGATTCGTCCTGCAGGTTCCGCAGGTGGGTCAGGCTGCTGATGCGCTGCTCCATCGTCTCGTCAAAACCGATGACCATGGTCGCCGAGGTGGTCATGCCCAGCCGTTGGGCGATGCGCATGGCGTGAATCCACTGCGCGGTCTTCGTCTTCTTGGGGGAGATGCGCCCGCGCACCTCATCATCCAGGATCTCAGCGCCGCCGCCAGGCAGGCCGTCCAGGCCGGCGCTGTGCAGCCGGGCCAGCACTTCCTCCATCGTCATGGTCTCAAGATGGGCGATGTTCTCGATTTCGGAAGGGCTGAAACAGTCCAGGTCGATCTCCGGGTAGGTCGCCTTCAGCCAGGACAGCATGTCCTCGTACCACTCAATGCGCAGGGCCGGGTTGTGCCCTCCCTGCATGAGGATGCGGGTGCCGCCCCACGCCAGCAGCTCCTCGACCTTGGCGCCGATCTGCTGCTTGTCCAGCACGTAGACCTCGGGATGTCCGGGGACGCGGTAGAACGAGCAGAACTGGCAGTCGGTGGTGCAGGCGTTGGTATAGTTGATATTGCGGTCGATCAGGTAGGTCACCAGGCCCGGCGTTGTGCGCTGCAGGCGCAGCTCATGGGCGATGGCCATGACCGCTTCGGGGTCGGCTTCGGTATAGACCTGCAGGCCTTCGGCGGGCGTCAGGCGCTCACCCGCTGCGGCCTTCTTGAGCAAATCGCTGGTGATCATGGGGCAACACTGGTGGGTTGGGTGGAAGGTTCGGGGAGCGCCAGGGACTCCAGGGTCTGGCCGCAGTTGGGGCAGAAGTGCTGTTTGCGGCTCACCTTTTGCTGGCAGTTCGGACAGCGCACGCTGCGGTCGGGCAGGGCCGGCAGGCGGCGTTGGGCGGCCTTGGGCGTAGAGACGTCTTGTTCCTTGCTCGCGCGCTGGCGCACCGCCGCCAGGAGCCCGGCTGTTCGCACCCTGGCCTCGGCAGCCGCTTCGGCGGTCAGCGCCTTCATGCGGTCTTTGTCCAGTTGGCTGCCATGCGCGTACCAGTTGTACACGGCGTGGCCGGTGGTGTAGGTGCCGGAGTAGGAGATGGCCACCTTGGGCACGATGCCCACGCCCGGGATCAATCCGGCCAGGGTGCGGGCTACGGAGCGCCAGATGAAGCTGCCGCCGATGACGCCTGCCACAGGCCCGACCAGCTCCTGGGTGCTCCCGCTGAAGCCCAGGGCCAGCGCCAGCTTGTAGGAGAGAATGACCTGGTTCTTGGTCAGGACGAAGATGTCGGCGACAGAAAACGGGATGTTCAACAAGGGGACGATCTCGGCAATGCCCGTCGTTGCCGAATAGCTGGCGTTGGCAAAGCTCGTCTCGCTGATGATCTGCCGGGCGATGAGGGCGCGCGTGGCCGGAACGTGATGCCCCAGGGCCAGCTCACGTCCGGGCAGACACCGCAGCAGGGCCGGTACCAGGGCCGGTTCGAGCGGCTTCCTGGCGCCAACCTCGACGATCGCTTCATCGGTGACGCGCCAGAGGCGCCGCTCCTCGGGCGGCTCCAGGGCTACGCCGTCGCTGTTGAGGCCCTTTAGGTGAACGCTGATCACCGGCACGCTCGCTGACTGGGCGCGCACCTGGGCCAGCGCCTCCTGCTCAACGGACACGTCGGCCTGGTCGGTGGGCAGGACGAGCAGAACCACATCGGCCCGCGCCGCTTCGGCCACTGCTTCGGCCTTGGCGGGCAGCCGGTAGGCCCACAGTGTTTGCGGTATCGACATCAGGGTTTCGTCGAACGGGCTGGTGCGCAGCGCGTCAGCCAACCAATGCACCGCCTCCCGGTCGCTGCCCAGAACCGCAAGATGGAGGGGCGCTTCGGCCTGCAGGCGGATGGCGGTAAGGTCGATCTCACGCAGGATGGACCAGACGTTGCCCAACTGGACAAGGGTGCTCATGGGCGGAATCGTGAAGAGAGTGAGGCCAAGGACAAAATGCCAGGCGTCACGGGCAAGCCCCATTCCCACGCAGGCGGTGAGTCATGCCGGGTGGCTTTAGCTTGCGAGCGCCTGGCTCCGATCATTGCTACATTATAGGGGCGGCTGTGTGCAAGAGTTGTGGATTGTATCACAGTCGTGGTCATCTTAGCGATATGTGATGGCGCCCACGGCGACAAACGGACTGCCGGCGGCGCCATCTGGAGGCAGCCACTCGCCGCGGAAGGGGCGGACGCCCACCAGGACCTGGTAGCGTCCAGGACTCGCCGGATTTGGCTGCAGGTGATAGGGGTCGATCACGACCGTGCCCGGCTGCCAGCGATCGGTGGGATAGCGGCCCTCGGCAGGGCTGTGGTCCCATTCGGCGGCGAGCCAACCATCCTCATGCACCAGGCGCACGACCGGACGCAGATCATCAGAGACGGGTGCATCGACCTGCCAGCGCAAACGCAGCGCCAGCGGCGCCCCCACGACCAGCGGTTCCGCCGGCAGATTCGCGCCCACCAGTTCCAGGTGGTCGCCGAAGACGGCGATGGGCGCGGCAGCCGGCGCCGGGCGCAGCGTCAGGGCAGGGTCTGGGGCAAAGGCGGGCCGCAGCACGAGCCCAAGCGCCGCCAGCCCAAACGCCGCCATCAGGGCGATAAAGCCCGGAACTAGCACCCGGACCGGCAAGCGCAGACGGTTGGCGCCGCCCGCCACTCCCACCCCCACCCAACCGGCGATGGCAGCGACCGCCGGCCACATCAGCCGGGCCTGGTCGGTGCCCAGGGCGATGGTGCTGTACTGCACGATGCTAAGGACGACGAGCGCCGGGGCTGCTGCCAGGAGCAACACCGAGAAGATGGAAGGGTGGTCACGCGGAAGCAGGCGGCGCAGGTAATGGATGGCGCCCAGCGCCAGCAGGAGGACGACAAGCAGGAACAGCAGATAGTGAGGCGCCGGATAGCGCACCTGCCCGATCGGGCCAAAGCGTCCCCAGAAGTAGGTGAAGAGGCCGCGCCCCAACCAAACCAGGTCGGCGCCCGTCAGGGGACCGGTGCGCTGGTCCACCGTCGCCCGCACCAGGGACCACCCCATGGGGTCGCCATACAGGCGCCAGTTGCGCAGCAGCCAGGGCGAAGCAATGGCCAGGCCCAGCCCCCAGGCCAGGACGGCGTGGCCCGCCGCCTCCAGCCAGGCGCGCGGCTGCCGGCGCCGGGGCCAAAACGCGCCGGCCAGCGCCAGGACGACGAGCGGCCACAGTGACAGGGTCCCCAGCTTGGCCAACAGACCCAGGCCAAAGACCACCCCCAGGCCCAGGGACCGTTTCCAGGCGGCGCCCCGGCGCAGCGTCTGCGCCAGCAGCAGCAGCGCCAGGCTGCCCAGGGCGCCGGCGGCATTGTCGTTGCTCATGGCCCCGGCGATGTAGAGAAAGCCGGGCAGCCCCGCCAGGAAGGCGGCGGCCAACAGGCCGACTTCGCTGCGCTCCGGGAACAGCACGCTGCCCAACCGCCATGCGGCCCACACCGTGACCGCGCCGAACAGCACCGAAAGCAGGCGCCCCAGGTGCATGGCCAGGGCGCCGCCCTGCCACGGGAAGTCCTCCAGGGTGGTGTGGACGAAGAAGTTAGCGGGGGCGTCAGGACCGAGGGGGAAGGCGTCGGGGTTGGAGCGTAGAAACGCGAAATCCAGCCCGGTCCAGGAGGTCAGGGCCGCGGCCGCGGCATGGTAGAGGGGCGGGTGTTTGCTCTGCGTCACCTCCGGGCCGGACGGAAGCGCATGGTGCAGGCCCAGGTAGCGCACATAGGCATAGTGATCCGCCTCGTCCGGCGCCTCCCCCAGCGGCTGCACCACGGAGTAGGCGAGGGCGAGGATCAGATAGATGGAGAGGATAATCAGAAACGAGCGGCGTGGTGCCATCTCTTGCCGGAAGTCCTCAGGGGAGGTTGATGACGCCAAGGCTCGCCCGGTTGTCGGCGGCCGGCGGTATGGTTTCGAGATTGCGCGGCGCCTCGCCCAGTTCATACATGCCCGCCTTGAGCCCATAGGCGCCGGGCGGCAGGACAGGCGGTAGGGGAATGCGGTGCGTGTCGGCAATGATCTCCCCCGCACGCCAGCGGCTCGTGGGGCTGAAGCCGCCGCCGGGGTCGCCGTCATGCTGGCTGACCACCTGGCCCTGCGGGTCCAACAGGTGGACAAAAGCCTTGTAGTTGGCAGCCGAGTCGCGCAAGGCAAACCAGTAGAGGGTGACGTCAAGGGCCGCCTCTCCTTGCGCAGGATGGACGTCGCGGCCAACCAGGACGGCGACGTCGGCGAACTGCGTCTGCACTGGCGGCGGCGTCCAGGCGCGGCGGCCTAGGCCCAGGCTGTTCAGGCTGAGCACCGTGGCCAACACCAGGAGGGCGATGGCCGCAGCCACGAACTCGCGGCGGCGGCGCAGCTTCCAGAGGGCGAGCCCTGCCCAGATCAGCACCGCCACCGCGGAGAGGATGGCGCCGATGGTGCGGTAGGGGGTGGCGCCGAAGCTGAGCGTGATCGTGTGATCGCCGGCAGGCGCCGCCACCGTGACCAGCCCCATCTCGCCGCTTGGGTAGGTAGTCGCTGCTCTGCCGTCGATGCTGGCGTTCCAGCCGGGGAGGTGGAACTGGTGCAGACGCAGCTCAAAGGGTTGTTCTGTCTGCGTATGGAGCGTGAATGACGTATACCCGCGCTGGGCGATGGTGACTGCCGGCGCGGGCTGCAGCGCATGCCCATCGGCGGCGCCTTCCCGCGGCCGGCCCAGCGCCCACCGCTGTTCGGTGACCGTCAGGGGCAGGAACTCCGCCGTCCAGGTGGCGCCTACCTGGCCGGCGTCGGCATCCTCACGCCACATCCTTGCCGGCGACCAGGTTTCGGCGTCGGGGAGAGGAAGCGGCGGCGTGGGCAGGCGCAGCAGGCCGACCGCCAGGCTGAGCGCGAACACGGCCCCGATCCACACGACAGGACGCACGCGCGGCGCCAGCAAGGGGAGCGTCGAGGCCGACACGGCCGTGCCCAGGGCTGCCAGCACAAGAAAGCGCCAGGGATACTGCAGGTGGCCGAGCACGAAGGTAAGCGGCTGCCAGAGCCAGAGCGCCGCCGTGCTCATCATGAACATGGCCACCACGGCCATCAGCAGGTGGAAGACCAGGACGGCCGGATGGGAGGGCAGGCGCCGCTGCCGCCAGCGCCACACCAGGAGCACGCCCGTGATGGCCAGCAGGCCAAGGGTGAGCCAACTGAAAGGATAGATGACGCCGTGTCCGGCATCATCCCGATATCTATACGCAATGGACTGCTGGACAAGCGCCGCGGCGTCGAGCAGGTGCTTCGCATAGCCCTGCGACGGCCCCAAAGCCAGGCCGACAGCCCTGGTCTCGCCCAGCACGGGCAGCCAGTAGACGGCGGTGAGGGCAAGGGCAAGGGCAAGCGAGCCTGCCGCCAGTACGAGCCGCCGCCAACGGCGGGTGGTTGCGGCCAGCATCAGCAGGTAGGCTGCCGTCGCCGGGGCCACCAGCAGAGCGGTGAGGTTGTGGGTCAACACCAACCCCGCCCAAGCCAGCGTTCCCCAGAGAAAGGCCGCCAGTGGCTCTTCGTCGCGAAAGGCGGCGGTGTAAGCCCAGAAGATGAGCGGGGGAAAGATGAAGGCGATGTGCTCGGGAATGGCCCCGCGGGTATAGGCGTCCGCCAGGTGGTAGGGAAAGTACGTGTAGAGGACCGCGGCAAGCAGCCCCGCCGCCGGTCCCCACAGCGACCGCACATAGCCGAACATGGCGAAGGCAGCCAGGAAGAAGCCCAGGGCGATCACCAGTTGGGCCGCTGCTGCCGGCCCAAGACCGGCCAGCGTAGCCAGGGCGCCCGGCCAATAGCTTAGGGGCGCATAGTAGTTCAGGACAGCCTGGCCGTAGCCGAAGCCGAACTCGGGAAAGAGGCGCGGATGGAGGACGCCATCCTGCCAGGCTGTGGCCAGGGCGGCGATACGGTAGACGTGGAAGCGGCCATCATCAGAAACGAAGAAGCCAGGGCGCAGCAATGGCAGCACACTTGGCGCCACCAGCAGGCAGAGGATGAACCAGGGCGAGCGTACAAGCCGCCTCAGCCGGTGGGCGGCGGACGCCTTGGCCCCGCCAGTTATGGCCCCGCCGGTGATGGCCCCGCTGGTCACGGCTGCGCCGTCCCCTGGATCTGGATGCGTCCCAGGGTGGCGAAGTCGCCCCCAGGGCCGCTCAGGCGGGGATACCCGGCTGCGTCCCCGCGATAGAGCCCTGTGATAAGCCGGTAGTCGCCCGCCGGCAGGTCAAGCGGGAGGGCGACACGATCCGTGATCGTCTGGCCGGCACTGAGCGCCGCCGTGGGCGCTTCGCCCTGCGCCGGCCAGTGGTCGTTCTGGGCCACCACCTTGTTGTTGGCATCGAGCAGTTGGACGAACACCGTGTAGTTTCCCTGGGGCGCATGGAGAGCCCGCCAGTCGATGGCCACCTGGAGCACGTCGCCTGTACGCGCCAGCGCCACACCCTCGTCGCCGGCCGGGGTGATCGCCTGGTCTGGGGTCTGGCGCTGGAGGCTGAGCGTTGCCCGGTCCAGCACCATGTCGCCCAGGGTCTGTTCTGGAGTGACCGTCAAGACCGGGACGCCTGCCGCCGAAAAGCGCAGCAGCCGGGCCCAGTCACCGTACTGCTGCTCGCCTGCCTTGGCCGTGTTCAGGGCCAGGTAGCGCTCATAGTCGCGATGGTTTTCAGCGGCGTCGGTTTGGGCGTTGCGGTCCCGCCCCAGCCAGATGGCGCCGTAGCGAGCGCGCATGCGCGCCATGAGCGCCGTGTCCACCGGGCCGGGGTCGATGGTGTACCACACGAGGGGCGCCGTCAAGTAGTTCAGGAAGTAGTCGGTTAGCACGGGGTCGGGCACGATCAAGGCTTCGTTGCAACCCTGCCATCCGCAGGGGCGCTTTGCCAGGTCGGCCATCATGGGCCGGAGGAAGCGATCGACGCCGTAGGGGTCGAAGCGGGCGTCGCCCTGGCGGTAAACGGACAGCAAAAGTGACCCGCCCAGCAGCATGACGGCCGCCATCCCCAGCGCCACGCGCCCGGCATGTTCGGGGCGGCGCCAAACCCAGATCAAGGCGGCGATGCTGGCTGCCACCAGAAGCAGCGAGATCGCCAGTCCCGCCGGGACCAGCGCCGAGCCCCCCTGCTGGCGCAGTTGGACCCAGGCGAAATCGAGGGGCGTCTGGCCTGCCAGCAGGAGGCGCAGATGGCCGGTGACAGGCGACCAGGTGGGGTCCAGGTAGAGGGCCTCGATGGCCTGGCCGATGCCGCCCCATACCTTGGATTGGCTTAGCAGGAAGTCGAGCTCGTACTTGCGCAGGTCGATGCTGACCCCCAATACCTGGACGAAGGTGCTGGCGGCAATCAGCAGCCAGGCGCCGAGACGCAGAACCAGGTCAAGGGGCCTTCTGCCTGCCAGGGGAGATGGCCGCGGGTCCACGAGCCAGGCCCACACCGGCGCTGCCAGCAGGACGAGGAAGGGCACGATCGGCAGCATGTACCGGGAGCCCCAAGCCACGCCGCCCGACCAGTAGTTGTAGCGGCTGTAGCCGAGGAGATGAACGGCGATGACCAGCAGGAAGGCGATGCCTTCCCAGCGCCAGCGGCGCAGGAAAGGGAGCGTCCCCACCACGCCCAGCAGGAGGACGGGCGAATACCAGAGCACGCCCTTGTAGGGGCTGATGGTGAGGCCCACGAGCGCCCGCGCCATGCGGATGGGCACCGACTGGGACAACTGCGGGTCGGCGATGTAGACGCCCAGGTCGCGGGCAAAGAGCTCGACGCCGCTCAGCGTGGCGGCTTTGTAGACCTCCTGGAGCCCGAGAAAGGCTGCCAGGGGCAGCGCGGCTGCCGCGGCCGCCAGGGCGCGCTGCCGCCAAATGCCCGGTGAATGACCGCGCTGCCACTCGTACACGCCTGTCAGCAAGAGCAGCGACGGTAAAATGGCCACACTGATCTGTTTGGTGGTCAGGGCCAGGCCGACGGCGGCGCCGGCAAGGGCAGGCCAGCGCAGGCGGGTGGGTTCGGTGCGATAACGCAGCAGGCCGTAGAGGACGGCCAGGTAGGCCGTCACCGTCAGCGGCTCGCGGAAGAAGGTGCGGCTGTAGGGCCAGAGCATGGTGGCGAAGGCAAACACGAGCGCGCCCAGGGCGCTCGCCCGGCGACTCACTCCCAACTCCAGGAAGCTCAGGTAGAGCAGTGCCACGGCTGCCGCACAGACGAAGACCCCGAAGAACATCGCCCCCTGGACCATGGCGCCCAGCCAGCGGCCCCAAACGTAGAAAGGCAGCGCTGCCACCATCTGGGCTGGTTCGTAGTTCGGCACCATGTCACCGGCGGAGGTGAGCATGCCGACGTTGGTGTAGTCCCAGTAGATCTGGTTGACGGTGAACTCGCCGCGTTTGAAGAAGCTGTCGACGCCGCTGAACAACGCCCGCTCGTCGTTGCTCTTGAAAGCACCGGTATACGTCAGGGCATAGACCGCCAGCGCCAAAAAGAAAAGACCGACAACAACCCGTCGGTCCCGGGATGCTGCCGGCGAACAAGGCAGAGTCACACGTTGAGTTGTCATAGAGTAGACAATCGCTGGCTGCGCCTGTTTGTCAGCAGGACACGCTGGCTAGGCTAACATAGCTGTAAAGGAGCGTCAAGACGGCTTAGATTTGCAGGATGGGACGGCAATCCCGCCAAAGTGCGCAGAGACTAGACGAACCACTTGCCATCGCATAGAATGACCGCGCGTTTCTGTACACACTTGATCTTGCTCGGAGGCACTTTTTGCCCGCATCCTCTCGTTCGGGAGCCGACAACCGCAGGGGCCGGGTTTTGGCCATTGTGGCCTGGGTATGGCTGCTGGTCTTGTTGGCGGCCCTGGCCGTCCAGCCGGCGCTGACGCGGGATATCGGCGCCGTGGCCTATGATGCTGCCACCGAGCACGTCTACCGCGGCGTGGCCTTCTCCGGCGCCATCAGCGATGGCGTGCTGTATCCGCGCTGGGTGCAGACCCTGCACTGGGGGTTGGGGAGTCCCCTGTTCACCTTCCAGCCGCCGCTGCCCTACTATGGCATGGACGTCCTCGCCCGTCTGGGCTTTTCGCATCCGCTGGGGTGGCGCGTGCTGGTGGCCGGGGGCTTTGCCTTGGCCTTTCTGGGCGCCTACCTGCTTGTATATGAGGTGACCAGGCGGCGGTGGGCTGCCGTCGTGGCTGCCGTGGCCTACCTCTATGCGCCCTATGTGCTCCGCAATGCCCTGGAACGCGGGTCTAACGAGGCTTACAGCGTTCTTCTGTATCCCCTGGTGTTGTGGGGCCTGATCTGGGTGGCGCGGCGTCCGGGCGCCGGGCGCTTCGTGCTGGCGACGCTCATCTGGTCGGCGTGCATCGCTGCGCACGTATTGGGGCCTTTGATGCTGGCGCCCTTCGCCGCAGCCCTGGCGCTCTACCTGTCCTGGCGGCAGCGCACGCTGGCGCCTTTGGCCGTGCTCGTGGCGGGTGGGCTGCTCACGGCGGCGATCTGGGCGCCCATGGGGCCCGAACAACAGTGGGTCCATGTGCAGCGGGACTTCAGCCAGCTCGACGCCATCCCTGCCCAGAACCCGATTCCCCTGGACCGGCTCCTGGCGGCGCCTGCCGTCTACGACACCGCACGCGATAATAACAACGTCGGCGACCGCATCGGGCTGGTGCACGCCCTGATCCTGCTGGCAGGCGTCGCGGCCACCTTGTATGCCTGGCGCCGGGACCGCCGCCTCGCCGTGGCGTTAGGCGCGGCGACGCTGGCGGGCCTGCTGCTCTTCTGGCTTTTCACCAGCGCTTCGGACCCTCTATGGCGTGCGGTCCCGGTCATGGGACGGCTGCTCTATCGCACACGTTTGATGGGCGTCCAGGCGCTGATGGCAGCCCTGGTGGCCGGGCTCACCGTGGCTGTGCTGCCGCTGCGGTGGCAGCGGCCTGCCGCCGTGGTGGTGATCGTCCTGGTGGTGGCGGCAGCGATCCCGTCGCTCTACGTGGAACTGCAGCATCGCTACACCACATTTCGCCAGCCCGTGGACCTGGCCCAGGTGCGTGAGGTGGAGGTGCGCACCGGCGGCACGGCCTTGACCGCGTTTGGCGAGTTTGAGCCCCGCTGGCGCACGGCGCCCTTCGATGACGCCCTGCTCGCCGACATCGGACCCGAATTCGATCCTCAGACGGCGCCGCTGGCGCAGACGCCTGCGGGGGTGCAGGTGGCATCGACACGAGTGCGCACCGGCGCCTGGGACCTGGACATCACCGCTTCAACGCCGGCGACGCTGACGCTGCACCTGCTCTACTACCCCCGCTGGCATGCGGCGGTCGACGGGCAGCCCGCGACCACCGCGCCACAGCCGGAGACAGGCTATGCGCAGGTGGCGGTTCCAGCCGGCCAAAACCGGGTCTCGCTGCGCTATGGCAGCACCCAGACGGAGCGTCTTGGCCTGATCGTCAGCGGCGCCACCGCGTTAGGCTTGCTCATCCTGGCAGGATGGTCGTTCTGGCGGCGGCAGCGCCCTGGCCGACTGGAAAGCACTGCCGGCGATACCATCCCGCCGGATACGGCCCCGCCGCCTCTTTGGCTGCTTGGCGTTCTCACGGCCCTGGTGCTCTTCAAGTGGTCCTATGTCGACCCGTCCACCACCTGGCTGCGCTGTACTTCTACGCCCTCGCACGTGTGCGGCGCCCAGGCGACGGTCGCAGCCACCTTCCTGGACGCTCCACGCCTGCGTGGTTACAGCGCCTCGTCGGCGCAATTGGTCCCTGGACAGGTTCTGCGGCTGGACCTGTTCTGGGAGGGCATCTCGGGCGCAGAGGGCTCCGGCCGGAATCTTTCCAGCTTCGTCCATATCCGCAACAGCAAGCCGGGCGGAACGATGAACCCAGCCACCGGCAGCGAGATTTGGGCGCAGGACGAACATGTGGCGCCGGGCGGTCTGATGAGCACCGACTACCTGCCCGGCAAGCTTTACGAGGATGAGTTCCGCCTCCGCCTGCCGGATGACATCCCGCCGGGGGAGTACTACCTGGAAGTTGGCTGGTTCGACCCGGCCACGGGCGAACAGGTGGACCTGCCGGTTGATGGTGTCCAGCCGCCTCTGCGCATCCTGTGGCGTTCGGTGCTGCTGCCCTCTATCCAGGTCCGGTGACAACCGGCCCGGCCACCCCACCCGGGCAGGACGGTGCTCATGGTGTGCGTCGCTCAGATTGAGCGCCGCACACCCAGCTCGACATGGTCGCCGCCGTCAGTGGTGAGCAGGCGCGGCGCCCCTGGAAGGCCTGGGTCATAGACGGCAAGGATGAGCCGGTAGTCCCCTGGCGGCATCAGCAGAGGCAGCGCCAGGGGATAGGCAGTGGTGGCGCCGAGCTGGCCGGCGCCAAGGGGTTCATCCGCCTGGGCGACCAGGCGTCCGGCGCTGTCCAGAAGCTGCAGGCTGACCTTCTCGGCGCCGGTGAGGGCGGCGGGCGAACCCTCCCAATGCAGCTGCACCAACGCCGTGTCGCCTGGGATCAGGGTCTGTGCCTGGCTTCCCGCTGCGGTCAGAGCCAGACCGTTGGCGAATGCCGCCTGCGTCGGCTTGGGCTCGGAGAGGGGCCGGGAATAGACCTGGACAGGCCAACCGCCCACCTGCACCTCGGTTAGGAGCTCGTACTGGGATGCCAGGGCGGCCTGGGCGATGCCGCGCTCATCCCAGTAATCGGCAGGCTGCACCACCAGCACCACACGCTCGACGCCTTCGTCGACCAGGCGTTGGACGGCTTGGCGGGCGCCGGCCTCGTCATGGGCTGCCGGCGGCAGCACGACATGGTCCACATCTCCCTGGTAGTAATACCACAGGGTGGGTTCGGGGAAGCTTTGGGCCAGGCGCACCTTAGCAGAAGGCATGCCTGCGGAGAATCGCTCCAGAGTGGTCGCCAGCTCGCGCCAGCCCTGGGTCTTGCTGTAGGCAGGGTCCGTCTCGTAGCGGACCAACGAGAGCCCGGCGGCGGCCACCATCGCCGCCAGCGCCACCGCCGCCAATCCCTGCAGCCAGGCATCGAGCCTGCTCTTCCCGGCGCCGGGCGCCTGCTGGAAAGCGGGGGAAGGGCCAGCCACGGCCGCGGCTGCCAGGAGATAGAAAGCGGGAACCGCCGCCACCAGGTAGCGCTCATTGAAGATGGGTCGGCCCAGGGCGCTGACCCATGTGGCCAGCACCGGCACGCCCAGGTAAAGCGCCAGAAGAAGCAGGCTCTGCCGCAGCTTGCCGCCAGCACGCAGGAGGCGGATGGCGCCGATGAGCACGACGACTGTCGCCAGCACGGCGATGGGCAGGCGCTGCGCGACGGGCACGGTTTCGCCTGCCGCGAACACGCTCAGGGCCCGGACCGCCATGGCGCCGAAGACCGGGGAGTCACCGTTCCCGTGGTAGGTGGCAAGGGTGTCGCGGGCGACGATGAGCCAGGGCAGGTAGAGCAGGCCCACAGCAGCCTGCGCCAGCAGCCAGCGAGCCAGTAGGCGGCGCTGCGAGCGATCGAAGAGAGCCACGCCTAGGACGAACAGATTCTGGGCGACGAGGATGAAGGCCGAGAAATAGTGATTGTGCAGAGCCAGCCACGTGATCACCACGTAGGCGATCCAGTCCCGCCACCGTGAGTGCTGCAGGGCTTGCAGCGCCAGCACGGTGCTGGCGAGGGTGAGCGCCAGGCTGATGCTGTACATGCGCGCATCCTGGCTGTGCCAGATGGTGTAGGGGCTGATGGCCAGGAGCAGAGCGGCTACGACGCCTGCCTTCCAGCCCAGCCGGATCTGTCGCGCCAGCCGGTAGACCAGCGCCACGGCCAGCGCGCCGAACCAGGCGCTGAGGAAGCGGAAGGCGAATTCGCCGTGCCCCGCGACCAGCAGCCACGCATGCTGCAGGAGATAGCTGGCCACAGGATGCGGCTCGCGCAGCGCCAGCGTCGACCTGATGATCTCGGTCCAGGGCTCCAGGCTGAACAGGAACCCCAACGCTTCGTCGCCGCGCAGCTCCTGAAAATCCAGGTGCCAGAGCCGGAGGGCGAGGGCGATCAGGGCCACAAGCAGCGCCAGCGCCCGGGCGGCGGTTTCGTTCCGCAAGGTCAGGACGCCAGGGGCGCCGGGTCTCCGCCGCAGACGCCGCCAGACCAGAGCCGCCGCCAGCAGCAGCACCGTGAGGCCGCTGATGAGCAGTCCCACCCGCGCGGAGGCAGGGCGATAGGCCAATTCAATCTGGCTGGCGCCCGCCGCCACCGGGATGCCCAGCAGGGTCAGGTCGGCCCGCAGGACGGGCAACCGGCGGAGCGCTTGACCGCTTGCATCCAGCAGCGTGGCCTGCCATCCCGGCATCCAGTTCTCGCTGACAACCAGGAGGCCCCCGCGTTCGCTCTGCACATCGATGCGCAAACGGTTGCCGCCGGTGTGCGCCAGCCTGACCTCATTGCTGCCGGGATAGGCAAGCAGCGCATCGTGCTGCCAGTCGGGCGCGCTGCCCTCGTCAGGCCAACGCGGCAACAGAGCGACGCTTTCCGGGTCAAACCGGCTGTCGGCCAGCAAAGGCCGCGCCGTCTCGTCATCCATCAGTTGGACGCGGGTTACCAGCCAGGCGCGGGGGTTCGGATCGATCAGCCGGTGCAGGTAGAGCGGACCTTCGGGTCCGGTGGTTTCGGCAACGATCTGGCTGGGCTGGTAGAGGTCCCGGCTTGGGTCCAGCACGAACTGCACGCCCAGCAGGCGGCGCATCCGCGCCAGGGGGAAATCGCCGAACAGGCCGGTGTAGCGGGCCAAGTGCAGTGGGCTGCTGCCCCAGACATCTTCCACGCCCGCCTGCATGCCGTAATCGTCGAAGACCTGGAAGCCGTTTTGGGCGCGACCGGCAATGCCAAGGTTCGCCGCGGGTTCGGCGCCCGTTGCGGCTTGCAAGGCGACGGCTGCAGGCGGCAGCGCCGATTTGGCTGACGGGGGTTGGTGGTCGACGTTGGCGCCAGCGTTGAACCAGAAGAGCTCAAGCACGGTCACCACGAGCAGCAGGACAGGGCGCCACCGCACCCAGCGCTCCGGCCACTGGATGACGGCGAAGGCGAGTAGGGTGACGAGCACGATCAGGGCGGCGACCGCGACCTGGACCGAGGTGACCTCCACCCGCACCCAGCCCCTTCCTATGACCAGAAACAGGGCGATGGCCGCGGCGGCGAGAACGGTGTACGCAACGGAGACCTGCCGCCGCAGGCGGCCCAACGTCTCCATCTCGGCGGCGCCCAAACCGGCCAGGAGGCTCAACCCAAACACGACCAGGTAGGCGAGCCTCTCCTGTCCCTGGAAGAGATTCCATCCCGGCAGCCAGCGGTAGACAAGCGCAAACAGGAACCCGTAGCGGCCATAGCTGACCAGCAGAGCCAGCCCCGCCAGCAGGCCGAAGTAGAGGACAGCCCACCTGCGCAAACGCAGGTCGTCTGGGTGGGTGGCGTTGGCCCCGGCGCGTGCGGCAAGAGCCCAGACAACTGCCAGCACCGCCAGCCCCAGCGCGACCTGGCCTACGAAGAGGGGGGCGAAGACGGTCTGCATGCGGGGCAGCAGCAACTGCCAGGTGTCGGTGAGCAGGAAACCGCCGCTCAGGAAGTCATAGCCGGCGCTGGCCCGCACGCTGAGCCGTGTGAACTCCAGGCTGGGCAGCCATTGGGCAGCGCTGAGACCCAGCGCGAGCACATAGAAGAGGGCAATGCGCACCGCCAGCGCCTTCCCTTGGGAGGTGAAGCGGCGGCGATGGGAGAGCAGCAGCACGGCCAGCCAGCCGGCGGCAGCATAGCTCAGGTGGAGAAACGTCTGGGGATGCCCCGCGTACAAGGCGATGGCATAGACCACACTGGCGGCGAGCCACCAGCGCCACTGTGGGTGTTGGCGCACGGCTGCCAACAGGCACCAAAGCAGCAGCGGCAGCCAGATGGCCGTGCGCAGGACGGCCAGTTGCAGCGGGGGGTAGCTGGTGAGGTAGCCCGACAGGGCGAAAACGCACCCGGCCAGGAGGGAGGGGACGTAGCGGCGCGTCAGCGCCTGCGCCAGCAGGTAGGTGAACAAGCCCGCCAGCGCTGTGTGGAGAATGGCGTCGATTTGCAGCCAATAGAGGCGCGCGGCGGGGCTGCTCCAGGGCGACGTCAAGGCCAGCAGCAGGTCACTGGCGGGATAGAAGACGGCGGCCTGGATGTCGGCGAGGAAGGGATGGCCGGCGAAGGTGTTCGGGTTCCACAGCGGCAGCCGCCCGGCCAGCAGCTCCTGGCGCAGAAACAGGCTGAAAGGCAGGAAGTGCTGGTTGAAATCCCCGTCCAGGAAGGTGCGCGTGCCCAACACCAACCCGCCGTAAAAGACCACCGCCAGGACCACAAAGCCTGCCAGGGCCGTCAAGTGGGGCCGGCGCTGCAGGATGCGGGTGGCGCGTTCGATGAAGGTGGGTGCGTGGTGATCGGCCGTGGGCATAGCGAACGGTGCGGCGCAGAGTTGATGCGCCGCCATTCTAGCACGAAGCCGCGGGGCGAGGCAGGAGACGCGAGGCGTGCGGGCGTCCCGTCCGGTCGATTGATTTGACAGGGTTGATCGATGTGGGCTACAAGTCGGCACAGGACCACAGGCTCGTTCACGACATATGTCCAACCCGAACCCGCGCTGGCGAGAACTCGCAGGCTATCTCACCGCACGCACGCATCTGCACAATCTCCTGTTCGTGTTGGCGGGAGGCTATGCGCTTGGCCTGTGGTGGTGGGAGCGCAGGCATCCGCAGGTGTTGGGACCCTATCTCCTCGGCAATCAAATCCCGGCGGACGCACGTCCCACGCTGGCAGGGCTAATTCTGGCGATGGGATTGGCGTTTGGGTTGTGGTTGGTGGGTGCGGCGGCACTGACCTTGCTCACCCGGCGCAGCCTGGTCCTGTTTCTGAACCTGGGTTCAGCCCTCCTGCTGGCCTGCGTTCTGGCCCCGTTGGCACTGGCGCTCGGCGTGCCTGGCATCGAGGCCGAGCGTCCGGCGTTTCTCTTTGCCGTCGTGGGGATGATGGCCCTGGTGGCGGGAGCGGCGGCCCACGAGGCGGACCGCCAGTTTGGCCAGGTGGGGGCATCCACGCACCCGCAGCGCGATGACCGCCTGGGTTTGGTCCTCATCATCCTGCTCGCAGCCGGGTATGCCGTCTACATGAGCGTGCTGACCATAGGCAGGCACAATCTCTTCCTGACGCATGCCTTCGATCTCGGCGTCTACGACCAGTCGGTCTGGAATCTGCTGCACAGCGGCTATATGCGTTCCACGCAGCATGGTCTGGAAGCCATCAACCATGCCAGCAAACACTTCTCACCGATCTTCCTCCTGGTGGCGCCCATCTACGCCCTGTACCAGGATGCGCGCAGCCTCCTGGTGCTGCAGAGTGTGGCCCTGGCGGCGGCAGCCATCCCCATCTACCTCCTGGCGAAACGCAAGACCGGGAGCATCCTGCTGGCCCTGGTTTTGGGCGCCAGCTACCTGCTGGCGCCGTCCCTGCACGGTGTCAATACCTTTGACTTTCACGAGCTCGCGCTCGTCACCGTGCTCCTGGCCACAGCACTGTATGCGCTCGAAACCAGGCGCGACCTGCTCTTGCTCGTCACACTGGCACTCTCGTTGGCAGTCAAGGAAGAGGTGGCGCTGACCGGCGCTGCCATGGGCCTGTATCTTGTGGTTGCCAAGCGCCGCTACCGGTTGGGGGCAGGCGTGGCCGTGGTCAGCCTGATCTATTTCGTCCTGGTCATCAAGGTGGCCATGCCGGCCCTGGGAGGCGTGCCGCTGCTGGACCGGTTTGGCGGCATGATGACGCCGGAGGCAGGCGGGATCACCGGCATTGTCCGCACCCTGTTCACCAATCCCCTCTACGTCTTCAGCTTCGTCCTGCTGGATCCCGCCAAACTCACGTATCTTTTGGAGCTGCTGCTCCCGGTCGTCCTCACACCGCTGTTGGGCGGTCTGGGCTGGATCGCCGCGGCGCCTGCTTTCGCTGTGCCCTTTCTCTCTTCGGCCGAAACGCAGTTCAGCATCGCCTACCACTACTCGGCCCATCTGCTCCCCTTCGTCTACTTCCTTGCGATCCTGGCATTGCAGCGCTGGATCCCCCGCCTTGGGAGCAAGCCTGCCTTCGCCGCCGCCATCCTGGTGGCCAGCCTGGCCATGAACTACACCTATGGTTGGGTCTTTGCCAAGGGCTGGGAGGGCATGCCTGTGCGCACGGCCCATGCCGCCGCCATCGAACAGATCATCGAATCCTCCATTCCCCGCGAGGCGGCGGTGAGCGCCATGAGCGACCTGGTGCCCCATGTGTCGGCGCGCCGCGACATCTACCTCTTTCCCATCGTCAAGGATGCCGACTACCTCCTCGTGGATACCGACAGCCGCGCCAATTTCTGGCCCTACGAAGGCCCGAAGGCGCAGGCCCAGGCACTGGCGGCGCTGCTGCCCTACGTGGCCGGCGGCGCTTACGGCATCGTTGCCGGCGAGGACGGCGCCTTTCTGCTCAAGAAGGGGGCGGCGGCGCCGGATACGGGGGAAGCGGTGCGCCGGGTGCTTGCGGCCCGTTATGAGGCCGAAGCGCTGCCCGGAGATCTCAATGCGCCTGACCTGCCCAGCCAGGGCGCGAGCGAAGGCATTGCCCGCCGTATCACCCCGGACCTGGTCAATGCCGAAGGCAAGACCGCGATCGTCTTCGGCCCGTATACGACACTCTATCCGGGCAAGTACCGCGTCAGCTTCCGGATGAAGGTGGAGGGCGAACCCGTTTCAGGCTCTCTTGCCACGGTGGACGTGTTCTCGCACTTCGACGGATATCCGCGCGCTACGCGTGAGGTGACAGCAGCCGACTTCCCCCGTACCGGCGAATACCAGCCGATCACGCTGGAATTTGACCTGGGTCAGACGCTAGAGGATGTCGAGTTCCGGGCGATGTATCACGGCAAGGGCGAGATCTGGCTGGATGCCATCGAGGTGACGCCCCTTGCCGTGCAGTTGCCGCCGGAAGTCTCTGGTCAGAAGCCGTAGGCCTGCCAGCGCCGGGTCACGCGCTCTTTGATCTCGGCGCTCATGTCGATGGGGGTGGGCCAGCCGCGGGCATAGCCTTCTTCGGGCAGCTTGCGCGTGGCATCGATGCCCATCTTGCCGCCAAAGGCGAAGTGATGGCTGCCGTGGTCGAGGGCATCGACGGGACCGTCCTGGATGATGATGTCCCGGCCCCAATCGACGTTGCCGAACATGTGGAACAGCGCCTCCTGCTCGTTCTGCACGTCCACATCGGCATCCACGATGACGATGCACTTGGTCAGCATCATCAGGCCCAGGCCCCACAGGCCGTTGATCACCTTGCGGGCGTGGCCGGGGTAGCGCTTTCTGATCGACACGAAGATAACGTTGTGAAAGACGCCGGCCGCGGGCATGTTGACGTCCACGATCTCGCCCTGGAAGATCTTCATCAGGGGCAGGAACAGGCGCTCGGTGGCCTTGCCCATCCAGTAGTCCTCCATGGGCGGCTTGCCGACGATGGTCGTGGGGTAGATGGCATCCTTGCGATGTGTGACGGCGGTGATGTGGAGCACCGGATAGAGCGCAGGCGGCGTGTAGAACCCGGTATGGTCGCCAAAGGGGCCTTCCAGCCGGCTCTCTGCCGGGTCCACGTAGCCTTCGATCACGATCTCAGCGCTGGCCGGCACCTCCAAGGGCTGTGTCAGGCAGCGCACCAACTCGACCGGCTTGCCGCGCAGCCAGCCCGCCAGCAGGAATTCGTCAATGCCCGGCGGCAGGGGGGCGCTCCCACACCACATCACGGCCGGATCGCCGCCCAGGCTGAGGGCGACGGGAACCTGCGCCTGGCCCACTTCCCGGGCCTCACGCTCGTGCTCGGCGCCGCCCTTGTGCAACTGCCAGTGCATGCCCACCGTGCGCTCGTCGTAGACCTGGACGCGGTACATGCCCACGTTGCGTCCATGGGTGACAGGGTCGCGGGTGATGACTGTGGTCATCGTGATGTAGGGGCCGCCGTCCTCGGGCCAGCAGGTCAGGATGGGCAGGCCCGCCAGCGTGGCGTCGGCGCCGGTCTTGACGACTTCCTGCACCGGGGCCTTGCTGGTGATGCTTGGCTTGAAGCCCACGCTGCGCAGGGCGCCAAACAGGTCGGTGGCCCGTCCCAGCGCCGGCCCCAGGCCTTGCGGCAGCTTCATGTCGACCAACCTGGCCAGGTTGTCCCTCAGGTCGTTCAGGTCGTCGACACCGAGCGCCCAGGCCATCCGCCGCGGGCTGCCCAGGGCGTTGATCAGGACGGGCATATCGGAGCCCCGCACCCTTTCAAACAAAAGCGCCTTGTTCTTCTCCAGAGGTCCCTTGCTCACGCGGTCGGTGATCTCGGTGATTTCCAGGTAAGGGTCCACGGGCGCGGTAATGCGCAGCAGCTCGCCCGCATCTTCCAGGCGTTTGATGAAGTCGCGGAGGTCTCTGTAAGCCATTTCTGTATTCCGAATAGGAGTTCGGGAGAAAGTATCCGGGAAAAGGACTGCGTACGCCTTGTCGAGGCGTACGCAGTCTCGCGCCTAATCGCCTGTTTCTCTGTGCGCAGTTTCACATTTGCGGAACCTAGCGCCCCCACTGGTGCATGAGATAGGCGAAGAAGGCTTCCTTGTCCACCGCATCCAGGGCCGTGATCCGTTTGCCGCCTTCCTGGACCTGCGTCCGGCCCTGGCTGGGACCGGTGGGGATGATGACGGTCTCCCATTCCCTGGTGGTGAACAGGTCGGGCCGGGCCAGGTAGCCGGTGGTCAGCACGTCCCAACAGTAGTAGTCCTGGTGCATGACCAAGGCGTAGCAGTACCCGGCCAGCTCGGAAACCGGGTACTGCGGGCGCTGTCCCAACTGGCGCACGAATGCCGGCGTGACCTTGACGTGGTTGGTGATGTCGAGCGGGCACAGAACGATGGGGATACCGGTCTGCCAGACGGCATGGGCCGAAAGGGGATCCCAATAGACGTTCCATTCCATCGACATGTCCTGGCCGCCGTCGATCCAGTGGGAGACATTGCCGGGCACGTTGAGCGCCCCGCCCATCCACAGGATGCGGCCGATCTTTGCGGCAAGGTCGGGAGACTGCGCAAGCGCCGCCGCGAGGGTCGTCAGGGGGCCGGTCTCGAGGATCGTCACTGGCCCCGCGGCTTCCCGCAGGGACCGCGCCTGGAAGTCCTGGCCGGTCTCCGCCAGCAGGGGCGTGGCGATGGCATCGTGGCGGTTCAGGATCGGAAAGTGATCGACATGGAAGGAGCTGCGCCGGAATGCCCTGGGAAAAGGGTTGATCCCGCGCACCGTGCTCTCGGCGACCGGGATCGTGGAGCGCCCCATCAGGTCCATGATCTTGCGCGTGGCGCCCACGGCCGGCTTGATGTAGCAGTCGGCCGGCGTGACGATGACCCCGAGCAGGTCGATGTGCTCCAGGGTCAGCAGCAGCATCAGGGCCAGGTAGTCGTCCAGGCCGCCATCGTGATCGAAGAGAACGAGCTCGCCAGGCATACCGGCGCCTCCCTTGCCGCGCGTTACTTGCCGCCCTGCATCTGCTCAATGCGCCTGCGGTAGGAATCGGGCACGTTGAGTCCGGGCTTGGAGAACCAGACGGGCGCATCCACGCCGGAGTAGAGCAGGATGTTGCCCCAGGGTTCAAAAGCGCCTGTCCGCACGATCACCTTGGCTTTGGCCGCCATTTCGTTGAGGATGGTGGCATGAGGGATCGGCTCGTAGTCGCAGTCGGTAAAGATGCGGTGAACCAATGCCGCCAGCGGTGGATTGTTCTGGGTCATTTCGGCGGCGTAGGACACCTTTTCGGCGATGAAGGCCCCGGCAATGGCCGAAAGAACGGTCTCCATGTCCGGCACATCAGGCACGACCGCCAGATCGATGCGCCAGGCGCTGGAGGGAATGGGGAACCCGGCGTCGCAGACCATCATCAGGTCGCCGTGGCCCATCAGGCCGATGGCCGAGAGAAGTTCAGAGTTGAGAAGTTGACCGCGGTACATGGGGTTGCTCCTGGGGTGAGAGGAATGAGTGGTGGATGGTGCGAGGAGTGAGCGACTAGCGATAGTGCTGTTCGTAAAAGGCGTCGACGGCAGCTCGCGTCGCCAGCGAAGGGATGACCCCCAGCCGCGTACACGCCAGCGCGCCGGCGCAATTGGCGAAGCGGACGGCATCCTCCAGGTCGCTGCCTTCGGCCAGGGCCACGGCCAGTCCGGAGTTGAAGGCATCGCCTGCGCCGGTCGTGTCCACGACGTTGACCGACAACCCTGGGACCTCGATCATGCCCTGGTTGGAGAGCACCAGGGTGCCCCGTTCGCCCATGGTGACGATGAGGTTGCCGACGCCGTGGGCACGCAGCCGCTGCGCCAGCTCCAGCGTCGGGGTGGGATCGTCAGGCGCAAGCCCCAAGAGGATGCGCAGCTCGGTCTCGTTGGGCGTCAGGTAGTCGACGTTGGCCAGCACATCGTCGCCCAGTTTGGTGGCGGGAGCCGGGTTGAGGATGGTGTGTACACCGTGCTTTTTGCCGAGTTCCATGGCCTTTGCCGCTGCCGGGACCGGCAGCTCAAGCACACTCATCACCACATCGCTGCGCGCGATCTGGGCCTCCACCTGGCTGACGAAGCTGCCATCCATCAGCTTGTTCGCCCCCATGTCCAGGATGATCCCGTTGTGTCCGGCCTCGTTGAGGATGATGAAGCCGACGCCGGTGGCTGCTTCGTTGGTCTTGTGCAGATGGCTCGTATCCACCCCTTCACTAGCATAGAGGTCAGTGGCAATTTCGCCCAGCTTGTCATCGCCGATGATCCCAGCGAAAAAGGAGCGAGCGCCGAGGCGAGCCGTGCCCACGGCCTGGTTGGAGCCTTTGCCACCCGGTCCCATGTCGAAGTCGGAACCGACGAGGGTCTCGCCAAAGACTGGCATGCGCGACGTCCGCAGGGTCATGCCCACGGCGAAGCTGCCCACGATGGTAATGATGGGTCGGGTCATTCATTCCCTCCTGAGATTTCGGTTGGTGAAAGCAACTCTCCACCCGGCGCCTTGACAAGGCAGCCGGGTGGAATGGGTCGGAAAGCTCTGCAACTCCCCCAGCCCGGCTCCTACTCGTCTTTCGAGTAGGGCTTGCCGTCGGCCGCAGGGGCCACTGCCCGCCCGACCACGCCGGCCAGGGCGATCATGGTAAAAATGTAGGGCGCCATGAGCAGAAACTGCGAGGGAATGGGCACCTTGAGGATCGAAAGCTTGCCTTGCAGCGATTCGGCAAAGCCGAAGATCAGGCTGGCGCCAAAGGCGCCGAAGGGCATCCACTTCCCGAAGATCATGGCGGCCAGGGCGATGAAGCCGCGGCCTGCGGTCATCAGCTCGTCGAAGCGACCCACCGACCCGATGCTGAAGTAGGCCCCGCCGAATCCGGCCACCAGGCCGCCCAGGAGCACAGCGATGTAACGGGTGCGGAAGACGTTGATGCCCAGGGTGTCCGCCGCCCGCGGGTGCTCACCCACGGCCCGTACGCGCAGGCCCCAGCGGGTGTAGAACAGCCCAACGTGGATGACGATCAGCAGGATATACATCCCGAACAGAAAGATGTTGCCTTCGAAGAAGATAGGACCAAGCACGGGTATCTTGCCCAGGATCGGCAGGGAAAACGGCTTGAACGTCCCCGGGTTGTTCAACTCCGCAAAGGTCTGCAGGAACTTGGCCGAGATGAAACTGGTGATGCCGACCGAGAAGATGTTGATGACCGTGCCGCTAATGATCTGGTCAACCCGGTAGTGGATGGAAAGGACGGCGTGGATGGCAGCCAACAGGGCGGCGGAGAGCATGGCCGCCATCAGCCCGATCCACAGACTTCCTGTGACGCTGGCGACCAGGGAAGCGACCATGGCCCCCATCAACATCATGCCCTCGATGGCGATGTTCACGACGCCCGAACGTTCACAGAGGATGCCCGAAAGGGCGCCGATGGTCAGCGGCACCGACCGCTGCACCGTCGCCTTGAGCATTCCGGCCAGGTTGATCGACTGACCACGCGTCGCCCAAGTCAGGAAGGAGAACACGAAAAACACGATGGCCAGACCGAGCAGGAGCGTGACTCGCCGGCCAAACCCACGGGCAAGCTGGTAGGCGCCCAGGGCCACGGTGGCAAGGGCCAGGATGCTGACGGTGCTGTAGGTGGGGAGCACCCAATCGGGCAAGCGCTCGGACGCTGGCACGGCTCCTTGATTGAGGCCGAAGGTCGACACCATCCCGGATTCGACGCTGGCGCCAAAGAGCCAGTACGTGGCCAGGCCGAGCAAGATGAATATGATGCCGTAGGCGCGGTGGCGCCACTGGTGCGCCTTCTCGGTCCTTGCCGCCACTGCAGCCGCCGTTGACGTCGTCATGATAGGACTCTCCTCTGCTCGTACGCTGAAAGATCCGGTGCGGTCGCTGTCACTGCTACTTGCCCCAGCCACGCATGAACACGTTGCCTTCGCTGGGACCCGCCTCTTTGAGGTGATAGATCTTACGGATGATGGCCGGAGCGGCGATGAAGGCGATGATCAGCGCCTGGATGACGGAGATGATCTCCACGGGGATGCGGGCCACGTTCTGCATGCGGGTGGCGCCGCTGCGCAGTGTGCCAAACAGGAGCGCCGTCAGCACGACGCCGAGGGGATGGCTCTTGCCGAGCAAGGCGATGGCGATGCCGTCGAAACCGTAACCGGATGAGAACGCCAGGGCCAGGTTGTGGTTGACGCCCAACACTTCATTGGCGCCCGCCAGACCGGCCAGCGCGCCCGAAAGGCACATCGTGAGCACGATGTTGCGGGTGATGCTCATGCCGGCATAGCGCGCTGCGTCCGGGTTTTGGCCGACGGTGCGGACCTCAAACCCCCAAGTCGTTTTGAACAGGAACCAATAGACAAATAGCGCCGCTGCCAGGGCGAGAAAGAAGCCGGCATGAAAACGGATCGGTTCGGGGAAGAAGCGGGGAAACTCCGCTGACTTCTCGATGAAGGGACTCACGGGGTTGGCAGTGCCGGGACGCTTCAGCGGTCCCTTGTCGCTGAGCATCCATTCGCTGAGACGGAAGGCAATATAGTTCATCATGATGGTGTTGATGACCTCATGCGCCCCCGTCTTGGCCTTGAGGATGCCGGGAATGAACGCCCAAAACGCGCCGCCCGCGGCGCCAGCCAGGATAGCCAGCGGGAGATGGATAATCATGGGCAGGCCTTTCAAGGCAAACCCGACATACGTGGCGCAGATGGCGCCGATGAAGAGCTGCCCTTCCACACCGATGTTGAACAGGCCGCCCCGGAAGCCCACCGCCACTGCCAGGCCGGCGAAAATAAAGGGGGTGGCGGTGACCAGGCTGTCGGTAATCGGGAAGAAAGCATCGGTCATGGCCTTGCTGTCGCCGCTGCTCACCGCTGCGATCATCTGCGACGGCGAGCCAAGCGATCCCTGGAGCAATGAGCCATACGCCGTCATGATCGCATCCCACATGGCCGGCACGGCGGCTAGCGGCTGCGTGCGCAGCGCGGCCAGAACCGTCAGGTCGGTGAGCACGATGACCAGGGAACCCAACACCAGCGCTGTGAAGATCGACAACAGCGGTATGACAAGTGGCTGTAGGAACCGCCGCCAGCGAGGCGGAGCACTGGAAACCTCAGAAGCTGTGAGTTGCGCCATCGCATCACTCCATGGGGATGAGGAACAACCGCGCGGTCTGATGAGCCATCGGCCAGACCGTGACTGCTAAAAGACTGCTTCTACTTCTTCACCCTGGTCGGGTGCTTCCACCTGGTCAGGGCTTACGCCGGCCATCAGCAGGCCAAGATATTCCTTGGTCACCTTGGCCGCATCCAGCACGGCCACGATCTTGCCGCGGAACATCACAGCGATGCGATCAGACAGGGCCAGGATCTCGTCGAGCTCGGTTGACAAGAGCAGCACAGCGCAGCCAGCGTCACGCTTCTCGACGATCCGTTGGTGGATATACTCGATCGAGCCCACGTCGAGGCCGCGCGTGGGTTGGGAGGCGATCAGCAGCTTGATCGGCCGCGAAAACTCCCGCGCCACAATCACCTTCTGCTGGTTGCCGCCAGAGAGCGAGCCTGCCGACGTGTTGATGCTCGGAGTTCGCACGTCGAACTGTTCCACACGTTCACCAGCCGCCTTGTCGACTTCACCTTGCTGGATGACCACGCCCTTGGCGAACGGGGGCAGGTAATAGGTGTTGAGCACCATGTTGTCGGTGATCGGATACGACAGCACCAGCCCATCGGTCTGGCGGTCTTCCGGAACATGGGCCACACCCAACTCCACGACCTGGCGCGGGTTGGCGCGGGTCGTGTCCTTTCCGAGGATGTCGATGCTGCCCGACAGCACCGAACGCAGTCCGGTCAAAGCTTCGACCAGTTCCGTCTGGCCGTTACCCTGCACCCCGGCAACGCCGACCACCTCGCCCGCCCGGACGTCGAAGGTGACGCCGTCCACCTTCAGATTCTCACGGTCGTCCAGCACACTTAGGTTCGCAACCTGCAGGACGACATCGCCAGGATGGGCGGGGGTCTTGTGCGCCTTTAGTTCCACGTCGCGGCCTACCATCTGCGAGGCAAGCTGCGCTTGCGTGGCTGTCTTCGGATCCGCCTCGCCCACGACCTTGCCCAACCGCAGCACCATGATCCGGTCGGCGATGGCCAACACCTCACGCAGTTTGTGGGTGATGAAGATGATGGATTTGCCCTGGCTCACCAGGGACTTCATCACCTTGAACAGCTCATCGGCTTCCTGGGGTGTAAGTACGGCCGAAGGTTCATCCAGGATGAGAATATCGGCGTTGCGGTAGAGCAGCTTGATGATCTCGACGCGCTGCTGGACACCTACGGGCAGGTCTTTGATGTAGGCGTCGGGGTCGACGTGGAGGCCAAACTGCTCAGAGATCTGGCGAACCCTGTCCGCCGATTTCTTGCGGTCGAGGAAGATGCGGCCCCTGAGGGATTCCACGCCGAGCATCACATTTTCCGTCACGGTGAGCACCGGCACGAGCATGAAATGCTGGTGCACCATGCCGATGCCCGCGGCGATGGCATCATTGGGACTGTGCACGGTGAGCGGTTTGCCGTTGACCCTGATCTCGCCTTCGTCCGGCTGGTACAGGCCGTAGAGGATGTTCATCAGGGTTGACTTTCCGGCGCCGTTCTCACCCAGCAGGGCGAGAATCTCCCCCTTATTCAGCGTCAGGTCGATGTGATCGTTTGCCAATACCCCAGGAAAACGTTTGGTGATGCCGCGAAGTTCAAGGATAGGCGCCATAGCAAATCCAAAAAGGAACGGAACCGGCGTTCAGGCAGTACAACGTGGCCCCAAGTTTAGCACACGGGAGCCGATACGAAAACTGGCGGCCCGGTTACACTGGGCCGCCAGTTTTTTGTTGTGGCTGTGTCCGCAACCTGTCCGGTTGGGGCGGAAACGACGCTTACTTCAAGGTCGAGAAGCTGTTGACCTTGACCTTGCCGTCGATGATGTCCTGGGTGACCTTCTTGAGGCCATCCTTGACCTTCTGGGGCACCTGGGCGTCGAAGTTGTGGAAGGGCGCCATGCCGATTTCGCCGTTGGCGAGGGTGGCAACCTTGACGCCACCTTCGTACTTGCCGTCGGCGACAGCCTGGGTGGCGGTCTGGACGGAGAGTTCGAGGTGCTTGAGAACGCTGGTGAGGACGATGTCCTTGTACTCGGGGGCGCTGACGAACCAGTCGGTGTCCACGCCGATGATCATGGTGCCGGGGTTTTCCTTGACGGCGGCGGCAGTGCCGAGGCCGACCGGTCCCGCGACCGGCATGATGATGTCAGCGCCTTCGTCGATCAGGTTCTGGCCGAACTGCTTGCCCTTGTCCTGGTCATTGAAGTCACCCGTGAAGAGGCCGTCCTTCTTGGCATTGTCCCAACCGAGGAGCTGCACCTTGGTGCCGTTCTCCTTGTTGTAGTACTCGATGCCTTCCTGGAAGCCCACCATGAAGTCGGCGACAGGCGGAATGTTGATGCCGCCGAAGGTGCCGACCTTGCCGGTCTTGGTCATGGCGGCGGCAGCGTAGCCAGTGAGGAACGCCCCTTCCTGGGTGGCGTAGACCTGCTGCCAAACGTTGTTGACGGGCTCACTGAAGGCGTTGTCCAGGATCTGGAACTTCTGGTCGGGATTGGCCTTGGCCGCAGCGAGGGTGGCATCACCGAGCAGGAAGCCGACGGTGACGATGAGGTCACACTTCGACTTGATGAACTCGTTGATGTTCTTCTCGTAGTCGGTCTGCTGCTTCGACTCGAGGTAGGTGGCCTCCCAGCCCAGCTTCTTGGCGATGTCCTGGGCGCCAACCCAAGCGGTCTGGTTGAACGACTTGTCATCCACACCACCCGTGTCCGTGACCTCACAAACCTTGCCCTTGGCCGCTGCCGGAGCCTGGGTTGCTTCGGGCGCCTTGGTGGGTTCGGGGGCCTTGGTCGGCTCAGGAGCCTTGGTGGGTTCCGGGGCCTTGGTGGGTTCCGGCGCCTTGGTGGCCTCCGGCGCCTGAGTCGGGGCGGGGGCCTGGGTGGGCGCAGGCGTAGCGGCGCCACCGCACGAAGTGAGGACGAAAGCGCTGATCAGCACGATCGCCACGATGGAATACAGACGTTTCGTCATGGTTATGTCTCCTCCTTGAGAGAACACCTTGAAGTGACGTGACGCGATGGAGCAGAGTCAAGCTGCTCGCCCAAGCCCAAGTATACGCGCCTTCGCCGTTTGAGGCAACAACTGCAATTACGAATACGATGTGAAACTAGTCGAAATCCGATGCCAGGATGTCGTCGGTCTCGCCCACCTGCCCCTCTCCCGGCGAGGGCGGCAGGACCTCGCGTCCCCGGCTGCCACCCAGGTCTGGCCCCACGATCCCATCGTCTTCCATCATCTCGATGAGTCGCGCGGCACGCGAGTAGCCGATGCGCAGGCGGCGCTGCAGCAGGCTGGTGCTGGCGCGGCCGCTCTCGCGCACCACGGTGACAGCGTCCTTATAGAGCACATCGCGCCCCGACTCCTGCTCCGCCTGGGCAATCAGATCGTCCCAGAGCGGTCTCTGCGTGGGCGGCTCCATGGCTCCCAGGGTGCTGCTCGGCTCGTCGTCCATCAGGTCCGGTGAGTCGGTGAGAGGCCGTATGCCTCCCAAGGGGGACGTCCCCTGACCACGCCAGTAGCGCACGATGCGCACTACCTCGGCGTCCGATACGAACGCGCCCTGCAGGCGCGCCAGCTTGGCAGAGTCCGGGCGCATGAACAACATGTCGCCGCGACCCAGGAGCCGCTCTGCGCCGGGTGTGTCCAGGATCACGCGCGAGTCGATCTGGCTGGTTACGGCGAAGGCAATGCGCGAAGGGAAGTTCGCCTTGATCAGGCCGGTGACGACGTTGACCGAGGGCCTCTGCGTGGCAATGATCAGGTGGATGCCTGTGGCGCGCGCCATTTGGGCAAGGCGGACGAGCGACTTCTCGACCTCCTCCGGCGCCATCATCATGATGTCGGCCAACTCGTCGATGATGACGACGATATACGGCATGATGCTTTTGCCGTCGGCCTGGCGCCGGGCATTGTAGACGTCGATATTGCGGGCGCCGGCCTTTTCAAAGTCCTTGTAGCGCCGGTCCATTTCCGTGGTCGCCCAATGCAGCACGGCCGTCACCTTTTCGATGTCTGTCACGACGCTGTCGATGAGGTGAGGGATGCCGTTGTAGCCGGTCAGCTCAACCCGCTTGGGGTCCACCATGACGAAGCGGAGCTGATCGGGCGTGTACTGGAACATGAGAGAGCAGATGATGGCGTTGATGCACACCGACTTACCTGAGCCCGTGGCGCCCGCCACCAGCAGATGGGGCATGCGAGCCAGACTGGCCGCTACGGCGTGGCCCGAGACATCCTGGCCCAGGGCGATGCGCAGCGGCGCTTTCAGGCGCTCAAACTCTTCTGATTCGAGCACACTGCGCAGCGATACCATGGCAATGTTGCGGTTTGGCACTTCCAGGCCAACGATGTTGCGGCCCGGCACCGGGGCTTCGATGCGGATCGGCGACGCCGCCAGGGCAAGCGACAGGTCGTTGGAGAGCGCCTGAATCTGGCTAACGCGCACCTTGACCCGCTTCTCTTCTCCCCGCACCTTGCGCGTGATGTACTCGGGCTTCAAGCCAAATTGGGTCACTGCCGGTCCTTTGTTGACCTCGATGACCGTCACGGGGACGCCAAACGCCTCGAGTGTGTCCTCGATCACCCGGGCGCGTTCGGCAAGGTCCTCTTCCGAGATGTCGGCCACGCCGATATCCTCGAGCAGGCTGGTCACTTCGGGCAGCCGCCAGGCTGTACTGTCACCGCCGATAATCCGCATCACGGGCGGTGGAGGCGTCAAGGTCGCGGCGGCATGGGGTCGCGGCGGCGTGGGGTCAGGCGGCAGGGTGGTGATAGGGCCTTCCAGGTCCTCATAGCCGGAGCGCGCTTCCGCGCCGGCGCGGCGCCGCAACGCGACCCAGGCGCGCAAGCGTTCCCAGGGGGAACGGCTCTTACCCAGGGCATCGGGTTCGCCGCGCAGGCGCTGGGGTAAGGCCGTGATGAAATCGATGACCGCGCGTGCTGCCAGTGTGGCCCCACCCACCAACTGATCCAGGGTGATGCCCAGCACCAACACCAGGCCGATCGCGCCAAGAAACAGGAGAAACAGGATGGCAAGGTCAGCGCCCACGGTCAGGATGAGCCCCTGACTGATGGCCCAACCCATCAAGCCGCCCGACGAATTGGGGGTTGAAAGGAAACCGCCGTCGCCAACGCCGAGCAGGTGGGCGGTCGCCTGGAACGCCATCCACAGCAATGTCAGACCGACGACCTGTGAAACGCCGATGTCGATGCTGTGACCACTGCTCCGCAAGAAGAGGTACAGGCCGGCGCCGACGAACAGGATCGGCATGAGGTAGCGGCCTATGCCAAACAAAGCAGTCAGTTGGTCGACCCACCATCCCGTCACCGCACCATTGGTGCTCAGGAGGGCGATGAAGGTCAGAACCCCCAACAGAACCAGGAGCACCCCCCACACAGCGCCATTGGCAATGATGGCGAGAAGCTGTTCCTCCAGCGGGGGTTCTGTGCGACCGCTCTTGCCGCGCGGCGCGCTCTTTCCGCCTGGCGTGCCCTTGCCGTTCTTGCTGCCGTTGGCGGCCGCCTTGCGTTTGGTGAAGAAGGAAATGCCTAGCGGGCGCTTATTCATAGACAACCGAATAGCTCATTTGTTCGCAAGGCATTATATCAGCTTCTGTCAAGTTGGGCAATCGTCTGCCGCCAACGGGCGGCGGCGCCATTTCGCTGTCGAAGGGAGTCCATCCTGGCGACGTCTTCCCGCTCTAGATCTCCACCACTAGGGGCAGAATCATGGGGCGGCGGCGGATGCGGCGATAGCAGAAGTCGGCCAGGGCCGTGTGGACGTGTTCGGCGACTGCGGAGGCGCTCTCCTGGCGCTCCAGCACATCCCACACGACTTCCTTGGCTTCTTCAATCAACGCGTCGGCGCCCGCCATATGGACGAACCCGCGAGAGAGGATCTCCGGTCCCAGCACCACATCCCCCGTCTCCTCGTCGAGGCCGATGACCACGGCGATGAAGCCATCGCGTGCCAGGAGTCTGCGGTCACGAAGCACCACGGCTCCGACGTCTCCCACTCCCAACCCATCCACGAACACCGGGCCGCAGCTGATCTTCTCGGCAGGCAAGATCCAGTCGGGACCCACCTCCATCACCTGGCCGTTTTCGATGGCAAAGGTGTTTTGAGGGGCAATCCCCATTTCGCGGGCGAGGTGGGCGTGCAGCACCAACTGCCGGTATTCGCCGTGGATCGGAATCACGTACTGGGGACGCAGCAGGTCGATCATGCGCTTCTGGTCCTCGCGACTCCCGTGCCCACTGACATGGACTTCCGACAGCTCGTCGTAGTAGACATCGGCGCCCAAACGAAAGAGGTTGTCCAGGGTGCGATGGATCATGCGTTCGTTGCCGGGAATCGGCGAAGCGCTGACGATCACCGTATCCCCTCTGCCGATGTGGACGTGCCGGTACTGTCCCTGACTCATGCGCACGAGCGCACTGGTCGGCTCACCCTGGCTGCCTGTGCAGACGATGACAACCTTGTCGGCCGGCAGGTGGCCCATCTGGTCGGCGGTGAGCAGCCCCTCGACTGGGGGTGTCAGGTAGCCGAGGTCCATGGCCATGCGCGCATTCTGAATCATGCTGCGGCCGGTGACGCCAACACGCCGGCCACGGTGTTTGGCGGCGTGAATCACCTGCTGGATGCGTGAGATATTGGAGGCAAAGGTGGCGACGATGACGCGCCCGGGCGCCCGCGCCAGCAAATTGTCGAGGACCTGCTCGAGTGTCTTCTCCGAGGGTGTGTAGCCGGCCACCTCAGCGTTGGTGGAATCTGACAGGAGCAGGCGCACACCTTCGCTGCCCAATGTGGCCAGCCTGGCGACATCGGTCAGGCGGCCGTCGACAGGAGAGTCGTCAAATTTGTAGTCAGTGACGTGCACGATCACGCCCACAGGCGTGCGCAGAACGACGCCCACGACGTCGGGGATGGAGTGGCAGAGATGAACGAACTCGACACGGAAAGGTCCGAGGGGGAGCTGCGTCTGCTCGTCGACGAGGCGCAGGTCGGCGGTCTCCAACAGCCGGTGCTCGCGCAGCTTATTCTCGACCAGGCCCAGGGTCAGCCGCGTGCCATAGATGGGGACGTTGAGCCGGGTCAGGATATAGGGAAGGGCGCCGATATGATCCTCGTGCCCGTGTGTCAGGACGATGCCTTTGACCAGGGGTGCGCGGTCCAGCAGGTAGGTGATGTCGGGGATGACCAGGTCGATGCCTGGCATGTCGTCTTCGGGAAACATGAGTCCAGCATCGACGGCGAGAATGGTATCGCCGTACTCAAAGGCCATCATGTTCTTGCCGAATTCCCCCAGCCCTCCCAAGGGAATGATGCGGAGAGTACCAGAATTTGAAGCTGCGGTGATCAAAACGGTCTCCTGCTGGTCAGGGGGTGCTCAAAACAGGGTGAGTTGCTCAAGGTCGTCGGGTTCGTCGGAGGCCTGGCTGGCAGAGCGCTGCTGCCGGATGCTGGCAACGAGAGCGGGAATGGTTGCAAAGTCCTTCTGCAAGTCCTGGTGCCATTCCGGATTGCGCAGGACGGCGGCAGGATGGTACAGGGGCAGCACGATGCGTCCTTCCAGCGGCAGCGGTTGGCCATGAATGCGGGTGATACGGGCTGTCGGGGGAAAGAACCGCGCCATGGAGAAGCGTCCAAGGGTCACGATCAAGAGCGGGTCGATGATCTCGATCTGCCTGTCCAGGTAGGTGCGGCAGGCATCGATTTCGTCAGGAAGCGGGTCACGGTTGTTCGGAGGCCGGCACTTGATCACGTTGGCGATGAACACCTGCTGCCTGGTCAAGCCGATGCTTGTGAGAAGGCTCTCCAGCAGTTGGCCGGAGCTACCGACAAACGGCCGCCCCTGTTGATCCTCATGGTACCCAGGTCCCTCGCCGATGAACAAGATCTCGGCATCTGGCGGGCCTTCGCCGGGGACCGCCCGGACGCGCAGGCGCCCCAGAGGACATTTCTGGCAGCCGCGCACCTGGGTCGCAAGCGCTTCGAGTTCCTGGAGCCTGTCGCTCATAAGATGATGGGGCGGCGCGTGGTCGTCCGGCGGTCTGGGGCCTGGCTGTGTCAATCAGGCGGGTGGGAGGGTGTTCTGGGGAGAAGACGGCCTGCTGTCTCAGCTCCCCAAATGCTCTGCAACTGCGTTTCGACGGCAATCAGCTCGGAGCGAACCTGAGTCGGGTCCAGGTGGCTCCGAGTCATAATGATAGCGTCTTCATTGTTATCACTGTAATAGCGCCGCCGCGTGCCAACGTTCTCGAAGCCATGGCGAAGGTACAAGGCCTGCGCCCGCTGGTTCGAGGCTCGCACCTCCAGCGTGATCTCGAAGCAGCCCATTTCGATGGACAGAAGCACCAGCTTGAGGAGCAGGTAGCTGCCAAGCTGCCGGCCGGTGACATCGGGGTGTGTGGCAATGGTGGGAACATGAGCGGCGTCTCCCATCTGCCAGATGCCGCCATAGGCCAACAAGGGCGGCAGTGATGCCACCGTGGCCCGCAGAACGCGATAGTGTGACCACGGGTTGGCGGTCAGTTCGCGGCGGTAGATGCCGCTGGTCCAAGCCAGTGAGAAGACGCGCCGTTCGATGGCCATGACCTGGGGGATGTCATCCAGATGCATGGCATCGAGCCGGAAGGGCAGAGGAGGAAGCGTTGAGGGGTTTGGCATCGATGGAGGGAACAGCCGGGCGGCCCTCGCACGGACCGATGTGCGGTGACGTCTTCTTAGCCCAGGTAGATGGGGCTGAGGGTGGCGGGATCGTCGAATGCTCCTGCCTGCCAGCGCCGCCACGCCATCTCTGCCAGCACACCGGCGCGTCGTACCGCCAGGGAGGGCGGCGCGATCTTTGCCTGGCCCGGCCATTGCTTCCGGATCACGTCGGCGTCCTGAGGACTGAGCTCGCCGGCAAAGCACACCGGCGGGCTTAGCAGCGGCAGGACCTCATCCAGGCGGTCGAGCCGCCAGTCGGTCAGCCGCGACAACTCACTGGTTCCAGGGCCAGCGAGCCCATTGCCATGAGGGGCGTAGAGCGCCCAGGCATAGCGTCCCCTGCCCGCCGACACCAGAGCGCAAAGGGGCAGGCTGGGGTCCTGATGAGGATAGGCGACAATGTCGAGGGTGGGAAGGCCAATCAGCGGCAGGTTGCGCGCAAAGACGATGCCTTTTGCCAGACTCAAGGCGACGCGGGTTCCCGTGTAGGAACCTGGACCAATGCTGGCGGCCACCGCAGTCAAGCTGGCCGGCGTGACATGGACAAGTCGCAACACGGCATCGACCTGGGGCGCCAGGTCAACCGTGTGGCGGCGCTGTGAACGCCACGTGGTCTCAGCTAGGACCTGCTGCCCATCATAGAGGGCAACGGAGGCGAAGTCGGTGGCCGAGTCAAGTGCGAGTAGCATGGTCGGATGGCGGCGGGAGAAAGGCTGCCCAACAGGAGAAGGGGTGCTCAGGACGAGCGGTGGTCGGTCAAGACGATGCGGCGCTGGCCGGGTGCGACACCTGTCAGCTCGATGTCAAGCCGCGCCTTGGGAAGCAGTGGTTGGATGCGTTCAGCCCATTCGATGAGAACGAAGCCCTCATCGAATAACTCCTCAAGCCCCACTGTTCGGGCCTCGCTCACGGCCTGGTCGAGGCGTTCACTGAGGCGGTAGCAGTCGGCGTGATAGAGAGTGCCGCCCAGGGGCAACGCGTACTCGTTGATCAGAGTGAAGGTTGGGCTGGTGACAGGAACGGTGACGCCAAGCCCGGCGGCGAAGCCCTTGACGAGAACGGTCTTGCCGGCGCCCAAATCGCCGTACAGGGCAATGACCAAAGGGGGGCTCAGGCCCGCAGCCAGTTGCGCTGCCCAGGCCTGCGTGGCTTCGGGGCTGTCGCTCAGAAAAGTCACCGGCATGGGCGGATTGTAGCGGACAGAGGGCAGGAGGCCAAACCCCATGTCAAGATCGAGGATTGCTGCAGCCTGGCGCCGATCTTGTGGTAAGCTTGGGATACTTATATGCGTATCGTTGTCATCTCCGACGTCCACGCCAACCTGATCGCCTTGCGCGAGGTCCTGAAAGGCAGTGACGAACTGCAGCGGGACGCCCTCTGGTGCCTGGGTGACGTGGCCGGTTATGGACCAGAGCCGCAGGCCTGCATCGATCTGGTGCGGGAGGCTGCTTCCTTGTGTCTGGCCGGCAATCACGATCGGGCCGTCACCGGCCAGCTGTCGTTGGCGGATTTCAGCCCTGATGCCAGGGCGGCAGCCGAGTGGCAGCAAAGCCAGATCGATGCCGAGGGCCTGGCCTGGCTGGCGAGCCTGCCGAGCCTGACAGAGGAAGCAGGCGTCACGCTCACTCATGGCAGCCCCCGTGGCCCAGTATGGGAATATGTGATCAACGAAACGATTGCCAGCGCCAACGCCGCCTTCTTCGACACCTCCCTGTGCCTGATTGGCCATAGCCATCTGGCGATCGCCTGGCTGCTTGAGACAAGCCATTGGCGCCAGCGAGCGGCCCTTGTTCGCCAGGCGCCGGACGAGCCGCTGAGGCTGAACGAGCCCATGCGGTGGCTGCTCAACCCTGGGAGCGTGGGACAACCGCGCGATGGCGATCCCCGCGCCAGCTATGCTTTGTTGGACACCGATGCCATGACCTGGACCTGGCACCGCCGGACCTATGACGTTGACGCTGTCGAGCGGGCGATCCGCGAGATGGGGCTGCCACCGCGGTTGGGACAGCGGCTCCACTCAGGTTGGTAGCCGGTCATCGTCTGCGGAACAAGGGCGCAGCACCAGGCGTCTTATTGCGCACGAACGCTGCACATCAAGGAGGAGAAACCCATGAAAAAGTTGTTCTTTGCCCTTATTGTCGTTGTCCTTGTCCTGTCCGGCTGCGGCGCGTCGCGGGCGCCCACGGCCGACATGGGCAGTACGCAAGCCGTAGTCGAGGCGCCCGCGGCTGCGGCGCCGGCGCCGGAGGCCAAGGGCTCAACGGCGGGTGGAGGTGGAGCCCCCATGGTCCCGGATGAGAAGGTCGTGGACGCGCGCATGATCGTCTACAACGGCAACATGACCTTGATCGTCAAGGACACCGATGCTACGGCAAAAGATGTCGAGACCCTGGCCAAGTCGCTGGAAGGCTACGTGGCCAATGCCAACTCCTTCCGCGACCCAAGCGGCGTCATGATCTACAACGTCACCCTGCGCGTGCCGGCCTCCAAATTCGATGCCGCCCGCGAGGCGCTGCGAGGGATGGCAGTGCGCGTCGACAATGAATCGGTCAACACGGACGATGTGACCGATCAGTACTATGACCTGGCGGCCCGGCTCAAGACGCTGCAGGCGACCGAACAGCAGCTCCTGGACCTGCTACAGGAGACACGCGAGCGCGGCGGCAAGGTCGAGGACATCATGTCCATCTATCGGGAGCTGGTCAACGTGCAAAGCGAGATCGAGTCCCTGCAGGGGCAGATCAATCGTCTTGACAAGCTTGTGGCCCTCTCAACGCTGACCCTCAACATTCAGCCGGATTCGCTGGCGACGCCCATCAGCACCGGATGGCGTCCGCTGGAAACGCTGAAGAACAGTATCTCCGCCCTTCTCAACGTGCTGCGGGGCCTGGTAGATGTGTTCATCTACCTGATCGTCGTCGTCCTGCCCGTTCTGCTGATTCTGGCGATACCGGTTATTCTGGTGGTTCTTGTCCTGCGCTGGATCATCCGGCGCCTGCGCAAGCCGGCAGCCAAGCCGCAGGAACCACCCGCGACGGCGCCAAAGCAGTGAGTCTTGAAGATCGAAACCGGGTCCCGGGGAGCGCCAGCCAGCGCTCCCCGGCCTCGCGCCCTCGTCCCAACTGTACCACAATGTACATCCTGCACCTTCGTCAGGGTCTAGAATAGGCACCATCACCTATTGTCGCAGGTCGCCATCCTCGTGCTGTCGTCTGAGGTGGCTTCTTCCGGAGTCTCCATGTTTGGTCAATTCCAGCTTACCAGTCTGGCTGTCATCCCTGTTCTCGGGTTTCTGATTTTCGTACACGAACTGGGCCATTTCCTCGCCGCTCGTTGGATGGGCATTCGCGTGCTCGAATTCGGCTTCGGCTATCCCCCGCGGATGTTCAAGCTCTTCGAACGCAGCGGCGTTGAGTATACGGTGAACTGGCTGCCCCTCGGCGGCTTTGTGCGCATGGCCGGCGAAGATGGTGACTTTGGCGCGGAAGGCAGCATGGCCGCCGCTCCCCCCTGGCGGCGTATCATCGTCCTGGTTGCCGGTCCTTTCATGAATCTGCTGACGGCAGTCGTTGTCTTCGCCATCGTGCTGACCGCGGGCGTGCCCACCTATCCCGTGCGTCTGGTCGCCGTGTCAGAAGGTGGGCCGGCGGCGGTGGCGGGACTCCAGGCAGGAGATGTCATTTCGGCCGTTGATGGCAAAGAGGTGGTGGGTCTGCAGGCGGTCAGCCAGGCCATCCGCTCCCATGCCGGCCAGCCCGTCTCCGTCACCTTCACGCGCGGTCAGGAGACGATGACGGTGACGCTTGTGCCGCGTTTGCCCGCGGACACCCCCGCTGGACAGGGCGCCGCCGGGATTCAGATCGAGGAATTTGAGCCGCCGACGGGGCCGCAGCTTGTGCGCTCGAATGTCGTGAGCGCCTTGATCGGCGGCGTCGACCGCACCATCGGGCTGATCGTCCTGATGGTGGGCGGGTTGGCCCAGCTCATCCAGGGATTGATCTCACCCAAGGTTGCCCTGCCCGAAGGCGGCGTGGGAGGTGTGGTCGCCATCGGCCGCATCACGGCCCAGGTGGCCCAGCAGGGGTGGCGCCAATTGCTGACCCTGACGGCATTTCTCAGCGTCAACCTGGCGATCTTGAACCTCTTGCCCATCCCGGCCCTGGACGGCGGTCGCATCCTCTTTGCCATCGTGGAGGCGGTACGGCGCAAGCGCATCCCCCCCGAGAAAGAAGCGCTCGTCCATCTGGCCGGTTTCGCCGTCCTCATCGCCTTCATGCTGTTCATCACGTTTATCGACGTGAGCAACTGGCTGGCGGGCAAGCCAGCGCTGCCGGGGGGATGAGATAACGTAACCTCGCGCGAAGCCGCCGATGGCTTGAATTCTCCATCGGCGGCTTTGCCTGGGGTCGTCACCGGTGGGGAAGGTCAGGGGAGGCGGTAGTGATAGACGCTGACCAGCACAAAGTGGGCCTCAGCGTCACGTTGAGCGTGAGCTTTGAGCCATCCGCGGATCAGGCCTTTGCGGTCGTAGAAGTCGGCTTCGCTTTCGATCACCCAAACCCCGGTTCGTCCCTGCACCAGATCGCTTAGGCGATCCGGCACCTTGGAGGCGTCCGGTTCCCGATTGGCGTAGGGGGCATCGGCTGCCGGGTAGGGGCCAGGGTCGTAATACTCGTAGGTGAAGCGAATGTAGGGCATCAGGAAGAGCATGAGGTCATCCGGCTTGCGCAGAGGCGCTACATAGGCTGCCGCGCTGCGAAAGTCGGACTTGATCGGTAGGGTAGTCTGCCGCCAGCCCACCCACAACTGGAAACCCAGCAGGAGGGCGAGGACCAGGATGGCCAACCAGCGGCTGTGCTGGTGCAAGACATGGGCGCCCAGAGCCTGGAGCAAGAGCAGCGCCGGCAGCACCCAGATCACGTAGCGATCGGTGAAGACGGGTGTAACCAGCGAGATCAGGAAGACGCCCAGGACCGGAACCAGCCACCACGCCAGGCACAGGAAGCGCGGATAGGCGATCTCGGCCTGCGGGGGCTGGGTTGGCCGTCGGGGCTTGAGGCCGAAAGCCGCCAGCAGCAAGAAGATGGTGGGCGCCAGCACCATAGCGCTGGGACGTGGGAGGATGCCCTGGATCTGTGCGCTCCACGCCGTCAACACCAATTGACCGAGGGGGACGAAGGGGTGGCCCGTGCTGAAGCTCGGATTGGTGAACAGAGCCCACTGCCACCAAACCAGCGGCAGGTAGGGGAGAATGAGGATGGCCAGCGCCGCCAGCAGGCTTCGCCAGCGCCGGCGCCAGCGCGGCGTTGCCAGAAACCATACAACCTCAACGGCGAGGATCAACACTGCCAGCACATGGATGTAGAAGCAGAGCGACGTCAGGACAAGCCAAACGAGCCACCGCCACCATCCCCCCCGGCGCAGCGCCTCGGCGAAGGCCCACAGCGCCAACATGACGATGACCACGAGCAGCGCGTACATCTTGGCTTCCTGGCTGTACCAAAGCTGATAGGGGTTGGCCGCCAGGAGCAGGGCGGCCAGCAGGCCCGCCTCCAGGGAGAAGAGCCTCCTCCCCCAGGCCAGGATGAGGGGAACGGCAAGGAGTCCCAACCAGGCGCTGGGGAAACGCAGCGCGTATTCACTTTGACCCGTCATCGCCAACCAGGGGCGCAAGAGCAGAAAATAAAGCGGCCCGTTTTCACCCGGACGGGTGAAGTTGCCCAGGACCTGGGCCAGCGGCCGGGTGGCAAAACGCAGGCTGTCGGTCTCGTCGCGCCAAAGCGATTGCGCGTCCAGACCGTGCAGCCGCCAGGCCCAGGCGGCGAGGATCAGAACAAGGATGAGGACACGCGTGCGCGAAGACAGGCGGTCCATGTCTCAGGCCGGCGGCTCTGTGTTATCTCCACGTCCGGCCAACTGCCTGGAGCGCCGGTTCAAGAAGTAGATGCCCACGGCTGCGGCAATGAAGACCATGAAGCCGCAGCCCAGAAGGAAATAGGCGCTGTAGAGAACAAAGGTGTCGATGAGATGGACGAGCGCATCGGCGTTGGGCTGGGCAGCTTCGCCCTCACCCGCCTTGGCGGGGGCGACCGCCACAAGCTGGCCTTCGGCCGTCAGGGTGATGGCTCCGCTCACGATGGGACCTGCGGTCAGGCCCGGCGCAGGCGTCAGCAGCGCCGGGGCCTGGGGTTGCACGAATGGAGTAGGGACATTGGTTGGCGTAAGTGTCGCCGTCAGCGCAGGGGACGGGGCAATCGGCGGTGAAGGGATGACGGTCACCACGGCTGGCAGCGTCGGACCCAGCGTCGGGAACGGCGTCGTCACCGCTGGCGTTTCGGTCGGGACGCCCGGGATCGGCGTATTCGTGGGCACAAACGGCGTGTCCGTTGCTACGAACGGCGTGTCCGTGGAGATCGGCGTCGCCGTGACAAACACGGTGCCGGTGGGGACGGGTGTGTCAGTGGGAATGGGTGTGTCGGTGGGGATAGGCGTGTCTGTGGCGACCGGCGAGTTGCTCTGAAAGGCGCGCGCTGCGTAGGGCTGGCTTGTCTCCAGCAGAAGCGTCAGGATCAGAGTCGCCAGGGCCAGCCAGACCAGGGGGTGGCGGAACAATCGTCGCAGGGGTCGCATGGGGAAGAATCCTCTATTCATTCCTGACGCTCCAGTACCTCGAAACCGGACGAAGACGCGAGGTTCGAGGTACAGCCACCCGTTCTGACTATGGCAACCATGAGCATGCGCCGGATTATACACCGCGTGAAAAGGTAAGTCCGAACGTTTTGGCGTCGCTGTCGAGACATGCAGGCGCCGGCAATTGACCATCCCTGCCGGCGTTGCTAGACTGGAGCGCAGTAAGCTGCGAGAGCGCGCGTTTTTTTCCCTGCTTGCGGGACCCTTCTGCCATGACATTCACGATTGCGGTTTTACTCAGTGTCCTGCTCCTACTCGGGGCTTCGGCTGTGCTCTTCATTTACTGGGCGCTGGTCTACCGCCCACACCCGCGCATCGAAGGTCGTCTGCGCCTGCCCGGCCTGGTGGACCCGGTGGAAGTGCTGCGAGATCGCTGGGGCGTGCCGCACATCTACGCCAAGACCGAAGATGATATGTGGTTTGCCCAGGGTTTCGTTCAGGCCCAGGATCGCTTTTGGCAGATGGAGCTGCTGCGCCGGATTGCCTCTGGCCGTGTCAGCGAGGGTGTGGGCGAGGAAGGCCTGACCATCGACCGGCTGGCGCGCATTGTCGGTTTCCGGCGCAGCGCCGAGGCCCAGCTTCCTCTCCTAAGTCCCGAGGGGCGCCGTGCGTTGGAGCGTTTTGGCGCAGGCGTCAATGCCTATGTCGACGCCTACCGGCGTCGTCTACCGTTGGAATTCACGCTGTTGGGAATCAAGCCCGAGGCCTGGACGCCTGTCGATACCATCGCCATCAGTTTGGTCCTGGGCTGGATGCTCACCGGCAATTGGCAGGAGGAGCTGGTGCGCGCCGACCTCTACAGCCGGCTGGGTCCCGAGCGGGCGGCCGAGCTTCTGCCCGATGAGCCGAAGGCGAATCCGGCTGTGCTTCCTGGCGAGCTGACTTCGGGTCTCAGCCATCTTCTGCTCGATGCCTATCAGCACATGGCCGACTATATCGGCCTGACGGCGCCAGGCCAGGGCAGCAACAACTGGGTCGTCAAAGGCAGCCGCAGCATCACCGGCAGACCCCTGCTGGCAAACGATCCGCACCTGAGCGTGACGATGCCGGGGCTGTGGCACCTCATCCACCTGGAAGCCGAACAGGGCGCGGCGGGAGAGCCCTTCCGGCTGATCGGCGGTGGGCTGCCAGGCTCGCCGGGCGTCCTGGTGGGCCACAACCAGCATATCGCCTGGGGGGCGACGATCGCTTTCCCTGATTCCGCCGACCTGTACGTCGAGAAGCGCCATCCCCAGCAGGAGGATCTCTTCCTCTACAACGGCCAGTGGGAGAAGGCGCAGGTGTGGGAAGAAACCATCCTGGTGCGCGGCCGCGGCGAGCCGGTGCGGCAGCGGGTCGTCGTCACCCGTCATGGCCCCCTCATCACCGACCTGTTGGCGCCCTTCGAAGCCAATCTGCCTCCCCTGGCGGTGCGGTGGGTGGGGCAGGAAGCAGGCAACACGGTTGACGCTTTCCTGGGCATGATGCGTGCACACACCTGGAATCAGTTCCGGGAGGCCGCCGGCAAGGTGGTGACGCCAGCGCTGAGCCTGGTGTATGCCGATGTGCAGGACAATATCGGCTATATGGCTGCCGGGCGGGTGCCTGTGCGCAACCAGGGACTTGGTTTGGTGCCGGCGCCCGGGCATACGGGCGACCACGAATGGGTAGGTTTTATCCCGCCGGAGGAGATGCCCCAGAGCTACAATCCGGAGGCAGGCCGCCTGCTCTCAGCCAACAACCGCATCGTTCCGCAGGATTACCCGTACTGGTGGGGAATCGATCACTATCCTGGGTATCGGGCGCTGCGGATTGCCGAGCTGCTGGAGAGCAGGCCCAAGCTGTCACTGCGCGACATGCAGGGGTTCCAGCTCGACACCTACAACCACTTGGGTCGGACGATCGCTCCCTACTTCACGTTGATTGACCCCAAGGATCCTTGGGAGCGCAGTGCGCAGAAGGCGCTGCTGGAATGGAACTACAGGATGGACACCGACAGCGCCGCGGCCCTTGTGTTCGAGCTCACGATCTACCATCTGCTGCAGATCGTCTTTGTCGACAAGCTGGGTGCGGCGGCCCAGGACTACCTGGGCATTCCCCGGCTGCGCGAGTTTGGCGGCGGCGCTTTCGCCCTGCAGGCGCAGGTGAAATTGGCCGAGCTGCTGGAACAGGAGGAAAGCTGGTGGTTTGGCGAGGGGAGCACCGGCGCGCCTCGCAACCGCGAGGAGCTTCTGGGCCTGGCGCTCAAGCGCGCCGTGGAGACCATCAAGAAAGAAGTCAGCGATGACGCGCGGCGCTGGCACTGGGGCCGTCTGCACCAGGTCTTTTGGCGGCACCCCATGGGCGATGTGCGGTTCTTCCGCAATCTTCTCAACCGTGGTCCATTCCCGGTGCCGGGAAGCGCCCAAACCATCAATGCCCAGCATCTGGAGTACTCCCTGCCCCTGCGTACGGTGTCAGTGGCCCCTACCTTCCGCATGGTGATCGATGTGGCCAACTGGGATCGTTCCCTGTTCGTCACCTGCCCGGGGCAATCAGGGCTGCCGGGTCATCGCTTCTACGACAACCTGATGCATATCTGGCTGGAGGGGGACATGTTCCCGATGGCCTTCACGCGGCCCAAGGTCGAGGAGTCCGACCCGTTGTACCGTCTGAAGCTGCTTTCCGCCTGACCCCTGTGGTGTTGTCCGGCGCCGGCTATTTCGGCAGGACCAGGAGAGGATCGATCAGATAGCCGAAATCGCGGACCTCAAAATGCAGGTGCGGGCCGGTGGAGTTGCCCGTCGACCCCACCATGCCGATGACATCCCCCTTCTTCACGACATCGCCTTCTTTGACGTAATACTCGCTGAGGTGAGCGTAGAGGCTGATGTAGTCGATGCCGTGGTCGAGGATGATGCGGTAGCCGTAGCCGTTGTCGGTCCAGCCGGCCTTGACCACCACACCGGTGTCTGCCGCCCGCACGAGCGTTCCCGCCGCTGTTGCCAGGTCCACAGCCATGTGCTTGCCATTACGGAACCCCTGGCTCACCCATACCTTGTCGCGGTCGATGGGCCAGATGAAGTGCCCGTCACCGTAGCGCCAATTGTTGGACGGCTGGCGCGGAATGTTGACGTCTGACGGGTTGCGGTATTTGCTGCGGGCATTGGGAATCAGGAGGGTCTGGCCGGCGACCAGCTCTGTACCGGCCAACTGGTTCGGGGCCGCCAGGTCTGCGGCGGGAACTCCATACCACGTGGCAATGCTGGCGAGCGTTTCGCCCGCTTTCACCTGGTGACAGAGATCTCCGGCTGCCGGGATGATGACACTTTCGCCGGGTGTGAGCGCCGAGACCGCGCTGCCGTCGGCGCGGCGGACACAGCGCATGGTGCTCGCATCGCGCCCGAACTCAAGCGCCAACCCGTCCAGCGTATCCGCCGCTTTCGTCACGTAGTCGAAGCTGCTGGCCAGGGGGTCCTCTGTCCCATGACTGTTGGAAGCGCCATGCAGGCTAACGCCGCGGCCCAGCCGGGGAAAGAAGAGGCGCTGCACCTGCGGCGCGGCAGGTGCAGCCGCTGCGGCCGGCAACGCTGCCGGTGGCGCCAGCACGGGCGCAACCGTCGCCGGCGCCACCGGGGTTGCAGTGACGGCGGGAGGGGCCGTGGGTGTGAACGTGGGAAGCGGCACCGGCGTCGCCGTGGGATGCGCCTCGAACAGGCCCGGCGGCGGCGCGGGCGGCCCAAAGGCCTGCAATCTGGACGCAGGCAGAACCAGGCCGATCGTCAGGGCCAGCATTGCAAGACCGAGGGTGGGTTGGTGTCGACGGGCCATGGGTGTACGCGAAAGCGCAAGCTGGACAGAACCCCAACTCTTCTTTATGATAGCAGGCAGTGTGGGCGTCCGCAATACTTCTTTAGCGCTATTTCGCTGTTCATCTCGCCGTTTTCGCGGACAAGAAGACGCGCAGCACTGCTAATGACGGCGCTACTGCACCAAAACGTACCATGCCGTGAACCTGTTTCTTGCCTCTTCGCTGCCCCTCCGGCGCAGCAGTCTCACCCGTCATTCTTGAATCCCTGACGTCATGGGCACCGCCGATCTGCACATGCACTCCGTCCACAGCGATGGCACGGCCACTGTGGGCGCCATCCTGCATCACGCCTCTGCCTGTACGGGGCTGGATGTGATCGCCATCACGGACCATGACACCCTGCAGGGCGCTCTGTTGGCCTGCGAGATGGCGCCGCAGTTCCGGGTCGAGGTGATCCCTGGGATCGAGATCAGCACCCAGGAAGGTCATTTGCTGGCGCTGTTTGTAGACAAGCCCATCCCATCGGGCCTTTCGTACGTGGAAACTGCGGAGCGTGTGCGAACGTTGGGCGGTCTGCCCTTCGCTCCCCATCCGGCGGGCGCCCTGGTCAGCAGCATCGGCGCCGCCAGGCTGCGCCGCATCGCGGCGAGCCATCCTGGACTCCTGGCAGGGGTTGAGGCCGCCAATGGCTCGCTGCCGCTGTCTTGGGAGAATACGCAGGCCGAGGAACTGCGCTGGCAGCTCAAGCTTGCCGGCATCGGCAATTCCGACGCCCACTTGTTGGACCAGATCGGCTGCGCCCGCACGGCCTTCGCCGGCAGTACGGCCCGCGATCTGCGCGCGGCGCTGGAAGCAGGCACGGTGGTGCCGCTGCCAGTGCGGCGCGCCGGCACTTATGTGCGGGACGTGGCGATGCGCTGGGCCTGGCGCTGGCTCTCGGGCCGCGCCGACACCCTGGAACTGAACCACCGAGCCCCCTCCGCCGAGGCCGATCGCACGCTGCGCCTGGCGCGCCTGCGCACGTGATCGGCAAGCGACATGCACGAGCTTCCCGTCACGCAGGGCATTCTCCAGGTGGCGCTGGAGACGGCGCAACAGAACGACGCCCACCGCATCACCGACATCCACCTGGCCATCGGCGCCATGAGCAGCATCGTCGATGACTCTGTGCAGTTTTACTTCGACCTGTTGAGCCGCGACACCCTGGCCGAGGGCGCCCAACTGCACTTCCACCGCAGCCCGGCCACCGCCACCTGCTGGCAGTGCCAGCACCAGTTTGAGGTGGTCCCGCCCCTGGCTGACGCATGCCCGGCCTGCGGTAGCATCCAGCTCCACGTCACCGGCGGGCGTGAGTTCTACGTGGAGAGCATTGAGATCGATTAGCTGAGGACGCCTCGCGTCCCACCCGGAATCCCATCATGACCACCATTCCCGTCGTCAAACACATCCTGGACGCCAACGAACAGCTTGCCGCCGCCAACCGCGCTGCCTTCGCCCAGGCGGGCGTGTTGGCGCTCAACCTGATGGCCTCGCCCGGCGCCGGCAAGACCAGCGTCATCCTGGCGACGGCGGATCGCCTTCCCCCCGCCATCCGCCTGGCCGTGATCGAGGGCGACCTGGCTTCGACCATCGATGCCGACACCATCGCTGCCCGCGGCTTGCCGGTCGTGCAGATCAACACCGGCGGCGGCTGCCACCTGGACGCCAATATGCTCGCGGCGGCGCTCCCCAGCCTGCCGGTGGGTCAATTCAATCTGCTGCTGGTCGAGAACGTGGGTAACCTGGTCTGCCCCGCCAATTTCGCACTGGGGACCCACCTCAACGTCGTCATCGGCAGCATCGCCGAGGGCCACGACAAGCCCTACAAGTATCCCGGCATGTACGCGGCTGCCGACGTCGTCCTGTTGAACAAGGCCGACCTGATCGATGTCTTTGAGTTCGACCTCGACTACTTCCAGCGCGGGGTGACCATGGTCAATGCCTCGGCGCCGCTGTTCGTGATGTCCTGCAAGACAGGGGCCGGCGTTGCAGCCTGGGTGGAATGGCTACAAGATGCATGGCATAATGCCACAAGATGAGATCAGGAGAAGACCATCCATGGCCACATTGATGCTCGAAATACCCGAAGAAGTCGTCGATGGACTGCGTGTTCCGGAGGGTGAGGCCTTGGCAAGAATGCGTCTGGAACTGGCGGCGCGCCTCTACGAGAAAGAACTGCTTTCCTTTGGCAAGGCGCGCGATCTTGCCCAATTGGACTACTGGGCATTCAGTGAGTTCTTGGCTCAGGAAGGCATACTTCGACACTACGACGTCAGAGAACTGGAAGAGGACCTGGCCACACTGGGGCAACTAGCGTGAGAGCAGTCGCGGATTCGTCCGTGTTGATATCGTTGAGCAGCATTGGCCTACTTAGTCTCCTGGGCCAGCGCTACAGCGAAGGCGTGATGGTGCCTCTTGCCGTGTGGTATAATGTGGTCGAACAGGGTGAAGGGCGCCCCGGGGCAGAAGCAGTACGGGCTTGCACCTGGATTCAGGTTGTGTCGCCAGCGAATGAGGCGCTGGTTCTCGACCTCAGGGCACATCTTGACCCGGGCGAAGCCGAGGCAATCGCCTTGGCGCTGGAACAACGAGCACCAATTCTCATGGATGAACGTGAAGGACGCAGGCGCGCAGCCCATTTGGGTCTATCCGTCCTGGGAACCCTTGGCGTCCTGGTATGGGCCAGACGCCAGGGCTTCATTCCATCCCTGGCTGATACTCTGGTTGTGTGGCAGCAGCAAGGACACTTCCGCGTAAGTGATGCCTTGACCAGACTTGCTCTTGAGAGTGTTGGGGAGGCATGAATGGCAGCGTCGTGATGCCATCTCGACGCCTGCGCCTGGAGATCCATGGCGCCGTCCAGGGCGTCGGCTTCCGGCCTTTCGTCTACCGCCTGGCCACGGAGCTGGCCCTGAACGGGTGGGTGATCAACGACACCCAGGGGGTGTTCATCGAGGTGGAGGGGCCCGAATCCCTCCTGACCGAGTTCCAGGCGCGCCTGGCCGCCGAGAAGCCGCCGCTGGCGCAGATCCATGACCTGGAAGCTGCCTGGCTCGACCCGGTGGGCTATACCCGCTTTGAGATTCGCCACTCCGAAGGCACTGGCGCCCGGACCGCCGTGGTCCTGCCCGACATCGCCACCTGCGCCGAGTGCCTGGCCGAAGTGTTGGACGCCGGCGACCGCCGCCATCGCTATCCCTTCACCAACTGCACCAACTGCGGTCCCCGCTTCAGCATCATCCAGGCTCTGCCCTACGACCGGCCCAACACGACCATGCGCCGCTTCGTCCAATGCCCCCAGTGCCAGGCCGAATACGAGGACCCTGGTCACCGCCGCTTCCATGCCCAGCCCAACGCCTGCCCCATCTGCGGCCCCTCCCTCACCTTCGTCGACAGCCCGCCGCCCGACACGCATCTCCCTACGCCCTACGCATCACGTATTACGTCCGATCCCCTGCAAGCCGCCGCCGCCACCCTGGCGGCCGGCGGCATCCTGGCCCTCAAAGGTCTCGGCGGCTTCCATCTCATGGTGGATGCTCGCAGCGAGGCCGCCGTCGCCCGGCTGCGCGAGCGCAAGCCTCGCCGAGACAAGCCCTTTGCCCTCATGGCCCGTGACCTGGAGCAGGCCCGCACGCTGGTCGACCTGACGCCGGAGGCTGAGGCCCTCCTGCAGGCGCCGGAGGCCCCCATTGTGCTCCTTTCCAAATGGCACGACGCCCCCCTGGCCGCAGGGGTGGCGCCCGGCAACCCCAACCTGGGCGTGATGCTGCCCTACACGCCCCTCCATCACCTGCTGCTGCGCGAGATCAACTTCCCTGTCGTGGCCACCAGCGGCAATCTCAGCGATGAACCCATCTGCACCGACGAGACCGAGGCGTTCGCGCGCCTCGGCCACATCGCCGATGCCTTCCTCATCCATGACCGCCCCATCGAGCGGCATGTAGATGACAGCATCGCCTGGTTCATGGAGGGCGAGCCCCGCCTCCTGCGCCGCGCCCGCGGCTACGCGCCCCTGCCCGTGCTGTTGGCCGAACCGGCGCCGGCCATCCTTGCCGTGGGCGCCCATCTTAAGAACACCGTCGCCCTCAGCGTGGGCAAACGGGTCTTCATCAGCCAGCACATCGGCGACCTCGAAACCGCCGAAGCGATGGCGGCGTTTGAGCGCGTCATCGCCGACTTCCTGCGCCTCTACGAGGCCGTCCCCGTCGCCATCGCCCATGACCTGCACCCCGATTACCTGTCGACACAGTGGGCAGTGTTGAATGTTGAACGTTCAACGTTCAACATTCAACCGGCTGCTGTTGCCGTTCAGCATCATCACGCCCACCTGGCCTCGTGCCTGGCGGAAAATGGCGTCAAGGGGCAGGCCTTGGGCGTGATTTGGGACGGAACGGGCTACGGCACGGACGGGACCATCTGGGGCGGTGAATTCCTGCTCGGCGACGCCTCCGTCTTCAGGCGTGTGGCCCACCTGCGTCCTTTCCGGCTGCCTGGCGGCGACGCGGCTGTGCACGAGCCTCGGCGCGTGGCCCTGGGACTGCTGTGGGAGATGATGGGCGCGGAAGCGCTTGAACGCACCGATCTCGCCCCCATCCGGGCCCTGACCGCGGCCGAGCGCCGCCTGCTCGGACAGATGCTGGCAAAGGGGGTCAATGCCCCACTGACCACCAGCGCCGGACGGCTGTTCGACGGCCTGGCGGCCCTCCTCGACTTGCACCAGATTGCAGGCTACGAGGGCCAGGCGGCGATGGCCCTCGAATTTGCCGCCGCCGGACAGGCCGCTGAAGGTTACACGTTGAACGTTGAACGTTCAACGTTCAACCTCGACTGGAGCCCCCTCGTCGCGGCCGTCCTGGCCGACATTGGCCGCGGCGTGCCTGTGGCCACCATCGCCGCCCGCTGTCACTTCGCCCTGGTCGAGGCCATCGTCGCCGTGGCCCAGGCGGTGGGCGAACCTCGCGTCGCCCTTTCCGGCGGCTGCTTCCAGAACCGCCTGCTGACAGAGCGCACGGCGCAGCGCTTGCGCCAGGCGGGATTCGAGGTGATACTACATCGCCTGGTGCCGCCGAACGACGGCGGCATCAGCCTCGGCCAGATTGCGGTCGCCGCAGCAAAAACAACGTTTGAACGTTCGCACGTTTGAACGTTTTCACGTTTGGAGTCTTCCCATGTGTCTTGGCGTTCCCGGCAAAGTGATCAGTATCGAGCCCAACCCGATGGGCATGACCATGGGCCGCGTCAACTTTTCGGGCATCACCAAAGAGGTGTGCCTGGCCTACGTCCCCGAAGTGCAGGTGGGCGATTACGTGGTCGTCCACGTCGGCTTCGCCATCAGCAAGGTGGATGAAGCCGAGGCCCAGGAGGTCTTCGCGTTCCTGGAGCAGATGGATGAATTGGGTGAGCTGGAGATTGCCCAGCCCGAGTAGGCGATGAAGTACATTGACGAATACCGCAGCGAGGCCAGCGCCCAGAAGCTGGCCCAGGCGATCCGCCAGACCACCACCAGGCCTTGGACCTTGATGGAGATCTGCGGCGGCCAGACACACACCGTGGTCAAGTTCGGCATCGACCACATGCTGCCGCCCGAGATCACGTTGGTGCACGGTCCGGGCTGCCCGGTCTGTGTAACGCCGCTGGAGCTGATCGACAGGGCGATTGCCATCGCCCGCCGGCCGGAGGTCATCTTCACCTCTTTTGGTGACATGCTGCGCGTGCCCGGCAGCCACGATGACCTGCTCAGCGTCAAAGCGCAGGGCGGGGATGTGCGCATGGTCTACTCGCCGCTGGATGCGGTCAAGCTGGCCCAGGCGAACCCCGACCGGCAGGTGGTGTTCTTTGCCGTTGGCTTCGAGACGACGGCCCCCGCCAACGCCATGTCGGTCTACCAGGCCCGGCAGCTAGGGCTGGCCAACTACTCCATTCTCAGCTCGCACGTGCTCGTGCCCCCCGCCATGGAGGCCATTCTCGGGTCGCCATCCAGCCTGGTGCAGGGGTTCCTGGCCGCCGGCCACGTATGCGCCATTATGGGTTACTGGGAATACGAGCCGATTGCCGAGCGCTACCGCACGCCCATTGTCGTCACCGGCTTCGAGCCGCTGGACCTGCTCCAGGGCATCTACCTGACGATTAAGGCCCTGGAGGAGGGGCGCTGGGGGGTGGAGAACCAGTACAGCCGCGCCGTCACGCGCCAGGGCAACGTGCCTGCCCAAACCCTGATGGGCCAGGTCTTCCAGGTCATCGACCGCTCCTGGCGCGGCATCGGTCTCATCCCGCAGAGCGGGTTGGGGCTGCGGCCGGAGTACGCCGCCTATGACGCCGAGCAGCGCTTTGACGTGGGCGGGATCACGGCCGAGGAATCCCCCATCTGCATTGCCGGCGAGATCATGCAGGGTTTGAAGAAGCCGCACCAGTGTGCGGCGTTCGGCACGCTGTGTAAGCCCGAGCATCCCCTGGGTGCGCCGATGGTCTCGTCCGAAGGCGCCTGCGCCGCCTATTACCAGTACGGAAGGATCGAAGCGTGAGGACGTGATGCGTGTTTCGTGTTGCGTCATGACGCAGTAGCCGCCGCAATTCGCAATCCGCATTTCGCAATTCTCTTTTCCCCCAACACCTCCCTGACGGTCGGTGCTCGGAATGGGCGACCATCCGGGAGCCACCCCTACCTGCCACCTGCTGCTTGCTACCTGTCCCATGCCACCTGACACTCTCACCATCGGCATTATCGACTATCTGAACGTCGAGCCGCAGTATTACCGGCTGCAGGAACGCCTGGGCCCGCGCGGGGTCACCTTCCGTCGCTCCGTGCCATCAGAGCTCAACCGCGCCCTGGCCGTGGGCGAGATCGACCTGGCGCCCATCAGCAGCGTCGCCGCCGCGGCGATGGCGGATCGGGTCGCCATTCTTCCCGACCTGTCCATTGCCACCATCGGCGCGGTCAAGACCGTCGTCCTCTTCAGTTGGATGCCAGACCCACGCGAGCTCGACGACTGCCGCATCGCCCTGACGGACCAATCTGCTACCTCGGCCGAGCTGGTCAAGCTCCTGGCGCGTCGCTTCTGGTGCATCGAGCCGCGGTATAGCACTGAAGCTCAGGACCTCACGCAGATGATGCGCCGCGCCTCGGCGGCCCTTCTGATCGGCGACGGCGCCCTCGTGGAGTCCGCCCATCGCCGCGAGATTCCCGGCCGCGGCCAACCCTATGCCTTCGATTTGGGCGACGAGTGGCTGAAGTGGACCGGTCTGCCCTTCGTCTTCGCCCTGTGGGCCGCCCGCCGCGAAGCCCTGCCCCTGATGCAAGAGCTCGGCATCGTGCCGGCGCTCTACGAGACCAAGGTGGAAGGCCTGGCTCACATCCCGCAAATCGCCCAGGCATACGCCCCCCGGCTGGGACTGCCTATCGGCGTGCTCACCAAGTACCTCTACGATCTGCGCTACGACCTGAGCCCTGCCGATCGCAGCGGTCTGCTGACCTACCTGATGCAGGTGCTGCCGGACTTCGACCCCGACCAGGTACAGAGCTGGCACCCGGATGAAGGGCTGCGCCCCCTGTTTGAGGGCATCGAGCCGGCCGCACTCATGCAGACGCCCGCGCCTGTCTCTTCCTGACCGCCTGCGGGGTACGCGTCCAAGTCCTGCTGAAGGCTGAAGAGCCACCCATCGCGGTCTTCAGCCCGACAAAAGCGGACAAAAAACGTCCTATTGACAGGCTCGGTTCCATCTTGTGTTGGTGACACAAGATCGTGTGTTGGTGGAGCTTGCCGGAATGAAGACAGGCGCAGCTTTGGGCTTCCGTCGCTTGGTGTCGGGTCCGGACAACAAGCGACGGTACCGTGGGCGCTTCACAATCCCAAAGCATCGAGATAGCTGACTTGTCCTGGAGGAACCCCGGCGACTTGAAGGGCGC
>JAKOVD010000124.1 GCA_029782215.1 Chloroflexota bacterium
TGATGCTGGGCATCGGGGTGGACGCAAACGGCAACACCGTCAACAACCCGGCCTCCCGGGACGCCGTCTGGGGGTGGCCATCGTGGTGATCGCGAGCCAGCAGCTGGGCAGCCCCTACACGCTCTCATACGAGATCATTCCAGAGTCGCTGGAGGCTCTCAGCATCCAGCTGTCGGCCGTGAGCCAGGCGCTTGGCCCGCAGGCGGCGCGCATCGTGGAGCAGGCCATGGCCAAGGCCACCGAGCAGCTGCGGACCGTGGCTTTCGAGGAGACTCCGGTGGGCGCCACGGGATTTCTGCGCAGCGGAATCGCCGCCGATGTTCAAGTGATCTCGCAAGACCCTGTGGACGTGACGGGACAGGTGTGGTGGCAGGCCGGGTATGCGCCCGTGGTGGAGTATGGCAGCCGGCCGCACTGGGCCCCCATCGCTCCCCTGCAGCACTGGGTGGAGCGCAAGCTGCACGTGCCGCCGGATGAGTCCTACGGCGTGGCCCGCAAGATTCAGTTCAAGATCGCCCGCCACGGGACGCGCGGGCAGGAGTTCGCCCGGCGGGCCGTGGAGCAGGCCGAGCCGTTCGTGGAGCGCGCGTTCCGCCAGGCCGTGGACCGGATCGTCCGGCTGATCTCCGGAGGGCAGGCCTGATGCCGTTCGGGTCCAGCGCCTACAAGACGGACGCCCAGGTCCGGGCGGCGATCAAGGCGATGATAGCGAGCATCTCCGGAAGCGGGGACTGGATGGACCACTGGGGGCAGACGCCCGCCTGGATGACCCGGCGCGGCGGCCAGGGCAAGCCCTGGTGGAACATCCGGCGGGCATCCGTGGAGGAGCGCTGGCCGGACCGGGCCATCAACGACTTCCAGGGGCCGGAGGTCATCCAGGAGACGCGCTACCAGCTGGAGCTGAAATACCCCTGGAGCCTGAAGCCTCCGAGCGAGCCGGGCTTCGAGGCGCTGGTGGACGCCGTGCTGGCGAAGTTCCGCAGCGCCATCAACCTGAACGGTCAGGTCTGGGAGGCGAGCCTGCTGTCCTGCAGCGGCGGCGAGACGGGTTTCGTGCTGGTGCGCTGGGGTGACGACGCCCTGACGGCGCACCTGGCCAGATTCGACCTGACAGTGACGCAGATCATTCCGAGGAGTCCCTAAATGGCACAGGCAGACAGGATCGTG
>JAKOVD010000158.1 GCA_029782215.1 Chloroflexota bacterium
TGAGCTCGCGGCTGATGTAGGACAGCTCATTCACCCGGTTGTCGCTCTTGAACGTCGGCTCCCGCATGAGCTGCACATAGTCCAGCACCACCAGCCCGACCCCGTACTCGTGCACCGCCCGCTGGATTTTGGCCCGCACCAGCCGCACATTCAGCGACGCCTCGAAGTCCGACGCCAGCGGCAGGGCAGCCAGCTCGCCGATGGCCTGCACGTAGCGGCGGTACTCGCTCTCGCTCAGCCGGGCGTCCAGCACGCGCTCGAGATCTAGCCCGGCGTGGGCGGCGATCTGCCGGGACGCTAACTCGTCCGGCCCCATCTCCATCGACAGGAACAGGCCCGGCACACCCTGCGCCGCCGCGTGCCGCCAGATGTTCTCCGCTAACACTGACTTGCCCATCCCCGGACGGCCCGCCACAATCGTGACCGACCCCCGCTTGAGCCCGCCGAGCAGCCGGTCCAGGTCGACGAGGCCCGTGGGCACTCCAGCCACCGCATCCGAATCGTCCTTGCGTCGGCGCATCAGGTCCGCCGTCCGGTCGAAGTGGTCGCCCATCAGCGTGCGGTTGTCCACCGCCCGCTCGCCTACCACCCGCGCCGTCGCGCCGAACACCGCCTGCTCCGCCCGCGCCGTCACCTCCTCGATGTCGGCCTCCGAGTGCGCCAGCCGCGCCACCTCCGACGCTGCCTCGAGCAGCCGCCGGCGCACCGCGTGCCGCTCCACGATGGCCGCGTACCCGTCGGCGTTCAGCGATGAGGGCGTCTTGTTCACCAGCCCCAGCAGCCACGCCGCCCCGCCGATGTCCGCCAGCCGGCCCATCGACTCCAGCTCGTGCGTCACCGTCAGGTAGTCGATGGGCTCCCGCCGCTCGTGCAGCGTCGCCATCGCCTCCCATACCCACCGGTGGCGCACGATGAAGAAGTCCTCCGGGCGCACGATGCTCGCCAGCTCCACCATCCACTCCGGGTTCACCAGCACCGACCCTAATACCGCCTCTTCCGCCTCAACCGAGTGCGGCGCCAGCGCCTGCGTGTCGTAGACCATCATGCCGCCGTCTCCTTCTGCCGCACCGGGTTGACCACATCCTCCGGCGGCACGTACACGTCGACGTGCTTGGGAACGTAGGGCTTGGGCGCGTTGCTGCCCTTCGCCTTACCCTCACGCATGGCCTGGACAAACTGCACGTAGTGGTCCTTGAACTTCTCGAGGTCACGAGGGGCAGCTACCCCGACCTCCCGGCTGTAGTAGGCATAGAACTGCTTGATGGTGTCGGCGGTATGGTCCGGGAACGTCGTGATCACGTACTTCCGCAACTGCCTGACACGCCCCCCGACCTTACGCTTCAGATCATCGTCGAGATGGCCGAAGCTTCCCTCCAGGATGGCGTCGTACATTGCATCCAGCTGCTCCTTGTCCTTCTTCTTCGACGAGGGCTTATCCCCCTCCCCCCCTGTGGCGTTAGCCACAGAGTTCTCTTTCTTCTTCTTAACTTCTTCTTCTTCGTGCACATTCAGTTGTGCACCCCCCTGCACATCAGGGTTTGCACCTACCTGTACATCCTGTTGTGCACCCCCCTTTTTCGCAGCCTCACTCTCCTGCCACCTCGCGAACATCTTGCGGCTGAAAGGGGCGAAGTTGTATACTAGGGTATCGCCCGGGCGCGGCTCGATTAGCAGCATGCCCTTGTCTTTGAGGCTCTTGATGAGGTTGTTGACACTGTTGCGGTGTTTGTACCCCATCTCCTGTGCGATGGTTTCCTGCGCTGGCTCGGCCTTGCCGTCTGGGCTTTCGTAGTGGTAGGCGGCGAGGTGAAGGATGCACAGGAACTCGTTGCGGGTAACGCCCGCTTTGGCGTAGTTGCGTAGCATGAAGTTG
>JAKOVD010000165.1 GCA_029782215.1 Chloroflexota bacterium
CGCTGCTGTGGTGCTACTTCGAACGCGGGGACCACCTTGATGTGGTCCGGCTTCTGGGCGAGCGCCAGGACGTCGCCGCGATCTTGGGCGATGAGTTCGTTTCGAACTGACGGTACTCACGCCGCGGCGGGCACAGGGCCGGAGCTCAATGACCGGTCTCCGGCAGCCTGTTCGCCGAGTTGGCTGGCCGAAATCGACCCACAGCAGCCGGCGGTTCAACAGAAGACCGGTCATTCCTGCGGCGAAGGGCGACCCCAACGGCTGCAGCTTCCTTGAGACCAGGGCGCATGCGCGCTCGCTGACGTGAAACCCGTCGGCAGCGGCGAACTACGGCCTCTCGGTGGTCACGCTAGGCACTGACCTCGCGCGTACGGGCCGCCGTCTTCAAAGACGTCACCTTGGATGCCTTCGCCGTGCTTGTGCTTGGTCGGGCAGCTTGGTTGGCTGACCGCATCGGTGCCGTCCAAGACGCAGGGAAATGGTCTGCAGGGTCAGTGCTCAAGTCGTCCAGCGCATCAGCGTCACGAGCAGCACCAAGACCCCCAGGCCGAGGTTGATCGATACCCATGTGCGAATCTGCGCCAGTGCCGCACCACCGGCGGTCCAGTCCGACGCTGCCACGGCCCGGCCGAGCCGCTTGAAAAGCACGAAGCGGATGTGCATGAAGATGACCACCATCGCGACGCCCAGCGCCGCCATGACGGTCCAGGCCAGCGGCATCTCGAAACTGCCCCCCGACTGCACCACCTGCTTGGCCACACGACCCAGCATCCATACACCGCTGGCCAACGTCAGCAGCGCGGCCACCAGTACGGCTTGGAAGAAGCGGCCGAGCACATCGTGCATCAGCCGCAAGCGGACGGGCACTTCGAACTGGGCGACGGCCGGGCGCAGAAAGAAGTGCGCAAATACCATGCCACCCATCCACACGATGATGGCCAGCACATGAACGGTCTTGAGGGCGGCGTAGATCATTTCGAACTTCCGTTCACATTCAAAACAAACCCAGGAGCCAGTCACTGCCCCAGGCCCATGCCATCAGCATGACGCCCGCAGTGACGCACATCGCCAGGGCCGCCATCGCCAGCCCCAGGACAACTGCAACACCATCGCGAAACACCAGCCCCAGTCCGATGAGCATCAGCGCCAGCGCCGGGAGCACGTTGCCGAAGGGGATGGGCATCACGACGATGAAAGCCATCAACCCGATCGCGCCGGCGGTCCATGACCGTCTTTCCGCGGATGCAAGATGGCTCAGCCGGGCCCTGGCAAAACGCCCGGCCACGCAATAGGCAGACGCAAGCATGCCCAGCACCCGCTGCGCCCAGGTGCGTGAGAGTTCGAGTTCAGCCACCCGCCGGGGAAGGCATGCAGAGGACTGACCCCGCCACATCGCCGCCGCCAGCGCGGCCATTCCCAGGCCGAGCACCGTGCCGACGCCGGGCACGGGAAGGAGACAAGGGACTGCCATCAGCAGCAGCCAGGTGCCGTGTGCGGCAGGCCCGTGGGCTTGCGCCAGGGTTTGCATCGACACCCTCTCTGCAGGCAAGGTAGCGGCTGTTTCACGAAGGCGCTGCACGATGGACTCCTTCATGTGGCCTCGACGTCGTCCCGCAAGGCATGGCGGCGACCGAGCAGACTGTCCTGAATGCCCATCGACTCGCTCACGGCGCGCCGGCTGCCGCCGGACGGCGGATCATCACCACCACCAGCGTCACCACCGTCAGAGGAACGACGAAGCCGAGCATGACACCCGAGAACGCCTGCAGCGCGTCGTGCTGCTGCGCGGCCAGGATCAGGTAAGCCACGTAGGCGACGTAGTAACCGAGGAAGACGCCGCCTTCCCAGCGCGCAATCTCACGGCCTGTGATGAAGACCGGCAGGCAAGCGAGCGCCACGGCCAGCATGACCCAAATGTCGAAGGCCAGCAGCGACGGCGCCATGGCCAGGCCGAGGTCACCCGACACCAGGCCCGACAGGCCCAGGCAGCCCAGAATGTTGAAGGTGTTGCTGCCGACGACGTTACCTACTGCGATGTCGCGCTCGCCCTTGATGGCAGCGGTGATGCTGGTGGCCACCTCGGGCATGCTGGTGCCCGCGGCGACGATGGTCAGGCCGATTATCAAGTCGCTCACGCCCATCGCCTTGGCGAAGTTCACCGAGGCCTGCACGAGGTATTCGGATCCGAACACCAGCGCCGCCAGGCCGGCACCGATCAGCAGCAGTTGGGCGGGCAGCCGGTCGTCCCAAGCACCCGCTTCGGCGGGTTTGATCTCGTGGGCGTACTCATCCTTGGCGGCCTGTGTCTCGCGCCGCGATTGCACGACGAGGAACGCCGTGTACGACACGAGCAGCACGAAGAGAATTCCACCGTCGAAGAACGACAGTCGGCCGTCCAACCCCAGCGCCAGCAACAGCAGGCTCGCGCCGATCATGATCGGCACTTCCTGGCGGATCAGTTGGATGTTGACCACCAGCGGCGCGATCAGCGCACTGATGCCCAGAATGAACAGCACATTGAAGATGTTGCTGCCCACCACGTTGCCGATGGCAATGTCGGTCTTGCCGTCGAGCACGGCACCGACACTCACCGCGACCTCGGGCGCGCTGGTGCCGAAGGCCACGATGGTGAGTCCTACGACGAGCGGGCTGATGCCGAACGACAGCGCCAGCTTGGACGCACCGCGGACGAGCACGTTGGCACCGATGACCAGCAGGATCAGGCCACCGAGAAAAATGAGTATGTTCATGATCTGGCACTGTAGCTGCAAGCGTTCGCCCACCGCAGGCTGCAACGCCACCTGGGCCACTCAGCGGTCGGCCTGAGAGCCAGTTCCGCAATCAGACCCGGGAGCGGCTGCGGCTGCGCTCGGCTCAGCATCGCGGGCTGGGCCTGCTCCGCCCCACGGGCCCTCACAAGACCCGACCCGCGTGCTGCAGTGGTGCCACGCCCAAGAAGCCTACCAGTCAAGCTGCCACTGGCTGGCGCGGCTGAGGACCTGAGCCGCCACCGCGGCGGCGCAACAGCGCGATGAGCAGGTGCAGCCCGGCGCCTAGCAGCACGAGCAGCACGCTGCCGATGCCCCAGATCACCCATGTCGCCACGGTCAAGCCACCCGCCAGCGCGGGTGCGGCCTGCAGCAGGCCGTCGACAAACGGCGCAAAGCCCGCCATCAGTTGGCTTGCCCACTGCGCGACTTCGGGCGGCACCCAGGGGGCCAGCCAATCCGGCACAGCGATGGTGCCGGCGCCTGATGCAGCCCCTGTGAGCGCGCCCGCGTTCGAAACCGTCCAGACGGCAACGACATGCAGCGCCCAGGCAGCCAGCGACCACAGCGCCAGAAGTGCGACGACGGAGAACCAACTGAGGACGTAGAACATGACTGGACTTCCTATGGTGTTCGAATGGCACAGAGTATCGGGACCAATGCGCTTCGCACAAACCAGACTCGCACGCACTTAAACTTCGGTTTTCCCGCACCGGAGGACACATGCTGAACTACCGACATCTCCACTACTTCTGGGTTGTCAGCAAGGAAGGCGGCTTCGCCCGTGCCGCCGAACGGCTGGACATGGCGGTGCAGACCATCAGCGCGCAGGTGCGCGAGCTGGAGAAGGCGCTGGGCCACCAGCTCCTCAAGCCCTCGGGCCGTGGCGTGGCCCTCACCGAAGCAGGTCAGGCTGCCTTTGCACGCGCCGAGGAGATTTTTCAGCTGGGCCAGGGCATCCCTGACGAGGTGCGCGAAGCGGCCAGCGGCAAGGTGGCCCGCCTGGCGGTTGGGTTCTCCGATGGCATCTCGAAGCTTGCAGCCCATGCGCTGCTGGAGCCCGTGTTGAGCACACCCAACCTTCGGTTGGTCTGCCACGAAGGAGAGTTCGAGCAGCTGCTGGGCGAACTGGCGCTGCATCACCTGGACCTGGTGCTGGCCGGTCAGGCCGCACCGCGCAACCCGAACCTGCGCCTCACCAGCGAGCGCCTCGTTGAGTCACCGGTCGAGTGGTATGGCCCGGCCCGGCTGGTCGGGAAGCCCGAGCGCGACCGGTTTCCGCAAAGCCTGAACGACTTGCCTGTTCTGCTGCCCACTGGGCACTCGGCCCTGCGCCCGACGCTGGACCACTGGTTCGAAACGCAGGGCCTGCGCCCTCGCATCGTAGGGGAGTTCGAGGACAGCGCCCTGCTGGCGGTGTTTGCGGCTCGCGGCCTGGGCGTGTTCCCGGTCAGCCGACTCGGAGCAGACGACGTCGGCCTGATGCGCGGCCTTCGGCTGCTGGGCAGTAGTGATGGCGTGAAGGAAGAGATCCACGCCATCCGGTCGCGGCGCGGCCAGCACCACCCCCTGGTGACGCAGGTGGTGGCCGCGGCGCGACTTTAGAGGTGTCCTGATCGACCTCGATCAGGCGGCGTGGCGATGGGCCACCTTCGTGGCGCTCGGCTCCTCGCCATCGTAGAGCTTCCAGTGGCGTCGAGCGGCCTCCACCACCAAGGTTTCGCCGTCGGCCAGATGGCCATCGGCGCGCGCCGCGGCCAGGGACAGGCGCATCACCTTCCTTTGCAGCGCCGGATCGGAGATCTCGGCCATCAATGACGCCAAGGCGCTGTCATCGACGTTGCCCATGAGCGATCCGGTCTCGTACCCACCCGCCAGGAGCTCTTCGCACAAGGTGTGAACGATGTGCGGCAGGAGCTGGGGCTCCAGCCCGAGTTCGCGCTCCGCGCCCAACTGCTTGAGGATGTTGAATTCGGAACTGCACACGTGACCGTCGGAGATGAGCGCCAGCGCGACGATGCGCGCGGCGGCTTCTGGGCTGTTGTGGGGGTAGCTGCGCACGATGGGTCTCCGTTGAGATAGGTCAGTCTGAGGTGACAAGCTGAGTTTCAGAGTCAGTCGCCCCGGGCGGGATGCCGGCGTTCAGACTGGCGTGTACGACGCTCGGCCGGGATCGGGATGGGCACGAGCACTGGCGCTTGCTGTGGCACCCACTGCCTGAGGTCCTCCTTCAGCAAGCGCAGGCTCTGCTTGATCCGGGCAAGTACGAGGGACGCAAAGCGGAAGGAAGGCTTCATGGCGGGTGAGCTCGGAAGTGAGGACAGGCGGGAATATGCATCCTGTCCTGCTTCTGAAGAAGCGATACTTCCGAGCATCTAACTCAGGAAAATACGAACTCGCCGGAAGATGGAGCGCCCGTTGCAGAGCGGAACTCACGTCCGGTCCGGCCGGACCTCACTGACCTTGGCGAGCCGGAAAGCCCGGTCGTCGCCCTTGTAGTCCCACTGCTCGATCCGACAGCATCCCGGCGCCGCATCCGCGCCCCAGCGCAGCAGATTGACCGAGTTGGGCATGCCATCACGCACCCGGGACGACACGGCCGTGCCCGCCTGCACGACCCACAGCGAACGCGCCAGGCCTTGCAGCGGCATGACGTAGGGGAGGTGGATGTGACCGCCCATGACGAGGTCGACGCCGGCTTCAGCCCAACTCCGCAGCGCGGCCGCATGCCCGCGCAGTCGGTTGGGCTCGTCCTCGGCCCGCGTGACGGCGATGGGCTGGTGCACCGCGACCACGCGCAGCTGCGCAGGGTCGGCGTGCGCCACGAGTCGGGCAACACGGTCGATCTGCAGCGCGGATACCTCGCCATCCTTGTGTCGCCGGGGTCGCGTCGTGTTGACGCACACCACCAGGAGTTCCGCAGAGCGGTGCACGGGCTCGAGGTCCGTGCCGAACGCGGCACTGTACCGCCCATACGGGCTGCGCAGGCGCGCCCACAGATCGAAGAGCGGGATGTCGTGGTTGCCTGGGACGGCCAGCACGGGAGCTCCCAGACGGTCCACGAACGAGCGTGCAGCCCGGAACTGGGCCGGGCGGGCGCGCTGCGTGATGTCGCCCGACAGCACGACCACATCAGGACGCTGCTCGTGAGCCAGCGCGCCCAGGGCTTCGACGACCACGCCCTGCTCGGTGCCGAAGTGCGTGTCGGAAATCTGCAGCAGGACGCTCAAGGCACGGCCCCTTCGGCGCTGGATCGGGCGTCGACATCGGCAGCGTCGCGCTGCGGCATCAGCAGGTACAGTGGTTTGGCCAGCACCCGGAAGTCCAGTGGCGCGCGCATCATCGTCACTTCGCCATCGAAGGCCACTTTCACCCCGCTGCGGCCCTGCGGCAGCGTAGGCCGCACCACCAGGTGCTCGAACTCGAAGCGCTCCACGCCTGCGGCTTCACCCAGCCTGCCCATAGCGCCATGCAGCATCAGGCCGATCATCGACAGCGTTCCGATAGGCCGCAGCACGAGCGCGGCCATGCTGCCGTCGCCTGGCGTGCCGGCCATCGTGTCATCGGGCTCCGCGCCGAACTGCTGCAGCTGCAGGCGGTTGTTGCCCACGAAGAGCGTCAAGGTCTGCATGTCGCGCACCTTGCCACCAGTCTCGATGTGCAATCGCAAGCGGCGCTGCGCACGCAGCAAAGTCGCACAGGCTGCCACGAACGCCACCCAGCGGCTGCGACCGAAGCGGACCTTGTAGGCTTCCCGGTCTTCCAGCAGTTCAGGATAGAGCCCGAGGCTGGCGTTGACCAGGAACACGCGGTCGTTGATGCCGGCCACCTGAACCGGTGCCGGCACCGAACGCAGCAGAAGGCTCATCGCGTCGGCCGGGTCTGCGGGTATGCCGTGCGTGCGGGCAAAGTAGTTGAACGTGCCCTGCGGCACCACGCCCATGGCGCAGCCTGCGGCGTGTGCGGCCTGCGCCACGGTGTTGAGCGTGCCGTCGCCACCGACGGCGACCACGGCCGTGCGGGTGGCGATGGCCCTTGTCGCAGCCTGCTGCGCCACGCCGCTCAACTCGGCGGGGCTGCAGAACAGCAAGTCGCCGCGCCGTCCCCCAGCACGAAGCGCGGTCTCGATGACTTCCCGCTTCGCCTCCGCGTCACTGCTGCCCGCTGCCGCATTGATGACGAACTGCAGCGGTGACGCGAGGTCTATTTCCGCGAGAGCGGCCATGGCCCAAGGCGCGTTCAGGTCCTTTCCCGCGTCAAACGTTCGGCAAAAGAAATGCCGATGGCAGAGAGCACGAAGGTGAAGTGGATGACCGCCACCATCGTCACGATCTGGATATTCTCCAAGCTCAGGTCGCCACTCAGGTAGGTCTTCAAGGCATGCACGCCGGAGATCGAGATGATGGCGAACGCCAGCTTCAACTTGAGGTTGTAGGTGTTGACGTGGTCCAGCCAGTCGGGCTTCTTCATGTCCTTCTTGTCGAAGTGCCCCGTGGTCACGAAGAGCGACACACCGGCGAGCGCCACCACCCAAACCAACTGCGCCACCATCGTCATGTCCACCAGCTCAAGCACCTTGATGATCAGGTCGATCTTCTCGAGATCGCCGAATAGCAAGGTGCTCATCAGCTTGTAGGTTTCCAGCAGGAACTTTCCCAGAATGCCGAAGATGATCGCCACCAGACCCACATAGAAGAACAGCATGGTGAATCTCATGCCGTAAAGCAGCGACCCGACCCTTGAAAGCAGCATTTCCATTCTTGTTTACCTTGAAACAGAGCCGACAGTTACGTCAAACAGCGAACCAGCCGAAGCTTCCTGCGCCACGCGGGCCAGTTCGCCCAGGCGGCTGAAGCAGACCGGGGCGGACGATCTCAATCGTGGCGCAGCAGGTCACCGAAGACGGTGTGCTCGCCCTCCTTGCGATCAGCGCCAGGCGCGTCGTACAGCACGAGCCAGCGCGCCTTGCCGCCCGACAGCGCCGGCGGCAGGTCACAGATGGCTTCGGCACGGTTGGTGCCGCGTCCGTGGGGCAGTGGCACCGACTCGGTCAGCGCCGAATCGAAACGCACCGGCTCGCGATTGGCGGCCAGCAAGGGCCGGGCGGCCGGCCACTTGAAGACGCGGATGTCGCCGTTCAGCACCATCGTCGGGCCGGCCAGGATGTAGAGGTCGTCGCCTGAGAAGTGCAGGTCCCGCACGCCCAGGCCGTCGAGCTGCAGGAAGTGCTTGCGGACCAGCGTGCCGCTGTCGTCCAGGGGTGCCAGTCGCAACTGATCACCGCGGGCCTCCACCGCGACTTCGAGCAGTGCCGACCAGCCGCGCAGCACCGGTCCGCGCAGGCCGAGCAGCAGCCGGCGGCCGTCAACCGCCAGGCCTTCGATGTCGAAGCCGTTGTCCTTGCCCGGGATCGCCATGTACGGGCCGAAGTGGGGGTCATCGGCCAGTGCTCGGGTGAGCAGGTTCGTTTGCGCATCGCCCTTCAGGCGCAGCGCTTTGCGGCCGTCATGGCTCTGCCTGACCAGGCAGGGCTCGCCCTGGGCATCAGGCTCGATCGGCAGGCAGGCCAGCAGGCGCCGGTTGCCGTCGAGCGCCACCTTCGCCAGCCGCTTGGCGTTGTAGGCATGGCTGCGGTCCGGCTTGGCGTTCTTGCGCTTCAGGCCATGAGAGCCGACCACCCAGAGGAAGCCGTCAGCCACGGCCATACCTTCCAGATCGGCCTCTTCCCCGGCCGTGCCGGGCAGGTCCAGCAGATCGGCGAGCGGGAAGTCGCGCACCTCGCCAAAGCGCAGGGCTTCGCGCCCGACGGGGTCGAGCAGGCGCAGGCGGTCCAGGCCGCAGGCTTCGTCGCCCGCCACCCAGAGCCAGTCGCCGGTGAAGGCCGCGCCGGACAGATTGGATTGAACCAGGGAGTCAGGAGCGAACTCCAGACGGACGGCATTGGCGGTTCGCGCGTTGGGCATCGGGTGCTTCTCCAGAGGGTGACGGGCCAGGAGGCTCGCGTGCTGCAACGCGTGCCGGCCGGAGCCGCCAAACCCCGAAGTCTGCGGCCGAAGCGCCATCTGATGTTCAGGTTTATCCGATGTTCGCGTTCTCGAAAGACTGCTTTTCCAGAACCGCCAGGTACCCCACATTCCGTCTGTCCCTCAACCGATGGAGATCCGTGATGCAAGTGCTCTTCAAGTCCCGCCATCCGCACGCCACTGACTTGCGCGACCTGACCGAACGCCGCGTGCGCTTCGTGCTGCGACGCCTGGGCTGGCTCGTGCCACGCGCCGAGGTGCAGATGTCGGACGTGAACGGACCGCGCGGCGGCATCGACAAGCGCTGCCAGGTGGAACTCCGGACCGATGGCGCCGGGTCGGTGGTCGTTGCCTCCGTGGCCAGCGACTGGCGCACGGCGCTGGACAACGCGCTGGCGCGTGCCGCGCGGTTCCTGATGCGCCTGTGGCGCCGCGGCAGTGACTCGCGCCGCATGCGCCAACGCTTCATCAGTCACGAACGCTGAACTCCAACGACCCCAGGACTCGACACCATGAACTCCATGACGCCCATCCCCTCGACCACTCGCCCGGAGACCGCGCATTCGGCGCCGATCGCCGCAGGCAACGCGACACCCGCAGATGTCGCCGGTACGAGCCGTGTGCTGCGCAACACGTACGCCTTGCTGTCGATGACGCTGCTGTTCAGCGCGGCCATCGCCGCCGCCAGCGTGGCGTTCCAGTTGCCGGCGCCGGGCATCCTGCTGACCCTGGGCGGCTACTTCGGCCTGCTCTTTGCTGTCTACAAGTTCAAGAACAGCGGCTGGGCCTTGCCGGCGGTGTTTGCGCTGACGGGCTTCATGGGCTACTCCCTGGGGCCGGTGTTGGCCAAGTCGCTGGCACTGCCCGGCGGTGCACAGGTCGTGACGATGGCCCTGGCGGCCACGGGCGCCACCTTCCTGGCCTTGTCGGCCTGGGTCTTGACGACCCGTCGCGACTTCAGCTTCATGGGGTTATCGTATCTTTCCAGCAAATTGACACGGTGGCCGCTGACCAGGCCGTCGCCAGCCCGATGCGGCGCCTGGGCATGTAGGGACTCGCGCCGCGCCCGACCCAGGTAGATTGGCGGTTTCGACTGCCAGAACGGTGTCACCATGTCCTTCGCCAAGCGCTTCATTGGCGCGGAGAACCTGCCCACCAGGCTGTCGGAATTCGACGTCCAGCAATCTTTCTGCATGAGCGCGGACGACATCGCTGCGGTCGCAGGGCGCTTTCGCCACGATCGCCGGGTCGCGGCAGCCATTCAGATGCTGTTCCTGCGGGCCAGCGGCCGCCCAATGGACCGGTTCGCGTCGGTGCCCAAGACCCTGCTGCGTGCCGTCTGTGAGGCGTTTCAAACCCCGGCCGTGAGCATCGCCAGCCTGCGGTCCCTCTACGCTCGCCGCCAGACGCTGTACGAACATCAAGCATGGGCTCGCACCTACCTCGGCCTGCTAGACCTGGATGCGGCTGGTGTCGACCAACTTCAAAAGGTTCTGGCAATCTCCGCGCTCGAGGCCGCGCATCCCGACGATCTCGCCGAAACCGCCCGCATGTGGCTGTACGAACGGCGCATCGTCATCCCTGGGCCGCGCCGCCTTGCAGACTTGGCGCGCGAGGCCTTCGACGCCACCGAGGCGGCCATGGCAGCCACGATCGAGGCCGGCGTCGGCAAGGCAGCCCTCCTCAAGGCCATCGACTGGTGCTACGCAACGCAGTCCGGGGGCGTAGGCACCCGGCTTGAATGGCTCAAGACGCCACCCAAGCGCCACTCGCCGAGCACGATGTCCGAGACGCTGGAGAAGATCCGGGCGTTGAAAGCACTGGGCGTGCACGTCTGGCCATTGGACGGCGTGGCGCTGAGCAAGCAGCAGGCCTACGCCGCCCACGTTCAGATGCGCCGCCCTTCGATGACCGCGCGCATCGAGCGGCAGCGCCAGACGGTCGAGATCACCTGCTTCCTGCACGTGACGTTGCTGGAACTGACCGACATGGCGCTGTTGCAGGCGTCACGGCGCAGCCAGGACCTGGTTCGGCGCGCAGCCGAGCGGGTCGAGAAAGGCCGCTCGCGCAGCAGCGGCACGATCCTGCAGCAGGCCCTCAAAGCCAAGTCGGTGCTCCACGACGAGTCCAAGCCCTGGCGCGATCGCGTGCTCGAAGCCCGCGCCTTGCTCCACGACATCGGCGAAGCTGGCACCAGCACTTTCGCGTCCCAGGTCCGTAGGGCGCTGGCCGAGGACAACCGGCGCGTTCATGCCCACCTGGCGGGCCTTCGCGACATCGAGTTTGCCGGCGCGTCGGGCGACCCCGGCCACGACCAATGGCAGGCCTGGCAGCGTCTGCAAGCTCTCGGCACCAAGGAGATCCCGCAGGACTTCGAGCTGCCGCCGGTGGGCGCCGCATGGAACACGATCGTCAGCGACCTGGATCCTCAGTCTCGGTACCGGGCATTCGAGGCCAGCACGATGATGGCGCTGCGCAAGAGCCTGCGGCGCGGCAGCGCATGGGTGAACCACTCGATCAGTTTCCGCGCCCGCGAGTCGATGCTGCTGGCAGGTGCCGACTGGAGCCGCACGAAGGAACTGCACCACCAGATTCTCGGCCTGCCCGACCAGGCCATGGCGTTTTTGGAGCCAATCCTGGCGGGCGTGTCGGTCGGCCTGACGGCCTTGGCTGAGGCCGCCGGTCGCGGTCAGATCGAGATCGGCGCAGACAAGCTCCTGCATTTGCCGCCAATCCGACCGATGGACGAGGAAGTGGAGCCACGCAAGACCCGGGAGGCTGTCTTCAAGCACATCGGCTCCGTCCAGTTGCCAGACCTGCTGCTGGAAGTCGACGCCGCCACCCACTTCAGCGAGGCGCTGCTGGCCCGCCGTCCGTCGTCGAGCAACGAGCTGCTGGCCATCTACGGCGCGCTCCTGGCCCATGGCACCGATCTCGACGCCAAGGGCGTGGGCTCGATGATCCCCGGCATCGACGCGGCGCACATCTCCACGGCGATGCGGGCCGTCGAGCTGAGCGGCAGGCTGCGCCGGGCCAACGCACGGGTGTCGGAGTACCAGAACGCGCTGCCGATCGCGGCGCTCTGGGGCGACGGCACCAAGGGCTCTGCCGACATGATGGCCATGGACGCCAGCCGCCACTTGTGGACGGCCCGGGTGGACCCGCGCCGGCGCACCTATGCCGCGGGGCTGTACACCCACGTTCGCGACCGCTGGGGCTTGTTCTACGACCAACCCGTCGTGCTCAACGAGCGGCAGGCAGGAGTGGCCGTCGAAGGCGTCGAGCAGCACAACCGTGCCGAAGACCGGATCCGAATCTCTCTACTGGCCGTTGATACCCACGGCGTCACGAACGTGGCGATGGCCATCGCCAAGCTTTTGGGTTTTGACCTGTGCCCGCGGCTGCGCGATCTGCGTGAGCGAAAGCTCTTCGTGCCCAGGGGCTGGCCGGTGCCGGAGAGCCTGGAGGGCGTCACGGTGCGCCGGGTGTCGGTGAAGGCGATCGAGCGCGGCTGGGACGACCTGGTGCGCTTGGCGGCGTCGATTCGGGCGGGCAAGGTGTCCGCGGCGCATACCATCCACCGGCTGGGGTCAGCAGCGGTTGGCGACCCGCTGCACCGCGCTGCAGAACACCTTGGGCGCCTGCTGCGAACGCTGTTTCTGTGCGACTACCTGGCCATCCCGGACTATCGGCGCGAGATACACACCCTGCTCAACCGGGGCGAGTCGGTGCATCAGCTGCAGCGTGCCATTCATGGCGGCCAGGTGGCCCCTGAGCGTGGCCGCCGGCGGCAAGAGATGGCGGCCATTTCGGGAGCTCACGCACTGTTGACCAACATCGTGTTGGCGTGGAACACGAATCGCATGGACACAGTGGTGACGAAGCTCAACCGGGATGGCGTCGGCATCGAGGAGGACTGGCTGCGGCGAATTGGCCCGGCGCACTTCTCGCACATCAACTTCCGTGGGACGTTCCGGTTCAACGTCGAGCGGTACGCGGACGTACTGGTAGAGGGCACCGCCGGGCTTGGCGCGGCCAAGCCTGGCCGGTGAGCCCGCGGTAACGTCCCGAAAGCCGGGATGTCGGCGATGGGACGGTCAGCTGACCTTCAGCGGCGACAGGTGACGGGCGGCCAACGACCCAGACCGGCCCGTCAGGCGTCTCCAAAGCCGCCCGACGCTCGGACCGCCCCGATCGGGTTCTGCACCGACGAGGCGGCCGTTCGTGACCACCGGTAGCCAGCCAGCGGCGGTCTGAAGACAAAGTTCTTCGAAAGCCCGTCAGCGAACCAGGAGGCCGTCACAGGTCGTCGAGGAAGCCAACCAGGAGCGCGCTGACGGCCTGCGCACGCTCGCGCTGGATCCAGTGTCCGGCGCCCTCCAGGACATGGCAGCCTCGCAAGCCCGGCAAGGTCTTGCCGAAGTTCTCGATCTGCGGCTTCGAACTCGGGAACTTCAGCACATCGTCGCTGGCGCCGGCGATGAACAGCGACGGCTGGTTGATGCTCTGCCCGCGCCAAGACGCCAGCAACTCCCACGACCGCGTGATGTTGCGGTACCAGTTCAGTCCGCCGCGGAAGCCCGTGCGCGTGAATTCGGCGGTGTAGTGGGCGATGTCGGCCTCGTTCCACCAGCCAGGAAGTGGTGTCGGTTCGACGAGGTGCCCCAGGAAACCCCGGTCACGCTCGATGACGCCGAACGCTGGCCGCCCGATCAGGGCCTGCCCTTCGCCCGACCCGCTGAAGTGGATGCGGCGTATCGACGTGCCGACATCGCGCTCGAGTTCGGTCTCGGCCACGCCTGGAGCCTGGAAATACTGCAGGTAGAAATCGTGGATGCCCGCCTGGCTCAACGCCGAGAGCATCTCCACGCGCCCCGGCGGCGCGTAGGGCACGCTCATGCCGACGACGGCGCGGAAGACATCGGGGCGCAGCAAGGCCGAATTCCAGGCCACCGGCGCGCCCCAGTCGTGGCCGACGATGACGGCCTGCGTTTCCTTCAGCGCGCGCACCAGCTCAACCATGTCGCCGACCAGGTGAAGCTGCGTGTAGGCTGTCGCGTCGTCGGGCGCGGTCGTGCCGCCGTAGCCGCGCATGTCGGGCGCCGCCGCGCGATAACCCGCCGCGGCCAGGGCTTCGAGCTGAGCCCGCCACGAGATCCACAACTCGGGGAACCCGTGGCACAGCAAGACCAGCGGGCCGGTCCCCTGGACGGCGACCTGCATGCGCAGGCCGTTCACGTCCAGCGTCTGCAGTGACAAGGCGTCGGCAGTCATGCGCCGGCTCAGGCGAGGGTGGCGATCAGTCCGGTCAAGCGGGCCATGGCCGGCTTGACCGTCTGGCGGTAGCGCTGCATCAGCGCGATCTTCTCGGCGTCGTCGGGCCGGACACGGCTCGCGGTGTTGAACAGCGCGTTCAGGCGCGACTCGGCGAGCCACTGCTGCAACCGGGGGTGCTTCGACCACAGATGCTGGTTGTTCATGCTCACGAGGAGCATGCGCAGCCAGTCGGTGGCCAGCGTGGGCGGCACGATCGGAGTGCACAACGCGTTCTTCTGCGCGTCGTCGCCCATCGTGGCTTCCAGATGGCCGATCAGCGCGGCGCTGAAGACGGTGCTGAAGGATCGCACCCACTGCGGCGTGATGCGATCGCCCTGCCAGATGGGCACTGCCTCCACGCTGGGAATGCCGGTTGCGCTGCAGTCCACCACCAGAGCACCGGGGGCGAGCGGGATGCTGCCCTTCTCGAGGTGCATCCGCTCGGCATCGATCGCCTTCACGTGGCCCAGCCTGACGATGCCCCGGATGCGGCGCAGCTGCGCCAGTTCGGGCTTGCTCAGGATGGCACCGTGGTAGACCGAGGGCATCACGCTGGGGTCGATGCGCATCCACTCCCCGGCAGCCTCGAGCCGCAGCATCAAGTCCGCGACGTCCTCCGCCGCGATCACCGCCTCGAGCTGCCGGGTCAGCGAGCTCCAGGTGTTCATGAAGAAGTCGTCGCCCGACTGGACGTTGGCACGGTCCAGCACCCACGGGTCGCGCGGCATGACCCAGCGGATGGAGTCGGGGTCCACACCCTGCCCCAGCAGCCAGATGCAGGCGTCCATGCCCGTCTTGCCAGCCCCGACGACAACATAGCCGGCCTGCGGCTGAGAGATGCGGACCAGCTCGTTCAACGGGACGCAGCGCACACCGGGCGCCAACGCGTAGCGGGGCGGCGTGGTCGCCGGCACCTGCATGCGGGAGTGGGTGCAGTCGACCACCTTCCTGCGCACCTTGACCGGTTGCCGGGCGCCGGTGACCAGCGATTCCACTTCATCGGAACCCACCACCCGGCTCATCGGCAGGAAGCGAACGCGGCCCGAGGGCACGAAACGCTGCTGCATCACCTGTTCGAAGTAGGCGAGCAGTTCGGCGCCGCTGGACAGGCCGTACATGCCCGCGTTCAGGCCCACCGTGTCCTTCGTGCCCTCGCCCAACTCGCGCGAATTGACGCCGTAGTAGGCCGCCGGCTGGTGCAGGCGCACGAAGGGGTAGGCCTCGTTCCAGTGACCGCCCGGTCGGTGGTGGCGATCGACCATGACGACGTGCGCGTCCGAGTCGGTCAGCAGCGCGTCGACGAAGGCCATGCCGATGGCACCGGCGCCGATGACGAGGTAGTCGGTTTCGATCGGCGTCATGGTCATCCTCGTGATTTCTCGTGGAGCAGGGCGAGCGGGGCGCGGCAGTCCAACAGCATCCCCCAGCCGATGCTAACAGGGAGCCCCCCAGTTGGCGCTACCGGAGAAGCACCCATGGGCAGCGGGAAGCCGTCGACCCAATGGGCGTGATGATTCGTTGCTGAGCGTTCGGTCCTTTCTGCCTGGATGGAAGGCGGCGGGTCGGGCTGCGACGGCCGCCACCTCGGACTCACCGCCGGGGAAGCTGACATTCGAGATTCGATACCCGGAAGCGGCCGCTCACGGCCGAGTCATGTCGACCC
>JAKOVD010000166.1 GCA_029782215.1 Chloroflexota bacterium
GGCAGTAGTTGGTCAAGGAGTGGCGTCACGCGGCACCCGCCAGTTGAGGTAGCCAAAACTTACGGCGTAAAAGGCAAACAACGCATACCACATGCGGCTCAGGTCTGTGAGCAGGATGGCGTCAACCGTGCCCGTGATTCGCATCCCTGCCGAGATCGTCCAGTACACGGCCCCGGCCCCGACAACGACCATCAGCCCGAACCGCTTAAGCCAATGGTTGCGGCGCCGGGAGGCCAGCAACAGGAACGCCAGCGCCAGCCACAGCAGCAGCGCCACAGTAGCGCCAAACAGCGCCAGCTCAACGGTCGTCAGCCCTGCGGTGCTCATCGTGACCACACACCCCAGGTCGTGGCCTTGCGAGCCTGGCTGATTTGCTCGCCGACCTTGTTGACCCGCACGGGCACCGCGTCAACGTCACTTGGAAACGTGCTGATCGTCGTGCCGCTGGCCGCCAGGGTGCTGACGCCCGTCGCTGCCAAAAAGGCCATCGCTGCATTGACCAGCCCGATCACGTAGCCCTGGAGGTTATCCAGGTCCGTCAGGGCCACGAACGCCATAGCTAGCACCACCGCCGTCACCAGAGCAGCGGCTTTGGCCCGGTCGGGCGGGATGAAGCCTGCCGCCACCACAGCGGTCGTGACCAGATAGACGGCTGTGGTCAAACCCAACAGGCCGCCCAGACTGCTGAACTCCAAAAACTCAGTTGTAGGCATCACAAACCTCCTGCTGCAAATGCCCTTTCCAGGGCAGATAGTCGCTGCTCGATAACTGTCAACCTATCTTCCGTACTCTGTCCTCCATTCTCCGACTCAGTGCCCCATTCCGCCACCCAATTCTCCCGCCACTCCGCATGGCTGTTGTCCCGGAACACCGCCACGCTGCACCCCATGCTCTGCGCCGCCGTCAACCAAAAATCAGCGTGCTCCTCAAACGTCGCCCACGGCGAGTAGGTGTAAGCCGCCGCAACTTTCCGCTGCCACTTTGCCACCAGCCATACCGCCTTGCCCATATCCTGCCAGTCTTCGACCAGCGCCTCTAGCCTGGTCAAATCCGGCGCCCGTCCGCTGCGGTAGCTGACCAGCGTCCACGCCTTCTCCGCTGTATCCTGCCCGCCCGGCACCTCGATCGCCACCCCATCCACGCACCCCGCAAACGGGTACACCCGCTTCTCTGCCTCCGGGTCCAACGCTTCCCAGCCCGCATTGACCATGATCTGCTTGCCTGTCGCCCGCCAATCCGCATACAGGCCCCTCAACACCGCCGCCCGGTCCGCATCCGGTCCGCCCGCGCCCTGGTGATAGCTCTGCACGTGGTAGAACCCGCAGTCCACAAACACCCGCTTGCCCGGCAGCGCCCGCACCGCCTGCCGCAGCCACTCCTGGTAGCGCAGGTTGCGCAGGTCCACCGCCCACATCTGCCCCCCGTACACCGGGATGCGGTTGCCCTTCGCATCCCGCAGCCAGGCGTCATACTGCTCTGCCATCACGCTCTGTGCCCGCCGGAACGTCTCGCCCGGTCCGCCGTACTGCCGGCTCTCCTGGCACCACGCCACGTTCACGTACAACCAGCAGTCCACGCCTTTCTTTTCCAGCCAGC
>JAKOVD010000179.1 GCA_029782215.1 Chloroflexota bacterium
TTTCCTGCCATTGCCATTGTACCGCATAAGTTGTACGTGTGCAGCGGTTAGGGCAAGGGCAGGTGATATACACCCTTATCGCTCGTATTGAGCGCGATGTCAAGTAAATGATAGCCTGGGTTTTTCAACGATCTGCGTGATAATCTGCGTACAAAAACACCCCTCTCCCCGCCGTTTTTTATCAGGCTGGAGGCCTCGCCCTTTGCACCTTCGGGAATTTTTTCCACAAGGCCGTCGCCGTTCACCGGTGCCCCGCCCTCACTGCGGATGCCAGCGCCTCGAGTGCAAAGGCGCTCGTGACTAACACCGCGGCCCAGGCGATGATGTCGGGCGCGTTATCCTCTATGACGGCCAGCGCCAGCATGGCGAGGGCCAGCGCCAGCATGACGGCCAGTAGTATCACTGCCCGCGTCATAGCCCGCTCGCCGCTCACCGGTGACCGTTCCCGTTGCTGTGCAGTGCAGGTGCTAACTCCGATTTCAACTCTGACCAGTAGCTCCAGGCTGTGCTCTCGGCTACTCCGAATTGACTCCGGGCCCACTCTACAACCTCACTTGGCTGTAGCTCCGGGTTGGAGTTCGCGTACTCTAGGAGCCGCTCTAGACGCTGCTCCCGGGTAAGCCGCTTCTCGGAGTTCAGCCGCTCTACCGGATAGCGCGGATTGCCTCGTAATAGAGTGTCCTGGCGACTCTGGGTACTCTCGCCGGCCTCCAGAACCTGGAGTTGCTGTCGGTGTTCCTTCTGGAGTTTCTTAGAGTGGCGTTCATACTCCTTTTGGAGTTCGTCAGCTCTTGCCCGTTCTCTAAGTTGGACTTCAAGTCGGAGCAGCTTGTGCTCTGACTGGAGCTCCAGCTTCCGGGTTTCCCGCTCCAGCTTGCGCCGCTCCCGCTTCACCTGCCGGCTGCTGTCGGCGCTCCGGTCGGCCCGGCGCTTGTCGGCGATGCTGGCCACGATTCCACTCTCGACTACGCTGTAACCGATGACGGCGGCCAGGGTGAGGCGGAAGACCCAGCCCTGCCAGCCCTCGTGAAGCACGCTGATGTAGAGTAGCGCCGCATAGGCCAGCGCCGTGATAGCGGTATACAGCCAGCGCTCTTCCGGTTCGGCCCGGTCGTTATTGTCGAGCTGGTGCCAGCCCAGCAGCAGGGCGCCCTCGATGAGCACAAGCCCGGCAATCTGTATCGGCAGCCGGGCATACCAGGCCCATTCCGGGTAGAGCCCGCCAGCCACCTCAACCGTTGCGGGTGAGGTGAACACCACCGCGGCTATTTTGATGGCCTTCCTGACTGTCTGGTCCGAGATGTTCATGCTATACTCCTGTGTGTACTATGCGCCGCCGGCGCGGGCTGGCCACTAAACCGGCCCCTGCCGGCGGCGTGCTGTTACCACAAACCGAACGGGCCTATTTGGTGCTAGTACGAATTAGGCAGGGCCCGCAGGATCTCCTGCAGCGTGTCGCGTTCAGCGCGCTCGACACGCTGGGCCCGCTGCCATTCCGCGGCGTCGATGTGGCGCTCGATGCACTCGCGGACCAGCTCGCGCAGCATGGGCGTGGGCATGGCGTCGAGTTCGTAGCTGGGCCCGCGCCAGCCCAGTTTTTGAGCGTGAGAGTTCTGCTTAGTCGGGCGCGCGGCGGCGGCAATCTCTGGCACCTGCTCGATTTGCGCTTCTGTGATAGCCGCCCGCTCAAAGTGCACCTGCGCGCCCTGCTCGACCAGCTCGTCACGGAGCGCATAGGCGGCACAAACGCCGCTGGGGTCAAAGTCGCCAAAGTGATAGATATATGCCGGCTTGCCGATGCGCTTGATTTGCTCGGCTGCCTCATAGGCCGCCGTCACGGAGCTAAAGCCGCGCGCCACCCACAACGGCACGTCAAAGTGGCTTGTGATCGGCGCTATCACGCTGGCGAGCGCGTCCTTTTCGACCCATACCTCGACATAGGCGGCTTGCTGGGCCCAGAAGTCGCGGCGATAGGCGCGCTGAAACTCGTCGAGGGCGCTGGCCAGCCCGGCATAACTCGTCGGCTTTACCTGCCAGCGCGTATTGTCTGCGACCCAGCCGTAAGGCAGGGAGCCGTCGCGGCGCATCCTCAGGGCGTGATATTGCACCTGCCGATAGCCCGCCTGGGTCTTTGGCACAACGTGAGAAACTGTCAGGGCGTAGTAAAGACGGCGCAGCGTGAGCGGGTAGCCTTCCCTCGCGAATACGTCGAGGATTGCCGCCCTTACCTGCAGCGTGCCGCCCCGCATAGCGCGCGGTGAGCCGGGTAGCTCGACATAGTTCACTGTGCCGCATTCCTGGCACACCACGCGCGCCAGCGCGCCGGGCTCGCCGGCGTGTTGGAATTCGACCTCATTCTCGCAACTGCAGTTAAAGCGATAGGTGCTCATGGTGTCTCTTTATTGCCGGGCCCGCCTGCCAACTCTGCCCACTCGTCGAGCTTGACGGCGAGGTCGAGATAGCTGTCGTGGTCCAGGGGGATATCGAGGTTGGCGCAGAACTCGACGACCTCGTTACGGGCATCCCACAGCGCCGCCCGCGCCGCATCGCGCTCGGCGGTCACGGCGGCGAGCTGGCGGCGCAACAACCGCGCCTCGTCAGAGACGGCATTGTAGCGACGACACCACGCGCAGAACTTCTCATCGCCGGGCTCTAGCTCCCGGTGGCAACGCTCACATGACTCACTCATGACACAATCCTTATGTCACCAACGGTATCGTGGGCATATCTCGTCG
>JAKOVD010000187.1 GCA_029782215.1 Chloroflexota bacterium
TGGGTCGATTTCGGCCAGCCAACTCGGCGAACAGGCTGCCGGAGACCGGTCATTGAGCTCCGGCCCTGTGCCCGCCGCGGCGTGAGTACCGTCAGTTCGAAACGAACTCATCGCCCAAGATCGCGGCGACGTCCTGGCGCTCGCCCAGAAGCCGGACCACATCAAGGTGGTCCCCGCGTTCGAAGTAGCACCACAGCAGCGGGAACTTTGCGACCCGCCAGGTCCGAAGCCCTGGAATGCCAAGAAGCCTTCCGAGCGTCGGTGAGCCGATGCCAGGGTCGAGTTCGATCTGGTCAAGCGCGGCGTTTGTGGCCTTGGCCACCTTCACCGCAACGCGGGTGCCACCCTCGTTGCGGTAGTAGCGGACTTCGCCCTGCTGGTCGCGCAGCGCCTGCGGGCGCAGAACCGCCGCCTTCAATCGATCTCGCCGCGAGCGATCGCCAGCAGTTCCTTCTCGTCCGCCTTGGTGCGACGATGGCCGGGCCCGGACGCCAGCCCTTCCTCGATGAGGTCGCGAAGCCGCTTCTTGGCCTGCTCTTCCTGGTCACGCCTGACCAAGTCGCGGATGTACTCGCTGGTGTTGCCGTAGTTGCCGGCGGCGACCCGGTTGTCGATGTACTCGCGCATCGACTCGGGCAAAGCGAAACTCATAGTCTGGCGGCTCATGGAGGGATCTTGGTCGGTTTAACAACGGTTGTCAACTCGCCGGCTGGCATCTTGCCAGTTCAAGGAATGCTTGCCTCGTCACGAAACCAAGCGCGCTGCCTGGCCCGGCACGCGTTGGATCAGCGCCGCCGCGAACTTCTCGACGCCGAATCTCATCGTGCCGCGGAAGTTGACATGCGAGAAGTGCGCCGGGCCGATACGGCGCAGCCATTCGTCTTCGACTGGGATCCCGTCTCGCTTGAGCCTCTCGACAACCTCGTGCATCCTTGCGGTGTTCCAGGCCAGCACGATGTTCGTCAGCAGGGCGTGCGAGCCGGAAATCGCCTTCATCTCGTCGCGGCGCCGGCCGCGCTCCGGCGCCACCTTGCCCGAGTACACGGCGCGCTGAAGCTGATGCACCGACTCGCCACGGTTCAGCAGAGTGTGGATCTCGCGGCGGAAGTCATCGATGGCGATGTAGTCGCACAGGAACACGGTTCGCAGCAGTCGGCCCAGATGTTCCGCAGCCCGGTGCAGTGGATCCCCCTGAGCGGCCGATCCGAATCGTTGCAACGCCAGCGTGGCGGATACACGTCCCGAGCGGATCGACGCCGCCAGGCGCAGTAACTCGTCCCAGCCGCGTTCGATGGCGGCCAAAGACACGCGCCGGACGGTGACCGCTTCCAAGCCATCCGGAACGATGAAACCACGCGGCAGGTAGAGCTTTCGTTCGGCCAGATCCCGCAGCCGCGGGCACAGGTCAAAGCCCAGCAGCTTGGCGATGGCCATCGCCGGATTCGTGTAGCCGTGGGTGTCGACCGCCAGTAGCGAGATCCGAACCCTGTCTGCGGCGCTGTTGTGCTGCTCGATGCCCTCGATGGCGACGCCGGCCTGTCGTTCATTGAGCACGATGGGCTGGTCGTAGACGATGCCCCAACGGTCGCGCACGTGGGTGTACAGGCCAGCGGCGTATGTGCGACGGCGCGGATCAACGCGGGCGTTCCAGAGGTGGCGCGACGCGTCCAGCGACATCATGTCGGCCGATGCCTTGTCGCCGTCGCCCCAGAGTGACGCGATTGGGATCCGGCACTGGAACTCGGCCACGCGCTCGTTGGCGCGGCGCAGTCGGCCGCTGCCTTCCAGGGCGCGCATGGCCACAGTGACTTGAGTGGGTTCCAGGCCGGGGATCATTGACGCCACGCCCTTGGCATCTGCATCGGTGCCGTGTGCCAGCAACGCGCCGTAGAGGGCAACGAGCTCGTCGGTGGACTGCGCGCGGTGGCCGAGCAGCGCTTCGCTGAACCCGGTGGCGGCATCCACCTCCAGAAGCATGTCCGGGAACTGCACG
>JAKOVD010000201.1 GCA_029782215.1 Chloroflexota bacterium
TGCCAACCTACTGCTCGCATTTGAATCCGGTCGAGAACATCTGGCTGCGTCTGAAGGGTCGCATCGCCGCCGACCGCTTGTACGGCTCTCTGCAACGTTTGTTGGATACCGTTGACTCCTTCTTTGCCGATATGACGCCGGCCCAGGCTCTGGTCTGGACTGCCGCCTGAATGGGAAAGAATTTCCTGCTACCTACTTAGAGTCTCCTTCAGCGGCGGGTATCATGGATACTCTGAGCAAACTGAGGCAACGGCGCTTGGCAAATGCGCGGAAGCCTGCGGGTAGACTGGGGAGGCTTCTTGTGAGAGCGATGAATACGAGTCATTACCGAATGACCAGGTGGGGATTGAGTCATATCTCAATCGGGAAACAGGATACAATCCTGGATATAGGTTGCGGCGGAGGTGGCGCCGTCCACAGGCTGGCCGGGATCGCGACAAACGGGAAGGTCTACGGCGTCGACTATTCCGCTGAGAGCGTCGCCATATCTCGTAGGACCAACAAGCGCTTTGTTGACATGGGTCGGGTCGAAATCCAGCAGGATTCTGTATCTCGTTTGCCATTTGCCGATAGCATGTTTGATCTCGTGACGGCTGTGAATACACATAACTACTGGCCCGATTTGTGCACTGATATGCAGGAGATCTTGCGTGTCTTGAAGCCGAAGGGAAGCCTCGTCATGATTGGGAGTGTCTATGAAGGCGGAAAGCACGACAAACGGAATCAAGGATATGCAACACTGATACAAATCACGTTTCCCAGCGTCGACGACCTTCGTGAGATTTTCGAAAGATCTGGTTATGCCGAAGTTGAGATGTTCGAGAACCATGACGGGGGTTGGTTCTGCGGAACTGGCGTGCGACCGTTGCAGTCTTATTGACTGAACGGTGAAATCCGTCCCCACTCCCTGGGCGCCGCATGAACCAGGTCACCCATGCTTCCACCCGCTCGCGGCGGCCGGCCGATGCCATCTGGCGCCGCGGCCGGTGGTTCCTCATGGTCGCCGCCGGACTGACCCTGGCTGCTTCCGGCCGTCCGCTGCCGGGACCACGGCCCAACGCCGGCAACGTCCCCATCACCGCCAGCGCCAATGTGCGCGTGCGTGCATTGGCGGACCTGACCTTGCAGGCATTGGCCAGCCTGGAAACCCCGCAGCAGGCCGAAACCGGCGCCGCGTTTGCGCAGCGATTGGCCAACACCCGGCGCTTCCTGCTGCGCGTGGCCTGGTTCGAAAGCGTGGGCCTGCAGCGCCGCCAGCAAGGGGGAGCAGGACCGGCCCGCAGCCTCTACCAGATCGAACCGATCCGTGCCCTGGCGGGGTGCCGGGTTGCGACCCGGCAGGGCTGGATCGATGAATTGGCAGCCGCCTGCGGCCAGCCGGAGCCGGCCATCGCCCGCGCCTGCGCCCAACTCACACCGGCAGGATGGCCGCGGGCCAACCTGATCGAAGAGTGCCTGCGCACCAACGATCTGTTTGCGACCACCCTGGCCCGCATCTGCCTGGAACCGGTGACCGCCGCTATCGCTGCCGGCGCAGACGACCAGGCTGAGACCTGGGCGGCGGTGTGGAAACGCGCCTTCACCACTCCCGCCCAGCGCGAACGCCAGAAGGCAGGCTTTCTGCGCGCCGCAGCCAGCCTCGATGCCCTGTGGCGCGAGGGCCCTGCTTTTGGGGCGGGGCAGCGATGAACCGGGAAAGCCCGGTTTGCAGGTCCCTGGCTACTGCTTCTGCGCCAGGAAGCCCGCCACCAAACGCCGCACGGCGGCGCCATCCGGCAGCGCCAAGGCCTGCTGCGCCAGGCGCTGCGTCTCCGGCACCGCCAGCCGCGCCAACAAAGCCTTGGCCTCCGGGATGGCCGTGGCGGACATGCTGAATTCGTCGAGGCCGAGCCCCAGCAGCACCGGGATGGCCTCCGCCTGGCCCGCCAGCTCGCCGCACATGCCCACCCATTTGCCGGCGGCGTGCGCCGCCTGGATCACGCGGGAGATGGGACGCAGCACGGCCGGATGCAGGGGATCAGCCAGCGCCGCCACACGACCGTTGGTGCGGTCGACGGCGAAAGTGTACTGCGTCAGGTCGTTCGTGCCGATGCTGAAGAAATCGACGAGCGAAGCCAGGTGGTCGGCGATCTCGACGGCGGCCGGAATCTCCACCATGATGCCGGTGGGGATGTGCGGCGCATGCGCCACGCCGGCAGCCGCCAGCTCCTGCGCCGCCTGGGCCAACAGCGTCTGCGCCTGTTCGACTTCGGCTCGCGTGGCGACCATCGGGAACATGACGCGCACGTTGCCGTGCACTGCCGCCCGCAGGATGGCGCGCAACTGGATCTTGAAGAAATCCGGCATCGCCAGCGAGATGCGCAGGGCGCGCCAGCCCAGGAAGGGATTGTCTTCTTTGGGCAAGTTCAGGTAGGGCGCCGGCTTGTCGCCGCCGATGTCGAGCGTGCGGATGATCAGCGGCCGTGGGGCAAGCACCCTGGCCACCTCGCCGTAGATGGCCGCCTGCTCCTCTTCGGAAGGGGGCTCCAGGCGATCCTGAAACAGGAACTCCGTGCGCAGCAAACCGACGGCTTCGGCCCCTGCTTCCAGGGCCGCGGCTGCCTCGGCGGCAACCGCCAGGTTGGCCGCCACCTCCACGCGCTTGCCGTCTTTGGTATGCGCCTCGCCCTGGGCGGCCGCTCGCGCCGCCTGGCGTTGGGCTGCCAGCTCACCCTGGCGTTGGCGATAGACGGCCTGGGTTTCCTCGTCCGGCGCCAGAATGACCACGCCGCCCCCCCCATCGACGGCCAGTACGTCGCCGGCGACGATCTGCGCCAGGAGGCCAGGCCCCATGCCGACGACAGCCGGGATGCCCATGCTGCGGGCCAAAATGGCGGTATGGGCGGTGGGTCCGCCCAGCGCCGTACAGAAGGCGCCCACCCGCTTGCGGTCAAGCGCCGCCGTCTGCGAAGGCGACAGGTCCTCCGCCACGATCACGGCATGCGCGGGCAGCGCGATGGCGGCCTCACCCTCGCCGGCCAGAAGACGCAGCACGCGTCCCTGTACATCCAACAGATCGGCGGCTCGCTCCTGGAAACGCACGCCCTGCATCGACCGGTACCGCGCCGCTTCCGAATCGGTTACGTCGACCACGGCTGCCTCGGCATTGACGCCCTGACCCACGATCTGGCTGCGCACGGCGGCCTCGAGGTCGGGATCGGCTAGCGCCAGGGCATGGGCCTGGAAGATGCGGGCCTGTTCCGGCCCCAGATCGCGCCCCATCCGCTCCGCCAGCGCCTCAAGCTCCGTCCTGGCCGCCGCTGCGGCTGCCTGGTAGCGAACCCACTCGGCATCGGGGTCGGCGACTGCCGTCCGGCGCACACGCTGGGCAGCCGGCGCCAACAAGACTGCCACGCCCACGGCCAAGCCGCTGGAAGCAGGCAAACCGTGCAGGATGGCCTGTCCTGACCCGCCAACGGCCGCTGCGGCCGCCGGGGCTTCCGCTTCCGGCGCCGGAGGCGGCTCGGAGCTCTCCCCAAACCCGGCCCGGGCGAGGTCTGCCAGGGCGGCCACCGCTTCGGCGGCAGCTTCACCGCGGCCGCGCAGCTCGATCTCGTGCCCCTGCTCGGCGCCCAGGCTCAACACCTGGTTGAAGCGGCGGGCATCCACAGGACCGGCGCCCGTCGTCAGGTTGCGGATGGCGATCTCGGCCGGGTACTCGGCTGCCTTCTGCACAAAGAGCACCGCCGGTCCGAAGTGCAGCCCGGCATGATTGACCAGGGTGACGGTAGCCACACTCTCGCCGCCGCCTGCCTCCGGCGCCGCCGCGATGGCCGGCGCGGCCGCGGGCAGCGCCTGGCCCAACGCTTCCGCCTTGGGTCCGCCCGCTTCCATGGCTTCGGCGGCCACCGCCTGCAGACTGGCGCCGATGGATGCCTGCACGGCCGCGGCCATGGCGCCTTCGACGAAAGGAGCTGCGCAGAGGTGCACGCGCCCGGCCTGTTCAGGCTCCATGAACTCCTTGGCGACCTCCGCGCTCATGATGGCGCTGCCGAGGTCCATCAGCACAAGCACGCCATCGTCGTCATACACGGACTGGATGGCCTCGAGGATGGCCATGGCATCGGTGCCGAAAGGCTGCGAGGGCACACCGGTGCCGCCGACGGCGGCGATGGCCGCCCGGCCTTGTGTTTGCTGCTCGGCCAGGGCCTTGACGGCCGCGGCCAATTCGGCGCTGTGGGAGACGAGGACAAGACCGACCATGTGCGGCACCTGAGTAGCGAGCAAGAACAGAAAGATGTTGAAGGTTAAAGGTTGAAGGTTCGACCTTCAACTTTCAACCCGCCAAAGCGGCGACAAGCTCACGGTTGAAGTCGGGGATATCGGCCACAACCCGGCCCCAGACCAAGTTGCCGTCGCGGAAAGCCGGTTCATCGACCCAGACGGCGCCGGCATTGACCAGGTCATCCTTGATGCCCTCCGAACCGGTGGCGCGACTCCCGGCGACGATCCGGGCCGAGATGCCTACCAGGCCGGCATGGCAGATCATGCCGACGATCTTGTGCTGGTCGTGGATGCCTTTCACCAGGCCCGTGACGGCGGCGTAGCGCCGGATCTTGTCGGGCGCCCAGCCGCCGGGAATGATAATGGCATCGAACTGGTCGGGATTCACGTCCGCCGCGGCTACATCCGCCCTGGCGGTCAGGCCCCCGCTCTTGCTGGGATAGACCTCACCGGACTTCAACCCCACGGTCGTCACCCTGGCGCCCTCCTCCACCAGGCGCATATAGACGGCCCAAAACTCAAGGTCTTCAAAGCCGGGACCGAGTAGAAAGGCGATCTTCTTGTCTTTGAGCTTCATGGTGTTCTCCTAAGATTGGCAATGGGGACAGCCCTCGGTGTCCCAGACAGTTGCGACAGCCGCATCCGTGATTTGGGCGGCGTCGCTGCCCTTGAAGCCAACGGCGCCGCAACAGCGGCAAGCGTACCAGCCGCTGTCAGCGCTGGCAAATGGCATCCCTGGTTCCAGGGCGATGACCTCTACGCCCATCCGCCACCTGGCGTTGGTGATCAGGCGCCTGCAGCCTGCGGCCCGCAGGCGGGCGACGTACAGGCCGTAGTGCGTGCAGTGCCGCATCACAAGCACGGCCACGGTGACGCCCGGCGGCGCCGGCTCCACGCGAGCGTCGGCGCAGATCGCCTCCAGATTGGCGGGCAAGTCGACAGCCGCCTGCGCCAGGAGCTCTGCCTGCAGTTCCCAGGCAATGACCCGGCTGGCCCGTTCTGCCAGGCGCCGCGCCAGGCGCAGGTCGCCGGCGCCGATGTCCAGGACGACGTCCTCAGGCGACACTGCGGCGAGGACGGCCGCATAGGTGACCTCGTCATAGGGCGCCCACTGCGCTTCCCAGGGATCGAGGGGTTCAAGGTTCAAGGTTGAAGGTTAGCGCTCCTTGATGATGCCGGAGCGGTAGGCGTCGAGCAATGCGCGCAGGTCGTCGATTTGCTGCTGGATCTTGCGCCCCAGGTCCGTATCCCGCACACGGATGCGCTGCGTGTTCGTCTCGAGGATGCGGGTCTCCGAGGCCAGGTCGCGCTCGCCGTCGATGATCTCCTGCAGGAACCCGAACGGCTGGTGCGAAGCCAACAACAGCCCATACGAGTTGTAGATCAGCGTGTAACCGGCAATGCCCGTCTGTGACTGATAGGCCCGCGAGAAACCGCCATCGATGACCAGAAGCCTGCCCCCTGCCTTGATGGGGTTTTCGCCCTTGCGCACCTTCACCGGCACGTGCCCGTTGATGATGTGGGACCTCTCCGGGTCCAGGCCAAACTCGCTCAGGATGCGGTCGGCAGTGTCGCGCCCGTCACGATACTTGTAGTAGGGATTCTGCTTCTCCTCGTGGGTGGCCTTGTCGTCGATGAAGTAGCGCTCGAAGGTGGCCATCTTCTGCTTGCCAAACAACGGCGATTCGGCGCCGGTCCACAGGTACCACATGATGTCCTGGCCGTTCTGCTTCTGCCGCGCGTCGGCCGCGAAGTAGGCCTGGCGCACCAGCCGCTCCAGGCGATCCATGAGCGCCTTTCCCCACAGGGTCTCGCCGTCGATCTCGACGCTGGCGAAGGAGCCATCCTGCTCCATGGGAATGCAGCCGTGGTAGAGGAGGTTGCCGTTGTAGACGAGATACATGCTGCCCTTGGCGTAGAGGAAGCGGACGTGGTCCTGCAGCCGCTCGTTGTCCAGGAAGGCGAACACCAGGCGCTGCATCACCCCCCGCTCTTCCGCGGTCAACGCATAGGGATCGGCCGGATCCACGGTTGGGAAACGGGTGTCGTTCAGAGGATACTCCACGGCGCCGTTCTCGCCCTCCAGGCTGATAACGCCCCGCTGCCAATCGATCCTTTCCATCAGCAGCCGATCCTGCATGCGGTACGCCGGCTGCCGCTGGATGATCTGGCCTTCCAGCTTGAGCTGGATCACCGTGATCGCTTTGTGCATCTGCGCCATCAGCCGCAGCTCGTTAGCCGTGTACTCCTGGCCAGCCACGGCCTTAACCGGAAACTGGCTGCACGGGTCATCGCCGTAGGCCTGCATAGCCAGGGTTGCCAGCGGCAGCAGGCTGATGCCGTAGCCGCCCTCCAACGTCTCCAGGTTGGCGTAGCGCAGACAAATGCGGATCACGTTGGCGATGCAGGCTTCGCTGCCAGTCGCAGCCCCCATCCACAGGATGTCGTGATTGCCCCACTGGAAATCGACAGAGTGATGGGCAAGCAGGGCGTCCATGATGATATGGGCGCCGGGACCGCGATCGTAGACATCGCCGATGATGTGCAGGTGGTCGATGACCAGCCTGTGGATCAGCTCGGCCATGGCGACGATGAAGGGTCGTGTCCGGCCAATGTCGATGATCGTGGCGATAATGGTCTGGTAGTACTCCTGCTTGTTCTGCACCGATTCCTGCTCGTGGAGCAGCTCCTCGATGATATACGCAAATTCGGGGGGAAGCGCCTTGCGCACCTTGGAGCGCGTGTATTTCGACGAGACTTCCCTGCACACGCGCACCAACCGGGATAACATGATCCGGCACCACTCGTCACCGTCCGCCCGCGGAAGAGCCGACAGCACCCGCGTGAGCTGCTGCTCCGGATAGTAGATCAGCGCAGCCAGGTCGCGGCGCTCCTGCTCAAACAGGGCATTGCCAAAGATCTCGTCAATCCGGCGGCGAATGGAGCCGGATCCGTTCCTCAACACATGAAGAAACGGCTCGTACTCGCCGTGGATATCAGAGAGAAAGTGCTCCGTCCCCTTGGGCAGATGAAGAATGGCGTTGAGATTGATGATCTCGGTTGAAGCGGCCTGGATGGTGGGGTACTGTTTGGCCAACAGCTCCAGGTATCGTGCATCCGCCTGTTCCCAGCTCATTATTGCTGCTCCTTTGCAGGCCCTTTTTACGGGTGATGCGGCGGACCCCCGGCGCCGCCCAGGCGGCATCGGGGGTCCTTTGGTTGCGTCAGGTGCCCTGGTGAAGGCTCGGGCGCCGTCGACGTCCAACAGATCCGGTCAGGCAGATGCCATGCGGAAAAGATAGTAGGCCAGATAAAGACCCCAGGCCACCAGAATCACCCCGACCACCGTCAGCACGCGCGTCGTGGTTGTCTTGGCCCGATCGCTCATTTCCAGGTCGAAGAGAATGGCGCGCACACCCGTCAGGGCGTGGTACGTCACCGCGACCAGGAAGAGGACCTCCAGCACGATAATGATCGGATTGGCGACATAGCGCAGCACATCCTCATAAGTGCGCAGGCCTCCCTCCACGACGAAGTGCTGGGCGATCATGTGCAGCGACAGCAGGATGACGAGCGCGAGACCGGTCAGCGCCTGCCAGATCCATGTACCCGAATGGGTCGGTAGCTTGTCTTGGTTCTCCATGGATCCCTCCCTCACTTGGTGAAGACCAACCAGGCAGCGTAGGCCAGCAGCGGCACCGCCACCGCCATGAGGGTCCAGAACAGACCCTTGTGGCTGTTGGTGCCGAAGCCCAGGCCGACAACGGTCACCCGTAGGCCGTTGAGCATGTGCACCAGGATGCCGGCGATCAGAACGACGTCAAACAGCAGGAACGCAGGATGCTTCGCCAACGCCACGAAGGTATCCCAGGCCGCGGCGCCCCCTGTCAGGGTCGAGAGCACCACCAGGTGCAGCAGCAGGTAGACGACAAGTCCAATGCCCGACAGGCGCATGAGCGCGAAGGCGATAAGACCGGTGCTGCGCCCGCGCGGGTCGAACCAGGCCTTGAGGGCCCGTCGCACGGTAGATTGCTGTTGAATGGGAATGGCCATGGGACTACTCCTCGTGCATTCCGAAGATGCGCTTGACTTTGTATTTCACCAGCTCGCGACGCAGCGCCATGATCTTGCCACCGGGATCAACATTCGACGGACAGGCGGCGCTGCACTCCATGGCCCCGTGGCAACGCCAAAGACCCTCGGCGCTGTCCACGTGGGCGAACACTTCCCCGGCCGGGCGATCGCCGGTCACCAGGGCGCGGTAGGCAGCCGCTAACCCGGCAGGACCGATGAATGACGGCGTTGAGTTGGCAACAGGACAGGCCGAAAGGCAGACGCCGCATTCGACGCAGTCCTCATAGCGCATGTACGCTTCGACCCCTGGCGGCGGCACGCATTCCTTGGCAAACTCGCTCTCGCGCACCAGCGTCATGCCCAAAGGCGCAAACCTGTCGGCGAACGCCTCCATGTCGACCACCAGGTCCGCAATCAAGGGCAGCGATCCCAGGGGATCGACGGTCACCGTGTCGCTTTTCAGATCGAAGACGTTGATCACACAGCTCAGATCCTCGTGACCGTTGGCCTTCATGGCGCAGGTGCCGCAGGAGGCATGGTGACAGGAGTGACGGTAGAGAAGGGTCGGATCCTGCGTAGCCTTGATGTGCTCAAGCACATCGAGCACGGTCATGCGCTCGTCCACCTCGACGTCAAAGGCGTCGTAGCGGGGCGGGTCAATGAAGCCGGGCTTGTAGCGAAGTATGTTGAACTTGATCCGGCGTTTCGCGCGTTCGGTTCCGTTTGTACTCATCGTTTGGTCTCCTCCCGCCTCAATCGTAGTAGGCCCAATAGGGGAGCAGGACGGTTTCACGCGTACGGCAGGGCGCCTCGACCCCCAGCTTCCGCACCACCAGGTCGGAGGTGAGCTCAGCCATCGCTCGCATTGTCGTGCCCTTGCCGCCTGTGATCGTCAGAATGCCCTCCACACCGTCGCGATCGCGATGATCGATGGCCTTGAAGGTGCGGCTGATGTCACGCTCGTCGGCCTCTTTGCTGGCCAGCAGGGGACGCGCCGCCGACCACGCCGCGCGCATGGGGGCATTCTTCACAGCCGGGATCAGTTCGGCGCCCTTGTCATACATCTTTTGGATGTGGTCCTCTGGCAGGCCAAGACGATCGGGATCTTCGGCGTGCCAGGAAGTCGTGCCGATGACAGACAGGGCGCGCTGGGGCACGATGATGTCCCCGTCGCTGGGCTTGTTCAAGCGGTTTACGACCATATGGCACCAACGACCGCGCACCGCCACCATCACACCCGGCGTCGGCCGGACGGAAACGCTGACGCCTGCCATGTCGCTGAGTTTGCCGCCCCAGGCTCCTGTGGCATTGATCACCAGATCGGCGTGGATGTCATACTCTTTGCCGTCGACATGCGACCGCACGCGCACGCCCGTCACCGTGTCGCCCTGGCGCAGGATGTCGATCACCTCGCTGTAGGGGCGGATATCGGCGCCATTGCGCTTGGCGGTAGCGAAGAAACGCATGGGAACCCGCCAGCAATCCATCGTGGCATCCGGGACGCGTACGGCGAGCTGCACCTTGGGATTCAGATTGGGTTCAAGCTTCAGGACTTCCTGCCGACCGACCTCGTGCGCCGGAATGCCGCATTCTTCGCAGCCGGCCAGAAATTTGTCTTTGTAGGCCACGTCTTCGTCGCTGATGGCCACGAAAAGACCATCGTTTTCTTCAAAGGAACCCGGGGCGATCCGGCGCAGGATCTGGTTCTCTTCAATACACTCGACCGCCGATTCCTTGTCATTGACGGCGTAGCGCCCGCCGCTGTGCAGCAAGCCGTGATGCCGGCCCGATGTTCCCGAGGTCAACTCCCCACGTTCGACCAGTGTCACCTTCATCCCCCTCAGCGTGAGATCATGCGCCAACGCCGCCCCGGTCGCTCCACCACCGATCACCAAAACATGATACGTGGTAGCCATTCCTATCCTCCTTACCAAGACCGGTAGAGCGGCAGACCCTCAGCGAACGGGCGAGGGCTGCCGTCTACCGGCCTACAGTTTTCCGAGTCGGGGACCGGCGTTCTGCGAACGCCGATCCCCTGGCTACAGAATGTTATTGCTCGATCCAGTTCATCGAGCGCTGGACGGCCTTCAGCCAGCCCTTATAGAGCTGAGCGCGGGTCGCCTCGTCCATCGCCGGATGCCAGGTGTGGTCGATCTGCCAGTTCTGGCGCAGATCCTCCAGGGTCGGCCAGAAGCCGACGGCCAGGCCAGCGGCGTAGGCGGCGCCGAGCGCCGTCGTCTCCGCCACCACGGGCCGGACCACAGGCACGTTGAGGATGTCCGACTGGAACTGCATGAGCGTGTTGTTGAAGACCATACCGCCGTCGACCTTCAGCGCGGTCAGCTTGACGCCGGAGTCCTTCTCCATGGCATCCAGCACTTCGCGGGTCTGGAAGGCGGTCGCCTCCAGGGCAGCGCGGCAGATGTGGTACTTGTTGACGAACCGGGTCATGCCAACGATGACGCCGCGGGCATCAGACTGCCAGTAGGGCGCAAACAGACCCGAGAAGGCGGGCACGAAGTAGATGCCGCCGCTGTCGGGAACCTGCTTGGCATAGTCCTCGATGTGCTTCGAGAAATCGAAGAAGTCGAGGTTGTCGCGCAGCCACTGCACCAGGGCGCCGGTGATGGCAATCGAGCCTTCCAGGGCGTAGACCGCCGGTTGGTCGCCGAGCTTGTAGGCCAGGGTGGTCAGCAAGCCGCTCTTCGAGGGGACAGCCTTGGTGCCGGTGTTCAACAGCATGAAGCAGCCGGTGCCATAGGTGTTCTTCGCCTCACCGACGCCGTAGCAGGTCTGGCCGACCAGAGCTGCCTGCTGGTCGCCGAGGTCGCCGCACACGGGCACCTTGGACCAGTAGCCGTAGACCTTGGGATCGCTGGAGGGGCGGATAGCCGGCAGCATCTTGTGCGGAATGCCCATGACCTTCAGGATTTCAGGATCCCAGTCAAGGGTTTCCAGGCTCATGAGCATGGTGCGGCTGGCGTTGGAGACGTCGGTAACGTGGGCGCCGCCGTTGACGCCGCCCGTCAGGTTCCAGATCACCCAGGTATCCATGTTGCCGAAGAGAGCATCGCCCTTCTCGGCTGCGGCGCGCACACCGGCGACATTGTCCAGGATCCACTTGATCTTGGGGCCAGAGAAATAGGTCGCCAGGGGCAAACCGACCTTGGCGCGGAAGCGGTCCTGGCCGCCGTCCTTGGCGAGCTCGTTGCAGATCTTGTCGGTGCGGGTGTCCTGCCAGACGATGGCATTGTAGTAGGGTTTGCCGGTGTTCTTGTCCCAGACCACCGTCGTCTCGCGCTGGTTGGTCACGCCAATGGCGGCGAGATCGCCGGCGCTGAGGCCGACCTTCTCCAGCGCCCCTTTCATCACGTCCTGGGTGCGGGCCCAGACTTCCATGGGATCATGCTCGACCCAGCCAGCCTGCGGGTAGATCTGCTCGTGCTCCATCTGGTGCACGCCCACCACGCCGCCGCTGTGATCGAAAATCATGAAGCGGGTGCTTGTCGTACCCTGATCGACTGCAGCTACATACTTAGTCATTGTGAACAACCCTCCGGTCATTGAGTGAGTCCAGCTTCATCGCTGGTTCAGAAGAAAAAGAACGATGGCGTCCTGCCTGTGGCGCACTGGGGTGAAGTTCCTTCCCCCAAGTGGGTTCGCCGCAGCGGACGGGTTACGGGCTATCCGATCGTCTGGCAGACATCGGCAGCCGTTTTGAGCAAGAGATAGGAGGAAGTTGCGCCTGGGTCTTGGTGGCCGATGCTGCGCTCACCGAGATAACTTGCCCGGCCCTTCGTGGCCAGCATGGGAATGGTCGCTTTCATGCCCGCTTCGGCGCCAGCGGCCGCGGCCTGCATCGAGACGCAAAGACTGCTGCCTTTTTCGACCTCGGCCCGCATGGCGGCAATCCCGGGCGTCAAGGCATCCACCATGGTCTTCTCACCGGGGACGGCCTTGCCACGCTGCTGCACACCTTCCAGCCCGGCGGTCAAGGCCGCCAGGAGCTCCTGGGCGGTGAGTTCAGTCTTGTCAGCGGTCACGGCGCCCATCCGCATAAAGATCGTGCCGTACAGGGGGCCCCCGGCCCCCCCCACGGTCGAGATCAGCGTCATGCCAACCGTTTTCAGAATGCTGCCGATGTCCTTGTCGGCGACCGTGGGCAGCTTATCCACGACTGCGCCGAAGCCCCGATCCATATTGACGCCGTGGTCGGCATCGCCAATAGCGGAATCGAGATCGGTCAGGTAAGACCTGTTCTCAGCTATCGCAGCACGGAAGGCGGCAAGCCACTGCAGGACGTTTTCGCGTGTGAACATCGTGTTCTCGGTCAGCCTGATATCGTCCTACCAGTGCAGCGCCGGCGTATTGACCGGTGCATCCCACAGGTTGAGTAGATCGTCGTCCGCCTTGAGCAGCGTGATCGAGCAGCCCTGCATCTCCAGCGAGGTGATGTAGTTGCCGACCAGCCGGCGGGCGATGGCGACGCCGCTGCCAGAGAGGATCTCGGCGAGCTTGCGGTAGATGATGTACAGCTCGATCGCCGGCGTACCGCCCATGCCATTCACCATCGCGATCACCTGGTCGCCCCTCTTGAAGGGCAGGTCGTTGATGATGGGCATTGCCAGCATCTCGGTGATCTCGTCGGCGCTCTTCAGAGGCATGCGGACGCGGCCAGGCTCGCCATGAATGCCGATGCCAATCTCCATTTGGTCTTCGGGCAGGTCAAAGGTGGGTTTGCCGGCATGCGGCACGGTGCACGACGTCAGTGCCATGCCCATGCTGCGTCCCCAGCCATTCACCTTCTGGCACAGCTCGGTCACGGCCTTCAGGCTGCGGCCCTGCTCAGCGCCGGCGCCGCAGATCTTCTCTGCCAGCACCGTGGTGCCCACGCCGCGGCGTCCCGCCGTGTAGAGGCTATCTTGCACGGCCACGTCGTCGTCGATGACCACGCTGGTAACTTCGATGCCCTCGGCCTGCGCCATCTCGGCAGCCATCTCGAAGTTGAGCACGTCGCCGGTGTAGTTCTTGACAATGTGCAGAACGCCAGCGCCGCCGCTGACGGCCTTGGTGGCCTCGTACATCTGATCCGGTGTCGGCGAGGTGAAGACCGCGCCAGGGCAGGCGGCATCGAGCATGCCTTTGCCCACAAACCCGCCGTGCATGGGCTCATGGCCGCTGCCACCGCCGGAGATCACGCCCACTTTACCCTGGATCGGCGCATCTGCGCGCACGACGTAGTTCGGGTTGAAGTGAACCCGTACGAGATCGGCGTGGGCCAGGGCGACGCCACCCAACGCTTCGAATACGACATCTTCAGGTTTGTTGATGAGTTTCTTCATCTTGAGCACTCTCCTGGTCTCACCCCTGCAAAGGGCAGGGCGGGGATTGGCTGTTCGCAACAGTGGCTACGCCAATCCCCGCCGCCGACCTTGTCTTCAGAGACGAGAGTAATTACAGAAAGGATGGCAGTGGGTTAGACCTTCGGCACGATCGCCAGGAAGACCAACGAGGCAATGACTGCGCCTACCAGCGGGCCAACCACTGGGATCCAGGAATAGCCCCAGTCAGAGCCGCCCTTGCCCGGGATGGGGAGGATGGCATGGATGATGCGGGGGCCCAGGTCACGGGCAGGGTTGATGGCGTAACCGGTGGGGCCGCCCAACGACATACCGATCGCCCACACCAGGAAGGCGACGGGGATGATGCCCAGGGCGCCCATGCCAAACGTCGCGCCGGACATCATCAACGTGGCGGGCTTGATCATCAGGATGCCGAACATCAGCGCGAAGGTGCCGATGATCTCACAGATCAGGTTCCAGGCAGTGCTCCGGATGGCCGGGCCGGTCGAGAAGACAGCGAGCTTGAGGCCAGGATCGCTGGTCTGCGCCCAGTGCGGGAAGTAGGCGAGGAAGACCAGGATCGCGCCCAGGAAGGCGCCGATGAACTCACCCACGAAATAGACAGGCACCTGGCCCCAGGGGGTGACGCCGGCGACGGCGAGGCCAAGGGTAACGGCGGGGTTCAGGTGGGCGCCGCTGATAGGAGCAGCCACAAAGGCGCCTACGAACACCGCCATGGCCCATGCTGTGGTAATCACGATCCAGCCGGAACTGTTGCCCTTGGTCTTGCCCAGGAGCACGTTGGCAACGACACCGTCGCCCAGCAAGATCAGCATCATGGTTCCCAGGATTTCACCGATAAGGATGTTAGCGGTCGACATCTTGCTACCTCATTGTAGAAAAGAGCGAAAACGGACGAGAAACGGTTGTGAGCCAAAAGTAGGAACAACAACAGCGCATTCTCTCTGTGCTAGGCGCCTCCTTTCCCCCTCAGATCCTCCCCTATCGAGAACGCGGTAAAACCACAGATCTCGATCTGACGCGCCCAGAGTTTTCGATTGACCCGTTCTACACGGGGGCTTTGGAGCGACGGGTGCCAAGACGGCAAACGCATGTCAAACTCTGGAACGAAGGAAAGCAACTTTGCAGTAGTCCATACAACCACGTTCCGACGTCATCGTCAGTCGTAGGGTCACCTAAGTGACCCTCTTGAAACAGCTATCCAACTCGTCATAGGACTACTTCAGCGCACACCAACACTGCAGCCTAACGAAGCCTATGAAGACATTGTAATGAAATCACAAACGAAAAGCAAGTTAAAATTCCAACACAGCTTTCGCCAATGCGTCCTGCACAGCGATGCGCTGACTACAGTCGCACAAGATTAGGATGTTGGGTGGGCGTTGTCAACTACCACATGGCTAGTTTTTGATATTCCAAACGGCATATAGGTGGCATTTCGAGAGCGACGCCCACCCATTCCAGGGCGACATGCCAGCCTCGCCGGGGTGAAAGGGGCTATCGCCCCCCGAGCTTTCCGTCCTGACTCAAGAGAAGCCAAGCCGCTTCTCCTTCAGGCTCACAAATCTGCCCCCGCGGCCAAGCACCAGGTGGTCGAGCACGTCGATGTTCAGGAGCCGGCCAGCCTCGACGATCTGCCGCGTGAGCGTGATATCCTCGGGCGAAGGGGTCGGGTCGCCGCTGGGATGGTTGTGGGCGATGATCAGGGCGGCAGCATTGCGACGAATGGCGTCGCGGAAGATCTCACCCACACGCACGTGGGCGCTGTTCAGGGAGCCCTGGCAAACCGTGGGATAGGCGATGACATTGTTGCGCGTGTCGACGAGCACCACCTTGACGTACTCCTGGTCGGCGAACGCCAGCTCCGGCGCCAACAGGTTGGCCACATCGGCAGGCGATTTGACCTGGAGCTGTCCCTGCGAGCTTGCCTGCAGGCAGCGCTTGCCAAACTCACGCGCCGCCAGAATCTGCGCCGCCTTGGCCTCCCCCATGCCGCGAAAGCTCTGCAGCTCTTCCAGCGTGGCGCGCGCCAGACCCCCGAGATCATTGTCATAGTAACGGATGATCTGGGTGGCAAGATCAATGACGTTCAGGCCCTGGGCGCCGTTGCGCAAGAGGATGGCGAGCAGTTCGGCATGGCTCAAGCTTTCGGGGCCTAAGCGCGCCAGCCGTTCGCGCGGACGCGTATCGGGCGGCAGGTCCGCGATCGTGTAGTAGTTGGGTGAGTCGGTGGTGTCTGGCATCTGGACACTCGTGGGGACCTGAACCTGGCCAGGACTAGCGCGGCGCCTCATCGGCGGGCATGGATTGCTCAAGCATCTGGCGCATTTGGCGGCTGCGGATCGCCGCCGCCTGCAGCCGCCGCAGGCCTTCGTCCAGCCGGACCTGGAGCTGCGCCTGATCGGCGTCCACGGACGAGGGTGGCGTGAGGCTGGCCGCGGACGCACGCGCTCCGAGCGGCCTCAACGAACCAGACGCCACCGCCGACGAGCCGGGGTGCGCCTGCTCGGAACGCGCCCAACCAATCACATCCACCCACGCATCCGCCAAAGCTGCATCATCCTGGAGAAGGGACGCAGGCATCTCCAGGAGGACTGTCACCTGGTCATCCTGGAACTCGAAAGCGTGCCGGACCCGGGGCTGGGAGACAGCGGGCCTTGTCCCCGCGGCGGGACCGGGCGTGGCTGCCGGCGCCGGCGTCCGTTCGGGCGCCGTGAGGGGCGTCACGGCGCCAGGCGGAGGCAGGGGAACCGCCTGGACCTGGGCAGCCTCCTGCGCAAACACCGAGGTGGCAGCCAATGCCGGCGGCTCAGACCATGCTGACGTCGACGCGGCGCCAGACTCTGCAGTCGCTTCGTCCCGGCGCTGCCTCGCAAACAGCCATAACGCCAAATAGACCCCGGCAAAGGCACAGACCGCAATGAAGACACCCTGCAGAATCCAACTTAACATGGGCTCTCGTTCCACTGAATTAGAAAGTTGGACGACAAAAGGAGTATACACTGCCGCCACACGGACAACAATGCCGGAGGCAGGGCAGCGTCCTCAAGCATATGGCATCGATCGGCGCGCCCGATTTTTCTGTTTGCACGCCGCTTCGGTAGGATGGAGACAATGAGCAACCCCACCACCATGCCCACACCCGCCGCTGGCACGCCTGCCTGGTGGGAAGATCGCTACCAGACCGGCAGCACCCCCTGGGACCAGGGCACGGTGGCGCCGGAAGTAACAGCTTTTGTCGCCGCCCATCCCGGCAGAGGTCGTTGGGCGCTCGACATCGGCTGCGGTACCGGTACGCACAGCCGCGCCCTGGCGCGCTGCGGCTACCGGGTCGTGGGCATCGATTTCTCGTTCCTTGCCCTCCACAAGGCGCTGCAGGCGGCGGCAGCGGAGCATCTGCCCTGGTATGGTCTGCGGGGCAGCGCCCAGGACCTCCTCATGCTGCAGCAACCGTTCGCCGTGGTGCTTGACATCGGCTGCTTTCACGGTCTGAACGGCGAACAGCGCCAGCGCTATGCGGAGGGACTCGCCCAACGCCTGGCCCCAGGTGGCTACTACCTGCTGTATACGGTGCGGCCCTCTGCTGGCCCCGAAACCGGCGACATGGCAGGGGCCGACCCCGCCCAGTTGGAAACCCTGTTCCGCGGCTTCCTCAAGCTTGAGGACCGGCAGGAGGGGTGGCACCAGATCAACGAACGCCGCTCCGACTGGTGGTGGTGGCGGCGGTGAGGACCTATTTCGTCACGTAGTAGGCAATGGTGACACCGTCCCCCCCTTCCCCTTGCTCGCCGGTGCGGAAGTGGGCAATGACGGGATGGTTGCGCAGGGCGTCACGCACGACCTGGCGCAGAGCGCCGGTGCCCTTGCCGTGGATGATCCGGCTCCAGGGCAGGTCTGCCAGATAGGCAGCCTCCAGATAGGTCTCCAGCGTCTCCAGCGCTTCGTCCGCACGCATCCCGCGCAGATCGACCTCGATGCCAGGTGACGGCGGGGCGCTGACGTGCGAGCGCGGCGCCGCCACCACGGCAGGTTCGGTGCGCGGCCGCTCGCGTATCTCCAGGTTGGCGCTGGGCACCTTCAGCCGGAAGGCCCCCATCTGCACCTCCACCTCGCTCTCGCTGAGGATGGCGCGCACCGTGCCGCTCCCCTGCAGGCTGTGCACCCACACCACATCACCCACCTGGGGTGGGCCGCCCAGGCGGGCCGCCTCGGCCTCCACCTTGTCCGCCAGACGGCGCGCCGCCTCCTGCTTCGCCTGGAACGCCCTCTCCGCTTCCGCCAGGAAGCGCTCGTGCTGCGTCGGCGCGCCGCTGCCCAAACGCGCCCGCACACGCTCGATCTCCTCCCGGATCGCCTCCAGCTCGGCCTGCACTTCCGCCCGCGTCTCGTTGAGGACGGCCCGGCGGGCCTCCTCGATCTTGGCCAATTGGGCGCGCAGCTCGGCCTCGCGGGCCGCAGCCATGCGTTCAAGGGCTTCGGCATTGTGCTGCGCCCGCTTGGTGGCGTCGCGCGCCTCGCGAATCTCGGCCAGGAGCGCGTCAGCAGCCAGGCTTTCGGGTTGGATCATGCCCTCAGCGCCGTCCACCAGCGTCCGGGGCAGGCCCAGGCGGCGGGCAATGGCAAGGGCATTGGAGCGCCCCGGCAGCCCGATCGTCAGGTCATAAGTCGGGCTGAGCGTTTCCAGGTCGAATTCCACGGACGCGTTCGTGATTCCCGGCGTAGTGTGGGCGAAGAGCTTGACCTCAGAATAGTGGGTGGTCCCCACCACGGGAATGCCGCTGTCCCGGAAATGACCCAGGAGGGAGCGGGCGAGCGCCGAGCCTTCCTCCGGATCGGTGCCGGCGCCGAGTTCATCCAGGAGAACCAGGCTGTGCGGGGTGGCCTGGTGCAGGATGCGCACGATGTTGGTCATGTGCGATGAGAAGGTGCTCAGACTCTGTTCGATGCTCTGCTCGTCGCCGATGTCGGCGTAAATGCCCTCGAACAGCGTGAGTCGCGAACCGGGCTTGCAGGGAATCGCCATGCCGGCCTGTGCCATCAGGGCCAGGAGACCGACCGTCTTCAGGCTGACCGTCTTGCCGCCGGTGTTCGGACCGGTGATCACGACGATGAAGTAGTCATCGCCAAAGTGAAAGTCGATGGGGACGACGGTCACCGGGTCGAGCAGGGGATGGCGCGCCAGCCGCAGTTCCAACACGACGCCGGGGTGCTGTTCGGGCTTGAACTCGGGTCCATGTTGGAAGCCAAGCAACTCGGGCTGGTTCGCCTGCAGGTCGTCGGCGAAATGGGCGCGCGCCAGGATCAGGTCCAATCCCGTCAGCATCTCCAACGTCGTATGGACATAGGGGGATTCATCGGCCACGAGCTCGGTCAGATCGCGCAGGATGCGATTGACCTCCTCCTGCTCCTCCATCTGCCGCTGCCGCCATTCGTTGTTCAGCTCGACGATGGCCAACGGTTCCACGAAAAGGGTGGCTCCGCTTCCGGACTGATCGTGGACGATGCCCGGAAGGCGACCCTTGAACTCGGCCCGCACCGGCACCACGTACCGGCCCTGCCGTTGGGTGACGATGGCTTCCTGCAGGAAGGCGGCGTTGTCGGGGTTCTGGGCAATGCGCTGCACACGGTCGAGCAGGCGGTCCTGGAGCACGCGCACCTCGGCCCGCAGGTGAGCCAGTTTGGGGCTGGCGCTGTCCATCACTTCGCCGCGATCGCTGATGGCGCGGCCGATCTCGGCTGCGACATGTTCGAGATCCTGGATCGGCTCGCCCCACTCCGCCAGCGCCGGGAACCGGGCGGCGTTGGCGATCAGGATCTGGCGAATACGCCGGCTGCGAAGCAGCGTGGAACGCACCGCCAGCAGGTCCACCGGGGCCAGGGTCCCGCCGCGCTCCGCCTGTGCCAGCACGACGCGGAGATCGAAGACGCCACCGAGGTGCAGGTCAGGGGACTGCGGCAGCAGATTGCGGGCTTCCTCGGTCTCCTGCTGCCAGAGCCTGGCCTCGCCCAGGTCGGTTGTTGGCCGCCATGCCATGGCCAGCTCTTTGCTCATCTCGAAGCTGCAGAAGCTGGCAAGCCGGGTCAGGATCTTGTCGAATTCAAGGACGCGGAGGGTGTGATCGTTCATGGCCGTGGAAGCATAGCATGGAGTCCAGCGAGGCGCGAAGAGATGACAGTGACCTCTGCCGCGCGCAACCTTGAACCGCACCGCTGCCCCCGCGCGCTGGCGTTGATGGGACCGCTTGCGTTAGGATGAAGTCATGAGCGAGCGACCCACCGTTCTCTTCTATGAGCCCAACGATTTCCGGTTCTACGGGGCAGCCCAGGTGCTGCTCTGGCTGATGCAGCATGTCAAGGCTGTCCGGCCTGTCTTCGTGGCCCCTGGCGACGGGGTCCTGACGCAGCGGGTGCGCGCGGCCGGTATCGAGACCGTCGTGGTTCCCCTGCCCGCGGCCTGGCGCCGCCTGGACAAAGTGCGGGGAACGGCAGGTCGCGTGGGCCGGGCGGTGCTTTCGCCCGTCGCCGCCAGCCACAGCCTGGACCTGGCGCGCTTGATGCGCCGCACCGGCGCCGGGGGTATCTATGCCAACAGCACGCGGGCGGCGCTCTATGCCGGGCCGGCAGCCAAACTGGCAGGCATCCCCATGTGGTGGGCGCTGCGCCGCGAGCGGGCGCCCGGCGCCGGCGAGCGCGTGGCTTATGCGCTGAGCGACCGGGTTCTGTGCACAGCCGAGGCGGTCCGTCGCCGCCTGGGCAGCCCGGAAAAGGCCGTCACCATCCTCGACGCCATCCCCAGCGATCGCCTGGAGGCGGCGGCGTCAAAGACGACGCTGCGCAAGACGTTGGGCTGGCCGGAGGATGCGCTGGTGGTGGGCAACGTGGCCTCCCTGGCCCCCCGCAAGCGCCACGATCTGTTCATCACCATGGCCGAAAGACTGGCAGGCCAGTATCCCCAGGCGCGCTTTCTGATTCGAGGTGACCGCGCCGAGGGCGTACCGGCCAGCTTCGAAGCCCAGCTTCGCCGCCAGGCACAGCCGCTGATCGCGAGCGACCGGCTGGCCATTCTGGGTTGGGTGGAGAGCCTTTCCGAAGTCTACGCGGCGATGGACGTCTTCTGTTTCCCTTCCGACAACGAAGGCTTCGGCCTGGTGGCTGTCGAGGCCATGTTCATGGGTCTGCCGGTGGTGCGTACGGACATCGCCGGGGGCGAGGACATGATCGTCGAGGGCGAAAACGGCTATCTTGTGCCTGCGGGCGACCTGGATGCCCTCTGCGATCGTGTGGCCCGGCTTCTGGCCGATCCGGCGCTGGCAGCACGCATGGGGGCGGCGGGCCAGCGCATCGCCCGCGAACGCTTCAGCGCCGATCGCATGGCAGCGGAGGTGGAGACACTCATGCTAGCGCGTATGGCTCGCCCCACACAGCGTCCGTAGGGCTTTGGCGTCTGCACATTTCTTAAGATAGGATGTACTTCATGCGTTGTCTTGTTACTGGCTGCGCCGGATTCATTGGCTCACATCTGACAGAGAAGCTTCTGGCGCAGGGCCACGAGGTGCTTGGGCTTGACGCCTTTACGACCACTTACGAGAGAACGGCCAAGGAGCGGAACCTGGAGCGTGCACGGACGGACCGCCGCTTCCGGATGGTGGAAGCGAACCTGGCTGATGCCCCATTGGGGGACCTGCTCGCGGATGTCGATGTGGTCTTTCACCTGGCCGGCGAGCCCGGCGTGCGCCAAAGCTGGGGCGAACGCTTCGCCACCTACGTGCGCAACAACGTCATCGCCACCGAGCGGCTGTTGAACGCCTGCGTCGACCGCCCGATCCAGCGCTTCGTTTACGCCGGTTCGTCCTCCGTCTATGGCGATGCGCCCGATCTACCCTGGCGGGAGACGACCTGCCCACAGCCCCGGTCACCGTATGCCATCAGCAAGCTGGCCGCCGAGCATCTGTGCACGACCTACCACCTCAGTTACGGCGTACCGGCAACCATTCTGCGCTATTTCACGGTCTACGGACCGCGCCAACGTCCTGACATGGCCTTCCATCGCTGGTTGCGCGCCGGCGTGACGGGCGAACCGATCATCGTCTTCGGCAGCGGCGAGAAGTCACGCGATTTCACCTACGTCGCCGACATCGTAACCGCGACCATCGCCGCCGGTATGACGGATGGCGCCGCAGGCGGCACGTTCAACGTGGGCGGCAGCAACCGGGCCACCATCGACCAACTGTTGGCGCTCATCGAATCCCTGGTCGGACGTCCCCTGGTCATCGAACGCCGGGCGCATCAGGAGGGGGATGTTCAGCACACCTGGGCTGACACGTCACAGGCGGCCGCTATTCTGGGCTATCGCGCCACAGTAGGCCTGACCGAGGGCCTGGAGCGTGAGCTGGCCTGGATGCGCGCCCTCCTGGCCACTTCATAACGCCGCAGCGCGGCAGGATGGTTCCATGAAGCTATCTTCTGCCACAGCCCTTATCGCCGGTGGCGCTTCTGGCCTCGGCGAAGCGACCGCCCGGAGGCTGGCTTCCTGCGGGGCCAACGTGGTGTTGTTCGACCTGAATGTGGAGCGCGGCCAGGGCCTGGCCGCCGAGCTGGGTCCAGGTGTGCGCTTCGCCGGCGGCAGCGTCACAGAGGAGGAGGCCGTGCTCGCGGCCGTCGAACGCGCCCAGACTGACTTCGGGGGCCTGCGCATCGCCGTCAACTGCGCCGGCATTGCCACGCCGGGGCGCATTCTCAGCCGCTTTGGCCCGCTGCCGCTCGACCAGTTTGCCCGCGTCGTCGAGATCAACCTGGTGGGAACTTTCAACGTTCTGAGGCTGGCAGCAGCAGCCATGCAGAGGAACGAGCCTGACGAGCAGGGCGAACGTGGGATCATCCTCAACACGGCCTCCATCGCCGCCTATGAAGGCCAGGTAGGACAGGTCGCCTACGCCGCTTCCAAAGGCGGCATTGTCAGCATGACCCTAGCCGCCGCCCGTGACCTGGCGCAGTGGGGGATCCGTGTGGTCACCATTGCCCCTGGTCTCTTCGACACGCCCCTTCTGGCCGGGCTGCCCGAGGCAGCGCGGCAGTCGCTGGCTCAACAGATTCCTTTTCCCTCGCGCCTGGGCATGGGCGAGGAGTTCGCCGCCCTGGCGGAACACATCATCGCTAACCCGATGCTGAACGGCGAGGTCATCCGGCTGGACGGAGCCCTACGTATGGGGCCGCGCTAGAAGCCATCACCGCGTGAACTTCCCGGCAAAACCGCGCAATCTGGGTGTTCACACCGGCAAAATCTGCGCTATAATGGGTCAAGACCGATTTAAGTCGTGGCCGTGGCTCGCATCAAGGAGGATGCGCTGACTATGAACCCTCCGGCTGAACATGACGTCGTGGCGCAGTACGTGCAAGTAATACACGATCCAACCGGCAATGAGAAAGACCGTCTGGACGCCTGCCATGCCCTGGGGCACACAAAGGCAGAAGCGGCGATGTATGCTCTCATCTACGCGCTCAAGGACAACTCCTTCGCCGTGCGTTGGGCAGCGGCCGAAGCGTTGGCCGAGCACGGAAGCGCTGCCATTGCCCCCATCATGCATGCGCTCATCGCCGGAGATCATCCCTTCGTGCGCGAGGGCGCTCATCACGTGCTTTCCAGGCTGCCCGGCTCCGCCAACCACCAACTGGTCAAGCCCGTGCTGGATGCCCTGGAAGGCCGGACGCCGTCGATCTCGGTGCCTGTGGCTGCTAATGCGGTCCTGGCCCACCTCGCCGCCGCCTAGGCAGGAACGCGGCGCCACTGCCTCACGAACAGCTAGGCTAGTTCTGGCTCCAAAAACCGATAGTCCCCTCGACAAGCGCACGGGACGGTTGTCCATCCGTAGGGACCAGGTAGACGCGCTCGGTCCCGTCAGCTTCCACCAGAGGAATGAGCAGGGCATTGCTGGCAGGCGACCAGAGCCGGTGGCTTAGCGCGTATTGGTCGAAATAGGGCAGGAATTGTTCGAGGAACAGGGACGTAGGCTCGAAGGTGCTCAAGAGCCGCTGCCTGCCGCTGTCGACGTTCACGAGCCAGAGGTCCAGAAGCATCCGCTCTGCCTGCGGGTGAGTTGAGGCCGGGCTCAGCAGCGATGGCAGCGCCGCCCCGGAATCGTTGCCCGAGCCTGCGGGGGAAAAGTAGGCGATGCTGCGGCCATCAGGAGACCAGAAGAAGGCGATGACTGTGCGGCTGGTCAACGTGCGTTCCTCGCCCGCTCCCGGTGCGAGCAGGCGCAGCGGTCCGAAATAGTGCGGCGCCGCCGCTGGCGAGCTGATGAATGCCAACAGGTCCGCACCGGGGCTCCAGCTCACCGCCGCAGCGCCGGCATGCGGCCTTGTCTGGCTCACATCTCCCCGGCGCGAGGCGATGACAACCTGGCTCTGCTGTGGCCCGATTGCCTCCGCGTAGGCCAGGTAGTTGCCGCTGGGCGACACACCGGGCGTCTGGAATGTTCCCGGCGTGGTCACGTTGGCGCTGAGGCGACCATCGCTCACCGTCAGGAAGCCCAAGTGCGCCCCGCCTATGGCGCCGCCTCGGGCGCCGCCGCTGTGGACAAAAAGGGCGGCGCTGTCTTCCAGCCACGTCCAGTAAAAGGGCTGCCCCGTGGCAAGCTTCTTGGCCTGGGCTCTGCGCACACGGTCGACTTGCCACAATCCCATGCCCGCCTCAGTGTCATTGGCGAGGAAGGCGATTTGGCGGCTGTCCGGGGCCCAGTAGAGATAGAAAGGCGCTTGCTCTTGACTGAGGAACAGAGCCGTCGCCTGCGGATCGTCGGCGTCCTCCAACACATAGACGCCGGTCCCATCGCCGTTGCTGCCGATGGCGGCAAGGTGAGCACCATCCGGCGACCAGGCTGGGAAGCTAAAGCTCAGGTCGGACAGGTGGAAGAGCCGCCGATCTGTTCCATCCGGGTTCAGCGTGCGCAGGGAGCCATCCTCGCTCACCACGACGATGCGGTTGGCGCCCCCGCTCAGGGCTGCGGCCTGGCCGGCCAAGGCGCCAAGATCGCCCGGCGCCTGCAGCGCCGGCTGCACCGTCAGGTAGGCCAGCAGCGCCGACGCCAGCCCGGCGCCCCCACAGAGCAGCACGAGGACACCCGCCAGCGCGCCCCAGAGCCAGGAGCTGCGTGCAAAGGATGGCGAAGAGGGTTCCGACATGGGGCGGGTGCGACTGGCAGACGTCGCTCGCTGGTTCCGACTCTGGGGTCAGGCTTCGATGACCGCCTCACGCCGCTTGGCTTCCTCGTCAAGGCGGCCAATGGCTGCCTGCAGGACTTCCCTGGTCAGGGTCGCCGGGCGCGTTTGGTCGCGCAGGTAGTCTTTTGCCTTCTTGTGGTGGATCACGACCGCCGAAGCGCTCAGCACCTCGAGCTCGGCAGCGTCGTTGGTGAAGATGACCAGCGGCGACACCGGAATGGCCTGTTCAGCCGCCAATTCCTTGGTCAGCCACTCGCTGACTTTACCGGCGGCGTCGCGGGCCTCAAGGGCGGGTGTGCCGCCCGACTCCTGGCCAAAGCTGAGAACCCGCAGAATGCTGAAGGGCTGGCGCACCCGGTCATCGACAATGGTGATCTTGCCCGTCAGTCCCCGTGTGACGACAGCAAAAATGCCTGAGGGCCCCGCCACCACGAGATCGCCCGGCGTCGCCCAGGCATAGAGCCGGTTGCGATCGTCAAAGCCCTTGAGCGCCTTGGCGACGATCTGATCGGAACGGGGGCTGCGCTGGAACTGCCGCACGTTGTAGTTGCCGAACTGTCCGAGCAGGAAACCGGCTAGCAGACAGCCAAAGGCCGCGATCATCCACCCCGTGCTAACATACCAGCGGCCGAAAGCCGATGTGGACAGCGTGGATGCCATCCATCCAGGGAGGAAGGTCGCCACCATGCCGACGCCGAGGATGGTCAGGCCCACCATGCTGGTGCGGCGGCCCATCTTGGCCCGGCTTTCGATGTACTTCTCGTTGACGTAAACTTGCATAAGGTCCGCTACAGGTTAAGAATCTCAGGAAAAGTGGTTCTTCACGAATTACGCAGTACGCATTACGTACTACGTACTGCGTAATTCGTAATGCATAATAGTCTCACTCTTTGTACTTACTCACGACAAGACAGGCGTTCTGGCCGCCCAAACCGAAGGAGTTGGACAACGCCGTATCGACGCGCCGCTCGCGCGCCGTGTTGGGAACACAGTCCAGGTCGCAATCAGGATCGGGGAACTCGTAGTTGATGGTGGGGTGCAGGCGATCCTCGTAAACGCTCATCACCGTGGCCACCGCCTCGATGGCGCCGGCGCCGCCAAAGGCGTGCCCGATCATCGACTTGGTGGAATTGATGGCAAGCTCATAGGCATGGTCGCCGAAGACTTCCTTGATCGCGTGCGTCTCGGTCTTGTCGTTGAGCGGTGTGCTGCTGCCGTGGGTGTTGATATAGTCCACCTGCTCGGGCGGGATGCCGGCATTCAGCAGCGCCCATCGCATCGCCCGCTGCGCGCCCAGGCCCTCCGGTTCGGGCGCCGCCACGTGGTAGGCATCGGCCGAGGCCGAATGGCCCAGCACTTCGGCGTAGATGTGGGCGCCTCGCGCCAGGGCGTGGTCCAGGTCCTCCAGCACGAGCACAGCCGCGCCTTCGCCGATGATGAAGCCATCGCGCTTGGCGTCAAAGGGGCGGCTTGCCTCCTGGGGCGGGTCGTTGCGGGTGCTGATGGCCTTCATGGCCGAGAAGGCGGCAAAGAACATATGGCCGATCAGGGCCTCGATGCCCCCTGCCAGCACGACATCCACGGAGCCGCGGCGAATCAGCTCCGACCCCTCGCCGATGGCCTGCGTGCCAGCGGCACAGGCAGTCACCACCGTGCTCAATGGACCCTGGGTGCCGAAGCGCTCGCTGATGTGAAAGGCCGGGATGTTGGGCAGACCACCCACTGCCGCCGTGGGCTTGACGCGGTAAGAGCCGCGATGGGCCGCATCGAGCAGAGTCTCCTGGTAGATCTCGAACCCACCCAGGCCGGTGCCAAGGACCACCCCGGCGCGTTCGCCCAGGGCCTGGTCGGTCGGCAGCTTGGCATCCTCCAACGCCTGGGTGGCGGCGCCAAGTGCAAACTGCGTGCACCGGGCCACCCGCCTGGCATCTTTCAGGTCCATGTACAGGCTTGGGTCCCAGTTCTTGACCTCGCCCGCAATGCGCGTCGGATAGGGGCTGGCGTCGAACAGGGTGACCCAGTCCACACCCGACTTTCCCGCCAGCAGTGATTGCCAGGTCTCCGTCACGGTGTTACCCACCGGCGTGATCGCGCCCATGCCGGTGATCACCACCCGCCGAGGCTGCTCCTGCCGCGTGAGTCCGATAGCCTCAAGGGTGCGATCGAACGCCTCCCCCGGCAGGTTGCGCAGGTTGGCGAGAACCGCGTCGGTGGCCGCACCCGCCAACGAGCCTCCCTGTTGGATGATCTGCAGCGTTTCCAGCAACACAGTACGTGATGACGCCGGCAGACCGCGCAGGCGCTCCGTCAAGAGCGCCAGGCGCGTACGTGCAAGTGCTTCAGTCGTTGTGGTCATTGTCTCCTCCTCCAGAAGACGCGGGACCGACCGTCGCTTTGACTTCGGCCCGAATTCGTTCAAGTACATTTGCCTCGACCAGCTTGGCGGTGCTGCGCAAGGACGCGATCACGCGATCGGCCTTGGAGCGGCCATGGCCCACGGTCACCAGACCGTTAAGGCCAAGCAGCAGCGCAGCGCCGTACTCGCGATCGTCGAGGCGGCTTGCGGCGGCACGCAGCGCTGGCTTGACCAGGGGGGTGCCGACCTTTGCCATCGGACGGACCATGATCTCCTCGCGGATCACGGAAAAGATATAGGTAGCGAGCGCTTCACCGAGTTTGATCGTCACATTCCCGGTGAAACCATCGGTCACCACAGCGTCGGCCGCCCCGGCCATCATTTCCTTTGGCTCGACGACGCCGACATAGGCGTCCCCCAGCAGCTCCCGCAGCAGCGGCTCAGCGGCGCGGGTCAATTCTGTGCCCTTGCCCTCTTCCTCGCCGTTCGAGAGCAGCGCCACCCGCGGCTTCGTGACGCCAAGGCGGGCCTGGGCATAGATGCCAAGCATCTGTCCCCATTGCGCGAGCCATTCTGGCCGGCACTCTGGGTTGGCGCCGATGTCACCCAGCATGTGGAATCCCTTGGCATTGGGAAACGGCGTCGCCAGAACGGCGCGGTGCACGCCGGGAATACGGCGGAAGACCATGTGGCCAGCCGTCAGGGCGCCGCCCGTGTGCCCCATCGTGCAGAAGCCGTCGCCCTGCCCATCCTTGACCAGGCGCATGCCGACAGCCATGGAATTGTCCTTCTTACGTCGCGCCGCCATCGCCGGCTTCTCGTCCATCTGAATGCTTTCCGAGGCATTCACGATGGGAAGGTCCAGGCCCTTGGCATCGTGTTTGGCCAGCTCGGCCCGCACGACCTGCTCCTGGCCCACCAGGACAATGGTGTGACCACTTTGGCGGGCATACTGCACGGCGCCAGCCACGATCTCGTGGGGGGCGTGGTCGCCGCCCATCGCGTCTAGAACGAGTCTCATGAGGAAGTCTCTGTGTCAAGAAGACACCGCACCGGCTGGCCCACCCCTACTCCTGCACCATGGCGCTGAGCGCCAGGGTGCCGGGTCCTGTCAGGGCGCCGAGAACGGGACCGAGTTCGACAACCAGCAGCTCACGCACGTCTAGTCGCTCGCGGGCGGATTCGGCCATCTCCGCCGCTTCATCGGCGATGTTGGCATTGACCACCGCCAAACGCACAGGCTTGTCACCCACCTCGCCTGCCACCAGGTCCAACAACTCGCGCTTGGACCGCTTGCGGCCCCGCACTTTGCCGACCAGGGCCAGCGTCCCATCCTGAATCCGCATGGTGGGTTTGATATCGAGCAAATTGCCGACCATCGCCTGCAGTGTGGGCGCCCGGCCGCTCGCCGCCAAATACTTGAGCGTGTCGATAGTGAAATAGGTGTGGATGCGCGCGCGCGTGCTTTCCATCGCCTGCAGCACGGCCCTGGCGTCCTCGCCCTGCTGCGCCGCTTCGGCGCCAACGATGATCTGCCATGCCCCACCCATGGAGGCGCTGAGCGTATCGTAGAGAGAGATCGACCGTTCAGGCAGGGCCGCCTGCGCCTGGAGCGCGCTGTTATAGGTGCCGCTCATCTTCGAAGAGACACAGGCCAGGACAACCTCATCCGCCGGGTCAAAGCTGTGGATGATGTCGATGAAATTCGCCGGCGTCGGCTGCGCCGTCGTCGGCAGGCGCTTTTCAGTCTGCAGACGACGGTAGAATTCGGCATCGCTGATGTCGATCCCGTTGCGCAGGCTAGTGCCGTCGGCGAAATTCACCCATGCCGGCACCTGGACGATGCCCAGGCTCTTCTGATAGCTCTCGGGAACGTTGCAGCTTGAGTCACTGACGATTTTTACTGTCACGGTGGTCCAGGAAGTGGTGATTGAGAATGGCGTTTCGCAGTACCCTGCCAATAGGTAACACCGAGCCGGCGCAGGGGTTGCAGCATTGGAACGAATCCGGTGAACAATTCATTCTACGGAATCTGATGCAGGTTGACAAGGGGGGCGCTACTCGATATAATCGCTTTTCAGTTAGCCCCCGTGGCGGAATTGGCATACGCGGCAGGTTGAGGGCCTGTGCCCAGACGGGCGTCTCCGTTCAAGTCGGAGCGGGGGCACTTACAAGAAGCGCCGGAAGATTCTCCCGGCGCTTCTTGCTGTGTTTGGGTCAGAGGCGCCGTCGTTTCAGCGGGGCTCCCAGGCAGGATCCCAGTCGTTGGCGTTGTTTTGAGTCAGAAGTCGAAAGTCACCGCCATCGGCACGGATGACGGCCAGCTCGCGATCCCCGTCGTCCACCAACACGGCCAGCTTGTCGCCGGCATGCGACCACACCGCGGGCGCCTCAGGATAGACGGGAGTGTGCAGACGCGTCCTGGCGGCGCCATTGGCCTGCATCAGGTAGAGCGACCAGGTCTTGTCGGGCTCGCCCCCCACGTAGGCGATGGCGCCGCCTGCCGGGGACCAGGCCGGCGCCTGGCTCCAAGCCTCAAGCGGCGTTAGACGCACGGGACCGCCGCCCGCACTGGCGGCATAGATCCCGGCATTGCCGTCTGCCGTCGATGCAAATGCCAATTGCTGCGAATCAGGCGCCCAGGTCGGGTTCCAGCTCTTGGTGGTCGCGGCCGTCACGGCCAGGGGCTGCTTCACGCCGATCTCCGCCACATAGATGACTCGGGGGTCGCCATCGTTTTCAAAGGCAATGCGGCGGCTGTCAGGCGCCCATACATAGCGAGTCTGATCGCCCGGCGCCGTGATCCACTCAGCGCCATCGAGAAAAAGATCATAGCCGTCCGCACCGGGACGGGCGTAGGCCACGTGCTGGCCATCGGGGCTGATGCTGTAGGAAACGGCCCCCGGGGCGGCGTAGAGCTGGGTCTGCTCGCTGCCATCCGGTCGCATCGACCAAAGGGCCGTCTGGCCCCCGCGATCGCTGGTGAAGAAGATGAGCCCCCCGTCCCCCGCCCAAAAAGGATGTTCATTGCGGCCGACCGTCGTCAACTGCACATCACGGCTGCCATCAATGGCCGCCAGGAAGATCTGGGGGCTGCCAGTGCGATCGGATACATAGGCAATCGCCGGGGGCCCCGCGGGAGGCGGTTGGAGGGTGGCGGTAGGAGAAGGGGTCGGGGTGGCGGCAGGCGTGGCCGCGACGGTCACCATCACGCCGGGCGTGGGGGTCACCGCCGGGGCAGGAGGCAGGGTGGCCAGCGGCCCTTGACCCGCCAAACCCGCGACCGGGGTCGGCGATGGCGCAGGAGCGGGCACTGCCGCGGGCTGCAGAAGCACCCAAGCCGCCAGGGAAAGGACGGCGAGACCGATGAGAAAGCCGAGGATGGCCCACAGCCAAAAACCGGAGCTGCTGCGCCGGGGCGCCGCGGCCGGCGCCGCGTTCCGCGGCGGCGCCGCCGGAGGTGATGACGGCGGGCTGGCCGGCGCAAGCACAGGGGCTGCCAGCGCCTGGGCAAACGCCGTGGCCGTGGCATAGCGGCGTTCCGGCGCCTTGGCGGCGCCCGCCTGCAGGATCACGGACAGGGCGACCGGCAGGGCGGGCTGGATGCTGCGGGGATCGGGAAGAGGCTGGTGCACGTGGGCATACAGGGTCGCCTGCGGAGTCCCCCCGCGAAAAGGCGGCCGGCCCGTCAGCATGTGATAGGCGACAATCGCCAGGCTGTAGATATCGCTGCGGCCATCCACGGGGCGCCCCTGCGCCTGTTCGGGCGACATATACTCCGGCGTGCCCAAGACGACACCCGTCTGTGTGCCGGACATCATCGTCGCCGCGCGTGCAATACCAAAGTCGGTGAGCAGGGCGTGCCCGTTGCGCCGGATCAGGATGTTGCTGGGCTTGATATCGCGATGGATGATCCCGCGCTGGTGGGCGTAGTCGAGCGCCGCAGCCACCTGCGTGATCACGCTGATGCTGAAATCAAGCGGCAGAGGTCCCGCCACTCGTCGCAGGATATCGGCCAGCGACTCGCCGTCGACATATTCCTCAGCAATATAGTCGATGCCATCGATGGCGCCGGCATCATAGATGGCGACGATATTGGGATGATCCAGGCGGGCGGCTGCCCGCGCCTCGAACAGAAAGCGTTCGACAAAGCCCGCATCGCCGCGCAATTGCTCATAGAGCACTTTGAGCGCCACGGGCCTTTCCAGGCGCATATGGTAGGCAAGGTAGACGATCGCGGCGCCACCGCGGCCGATCTCACGGTCGATCCGGTAGGGTCCGAGAACGTCACCAGGTCGCAGCATCACAAAACTCCACAGCTAGGACCATGCCACGCGCAGCGTCCCTACGCCCCTTGCCCATCCAGCCCCAGGTCGGCAGCGATGCCCTGCATGGCCGTCAGCACGAACTGGATATGGGTGTCCAGGTCCTCACCCAACACGGCGACGTCGTGGGCGATCTCGTCCCGGTTGATGGCAGCGGTGAAACGCCGGTCTTTCCACTTCTTCTTGACCGAGCTCAACTCAACCTCGCCGATATTCCGGCTGGGCCGGACATAGACAGTGGCGATGATCAGCCCGGTGATCTCGTCGCATGCCCGCAGCGCCTTATCCAGGCGGCTGGTGGCGGGAACGCCCAGGAATTCGGCGTGAGCCGCCACGGCGTGGATCACCTCGGCAGGCCAGTTCTGCTCCTCCAGCAGCTTGAGTGCGGTGCGCGGATGGCCCGCAATGGGATCGTCCATGTCCGGGAAGCGCTCATAGTCCAGGTCATGCACCAGGCCGGCGGCGCCCCACAGGTCCTCGTCTTCGCCATACTTGCGGGCATAGGCGCGCAAAGCAGCTTCGACCGACAGCACGTGCTTGCGCAGGCCATCGTTTTGAATCCAGTCGCAGACCAGATTCCACACTTCATTGCGGGTAGGAAGGGACATGGGAAACCTTATCGCCAGGGAACAAAGAAGGCTAGAGATTGGGAATCCAGGGTGTCTCCACCTTGCCATGACGGTGGTTAACGACCCGGGCCAGGATGAACAACCAGTCGCTCAAACGATTGAGATACCGCAACGCATCGGGATGGATGTCCTCCACCTCGGCCAGGGCCGTAATGGCGCGCTCAGCTCGCCGGCAGACGGTCCGGGCGATGTGCAGAGTGGCGCCGGTCACCGAACCGCCCGGAAGAATGAATGACTGCAGCTCCGGCAGGTTCTCCTGCCAGGCATCGATCTCCTGTTCCAGGCGGGCAATGTTGGGCGCTTTGACGCGCACAATGTGCGAGGTCTTGGCATCAAACGGCGTCGCCAGGTCGGCGCCAACCTCGAACAACTCCGCCTGCACGCCTTCGACAAGGTCACGCAGATCCGATTCGGCGAATTGGCTGGCCACCAGGCCCAGGATGCTGTTCAACTCATCCACCGTACCGTAGGCTTCGATCCGCAGGTGATGTTTGGGGACCCGGCGGCCGCCAAAAAGGCTTGTTTCGCCGAGATCGCCGCTCTTCGTGTAGATCTTCATGTGTCGTCAGGCTCGAGTCGAGAGATTGCCGAAACGGGTTCCCATTCTACCCAATCCGCCCATAATAGTCAGGGGCGAAGATGTCGATGGCGTCACCTGCAATCGGCTGGGGGTGGCGAACGTGAATGTCGAACCAGGCAGCCACACGCGCCACGCTCTCGCGCAGGGTCCACCAGGGCGCGGCGGCATAGAATCGCCTGTCCGCCGGCACACCGACGGCATCCACACCGAACTGCTCACAGAGATAGAGCGCTCGCGGCAGGTGAAAGTCCTGCGTCACCAGGACCACGCGGTCAAGGCCGAAGATGTGGCGCGCGCGCCAGCAGGAATCATAGGTCCGGCGACCGGCGTAATCATAGGCGAGGGCACTCTCGGGCACGCCCTGGCTGCGGGCGTACTCGCCCATGTGACCGGGCTCGTTGTAGTAGATCGAGGAGTTGTCCCCTGTGAGCAGCAGCTTGTCCACCTTACCCTGTTTGTAGAGGGCAATGGCCGTGCGCATGCGGTCAGCCAGGACAGGACTCAGATGACCGCCCGGATAGACACCCGCGCCGAAGACAATGGCCGCAGGTCGTCGCTCGACCTGGCTCACGGCCAGGATACGGCTCCGGTAGCGGTAGCTGACATCAAGATAGGCAATGAGCCCAAGCAGGACCAGGAGCGTCAGGAGGATGGTCAGCGATAGCACAAGACCTCGCATCCGCGGCCGCCCGGGCCCCAGGGGAAAGGGGGAAGGCAAGTGTTGGGTATGTTCCTGCAACATGATCCAAACGAGAGTAGTGATGCCCTAGCGTGGTCGGGTGATGGCGCCGGCGAGGGCAGGCGCCAGGTAATCCCGGGCGACAACCTCCCAGCTCATCCGGCTGCCCACTTCCTGGCCGCATTCGAGCAGGGCCTGTGATTCGGCATCGGTAAGCGGCAGACGGCTGGCAATCGTTTCGGCGACTCGCCGGCTGTTTGCGATCTCAATGAGATCACGGCCGTAGGTGTCCACCCGTAGGGCATCCCAGGGGGAACCGAAGTGCCAATCTGCTGGTGGTGAGACGTAGTCGGCCACGACAACGTTCCGCAGCTGGTCGACGCCGCCGCTTACCCGGTCCAGGAAGCCGACGCATCCGCAGACATTGGAGGGGACACAGATGGCGCCGAAGCTCAGAGGCTCGACCTGGGCAATGCCAAACGGCTCGTAGATGCTCTGGCCAAACTCCACGTCCGCGCCCTTACGCAGGTCCATGAAGGTCATTTCCGCCGGCATGCGCTGGCCGCAGCGGTCATGGCTCCAGCCAAACTGGTTGAATAGAATGGCCTTGGTGGCGCGGCTGCCCTGGTTGAACGGGTCAAGCCCGTGGAAGAAGAAGTCAACTTCCAGGCCGTGCAAGTCCCCATTGTCGGCCCGGTGGCCCACCGGCCAGCCGTATTGCTCCTCCCAGGCATGGACCTGCGCCGCTGAGCGACCGGCTGGATCGTAGCTGGAGACAACAAAAAGGACGGCTGACTTGTTGGCCGCCGCCAACATGGCGTCAAGGTGCCTGAGGACGCGCAGGTCACGCCACAACCCCTTGCTGGTGACAAAGCGAGTCACATGGGTGAAGATGAAGTCCGGCGTATTGCCCAGGAGGTTGCTGGCGTAGGTTTGCAGCAGCCCCTTGCTGTACTTCTTCTCGTCCAGGGATACCGGAAAGCTCGGAACGCCGTTATAGACCAGGTCAATCGGACGATAGATATAGGGGCCGCCCAGGAAGCGGAGCTCTTCCACCACCAGGTCGCCTACCGCCAAAATGGCGTCGCAGAAGACCGCACGTTGCAGCAGAGCATGTTTGTAGTAATAGCTCTGGTCTCCGAAGACCGCATCCACGTTCAGACCCTGGCTGCGGGCCAGCCACAGGGCGTTATAGAAGCGGGTGTCGTGACCGGGATTTTCTTCGACCAAGAGCCGCGCCGTCGCCACCTCGTGGGCATAGAACGCCGTTCGCCACAGCGCCGGGTCATGCATCATGGAGGCAAAGGCGAGCGGCAGACCCATCCATTCATGGGCCAGGATGACACGCGGTCCGGCGACGCCAGCGGCGAGGTGATACAGGGCGGCATAGGCTGGCTCCGCCAGGTTCACGAACCGGCGGAACTCCGGGTCGTAGTCATAGCGGGCGCAGTCCAGGCCGAACTTGTCCCAGAGGAAATACCTGAAACTGCCGGCCCGATCCGGATGGATGTGGTTGACATCCACCAACAGCACTTCATGTTCAACGCCGCGGAAGGGACGCGTGCCGTAGAGCAGGGTGACGCCGAACGCAACCTCGATGCTGTGGAACTGGGAGCTGAGGTCCGGCGGCAGGAAGTCGATGCCGTAGCCAGGCGCGTACCGCAATCTCAGGCCGTTGTGCGCATCAAACAGGCTCTCCATCTCCCCGGAGTTGTAGCGGTCAAACGGCCCCACGATGATGCTGCGTGAGATGGCCTCTTGATAGGCTTGCGCCCCCAGGAGACCATCGAGCACGGCGCCGATGCCGCCGATCTTGACGCCGGCTTCGTGGGTGACATGAACAAGGAGATCGATAGGTGCAGGCATGAGGCAAGCGGAGGAATGAACGGAGACTGTGACAAACGGCGCTATTCTAGCATACGCCGTTTGGGAGGCATGGATGGCGGCTGCCAGTGCGGCCCAAAATGAACCGGGGACACAAAAAGGTCCCCGGCGCCGCGCCGGCGGCCGGGGACCTGGACCCTCCCAACATCCCAGCGCCGGAGCGCCGTCAATTGGCCGACGGATTCACTGCCTGGCGCAGCTTGTGCAGCAGCATCGGTTCCGGCGCTGCGCCTTCCTGGTGCACGATCTCATTGATCACGGTGCGCGGCACACCGTAGACGCTGTAGCGTGCAGACAGCTCAGGGAACTCGGTCGCCTCCACCATGTCGGCGGTCACGCGCGGGCTTGCGTACGCCAGGTGGTGGGCCAGGATCACGGCTCTGGGGCAGTGGGGGCAGGTGGGTGTGACGAAGACCTGGATGTGGACATCGCTTTCCAGTGAATCCAGGAATTTCAGCGTCTCCGCCGACAACTGTACATCGTCGCTCCCGACCGTGTGGATCGCATCGAGCAGGGACATGAACTCATAGCCGCTGGGAACGCCATAGAAGCGAATGCCGTAGTCAGTGACCGCACCTGCGCCAGTCCCAGCCACGATGGCAAGAGCGGGCATCTTGTCGAAGGCATAGGCGGCCAGCGCCGCCGCATCGGTCTCGACGTCGTAGACATCGACGTTCAGGTGCGGAGAAAGCTCAGCCAGTTCTGTGGCCAAGGCAACGACATCGTCGCAGTACATGCAGTCTTCCTGGCTGGTCGCGACCACAAGCCGGACAGGGCGCTGCAGGCGGGCGTCGAACTGCTCACGGACGATCTTCGCATCTTCAGGACGGATAAGGGACATCGTCAAGGACTCCTGGTATGTCATCAAGTAGGCTTTCTACTTGGATGACGCCGGGGGCCAGATCGTTACGTCTCGCCATCGCCGCGCGGCGCAACCTTGGCCGCCGAGATGCTCAAGCGTATAATGCCGTCGAGCACCTTCCCCATGTCCGACAATCCCCCTCCGCCCCCGCGCCGACCCTGGCTGATCCCCACCTATATCGCCGGCGTCATGCTCCTGGCCGATTTCGTCGTGGATGCCATGGGCAAAGAGAGCGGGTTTCAGGCGCTGCGCCCCTTCCTCTTGGGGGGCGGGCTCATCCTCCTGGTGGTGGCCGCGATCATGGCGCGCCGAAGCGCCTAGCCCAACCCTCACGCGGGCTGCCCGTCCGCACACGATCTTCGGGGCGATATACCTGTTGGTAGGCCCCCCTACACCTTCAGTGGGACCTTTGCCCGGCGCGCAGCCGCTGCTATAATGCACTGCGTCATACTTTTTCGCGCAGGCCGCCCGGCGGCTGCCGGCGCCACCTTCATTTCGTTTACGCAAGGATGCGTTCATGGATTTCGCTTTCACACCCGAACACGAGATGGTCCGCAAGACGGTCCGCGAGTTTGCGGCCCGTGAGATTCTCCCCTACATCAAAGAAAACGACCGCAACCAGATCTTCGACCGCAGCTTGCTGGGCAAGATGGCAGATGCGGGTCTGCTCGGCATCTCCGTGCCCGTGCGCTACGGTGGCGCCGGGTTCGACTACATCAGCCTGGGCATCGTCGCTGAGGAGCTCGAATACGCCGACACCGCCGCCCGTGTCATCGTCTCGGTGCACAACGGCCTGAACTCTCTAGGGGTGTTCCAGTGGGGCACCGAAGAACAGAGGCAGATGTTCCTTGCCCCCCAGGCACGCGGTGAGAAGATCGCCGCCTTCTGCCTCACCGAACCGGGGGCCGGCACAGATGTCGTGGCGCTGCGCTCGGTCGCCCGCAAAGAGGGCGACGACTATGTGATTTCCGGGGAGAAGACCTGGATCAGCCTGGCCGACGTGGCCGACAACTTCCTGTGGTTCGCCAAGACCGATCCCCATGCTGACCCGCCCCACAAGGGCATCACAGCCTTCATGGTCACCCGCGACATGAAGGGCGTCACCACCGGCACGCTGCACGGCAAGCTCGGCGTGCGCGCCGGTAACACGGGCTGGGTGAACTGTGATGAGGTGCGCGTGCCGGCCAGCCATCGCATCGGGCGCGAAGGGGAAGGCTTCAAGATCGCCATGTCCTGCCTCGACAACGGCCGCTACACCGTGGCCGCCGGCGCCTTGGGCCTGACCCGCGCCAGCCTGGATGCGTCCGTCAAGTACGCCCACGAGCGGCGCACGTTCGGGGTTGAGATTGGCGAACACCAGCTTGTCAAGCGCATGATCTCGCAGATGGTGCAGCGCGTCGATGCCGGTGAGCTTCTGGTCTACAAGGCCGGCTGGCTGAAGAACCAGGGCCTACGCAACACCCGCGAGACCACCCTGGCCAAGTGGTTCTGCACCGATGCCAGCTTCGACTCGGCCTCAGACGCCATCCAGATTCACGGCGCCTACGGGTTCTCCGACGAGTACGACGTCGAGCGCTTCCTGCGCAACAGCAAGGGCGCCGTCATCTACGAAGGTACGCGTGAGCTGCAGCAGCTCATTCAGGCTGACTATGTGCTCGGCTACCGCGAGGACAAACCCCTACGCTGCGAGCTGCCGGCGTTCGACGCCGACTACTGGCAGAGCGAGGCCTAACCGCCAACACGCCACTTCCTTACGCCTTACGCAGTACGCCTTACGCATTACGCATTACGCATTACGCATTACGTAATTACGTACTACGTAAGGCGTAACGAGCAATCCGCATTCCGCAATCCGCATTCCGCAATTTCCCAAGGAGACCATGCTATGCGATACCTTGTGTGCATCAAGCAGGCCCCGGACACCGCTGAGCTCTCCAAGATCAAGGCCGAGGAAGCCGCCAGCGGCAACCTCAGCGTGCAGTTGGTGGTGAATCCGTGGGACGAACATGCCCTTGAGTGCGGCATCCAACTGTCCGAGAAGTACGGCGGCGCCGCCAGCGCCATCACAATCGGAGGTGATGGCGCCGTCGAAGCCCTGCGCAGCGCCCTGGCGATGGGCTGTAAGGATGCCGCCCTGGTCAAGGATACGACGGCGGACGCTTGGGGCGTTGCCGCTCTGCTCGCCGGCGCTGTCAAGAAGCTCGGCGACGTCACGTTCGTGGTTATGGGCCAGGCAACGGTCGACGGCGGCAGCGGCACTGTGCCCGCCGCACTGGGCCGGGCGTTGGGCTGGCCCGTGCTGACGGGCGTGGCCAATGTGGTGGACGCCTCGGAAGGCAGCATCACCGTGGAGCGGGCGGTCGGCCAAGAACGGCAGACAGTCACCGTCTCTGCGCCCTGCATCCTGTCGGTGATCAAGGAGATCGGCGAGCCGCGCTACCCCACCTTCATCAACATCCGCAAGGCCGCCAAAGTCGAGATTCCGGCGTGGACCGCCGGCGACCTGGGCGTCAGCGTCCCGGCGCCAGTCGTCAATATGACCAACTTCCGCAAGCCTCCCGTGCGCGACGCCAAGGTTGTCCTCTTCAACGGCTCAGCCGATGAAGCGGCGGGTAAGCTGATCGATGCCCTGCTGGCCGATAAAGTGCTGTAAGGAGCTACGGACCATGAAAACACTTGTCTTCATTGAAACCGACAACGGCGCCCCTGTCGCCAGCAGTTGGGAAGCCCTGGGCAAGGCCCTGGAGCTGGGCGGCGCCGTGGAGGCGCTGGTCATCGGACAGGGCGTCGCCGCCGCGGCCGCGGACGCCGGCTCCCGCGGGGCCAGCAAGGTCTACGTCGTGGACGATGCCAGCCGCGGCATTTTTGATCTCGACCTCTTCGCCGCCGATGCCAAGGCGGTGGTGGCGCAAAGCGGAGCCGACGCCTTCCTGGCTTCCCACACGGGCAACGGCCGGGACCTGGCCGGCGCCGTCGGCTTTGACCTGGGTGCAGGCGTGATCGCCGACTGCCTTGAGCTGAAGGCGGACGGCGCCAGGCTGATCGGCACGCGCCCCATCTTCTCTGGCAACATCCTGGTCGACGTCAGCGTCGACGGCAAGCCCCAGGTCGCCACGCTGCGCCCCCGCGCCGCCGCTCCCGCCCAACCCGCGGGCGGCAGCGCCGAGATCGTCAACGTGGCGCCCGCAGCCGTCGCCAGCAAGGTGCAGGTCAAGGCGGTCGAACGGGCGGAAACGGGCGAAGTGCCCCTGACCGAAGCCAGCGTCATCGTTTCCGGCGGTCGCGGCGTGGCCAAGGATCCCGTCCTCGGCTTCAAACTCATCGGCGAACTGGCCGCCGTGCTTGGCGGCGCCGTCGGCGCCTCCCGCGCCGCCGTCGATGCTGGCTTCATCCCCTACAAACACCAGGTCGGCCAGACCGGCAAGGTCGTCCGTCCTGACGTCTACATTGCCTGCGGCATCAGCGGCGCCGTGCAGCACCTGGCGGGCATGGGCTCCAGCAAGGTCATCGTCTGCATCAACAAGGACGCCGAGTCGCCCCTCTTCAGCGTGGCCAACTACGGCATCGTCGGCGATCTGTACGAAGTGGTGCCCGCCCTCACACGTGCGGCCAAGAGCAAGCTGAATAAGTAGCAGGTAGCAGGTAGCAGATAGCGTGAGACCGGCGTCCCGAGGGCGCCGGTCTCCGGCTACCTGCTGCCTGCTATCGGCTATCTGCTATCTTCGCGGCATGACCAGCGGGGGCAGCGCCGCCTCGATGGCGCGCCGGTGCTGCTCGAGCCACGGCGGGAGGATCAGGCTCTCGCCCAGGTGCTCCTTGTCCTCATCGCGGTCAAAGCCGGGACCATCGGTGGCCAGCTCGAACAGCGTCCCGCCCGGCTCACGAAAATACACCGACTTGAACCAGAAGCGGTCGATCTGCGACGTGGGCTGCAAGCCTGCCCCAGCCAGGGTCCCCGCCAGGGCCATCTCCTCGGCCGTATCGCGCACCCGCCAGGCCACGTGATGGACCGAGCCCGTCCCCCAGGTCCCCGGCCGTTCCCCCGGCATCGCTCGCAGATCGATCAGCTTGCCGGAGCCGCCGCCGTCGACGCCGTAGCGCTGCCAGCCGCCCTCGGCGCCCAGCAGCGTGAACCCCATACGGCCGGTGAGCAGCGCCTCGGTGATCTCCAGGCGGCGTTCCCACAGGCGGACAGCGTGCATCCCGCGCACCTGGTGTTCCGGCGGCACCGGGCTCTGCAGCCAGGGCACGAAGGGCCGCTCATCGCTCGTTTCGACCAGCGCCAGGGCCAGGCCGTGGGGGTCGCGGAACGGAAGTGTGGACTCGCCAAAGCGCAGCTCGACCTCGCCGCAGACGACGCCGTGGGCGTTAAGCCGCGCCTGCCAATAGGGCAGGCTGCCAGCCGGCACTGCCAGGGCCACTTCCACCGTCAGGCCTGTGCCCAACCTGCCCGGCGCCATCTGCGGCCAGGGGAAGAAGGTCAGGTCAGTGCCTGGGGTCCCGGCGGCGTCAGCATAAAAGAAATGGTAGGTGTCGGGTGCGTCCTGGTTGACGCTCTTCTTGACCAGGCGCATGCCCATCACCCCCACATAGAAGTTGAGGTTCTCCTGGGCATCGCCGGCAATACAGGTGACGTGATGGATGCCGTGGACAGATGTGGTCATGATACTCACCTCTCGCGCTTTGTAGCTTCCAGACACGTCACACCCTCGGGCCCGACGGTGGCGGCGTGCATCACGCGCGGGGGCAGATCAAGCCTGTCGCCCGCCTCCATCACGACATCCTCGTGGGTTTCAGGCAGGTGGAAGGTGATGGAGCCGCGGACCACATACAGAACCTTGGTGTAGGAATGCGTGTGGGCGGTATAAACGAAGTTGGGGCCGTTACTCCAGGCGTACGGCGCCAGGCCATCGCTGCGCATCATCCCGCGCAGCTCTTCTTCACGGACGTCAGGACCCCAGGTCCACTTCTTGAAACGGTAGGTCATAGGAAGAGAGGCAGGTGGCAGGTGGCAGGTGGCAGGTGGCAGGTGGCAGACAGCGACGGGAACGCGCTGGATGAATCTTACTAGATCGGGCAGTTTTGACAGTCAGGTAGCAGGTCAACCTGACCACGAGAACGTACTCTTGAGCCGCGCCACATCTCAGGGCGCCTCAGCCCCCTAACCTCCGACCTCGTGCAAGATCTCGCCCATGTGCGCAACGTCGTAGCCGCCGAGGGCGGACACGGCGCTGCGGAAGGAAGGGCTGCGCACGATGTCGAGCAGGGGCGCCAGCAGATCGCTTTCGTAGTAGACGCGGGGAATGATGAGTTGGTACTGCTCCTCGAACAACGGAATGAAGTCAAGGTCGAGGGCGCGGGCGGCGGCCAGGATGCCCAAGCCGCAGTCGGCGGCATGGCTCTGCACCGCGGCCGCCACGGCCATGTGGGTGAACTCCACGCGGTCGTAGCCCTGAATGGCGGCGGCATCGATGCCCATCCGCTGCAGATGGTAGTCAAGCAGCACGCGTGTTCCGGCCCCGCGCTGGCGATTGACGAAGACGACATCGGGTCTCGTCAGGTCGGCCAGCCCTCCCAACTGCCTGGGGTTGCCGCGCGGCACGATCAGGCCCTGGGTGCGGCCGACGAAGCCGAGCACCACGACCGGCATGCCGGGCAGGTAGCGCCGGATGTAGCTCAGGTTGTACTCGCCGGTCTCCTCGTCAAGCAGGTGCGAGCCGGCCAGGTGCGCCTCACCTCGCCTCAAGGCGAGCAGACCGCTCAGGGAGCCCACGTTGCCGGAGCTCAAGGCCCGATCGGGCCGCTCGCGGCGAAGCTGGTCGGCCAGCAGGTCAAGGGTCAGGTCGTGGCTGCCGAGATGGACAATGGTGCGGTCGATGACGCCCGGCGCCCGCAGCAGATCCACCGTGACCGTGTCGCCGGCGTTCAGACCCTCCGAGAAGCGCGGGATGTAGGCCATCCCGTCTGCCCGCACCATCGACATAATCACGCCCGCCCCGCGCGACAAGGGTGTGGCGACAATGCGATCGCCCACGCGTCCCAACGTCACCCGCACATATTCATCCTGTCCTATCGGGGACAGGATCTTGCGGGTCAGGACCGCCTCAACACGCGGACGCGCCTCGGCCTCCTGCCCCATCCACTGTTGCAGCAGAGGGCGCACCAGCAGGTCGAACGTGACCATGGCGCTGACCGGATAACCGGGAATACCGACCACGGGCCTGCCCCGGGCGCAGCCAAGCACAGCAGGGTGGCCGGGGCGGATGGCCAGGCCATGCACCACCACCTCGCCCAGCTCGGCGATGATGGGGGCCGTAAAATCCTCAGACCCCGAGGAGGACCCCGCGTTGATCACGACCAGGTCGTGATCCTCGATGGCTGCCAGCACGGCGCGCTTGATCGTCTGGTAGTCATCGGCAAGGATGGGCAGGCGGTTGACACGGGCGCCCCACTCCTCGGCCATCGCCCCCAACACAATGCAGTTGAACTCGATGATGTCGCCCGGCTTCAGGTCGGCGCCGGGAGCCACTAACTCCGTACCCGTGGGCAGGATGGCAATGCGGGGGCGGCGGTAGACCTGGACGTGCGTGTGGCCGCTGCCGGCAATGGCGCCCAGGTCCTGCGGGCGCAGCCGATGATTGGCCGGCACGACTAGCTCTGTGGCCACGATGTCTTCGCCCATCACGCGCACGTTCTTCCACGGCGTGGTGGCGGCCAAGATCTCGATCACCGCCCCCTCGCCTTCGCCCAGCCGCTGCGCTTCTTCAATGGGGATGACCGCATCGGTCCCCGGCGGCAGCGGATCGCCGGTATCCACATAGCGCGCCTGCTGTCCCAACCCCAAATGGAGGGGGCGTGTCAGGGTGGCGCCCACAGTGTCGTGCGCGACCACGGCAAAGCCATCCATGGCGGCAGCATGGTAGTGGGGCACCGAGATGCGCGCCCATACCGGCGCGGCCGTCACCCGGCCGTTGGCCTCGGCCACCGGCAGCGTCTCCGACGGCAGTCGCCGCAGCGCACCGGCGGCGTCCAACACCTGGCGCCAGGCCGCAATGGCCTCATCAAGTGGAATATCGTGTAGATAGGTCAAAGGTTGAAGGCTGAAGGCTGAAGGTTGGCGGAAGACAGCCGGGGCCGCTGGAGATGGGCTGGCCTTGAAGATCTGGGAACTGCGGTCGTCTAGGCGTAGAGGCTCACCCCCACCCAGGCTCCCTGTTCGAGTCCCAGGCTGTGGAGAGGGACGCGCACGACGCCATCCGCGCGCACCAGGGTGTAGATCAGGTTGGATTTGCCAAACACAGGGACCGCCCACAGCTCTCCAGCCCGCTCTTCCAGCCGCACCTGCACGTGATCCTCGCGGCCGGCGGCGCTGTTGATCTGCCGCGCCAGGCGGGCGCGCACCTGGGGCTGGTGCTCCGCGAAGGGGCGGCCGCCCAGGGCAAGGCGGATGGCAGGTGCCACCAGGAGGTCAAACAGGACCATGGCGCTGACGGGGTTGCCAGGCAGCCCGAAGACCGGCTTGTTCTGAGTCACAGCCACGATCGTGGGCTTGCCGGGACGTATGGAGATGCCATGCGCCAGCACGCCCGGTGCGCCCATGCCGGCGATGACCTCGGCGCTCATGTCGCGGTAGCTGACGGACGAGCCGGCGCTGAGAACCACCAGGTCACAGCCGGCCAGGGCGCTGCGCACCGCTTCCTCAAGGGCTTCCCGCCGGTCGGGGATGATGCCGAACAGGACAGGTTCGGCCCCGGCGCGCTGCGCCAGCAGCGCCAGCGTGTACGAGTTGATATCGCGCACCTGGCCCGGTCCGGGCGTCTGGTCGGGAGGAATGACCTCGTCGCCGGTAGAGATGAGCGCGACGCGCGGCGGTCTGGCCACCCGCACCCGCACAAAGCCCAGGGCAAGCAGCCCGCCGATGTCCTGCGGCCGCAGGCGATGCCCTGCCTCCACAATCACGTCACCCTGGCGCACATCCTCACCCACCTGGATCACGTTCTCGCCGACGGCGGCAGCGCTGAGCACCTCAATGCTGTGCTCGTCTGCGCGCTGGGTGTTCTCCACCATGACCACAGCGTCAGCGCCCGCCGGAATCATTCCACCCGTGTGCACCAGCGCCGCCTGGCCCACACCCAGCGTGACTTCCGCTTGCCTGCCCATGGCGACCTCCCCGACGACATCGAGAAAGGCCGGTAGGCTGGATGAGGCGCCGAAAGTGTCCCGGGCGCGCACCGCATAGCCGTCCACCGTGCTGCGGGCGAATTGGGGCAGGTCGTGCGGCGCCAGCGGCGTCTCGGCCAGGAAACGGTCCAGCGCCGCAAACGTCGCCACCTCCTCAACCTGAAGCGCAGGCCGGTAATGCTCGGCCAGCTTGGCCCAGGCATCAATGGGCGTCAGAACACGGAAGAATTCGGCCATTCAGGGAGCAGGTGGCAGGTGGCAGGTGGCAGGTCGCACAGTACCCCGACGGCGGGGGAGCAGGAAGCAAGGAGCAGGGGGCCGCAGAGGCGACCCTCCGCCAACGTCACGCATTGCGCAGTACGCATCACGCATCACGCATCAGAGCCTGCGATCATCTACATCGATGGTAGCACACAAGGCAGGCTGCGACAACGAACTGCCACCGCCTGGGAACGCCGAGCCCCAGCCCGGCCCCGCCTACTTGCCCACCGCGGGCGCCGGCGCCGCCTCAAAACGCAGCAGCCGCATCCCGTTCAGCGTCACCAGCAGCGAAGCACCCATGTCGGCGAACACCGCCATCCACATCGTCCCCACGCCCGACAACACCAACACCAGGAACACGGCCTTGATGGCCAGGCTGAGCGCCACATTGATGCGGATGGTCCGCATCCCCGCCCGGCTCAGGCGCAGTCCAAAAGGCAGGCGGGCCAGATCGTCGCTCATGAGCGCGATGTCGGCCGTTTCCAGGGCCTGCGCCGACCCTGCCGCGCCCATCGCGATGCCCACGGTCGCCGTCGCCAGGGCCGGGGCGTCATTGATGCCGTCGCCCACCATGGCCACGGCGCCGTATCGGTCCATCAGCCCCCGCACCGCCGTCACCTTGTCTTCAGGCAGCAGGTTGGCGCGTACGTCGGTGACACCGATGGCAACCGCAACCCCGGCGGCGGTGGCGGCCTCATCACCAGTCAGCATGACCAGCGCTTCGATGCCTTCCTGCCGGAGCGCCTCCATCACCTCGTGCGTCCCCGGACGGGGCGTGTCCGTCAGTGTGAGGTAGCCCTGGTAACGATCATCGCTGCTGACCAGCACGGCTGTCTGGCCCTGAGCGGTGGCGGAGGCAATGTCATCGCAGTGCTCGGCGTGCGGAATGCTCTTGTCAAAGTAGGCGTGGCTGCCCAGGAGAATCCTTCGTCCCGCCACGACGCCCTGCAGGCCGCGTCCGGCCAGAGCCTGCACTGCCTCGGGCGCAGCGTAGGCCGAAGCATGCCGGCGCTGTTCCTGGGCGGCGACGATGGCGCGCGCCAGGGGATGAGCGCTGTGTCGCTCCAGGGACCCGGCCAAATCCAGAAGATCATCACAAGGGCCGCAAACGCCGCTGACCTCATCCTCGCAGTCCACGGAACGCACGCGCGCCAGGGCGAGCTGGCCCGTGGTCAGCGTGCCCGTCTTGTCGAAAGCAATAGCGCTGACCCGGCTGAAGGCCTCGAGATAGGCCCCGCCCTTAATCAGCACCCCCTGTCGGGCCGCAGCGCTGATGGCGCTGATCAGGCTGACCGGTGTGCTGATGACCAGGGCACAGGGACAGGCCACCACCAGCAGGGCAAAGGCGCGGTAGAGCGAGCCTGTCTCAGCAGTTGTGCTCAAAAAGGGTAGTCCGAAAAGCAGGGGGGAGAGAAGCGCCACCGCCGCCGCCAGGACCATGACGGCAGGGGTGTACACGGCGGCGAAACGGTCGACGAAGCGCTGCACCGGCGCCCGCTGCTCCTGCGCCTCTTCCACCAACCGGATCACCCGGCTAATCGTGTTGTCCTGCGCCAGGCGCGTGACCTCGATCTGCAGGGCGCCTTCGCCGTTGATGGCGCCGGCAAACACCTCGGCGCCCGGCCCCTTGTCAACCGGAAGGCTTTCGCCCGTGATCGGCGCCTGGTTGGCGCTGGAGGTTCCGGCGATGACGATGCCATCCATGGGGATGCGCTCGCCCGGCTTGACCAGGACCGTGTCGCCGATCTGCAGGGTCCCGACCGGGACCGTCTTCTCTTCCAGCCCACAGAACGGGCATGGCCCCCCTGTGTAGCCCTCCCGTCCCAGGTGCTCGCGGCAGTCGATGCACGGTCCCAGCAGGGTCGCCTCGGCCGGCGCCAGTTCGATGAGCGTGCTGATGGAATGCCGCGCTCGCTCCACGGTGTAGCCCTCCAGCGCCTCCCCAAGGGCAAAGAGCACCATGACCAACCCGGCCTCGGTGTAGGCGCCGATGAGCACCGCCCCCACCGCAGCGATGGTCATCAGCACGTTGATGTTGACCTCGTGATTGACCTTGAGCGAGCGCCAGGCGCTGAGGGCGATGGGATAGCCGGCCACCACCAGGGCCAGGACAGAGGTCAGGTCGAACACCCTTGGCGCTGCGCCCAGCATGGGCAGCAGCTCGTTGAAGAGAACGCCGGGCAGAATCAGAACGAGGCCTACCAGGGCCATCGTCGTCTCGCGCCGTCGCAGGAGGAACTGTACAAAGCCCCGGAGTCCCCTCTGTTCCACCGGGCGGGCGGCGGGCGCCTGCTGCGCCGTCTCTTCGCCAATGCCGTAGCCCAGCTCCTGCACCCGCGCCGCCACGGCCTCCGGCGCCACGGCTCCCTCCACCTTGAGCGTGGCGGTGGCGAAGTTCAGCGCCGCCGTCTGCACGCCGTCCAAGCGGCAAACTCCGCGCTCGATGCCACGAGCACAGTCGGCGCAGTCGATCCCCGTGATATGGAAGATCTGGGTGGGCGGAAGGGCGGACTCGGTCATGATCGTTCGGACGATTTAGGCATACCTAAATCTTACCGGACACCTGCCGCCGTTGTCAATCAGGCTTCGTAAGTGACAACTTCAGTCGTTCTTTCCCGCCTCATTCCCGCCTGATAAGAGTCAACCAGACCCGCTCCGGTGAACTGCCCCACTCATACGCACCCACGTCGCAGGCAGTGCCCCCGGCAGCGGGTCCGCCCGCGCGTGCATACCCCCTTTGATCCTGGCTCACCCCTGCCTCGCAGCCCGCCACGCCGTCTGGAATGCGGTCGATCGCCACACTCCCTTCACGCAGCGCCATGGTCGGTGTCGGTCCGCCATTGTCCGCCAGCGCCTGCAGCTTGAGTTGGTCCACCCCCACATTCTGTTGGTCTCCTGCCGCCCTGAAGCCGCACGAGTCTCCGCTCTCGATGTTGTAGCCGCCGCTCGTGAGCACGGCACCCGACAGGTGACAGTCGCCGCCGCTGCGCTGGAAAGCCACGATCGAGCTTTGGACCGTCACGTTCGACGATGTGGCATCAATGCCGCCGCCGCCATCATCAGCCGAGTTGCCGCTCAGGGTGCTGTTCGTCACGATCACCATCGCTTCCCTGACAAAGATGCCGCCGCCGCTCGCAGCCGAGTTGCCGTTCAGCGTGCTGTTCGTCACCGCCACCGCCGCCGACCACCAGGCTCTGATGCCGCCGCCATAACTCGCCGAGTTGCCCCTCAGCGTGCTGCCCGTCACCGTCACCGCTGCCCCATATCTCGCCTGAATGCCGCCGCCATCCCAATACGCCGAGTTGCTGCTGAGCGTGCTGTTCCGCACCGCCACCTTCGCCGACCTCGCATTGACGGCGCCACCATCCCTTGCCGAGTTGCCGCTCAGCGTGCTGTCTGTCAACGCCACTGTCGCTGACCTGGCATAGATGCCGCCGCCGCCAAATCTCGCCGAGTTGCCGCTTAGCGTGCTGTTCGTCACCGCCACCGTCGCCGACCACCAGGCATTGATGCCGCCGCCATAGCTCGCCGAGTTGCCGCTCAGCGTGCTGCCCGTCACCGTCGCGGTCCCTGAACTGGCATAGATACCGCCGCCATAGCTCGCCGAGTTGCCGCTTAGCGTGCTGTTCGTCACGTTCACTGTCGCAAACCAGCCTTCGATGCCTCCGCCCCAATAGGCCGAGTTTCCGCCGAGCGTGCTGTTCATCACCGCCACAGTCCCTGCACGGGTAGAGATGCCGCCGCCACCATGTCTCGCCGAGTTGCCGCTCAGCGTACTGTTCGTCACCGTCACTTCTGCATACCCGGCAGCGATGCCGCCGCCATATCTCGCCGAGTTGCCGCTGAGCGTGCTGTACATCACTGCCACGGTCCCTGAACTGGCAAAGACGCCGCCACCGCCCGATTCAGCCAAGTTTCCGCTGAGCGTGCTGTTCGTCACCGTCACCGTCGCCGACCTGGCGTAGATACCGCCTCCTAAGTGCCCGGCCCGCGTGCCATTGAACGGTATGCTCCCTCCGCTTACCGTCGTCGACGCCAACGTCAGGTTACCGCCGCTCCCCACGGCCAGGATGCGAAACTCGGGCGTTCCCTCAGACTGACTGCGCTGGATCGTGTGCCCGTTCCCCTGGATCGTTACCTCGCTCGCTGCCACCGGCAGCCCCGTGGGGCCGTAGGTCGTGTTGTTCACGGCGGTCAGGGTGACATCCGCCTGCAGGTCGAGCACATCTGCCCCACTCCCGGCACTGCAACCGCCCACCTTCACATCCTCATTCGCCGCCGTGATCGCATCCGCCAGCGTGCACACCACGCCGTCCACCACGATCGTGCCGCCCGGCGCCGCCAGGCTGGGACCGCCGCCCAGCGCCAGCAGCAGGGCCGCTCCCGCCAGTCCCGCCGCCAGCCGCCGCTGCACGCCTCGCCGTGCCCCCGGACTTAGCGCCCGCAGCCGCTCCCTCCAAACCGCATGGCGCAGCGCCAGCGCCGCTCCCCGCTCCCGCAGCAGACGCTGCAGCCACGGCTTGCCCTCTGCCTGCGCCCACAGTTCCTGCCAAAAGCCAGCCACGCCGCCTTCATGCTCGGCCCTCAGCGACGACTCCAGGGATGCCTTCATGCCTCTCCTCGACCTGTGTTGCCAGGCGCTGCCTTCATGGCACGCCACCATGACATCTGCCAGCGGTCCACACGCAGGTAGGTCGAGTACCATGCGTGCTTGGGATGCTACGTTACTACGTTTCGCGCCGCTGGCCAAATGGCCTTGCTTGCAGGAGACGCGTGCCGCAGGGAGCACTTCACTGTCCTGCCTGCGTTGACGCCAACCTTGCCAAAAGCTACAATCTGCCGCGCAAACGCCGGTTCCACTCATCTCTGACCCGCCTGGAGCGCGCACATGGGCCGCATTGTGGTCTCGTCTCACCCGCTGATTCGCCACAAAGTCACGCTGCTGCGTGATCACACCACCGAGTCACGCAAATTCCGCGATCTCATCCGTGAGATCACGATCCTCCTCGCCTACGAGGCGACCGCCGACCTGCGTCTGACTCCCCTCACCGTGCAGACGCCGCTCGCCGAGGCCCAAGGGGAGGAGCTGACCGAGCGGATCGGGCTGGTGCCCGTCCTGCGCGCGGGGTTGGGCATGGTGAATGGCATCTGGGAGCTGATGCCCCAGGCCGAGGTGTGGCACATCGGCCTCTACCGCGACGAAAAGACGCTGCAGCCGGTCGAGTACTACAACCGTCTGCCGGAGAAATCGACGGTGCAGGTGTGCCTGGTGCTGGATCCCATGCTGGCGACGGGCGGCTCCGCCGCGGCCACGGTCGACATCCTCAAGCGCTGGGGCGCCGGCCGCATCAAGTACCTGGGCATCATCGGCGCCCCGGAAGGCGTCCGCACGCTGTCCGAGGCGCACCCGGACGTCGAGATCTACCTGGCGGCGCTGGACAAGCGCCTGACGCCGGAACCCCAGAAGCCCGGAGACCCGCCGCGCGGGTTCATTCTGCCGGGCCTGGGCGACGCCGGCGACCGCCAGTTTGGCACTGGTTGACTTCGCCGATGTGCGACGCACTTCGAGCGAACAGCGTTCGATAGAACGCCGTTCGCCTGCGTCGCACCTGAGAACGAGAGATTGAACGCATGCGCAAACGACCAAGTTGGGACGAGTACTTCATGGGCATCGCCCTGCAGGTGGCCAAGCGGAGCACCTGCGACCGTGCCCACGTGGGCGCCATTATCGTCAAAGACCGCCGCATCCTCACCACGGGCTATAATGGCTCACCCTCCGGCCTGCCCCACTGCGACGACGTTGGGCACCTGATGGTGGACGGTCACTGCGTGCGCACCCTGCACGCCGAACAAAACGCCATCATCCAGGCAGCCTACCACGGCGTTTCCGTCCACGATGGCATCCTTTATGTCACGCATCAACCCTGCCTGACCTGCGCCAAGATGATCATCAACGCCGGCGTCAAGCGCGTCGTCTACGCCGGGACCTACCCTGACAACCTGGCCCGCCAGTTCCTGGCCGAAGCGGGGGTCGGGTTACAGCATTTTCCGTTGGGCGATGAGCTGCGGGAAGCCGTAGCGCATCGACCCGAGCGCGGCGAAGCGCCTGACCTGTAGCGCATCCCATCTGGTCCATCCTGCCCGCCTCCCTGGGACGGCGTTGGCAGTTCTCATCCACCCACACACACCCGCACTGCCCCGAAGGAGACGCCCACATGGATCGTGAGGCCGACATCATTGCATCCGAACACGAAGTCTACCAGCCCTCGCCGGACGTCATTCGCGACGCCCTGATCCAGGACTACGACCAGATCATGGCTCGCGCTCTGGAAGACCCGGAGGCATTCTGGGCCGAGCGGGCGCAGGCGCTGGATTGGTTCCAGCCCTGGGAGAAAGTGCTGGACGACTCCAATCCACCCTTCTACAAGTGGTTCGTGGGGGGCAAGACCAACATCGTTCACAATGCGCTGGACCGGCACGCCAAGACCTGGCGCCGCAACAAGCTGGCTCTGATCTGGGAAGGCGAGCCCGGCGACACGCGCACGTTCAGCTACTACCGGCTGTGGCAGGAGGTCTGCAAGTTCGCCAACGTCCTGCGCAGCATGGGCGTGAAGAAAGGTGAGCGGGTCACCATCTATATGGGCCGCGTGCCTGAGCTGCCGATTGCCATGCTGGCCTGCGCCAAAGTCGGCGCCGTCCACTCTGTGGTCTATGGTGGGTTCAGCGAGCAGGCGCTCGCCGACCGCATTGAGGATGCGCAGAGCCGCGTCCTGGTGACGTCAGACGGCGCCTGGCTGCGGGGCAAGGTGGTCAATCTCAAGTCCATGGCCGACGAAGCCATCCACCGCTCGCCCGTGGTCGAACACGTGATCGTGGTGAAGCGCACCGGGCAGGAGGTCTACATGGAGCCAGGCCGTGATTACTGGTACCACGACCTGATGAGCCTGCCGATCGCCTCGAATACCTGCCAGACCGAGGTTATGGACGCCGAAGACCCCCTGTTCATCCTCTACACCTCGGGCACCACGGGCAAGCCCAAGGGCCTGGTGCACACGCACGGCGGCTACCAGGTGTTCACCAGCACGACCCTGCAGTGGGTTTTTGACGTCAAGGAAGAGGATCGCTATTGGTGCGCGGCCGATCCCGGCTGGATCACCGGCCACAGCTACATCGTCTACGCGCCGCTGATCCTGGGCGCCACCAGCTTCATGTATGAGGGAGCGCCGGCCCATCCCTACCCCAATCGCTGGTGGAAGATGATCGAGAACTACAACATTACGGTTCTCTACACGTCCCCCACCGCGCTCCGCGGCCTGATGCGTTTCGGCGACGCCTGGCCCCGGCGCCATGACCTGAGCAGCCTGCGGCTCTTGGGCAGCGTGGGCGAGCCGATCAACCCCGAGGCCTGGCGCTGGTACTACAACATCATCGGCCAGGGACGCTGCCCGATCATGGATACGTGGTGGCAGACCGAGACCGGCGGCTTCATGATCACCCCGGTGCCCTCGGTGCCGCTGAAACCGGGCTCGGCCACCCGCGCCTTTGCCGGCATCGATGTGGATGTCGTCAACGAGGACGGCGAACCGGTGGCCGCCAACGAGGATGGCTACCTGGTGATCAAGCGGCCCTGGCCGGGCATGGCCCGCACCATCTACGGCGATCCCGACCGCTTCGTGCAGCAGTATTGGTCCCGCTTCGCCACGCACGGCTTCTATCTCACGGGCGATTCCGCCCGCAAGGATGACGACGGCTACTTCTGGATCATCGGCCGCATCGACGACGTGATCAAGGTCAGCGGCTATCGCCTGGGCACGGCCGAGGTCGAAAGCGCCCTGGTGAGCCATCCCGCCGTGGCCGAGGCGGCCGTGATCGGCATGCCTGACGAGGTGCGCGGCAACGTCATTTGGGCCTACTGCATCCTGCGCACTGGCTATGAAGCCACCGAGAAGCTGAACGACGAGCTCAAGGAGCACGTCCGGCACGAGACCGGTCCTATCGCCGTGCCCTCCCGCATCGAATTCGTCGACTCCCTGCCCAAGACACGCTCGGGCAAGATCATGCGCCGCGTCCTCAAGGCCCATGCCCTGGGCAAAGACGTGGGCGATATCTCCACGCTGGAAGCCTGAACCCTGTGAACCACCGTGGGGGCGGTAGTGGTATCGCCCCCACGGTTTAGGTGGTCTGGAACGAGCCTTCGATGCCCTGGGGGATATCGGGCAGGGGCACCAGGGTCCGGTACACGCTGGCGCCGGCGTAAAACACCACGTAGGCCATGGAAAGCGCCACCAGGACCACGTTGGTTTCCGGGTAGATGGCCAGCAGGATGGCGGACATCAGTCCCCACAGCAGGGTCGCCGCGAGCATGGCCTGCCGCAGCCAGCGGCGTCGCGTCAAATACTCCATGCGCGAGGGATAGATATACTTGATCGGCACGAAGATAAGGATGGCCAGGACCAAAAGGATCACCGCGTTCACGACTGGCGACGTCTGCCAGAGGAACAGATAGAAGACGACGATGTTCCAGTAGTCAGGGAACCCCTTGAAGAAATGGTCGGCAGTCTTGGCATCCCGCTGCGTGAACTGGTAGGCCGACGTCAGTATGATGATCGCTGCCACAGGAACGCGCAGCGGCGGGGGCAGCAAGTCGCTGACGTAGACGAAGAAGGCCGGCACGATCACGAAGTTGAGATAGTCGATCATGTTGTCGAGCAGGGCGCCGTCCATGTTGGGCGTCACCCGCGTCACCATAACCTTGCGCGCCAGCGTGCCGTCGAAGCTGTCCACGACGATGGCCGCGCCCATGAACCAGAAGGCTGTGACGAACTCGCGATTGTGAATGGCAAACAGCGCCAGGAGTCCAAAGACGGCCCCGGAGGCCGTCAACAGGTGTACCAGCCAGGCGGCGACATAACGGCGCAATGGGAACGGACGTGATCGTGGTTTCATGCTAAGGGCTTCCGGAGGAGTTGTGAGCTAAACGGAAATCGTAACATGCAATCAGGTGGGGTCAAAGCACGGCGCAGCGCCGCAGCGCCGGAACCGCTTGCGCGGCCTGGACCCCGGCGAAACCCGTGGGCAATGTGGCAAAATCGGGCTCGCGCCTGCTCCATTCTGTGCTACAATGACAGTGTAAGGCAGTGCTCAAGGAGGAGTTGCCGTGACCAGCACAGACCGGCAGTTGGAAGCGAATCTTCGTCAGGCTTTTCGGGCGTTCAACCGCTTCATGCTGCTGATGTGGCGGTTGGGCATGGGCGGCTGGGTCAACTTCTGCCCGGGAGGCGTTGGGCGCATCATGGTGCTCACCCACAAAGGTCGCAAAACCGGCCGCCAGCGGCGCACGCCCCTCAACTACGCCGTGATCGAAGGCGAGGTTTACTGTACGGCTGGGTGTGGCTCTGCCGCCGATTGGTACCGCAATATCATGGCCGATCCAGCGGTTGAGCTGTGGCTTCCGGATGGTTGGTGGCAAGGAATGGCGGAAGATGTCACGGACTCCGCCCATGCGATCGACACCCTGCGACAGGTCCTGATTGCCAGCGCCTTCGCCGGTCGTGCCGCCGGCATCAATCCGCGCACGATGACAGACGAGGAGTTGGCGGCAGCCACGGCCGGCTACCGCCTCATCCACATCCGCCGCGTGGCCGCCCGCACTGGCCCAGGTGGGCCGGGCGACTTGAGCTGGGTTTGGCCCGTCCTGGCCCAAGTGCTGGTCATCCTTCTCGTGCTCCTGCTGGCCCGGCCGCGCAAAAAGCGATCCTGAGAAACGTATCACTCCCGGGTGCTTCTGGTTGGCGCCCGGCGGCAATGGAGGACAGGCACATGGGCTAGAAGACCGCTCAACGATGAGCTTGACCTGATTCAGGCCCAAATAGCGGGCGCACTTTTGTTCCGGAACGGGTGACCAACCCCACACAGGAGAGTGAGACATGGATACACGGCGCTCCCAGTTCAGAGGATTCTGGCTGTCGGTCGCGTTCACAGCGCTGCTGTCCACCATAACCAGCGTTGTCGTTCTTGGTCTTCCCACACTCCCCGCGTTCGGCGTACCCCTGGCCGGCTGGACCTTCACAGGCAACGTGTACGAGGGTCTGCCGCCCAGCCAGGGAGCGCCCCTTCCGGGCGTCACCGTGACGCTCTACGGCTCTGACAGCGCCGCGGTCTGGGGGACGCAGCTTGCCAGCGCCAACACCGATGCCGCTGGCGCCTATACGCTCAACACGACCCGATCTTTCACCTTCTACCATCTCGTCGAGACTGACCCGCCGGGCATGAATTCCACCGGCGCCCAGGCAGGGAGCGGGGGCGCCGTCGTCAACGACAACTGGATCCGGTACCAGGCGCCCACGGCCGGCAGCCTCGCAGGCAACCATTTCTGGGACAAGCGGCCGCCGACTCCCACCCCGACGGAAACGCCATCCACCGCCACCGCCACCCCCACCTATCCTCCCAAACCCACCTACACCCCCACCGCGACGCCGGGTACGGGCACCCAGACACCAACGCCCACGCCCACGGGACAGCCGCCGAACCTGGCGGACCTGAGCGTCTACAAGATGCTAACTGCGCCGGAGTCAGGCACGCTGCAGCCGGGAGTGCTCGCCGAATACACCGTCTACGTCTCCAATATGGGACCCGCCACGGCCGCCAATGTGGTCGTCACGGACACACTGCCCAGCAGCCTGGCCTTTGATTCCGCTTCCGCTGGCTGCACGCTGGTCACGCGGCGCCCACCCAACGACATCGTCCGCTGCCAGCTTGGCAGCCTGGCCCCAGGCGACACGCCCGCGACCCTGACGATCAGGGCGCGTGTGGATGCGAATGCCTGCGGCCGCGTCACCAACCGGGTTGAGGTCGGCAGCACAACGCCCGATCCGGTGAAATACAACACCTCCACCACCACAGTGGTTGTCACCTCGTGCCAGGTGCCCGGCGTGCTGGTCGACAAACGGCAAGTCGATCCGCCCGGCTACAGCGCGGACCTGGGCGCGACCATCACCTATGCCATCGAGATCACCAACATCGGCAACACGGCGCTCAGCGACATGGAGCTCAACGAGAGCTTCGAGATGGGCCGTCTGCGCTACGTGGGCGCTTCGCCGCCCCCTGACCGCATCGACACGACGTCCTCTGCAAGCGCGGTGACCTGGTGGGATCTGACGGGGCCACCCCCCACCGGGTTTGGCCGGACGCTGCCTCCGGGCGGCAGCTTTGTGGTCTACGTGCAGGCAAGGGCAGACCAGGGTGGCTACGGCTACGACTGCGCACACGTGATGGCCAGCGCCGGCACCTCCGGGGTCTCGGACACCGACTGCTTCGGCACCAGCATTGAAGAACCCGGCCGTGAGTTCACGGTGAGCAAGAGCCTGTCCTCACCCGCCGGCGGCGTCGCCTTTGTCGATCAGACGCTCACGTACATGGTCTCGCTTGAGAACAACGGCTCGGCGGCGGTCACAGGCATCCGGCTGCGCGATGAGTACAGCACGGCCCACCTGATCTACAGCCATGCCGCCTACCAGCCCGACAGCCCGGCGAACGACGGCGTCCTGGATTGGGCCAATCTGACCCAGCCTGAACCCAAGGGGTTTGGCCAGCCGCTCCAGCCCGGCAACGGCCGCGGCTTCAGCGTCAGCTTCACCGCCAAGGCTCCCACGCCGCCTGGGCAAGCCACCGAGAACTGTGTGCAGGCTTGGTACTGGCATGCCGATCAAGTCGAGCATGACGCCGGCCGCTTCTGTCTGCCCCTCCACATCCTCAGCCGCAGCGAACCCCAAATCGAGGTCAGCAAGCTGGTGCTCGAACCGGCGGAGGGCGTGGCCAACCCCACCGAACGCGTGCAGTTCACCTTCCGCGTGGCCAACACTGGCACTACCGTGATCAAGAACCTCAAGGTCACCGACACCTACGACACAAGCTGCCTGAAGTTCCTTCCCATGGGCAACCCCGGCCGTGACCCAGACAACACCGCCGACGATGGCGTGCTGGACTGGGCGCACTGGCTGGGCACGGTCACTCTCCAGCCTGGCAGCGCCATCCAGGTCAACGGAGCAGTCGACTTCCAGGCCAAGGCAGGCGCCTGCGACCCTACCTCCAATACGCTGCAGGTGATCGCCACTGACCAGACGGGCAAGCAGGCCACCGCCACAGGATCGACCACCCTGCGCATTCCTCCCGAACCCTTGACGCCCACGCCCACGCCTTCGGCAACGCTCACGCCGACCTTCACGCCCAGTCCGACACTCACACCCACGCCCACCTTCACCCCTACTTTCACACCGACAGCGACCCCCACACGGGAAGCCTGCTGCATCCCGCTCTATATGCCCCTCCATCTTCGCCAGGCCGGTGCAGCCTGGGAATGATGCCCCTTGCAGCCGGCCATGAACGCCCGACCTCAAAGGTTGCGGCGGCATCACTCGCCGGTCCTTGCGCGTCCACGATGTCATCGGGAGAACACAGTGAAGCCGAGCCCACCCTCTATCACCGTCTCTGTTCTGGCCCTGGCCAAAGCGGCGACCATCGCCCTTGCCACGGTCCTTCTCCTGGCAGCGGCTCTGGAGATCGGAACCGCGGCCTCCGGGGGCGCCAGCCCTGCCGCCGTCATCCTGCAGGTGCGGGCCAACGAAACGCACGACGTGGTAGATGGAAAAGCCCCCGCGCACACGAACGTCACCCTACGCGCCTGGCGCGAGGGCGCTGAGATCGGCGCGGCGACCCTGAACACCGGCAAGGAGGAGCGATTCTCCACCAGCCTGACAGACGGCGAGGGGCGCCAGGTCGACTTGAAAGCGGGGGACGAAGTGCATGTCACGGCCGGAACGCAGACTGCGATCTTCAGACTCGCGGCCCTCGCCGCCGAGGTGGATGCCCCGGCCAACAGGATCACGGGCCATGTCGACGGCGTCGCCTACCCGGCGAAACTACGTGTCGAGGTCTGGCGCGAGAACGGCAGCAGCGCAGACATCAAGACGGATGGCAGCGGGAACTTCGAGCTGGCGTTCGGCGAACCCGCCGTCCGCGAGGGTGACAACGTGGCCGTCTGGTACGTGCAGGCAGACGGCCACGAGAGCGGCATCGTGCGCAGTCACTTGCGCCTGGAAGCCGGCGTGAAGGATGACCAGGTCGCGGGGCAGACGACGCCCGGCGCCCGCATCGACGTGGTGTTGCACAGGCCGGGCGGCCTCCCGCAGGTGCAGGCCACGGCCACAGCCTGGGCAAACGCCGAAGGTCAGTTCGGCGCCCGGTTCCAGTCGGGCGACGGGACCGGGATAGCCCTGGCGCCTGGCGATGAAGTGGAGGCCCAGGCTGGAGGCAAACACGCCAGCCTGGTTCTGCCGTCCCCTTACAGCGCCGTCTACGACTACAAGGCCGCTACCGTCTGTGGCGAGGCCCCGCCGGGGGTGATACTGGAGGTTGAGCTGTGGGGCTATGGCACTCTCTTCGAGACTGCCCCGGCGGACGGGCACTACTGCACCGACCTTGCCAAGCTGGGCGCTCCCGACATCGACGCCGAAGGCCGGGTGAGCTTTCACGATGCCAACGGCCATCGTCTGATCGCCGGTTTTCGTACGCCTTCGCCCGATCTGAAGGTAGAGAATTGGGGCGCCGAGGCGCCGGTCACGGGCCGCACCTATGCTTGGGTCCTGCGCTATGCCAATACCGGGGAGGCGCCCGCCGCCAATACGGTGCTCATCGACACCCTTCCCCAGGGGGTCAGCTTCGTCAGAGAGACCACGGGCACGGCCCTGACCGTGGGCAACCGCGTGATCTGGGACCTGGGCGCAGTGCCCCCCGGCGCCGCCGTGACAGTGACCCTGACGGTGCAGGTCAACCTTCCTGCGGACAAGACCATCGAAAACTGCGTCGAGGTGAGCACCCCGGATTGGGAAAGGGATACGGGCAACAATCGCGCCTGCGACCAGAGACAGGTCGTTGCCAACCAGGTGGACCTGAGCGTCAAGATGTATGCCATTCCCGAGAAGCCGGTGGCGGGCGACCCGTATGTGTACAGGATCGGCTACTGCAACACCCTCCCTGCCAGCGCACAAAGCGCCGTGATCAATGCGACCCTGCCTGCCCATACCCGGTACGCGGGAGAATGGCACCCGCAGGGCTGGGCCCTGGCGTCTGCTTCCGAGGGCCAGGTGCGCTGGACTATGCCTGAGATCCCCGGACATGAATGCCGTGAGCTTGAAATAGGCGTAGAGGTGGACGCGAACGCTCCCGCCGCTGAGCCTTTGCACAGCAGTGTTTCACTCACGTCGACGACGTTCGAGGTCAACACGGATGACAATGACAGCGATCACGAGGTATGGGTTACGGAGCGACACGTCAACCTTCATATTGAAAAGGGCTACCGTCGCGGCAGTCCCGTGGCCGGCCAGGAGTATACGTTCTGGATCACGCTGCGCAACGACGCCAACAGCGCCGCCCCCCATATGATCATGACCGATACGCTGCCGGCCGGCATGGCTTTTGTCCAGGCCAGGCGTCTTGATTGGAACCCGGCCACTGGCGCCAACGATCTCGCCTCGCCCCTGGCGCCCCTCGATCAAGGCCCGGGCTTCGCCAGCTTCAGCCTGGGCGATCTCGTCCCGTGGCGCTGGATAGGCGTCGAGCTCACCGGCAAGATCGCAGACGCCGCCGCCCCCGGCAGCACCCTCACCAACACGGTGAGGGTCACATCGACTTTCACCGATGACCGGACCGATGACAACGAGGCCGCCTTCACGTTCACCACGCAGGCGCCGGGTTCTAACCTGCGCGTCGTCAAACGTCTGGAAGGGGATGTCTGCCCCGGCTGCGGGTTCGACTACGACCTTTGGCTTGTCAACGATGGCACCGCGCCCGATGACAATGTCACCGTACGCGATCGTCCGCCCGCTTCGGTAGAAATCAAGGGCGTTGACGGCTGGGGCAAGGTTCGCGTCGAGGGGGGTGCCCTGGTTTGGGACATGGGAACGATCAACCCCGGCGACCAGGGCGAGGCGCGCCTGTACGTGCGCCTGCAGGATGACGTCCCCATCGGCGCCGAAGTGGTGAACCGCCTGGAGATCCAGACCACCAGCACCGAGTCACGCCAGGATGACAACGCATCCGAGGTCCGCACCCTGGTAGGGCCGGACCTGCGCGTGGTCCAGAACCTCTGCCCTGGCGAGCGGCTTGCTCCCGGCTGGGATCCCCAATACTGCATCGAGCTGGCCAACGCGGGCGCGGCAACGGCCCACAACGTGGTTCTCACCGCCACCCTGCCCTCCACCCTTGGCTACCGTGATGATTCCTGGGGCGGCGAGGTGCAGGACAACCAAGTCATCTGGCATTTCGGAGATCTTCCTGCAGGTTGGCAGGGTCAGTTCCAGCTTCACGTCCAGGTGGCCGCCGGCGCCGTCCCCGGAGAAACACTCACGACAATCCTCGACGCCGGCGGCGCTGAGGCGGATGCCGTGCCGGCTGACAATCATTCCGAGCTTCCCCTTCGCATCGAGAGTCCCTATTGGCTCCAGGTGCAGGAATCGCAGAACTGGGTGAAAGGTCGCGCCCGCCCGGATGAGAGCCTGACCGTTGCGCTGGCTTTCGGCATCTCCTTGAAAAGGGCGATCGACGTGACGGCCGATGCCAAGGGCTACTTCAACGCCAACATGTGCGACAAACAGGGCTGCACCGACATCCAGCCGGGGGACAGCGTATCGCTCGTGAGCGGAGGCAGCGTGGTGACCAGCCTGGTGGTCAACCGCATCGAAGGTCAGGTCGACGTCGACGCCAACACCTTCAACGGCCATGTCTACGGCGCCGCCTATCCGGCCCGGGTGTCTGCGGACCTCCTGGACATCCAAGGCGTCCCGAGCGTCGAAGGCGCCACCGATGTCAGCGGCGACTATCACCTGCTGTTTGCAGGCGCCGACCTGGGACCGGGGCACCGGGTGCAGCTCTGGACCATCCGGCCCGATGGGCATTGGGTGGGCATTGTCCGGCAGGTGCTGCGTCTCGAGATCACGGCACGACCCAACCATTCCATCAACCTGGGCACGCCGCCCGATGCCATCGTCCATCTGCGCGTCGCCACCGCCACAGGCGTCCTCAAGCTCAGCTCGGAGCAGACGGCAAGCGCCGACGGCCGGGCCGGATTTGACCTGGATGCACTGCACCCGCCGGTTGCCCTGGCTGCGGGCGATGTCGTGTCGGCCACGACCGGCGCCGCGACGGTGACGCTGACCATTCCTGACCTGCTCCCGCTCGTCGACGACCCCGCGGACCAGGTCTTCTGCCTTGCCTCGGTGCCTCCCTCATCCTCCATGACAGTCGGGCTGTGGCGGGCCAGCAGCGGCGAGTCGTGGTGGAAAGAGTACACCGCCGGCGCGGGCAGGACCGTCGTCGACTTCAGTCAGGAAACGATCAGCCTGGGCGACAAGGTGGCGCTCGTCTACAGGCATCCTGAGGGTCACGAGATCGCATCCTACAACATCTCCATGATCCTGGCCGTCAGTCCCATGACCATCAACGACACCGACGTCGCCACCACCCTCACCCTTGCCGGGCAGGGTTTCAAGGGAACGCCCGAAGTCTACCTGGCCCCATCTGGAGGCGCCCCCACCATCCACCTCCAGGGCGTGACCTCGCTCACCGGCCAACTGCTGCAGGCGACCATGCCCGCCGGTACGCCGGGCGGCGCCTATGACCTTTACCTCTACAACCGCGACGGCTGGATCGGATTCCTCGACAAGGCCGTGCAAGTGAACGAGTACAAGCTGTTCATGCCGCTGGCACAACGCAGCACGGGCGACTAGCAGATCACCAGGCCCAACAAGCCGGTGCTAACCGATCAACACCACGTGCAGCTCGCGCGGACCGTGCGCCCCCAGGGTCAGAGTCTGGGCGATGTCCGCCGTGCGGCTGGGACCGGTGATCACCACGGTGCTGCTGCTGGCGACGATCTTGTCGTGCACACCCGGCGCCGCCAGCCAGGCGGCCAGGTCCGGGTAGATCAAGTCGGCCCGCAGCAGAGCATAGTGCACCGGCGGCATCAGCGAGGCAAACCGTCCCTGTTCCCGGCTGCCCAGCAGCACCAGGCTACCCGTGCGGGCCAGGCCAGCATCGGCGCCGGTCAAGCCCACCCCGATCTGTCCCAGCCGCTCAAGGTCCTGCTTGCGACGCAGCCCGGACAGCCGGCTTGACACCAGTTCGATGTCTCTGGCCTTCAGGTAAGGGGCGAGGCCCGGGTCGGGCCACCGATCCACATCCCAGCAGAGCACCTGATTGACCTGCAGGCGCTTGAACTCCTCCAACAGGAACGCGCGTGCCGCCCCGCGGTCGGGCACACGGTGCAGGTCGCCGCGCACCTCGGCCAGGGCTGCGGCAAACACGTCCGCCAGCGGTTGCGCGAACGGAGGCGGCGCCGGCGGCGCCGGAAGCGTTTCCACCACGGCAGGAAGATGCCCCAGGGGCAGGGCCTGGCGGATGCGGTCAAGAATCTCGGCGCGAGGATCGGTCATGGGTGTGGTCCCTCGGTTGGGGGTCAATTCCGGCGATCGGCGCCCTCGGCCGCAGCCTGCCGCTTCTCCCACCGGGCGCTGAAACTCTCGCTGACAACGGGCGGGAAGGCCCGGGTCTGCGTCCATCCTCCCAAGGGGCCAGGCAGCCACCGCGTCCAGCCCGGTCCCGCCTTTGGCGCCAGGCGTTGGGCCACGCTGGCCAGGCGCGCCCCCCAACGGAACAGGCGCGGACGGGTCGCCGCCCACGTGAAGCCGCGGATGCCAAAATGCAGCCAATCGGGAGGATAGCCCGCATCGACGCTTTCCGCCCGCAGCTTCAGGAGCATCCTGGGGATGTCGATGCGCACCGGGCAGGCCTCGGTGCAGGCGCCGCACAGGCTGGACGCCTGCGGAAGCTCATTCCACGGGCCGAGGCCGTCCAGGGCAGGGGTCACCACAATGCCGATCGGGCCGGGGTACACCGAGCCATAGGTGTGGCCGCCGACATTGCGGTAGACGGGACAAACGTTGAGGCAGGCGCCGCAGCGAATGCAGTAGAGAATCTCGGCCAGCTCCGTGCCCAGGATGCGGGAACGCCCGTTGTCGACCAGGATCACATGGACCTGTTCAGGACCATCCTCGTCGCGACTGCGGCGGGGTCCGGTGACAAAGGTCGTGTAGCAGCTAAGAGGCTGGCCGGTGGCGCTGGCCGCCAGAATTTGGAGCAGGGTGCCCAGATCGTCCAGCGTTGGCACCAGCCTTTCGATGCCGACCAGAGCGACATGGATGCGCGGCGCAGCGGTGACAAAGCGGCCGTTGCCCTCGTTCGTCACCAGGACGATGCTGCCCGATTCGGCCACGGCGAAATTGGCGCCAGTAATCCCCATATCCGCCTGCAGGAACGCCTCGCGCAGCGCCCGGCGGGCCGCGGCGGTGAGCGTCGGGATGTCAGCGTCAAGCGGTGTGCCCAGGTGCTCGTGGAACAGCGCCGACACATCTTCCTTGCGTTTGTGGACGATGGGCGCAATGATGTGGCTGGGGTGGTCGTGGCCAAGCTGCACCACGTATTCGCCCAAATCGGTCTCAAGCACCTCCAGACCGGCTGCTTCCAGGGCCGGATTGAGCTCGATCTCCTCGGTGAGCATGGACTTGCTCTTGACGATGCGCTGCACCTCATTGCCCTTGGCGATTTCGACGACCAGGGCGCGGGCCTCGGCGGCATCGCGTGCCCAGTGCACGATGGCGCCGTTGCCCTCGGCGCTGCGCTGAAAGGCAACGAGATGTTCGTCCAGCCGGCTCAACGTGCCGGCGCGAATCATGCGCGCGTGGTCACGCAGCGCCTCCCCGTGGGGCAGGCTCCCCATCACGCGCACCCGGCCATCGGCAAAGTTGTTCATGGCCCGTCCCAGCGCCTGCTGGAGCGGAACATCAAGCAAAGCGATCTCAGCGCGTTGATTCAGCGTAGCCATAGAGCCATCGTAGACATGACGAGAGTTGCTCGGGCAAGACCCAACCCATTACGCATGACGCAGTACGCAGTACGCCTCACGCCTCAGCCAGCACTTCGGCCAGGTGGCGCACCCTGGGCTGCTCGCCTTTGGCAATCATGCCGCCGTTCATGTGCGTCATACACGAGGCATCGCAGACGACGCAGGTGTCGGCGCCGCTCGCGGCGATGTTGGCCAGCTTGTGCTGCAGCATAGCGCCCGACATCGCCGGCTCCTTGATGGCGAAGAGACCGCCAAACCCGCAGCACGCGCTGGCCTCCGGCAGGGGCGTCCGTTCACTGCCGGGGATGTGGTCGAGCAGCGTTTCGGCGCAGCCGTGCACCCCCAGGCTGCGTGTCAGGTGGCAGGAGGGGTGGAACGTGTAGCGGCCCGGCGCACCCCCTGCATACTCCAGGCCAAGGTCCTCGACCAGGAACTGGCTGAACTCACGCACGCGTGCGCCCACGGCCTCGGCCCGGGCCTGTTGGACCGGATCGTTCGCAAACAGTTCCGGATAGTGATGGACCACCATGGCCGCACACGAACCCGAAGGGCAGATGATAGGGCCCTCCGTACCGGCGAACACGTCGAGGAAGTGGCGCGCCATCTGGCGCGCGTCCGCCTGAAAGCCGCCGTTGAACGCCGGTTGCCCGCAGCAGGTCTGGCCGCGCGGCACCTCGACCCGGATTCCCTGTCGTTCCAGCACCGTCACCACGGCCTCGGCAATCTCAGGATAGAGATGGTCGACCAGGCAGGTAATGAAGAGCTGGACCTGCGCCGACCTTGCGGCTGTCGGGGATGATGCGCCGGGACCGTTCGGGGCGGGCATGGTCATGGGACGTAGCGCTTGATGACCAAAGCGCCGTTCTGCCCGCCGAAGCCAAAAGCATTGGTGATGGCCGCATCGACGTGCACCTGGCGGGCCGTGTTGGGGGTGTAGTCCAGGTCGCACTCGGGATCGGGGATCGAGTAGTTGATCGTCGGCGGCACCCAGCCGGTGCGGATGGCCTGGACCAGGGTCAGGGCGCCGAAGGCGCCAGCCGCACCCATCGTGTGGCCGATCATGGGTTTGATCGAGGTGATGGGCACCTGGTAGGCGCGCTCGCCCAAGGTCTGCTTAATGGCATTGGTCTCCGCCGAATCGTTCAGCCTGGTCGCCGTGCCGTGGGCGCCGACGTAGTCGATGTCCTCGGGCTTGAGACCCGCCTTGGCGATGGCGATCTTCATGGCTCGGCTCGCCCCGCTGCCCGCCGGATCCGGCGCCGCCATGTTGTAGGCGTCCGAAGTGAGGCCCAAGCCCCCCATTTCCGCCAGGATGGTGGCGCCGCGGGCCAGGGCATGGTCAAGCGATTCCAGCACCATGGTCACGGCGCCCTCGCCGACGATCATCCCATCGCGCTCGGCATCGAAGGGACGGCAGGCGGTCTCAGGCGTCGTATTGCGCGTGCTCATGGCGCCGAGCCGGCTGAAGGCCGTCACCAGCAAGGCGGTCGTGTAGGCGTCGGTGCCGCCCGCGATGGCCACATCGACATCGTCATCGGCGATGCGGCGGGCGGCATCGCCCAGGCTCACCACGCCCGTTGCGCAGGCAACCACCGGCGAATTGACCGGTCCCTGGACGCCGTAGCGAATGGCCAGGTAACAGGGCGTCATCGTGACGAGGACGGAAGGCGCCAACGCCGGATTGGTGGCGCGATACCCGCGCGTCCTGGCACGGTAGGACTCCTCTTCGACGATGTCCAGGGCGCCAAAGGCGCTGCCCATCTCGATGGCCAGGCGGGTGGGGTCTTCGCTGCCTAACACCAGTTTGCTGTCGGCCAGGGCTTCCTCAGTGGCGGCAATGGCGAGCTGTGTCAGGCGGCCAATCCGCCGGGCTTCTTTGTGCGAAAGGTAGGTCTCGGGATTGAAATCGGGAATGGTGGCGGCGATCTGCGTCGGTAGTTCGCTGGGGTCATAATTGGTGATGCGCGAGGCGCCCGTCCGGCCCGCGAGCATTCCTTCCCAGGTGGTCGCCACGTCCAGTCCCAAGGGGCTGACGGCGCCCATACCAGTAATCACCACACGTCGCTTGGCATTCAGCATGCTTGAATGAACCTCCGGCAGCTACAAGATCAAGGGGCGCATACACAAGGTCGAGCAGCCTGGTATGAGGCGCAAGGTAGACTGTCGTGCTTCCACATCCTCTCGTCGCCCTCGACGTCGCTCAAACCGGCAAATGCACATCTTGGCGCAATCTTAGCACAATGCTGAAGGTTCGCCAACGCTTGGCCTGGGTCTTTTTCCGGTGCTAGAATACCCAATCTTCCGCAACCAGCTCCATCCGGCGGTGTTCTAGGTAGCACAGGCCGGGTTGCAAAGGACCCAGCGTGCGCAGTCTCGAGCATCTCGACGAAACCATTCTGATCGAACAGGCAAAAGAAGAGCCGACCGCCTTTGGTGAGCTCTACGAGCGCTATGTCGACAAGATCTACAGCTATATCTACTACCGCGTCGGCAACGATGACGATGCTGAAGACCTGACCGCGCGCACCTTCTTCCAGGCGCTCGACAAGATCGGCAGCTACGAGGACCGCGGCGCCCCTTTTTCGGCCTGGCTCTACCGCATCGCCCACAACCTTGTTGCCAACCTTCATCGCCAGCGCTCCCGTCACAAGACCGTTCCCTTCGAAGACCCCGTCGTCGCGGCCATCCGCCGTCCCAGCCCCGCCGCCGTTGTCGAAAAACAGGAAGCACGCGAGGCGCTGCTGGGAGCCATCCATCGTCTCCCCGAAGACCGGCAGCAGCTCTTGCTGCTGAAGTTCGTTGAGCACATGCCCAACGCCCAGATCGGCGAGATCATGGGGCGCACCGAGTCCTCGATTAAGTCCCTCTATCATCGCACGCTGCTGGCGCTGCGCAGCGACCTGCAGGAACGCAATTTCTTCTGATCCATGTCCCCTCGCGTTGCCATCGTGGTCGATTCGACCTGCGACACACCCCCTGACTGGCCCGGACGCCAACGCCTCCATATCGTCCCCATTCATATCCGCTTCGGCGAGGATACCTATCGCGAGGGCATTGACATCGATGAAGCCAGCTTCTATGCCCGCGTCGACGCCGAGCACATGATCCCGAAGACGTCACAGCCCAGCCCTGGCGAATTCGCCGATCTCTACCGCCATCTCAGCACCGACTATGATGCGGTCATCTCAATGCACGTCACCGGCAAGCTCAGCGGAACCTATCAGTCAGCGGCGTTGGGGGCGGAAATCGTGAGCGACACCATCCCCGTCTACGCTTTCGACTCCGCCTGCGGATCGGCCGGTCTTGGCTTCATGAGCGCAGAAGCCTTGGAACTCCTCGACCAGGGCACGCCCCTGGCGCAGGTGTTGAAGCGAATGGAGTACATCCGGTCGCAGATGAACATCTTTCTCAGCCCGGAGACCCTGAAGTACGCGGTCATGAGCGGGCGGGTCAGCGCCCTCAGCTCGACCGTGGCTTCGCTTCTCAACATCAAGCCGATCATCAATCTCAGCGAGGGCGAGCTCCTGGCCGGCGAACGCGTGCGCACCCGGCGCCGCGCTCTCGATCGCATGGTCGAGCAGCTCAGAGAGCGCATCGGCGATGCGCCTGCGCACATCGCCGTTGTCCACGCCCGCGCTGAGGCCGATGCCCAACTCCTTCTCGACCAGGCGCGCCGGCATCTCAACTGCGCGGTGCTGTGGGCGACGGCGCTGGCGCCTTCGGTGGCTGTCCACCTGGGACCTGGCACCATTGGCCTCGTCGGCTATCCCCTGTAGCACCCAAGGAACGACACGATGAAAGTCCAAGCAGACGATCTCCTCGACCGGCACTTTGCAGCTTTGGAGCAGTCCAACGAGGCCCAGGCGCAAGCGATCGAAAGCTCAGAGACCCTTCCTGCAGACACCGCCAGCCTGTTCGGACTGGTGAGGCTGCTTTGGACTCTGCTCATACCCGTGCGGCCCCGGCCTGAGTTTCGGGTTGAGCTGCGCGACCAGCTCCACGCGGAAATGCAGCGCCGGCGCACGCAGGCGGCGCTTGGCTACGGACAGAGCCGGGGCGCCGCCCGCTCTCGCTGGGTCGTTCCCGTGGCGGCCATCGGCACTGCCTCTGTCGTTGGGGCGCTGGCCTATTGGCGGTTCAGCCGCCATGCTGGCACCGACCGGGATGTGCTGGCCGCATAAACAAGGGGTCTTCCGCCAAGGGTAAGGGTTTTTGCATCCATTGCCGATGTTGTACAATCCGGCGCCAAGGTGATCCCTCGAAGTCACCGGGCTTTCTCCTCATAATCGACAGCCTCTTCTCAGTGTTGTGGGCCGTTTGGCCTGCAAGCGGCGCCAAGAACGCCGTAGTTGCCTTTCATTCCTTTATCGCGCACTGAGGCAGACTCCAAGATGAGCAATCATTACAGCAAAATAACTGGGTGGGGCATGTATGTGCCCGAGCGCGTGCTGACGAACCATGAGCTCGCCACCATGGTGGACACGAGCGACGAGTGGATCGTCACACGCACGGGAATCCGGGAGCGGCGCATCGCCGCCGACGATCAGACGACCGCCGACATGTCCGTGATCGCCGCCCAGCGGGCGCTGGAACGCGCGGGCATCACCGGCGCCGACCTGGACCTGATCCTGTTGGCGACCTCCACTCCTGACCATCTCTGCCCACCCACCTCCAGCCTTCTGCAGGACCGCCTGGACGCCCACAAGGCCGGGGCCATGACCCTGGTCGCCGGATGCTCCGGGTTCGCCTACGGCCTGATCACGGCGGCCCAGTTTGTGAACACCGGCATGTGCCAGCACGTCCTTGTCGTCGGCGCCGAAAAGCTCAGCTATGCCGTCGACTGGACCGACCGGAACACCAACATCCTCTTCGGCGATGGCGCCGGCGCCGTGATTGTCAGCCAAAGCGACCAACCAGGCGGCCTGCAGAGCATGGTCCTGGGTTCCGATGGCTCCCAGGCTGATGCTTTGATCGTGCCTGGGATCGGCAGCGCCTCCACCCTGACGCCGGAGGCCCTGGAGCGCAAGGATCACAAGCTGCGGATGGACGGGCAGCGGGTGTTCAAGTTCGCCACGCGGGTCATGACCGATTCTGTGCTCAAGGTCGTGGGCGACGCCGGTCTGACCATCCACGACATCGATCTCATCATCCCGCATCAGGCCAACGAACGCATCATCGACCTGGCCATGCGCCGCCTGGGCGTCGACCGGGACAAGATGATGATCAACCTCGATCGCTACGGCAACACCTCCGCCGCCTCGATCCCGCTGGCGCTTTGCGAGGCCCTTGACACGGGCCGCGTGCAGCCGGGCGACCGCCTGGTGATGGTGGCGTTTGGCGCTGGCCTGACCAACGCCGCCTGCGTGTGGGAGCTGCAGACAGAAGAGGCGCAGGGTGAACCGATCCTAGTCACCGACTGGCCGGTATCGGACACCTTCCAGCAGCGCCTGCAGGAAATGCGGGTGGCGGCCTGGCGGGCGCAAGCCCAGGCCCGCGTGCGTGTTTCCGATGCCACCATGGCCGTCATGATCCCCTTCTACACCTTCCGTAAGGGCGTCAAGAAGCGGCTGAGCGGGAAATAGTCAAACACCAGCGCCAGCCAGCCTCCCTGCTTTCGGGGAGGCTGGCTGGCGCTGACAGATCCGCCTCTGGGGATGCGGTAGGGCTGGGATTCCGCGCCATTCCCGGCGTGGGAAAAGCGGTGGGCGAAAACACAAACTGGTGCGCGCAAACCACGTTTTGGGCGCGATAATGGGATGTGCCCGCAGCGCTGCGGCACGGGAGCGAAGGCCATGACAACCGGTCAGACTGCCCGGCCGGGCATCGAATACCTTGACATGCAGGCCTACGTCGGGATCACCAAGCACAATGGTGGGTTTGCGGCAACCGACGAGTTGTTAACTTTATGCCGCATCGAGACAGCCAGAGAGGTTCTCAACGCGGGGTGTGGCATTGGCGTTGGCTCCGCCTATGTCGCCAGGAATTATCCCTGTCACGTGGTGGGCGTGGACATCTCGGAGAAGATGCTCGCCTGGTCACGCCAACGGGCCAGGATGGTGGGCGTGAGCGACAAAGTCGATCTCAGGGTGGGCGATGTGCTTGCACTGCCCTTCAAATCGGATCGCTTTGACGTCGTCTTCTGCGAATCGGTCCTTGCCTTCGTAGAGGACAAAGGACGTGCGATCGCCGAGTGCGTCCGAGTCACCAAGCCTGGGGGCTATGTGGGGCTCAACGAGACCTACTTCGTCGATAAGGCGACTCCCGAGCTCACCGCGCGCGTCCAGACTTCACTGGGCACGCACGTTCCCAGTGCTGCCACCTGGCAGGCGCTGTGGGAGAAATCGGTCCTGTGCGACAGGGTGGTGAAGCTCTACCGCATCGATGCCCGGACGGAAATCAGGGATCGCATCCGCTGGGTCGGCTGGCGCTGGGCCGTGAGGGCCTGGGGCCGGTTGCTCCGCCTGTATATTACTGAGCCCACCCTGAGGCAGTCCCTGAGAGAGATGTTCGACGCGCCGGTAGACTTGCTGCAGCAGATGGGGTACGGCATCTTCGTTGGCAGAAAACCAGAACAAGCGTGAGCGGCTCCCGAAAGGTCCGGGAGCCGCTCACGTTGTGCGGCGATAGGGCTCCGCGTTCGCCTAGCCCTGGCGGCCTCTTCCAGCCCAGCCCGGCCGGCCGCTGGCGTCGCGCAGGGTGATGCTGACGCCGTCGTCGAGGCTCGTCACCTGACCGAGCTTGAACTCGCCATCCTCGTCGAAGCCGCCCAACGCTACACTGTCGCCGACCTTGAGATTGAAGCCTTGCTCTTGGGCGTAGCTGAGCGGGCGGCCCTCGAACGGGATCACCTCACCCGCATCGGTCTGAATCTCCACCAGGTCGTCCGCGGCGCTGACCACGGTTCCCTGGATCTGGCGCCACTCTGCCGGCTGCACGCCGGCCAGGGGGGCGCCCGCCAGTCTTCCGGCTCCTGGTTGGGCGAGTTCTGCGCCAGCCGCCTGGCCCTGACCCTGACCTTGGCCCTGGCGACCGCCGCGTCCGGCTCCCTGGGTGGCTGCGCCGCTGTGGTCGCCGTAGCTCAAGGCGTTGGCGGTGGTCGTGAACTGCTCCGTTGCCCGGCCGCGACGCCCAGCCTCGCCAGCGCTGCCGGTGGTTGCATTGGTGCGAATCATGGCGCCCCAGACCAGGACGGCAGCGAAGCCCGCCAACAGGACGCCAAGTGCGATCTTCTTAAACATGGTTCTCATTCCTTGCTTGAGTGGGTTGTCTGATAGGTTCTGATGGAACAACGGCTGCGTGGTCGGAGGATTCTCACGCCCCACGATGTTCGACTGCATGGGCTCCTGCCGGCTGCGGCACGAGCGAAGGAACCACCTTGGCGGTGACCTTGGTCACCCAGCGCCAATGGATGGCAAAGTGGATGACGGCGGCGATGATCATCGTCACGCCGGACCAGGTGTGAATCAGGTCCCAGGTTGTGCGGCTGAAGATGAAGTTGGCATCTGCAGCGCGACCGCTGCCGGCAAAGAGAAAGTAGACCCCTGAGAGCGCCGCCAACAAGAAACCAAGGGCCACGGCGGCATCGACGGCCACGTTGAAGAGCCCGTGCCGATTCATGCTTGCGCCCTTGCCGGCCGCCGACTTCGCCAGGCGCTTTGCCGTGCCCTTCACCCAGGTCCAGTGAATGGTGAAGTGGACTGCCACGGCGACGATCATCAGGACGCCGAACCAGGTGTGCAGATCATCCCAGGTGTGGCGATCAAAGAGTATCGTGACGCCATACATTGGGTTGCGCCCGCCCTGGTACCCGCCCGAAGGCAGGAAGAGGAAATAGATGCCGGTGAGGGAGGCAACCAACGCGCCGATGAACACGGCGGCGTCGATGAGCCAGTTGTTGCGTGTTTGGCTGGAAACAGTACCTTTTGCCATAGTGCTCCGTCCGTTTGCGATGGATTGCGGTTCGTGGGTTGATGCAGAACTGTGCTTGCCGGCCACCGCCACTGTCAGAGGGGGTCGTGCAGGTGTCGCTCTGCAGTGCCCCTTAGGCTACGACAGGCTTGTGGGGGCACGATGGAGGAGCTATTCAGGAATTGTTTAGAACAGAAGCCCGCCCGGGCGCGTCAAGAATAGGGATCGTGCGGACGGTTCAAACGATGAGGGTCAAGGCTGCATCGTCGATGGTTTCGGTTGCTTCTCCCCATCGCCGTGCTCGCAAAGCGTTGCACCAGCGTTTGCCCTATGGCACCCTAGGGGCGGTGCGCGCCACTCACGGTGTCCCTCGCATGAGACGTCTGGCGACTTCTTCCAGGAGCCTACCTGAGTCGACGCACACCCTCCCTATTGGAAACCAGCACCGTTATCAGATTCTGCGGAGGAAGGAATGCAAGGCAATCCTGCTTTTCAACCAGCACCCATCAAGCCGGCAATCGCATTCGATGTGCTCGAGAAACTCGACATCCGGGTTGGCGCCATTGAGCAGGTCGAAGAGGTGCCTTCTTCGGACAAACTGGTCAGGCTCACCGTCGATTTCGGCGATCACAAACGCAAAGTGCTGGTGGGGATGAAGAAAGAACGACAAAACCCCAAAGAGATCGAAGGTTTGCAGGCGCTGTTTGTGGTCGATCTTGCGCCGAAGAAGATGATGGGTGAGGTCTCGGAAGCGATGCTGTTTGATATTGGCTTTGCCGATGGTGTGACACCGGTGCTTGCCCTACCCGAGAAGCCAGTGCGCAATGGCACGCGTGCCGGCTAGGCGGCGCCTGCTATCGCGGCTTTCATCCTTGGCCCTGGTCGAATCGTAGGGGCGACCGGCCGGTCGCCCCTACGACCGCCACCTTGTTCTGCTAACGTGCTGTCTGCGCCACCTTCGGCAGGATATGGGCGACGACGCCGGCATCGTCGTAGGGTTGGGAAACATCGCGGAAGAGATGCCACTCCTCGACGTGCTCCACGGCTGCACCAGGAACCAACTTCACCAAGGGTCCCAGCGTCTCCACCTCCAGCATGTCCCAGCGCGTAAAGACTTCGAGGGTGCACCCGTAATCGGGGTAGCTGGCGCCGGGGACGTATTGGAAACGTTTGACGAAGAGCTCGCCGCCCCGGGCGTAGGCCACCCAGCCATCCGGCGACAACATGCCGATCTTCTGGGGCGTGGTGGCCTGCGTATCCTGCTGCAGCAAGATGGCCTTCTGGCCCCACGTCCAGCGCGGGTCGGACATGTCCGTATAGGCCCACATCGTCAGGGTGTGCGTGGGAAGCAGGTTCGCTTCATGGGTGCCGCGTGGGGGAATCGGGATGATCGCCACCCCGCCGGTCCCCATGACGGACAACGACCAGGGCGCCAGCTCCACCTCCCAGAGGTTGGTGTTGCGCAGCCGGTGCGTGAGCTTGGCCCGCGCCGCGACCGGGTCCAGGGCAATGTCGATCTCCTTCTGGATGCCGGTGGTCGTTTCGACGGGCTGCACCAGGCGGACGAAGCCGGGATGCTCCTCAAGCGCGACGTGGAAATTGTCGGGATGGTAGCTGCGCGGGTTGTGTTCGGGGGCGTGCCAGAGACGGTGCCCGCCGTACAGCCGCCAGGCGTCGCCGCCGGTCTGGCCAAGGTGTTCCTCAAACTCGGCGAAGAGGTTGTCGCCGCCCACAAAGCCCAGCCGGATCACCCGGGGGCCGACGTCGGTGGTGACCACCAGCTCCATCTGGTCGTTGGACAGGCGGTAGCAGTTGGGCCAACCTTTGTATGCGATCTTTGTGACTGCCATCGGAGTCTCCTTAATGAGGGTGCCAAATTGAGAGAGGCCGCCCGCGGCTTATCGCCAGAGGCGGCCTGGAAACGCGGTCAATGCACCCAGTCCCGCAGGAACTGGATGAGGAGGCGCACGCCGAAGGCCGTGGCGCCCTTGGGGTACATCGGTCGCGCTGCCGGCGCCCACGCCATGTTCGCCAGGTCGATGTGCGCCCAGGGGTAGCCTTCGGTGAAATGCTGGAGGAACTTGGCGCTCGTGCTGACGCCTGCGGCCTTGTCCGGCATGGTCGAGTTCTTGACGTCGGCGAACTCGCTGGCGATGTCCTGGGCGTAGTCATCGTACATTGGCATCGGCCACAGCCTTTCCCCGGTGGCGGCCGACGCCGCCAGCAGGCGATCCTGCAGCCAGGCATCCGGGGTGAAGAGGCCTGCTGCCCTGGGTCCCAACGCCAGGCCGATGGTGGCGGTCAGGGTCGCCAGGTCGATGACGGCCCTGGCCTTCTGGTAGCGGCCGGCGTAGGCCAGGGCGTCGGCCAGGATCATGCGCCCTTCGGCGTCGGTGGAGATGACCTCCATGGTCTTGCCGGTCATGCCGCGGTAGACATCCCCCGGCTTCTGCGCCTTGCCGTTGATCATGTTCTCGCACAGCGGCGTCAGGCCCACGACGTGCAGGGGCAGGTCGAGCAGCGCCGCCGCCCGCAGCGCCGCCATCACGTCAGCGGCGCCTGCCATGTCTCCTTTCATCTTCCACATCGTCGCCTTCGACTCGACCTTGAGGGTATAGCCGCCCGTGTCAAAGGTCACGCCCTTCCCCACCAGGACCACGGTGTCCAGTTCGCCGGCGCGCTCGCGGTTGTGCTCCAGGATGACGAACTTGGGCGGCTCGTCGCTCCCCTTCGCCACGGCGAGCAGGATGCCCATGCCCAGGGCCTCTATGTCCTCGCGCTCAAGCACCGTACAGGCCAGCCCGCTGGCGGCGGCCATGCCTCGGGCGGCTTCGACCAGGTAGGTGGGCGTAGCGACGTTGGACGGCGCCGCCGCCAGGTCGCGGGCGAACAGGGCGCTCTCGGCGATGATGCGCCCTACCCTGGCGCCGTCTGCCACCGCCTCCACGCTCTCCTGGCTCCATTCCACGAGCACCAGCTCTTCGATGCCGGGCTTGGGGCCGGCGCCGCTGGCCTGCCGCGGCATCACGTAGGCTTCCATCAGGCTCGCCTCGACGACCGCCTGGGCGGCTTCGGCAGGGGCCAGGCCACCTGCGCCGGTCCCGTGGACGATGGTGGCCACGCGGCGGGCGCCGGTCTGCCGGGCGGCGGCCACGGCGGCAGCCGCTGCCGTCCGCACCGCAGCCAAGCCGAAGTGGGCGCGATCTCCCAGCCCCACCACCAGGACGCGGGGGCTGGGCAGGGCGCCGAACGTATGCAGCAGCGTCGTCTGGCCCAACCCGCCCCTCGCATCGCCCAGGGCGATGAGGGCGCTTAGGCGGCCGCCCAGCGCCTTGTCGACGACGCCGGTGGCGCCGCCCGGCTCCGTGACCCCCTCGAAGAGGTTGACGATGATCAGGTCAGCCGCCGTTTCCTGGATGCTGCCCTGAAGGACCGTGACTTGCATGGACATGGCGAGCCTGCCGTCTACCAGCGCTGGTGCACCAGGTCACGGATACGGGCATCGTAGATCGCCTGCACCTTCGCCATCTGCTCCGCGGTCAAGGGCGGCAGGTCGGCAGCAGCGGCATTGTCTGCTTCCTGGGCCGGACTCTTGGCGCCGGGGATGACGGTGGAGACCGCATCGAACATCAGGATCCAGCGCAGGGCCCACTGCGCCATCGTGGCGCCGGGCGGCACCAGGGGCCGCAGTTCCTCGACCGCGGCCAGGCCCGTCTCGTAGTCCACGCCGGAGAAGGTTTCCCCGACGTTGAAGGCTTCGCCGTGGCGGTTGTAGTTGCGGTGGTCATCAGTCGTGAACGTCGTGCTGCCGCTCATGCGGCCGGTGAGCATGCCGCTGGCCAGGGGCACGCGGGCGAGGATGCCCACCTGGCGGCGCTTGGCCTCCTGGAAGAACAGCTCGGAAGGCCGCAGGCGGAACATGTTGAAGATGATCTGGATGCTTTGCACGCCCGGATACTCAATCGCCTTGAGCCCTTCTTCGACCTTCTCAACGCTCACGCCGTAGTACTTGATATTGCCCGCCTTGACCAGGTCGTCCAGGGCGGCAAACACTTCGGGGCGGTAGTACACCTCAGTCGGCGGGCAGTGGAGCTGGACCAGGTCCAGGCAGTCAGTCTCCAGGTTGGTCAAGCTGCGCTCGACGAACCGGGTCAGGTTGGCGGCGTTGTAGCCGTCGGCGTTGTGAGGGCTCAGGCGACGGCCGGCCTTGGTAACGACGTAGAACGGCTCCGAACGCTCGCGGCGGAGCCGGGCGAGCAGCCGCTCGCTGCGGCCGTCGCCGTAGACATCGGCGGTGTCGAAGAAGTTGACGCCCAGGTCAAGCGCCCGGTACAGCGTGGCCATGGCGGTGGCCTCGTCGACCTGGCCCCAGTCAGCGCCGATGGCCCAGGCGCCAAAGCCAACCTCAGCAATGTTCCAGCCAGTGCGGCCAAACGAACGGTATTTCATTGCGCTATGTACTCCTTGAAACAAGATGGGTGACGTGGCTCAAAAGGAAGAGGCAGTAGATTCATTGGCGCCATTCGGCGGCGTACCGGCAGCCCTCATGTGAACAGAGGCTCCATTTCCAGCCGGGTGGTCATGGCGGTCATGTCGGCAATAGGGCGCTCCGGTTCATAGCGGCTGGCCGCATCCAGCACCCTGGGGAGCAGATCGACATCCCCGGGCGTGTTCAGGAAGAGCTCCGGCCGGGCAAACACCCAATGCACGGCGCGGTCGATGTCGGACTGGTCCTCGAAGGGCTCGTACCAGGTGGTGCGCGTGTGCTCCCGGCCGCCCCATGGCCGCCGCGTCAGCGTCTTGATCGCCTGCATGGCGACGTTGCGCTCCCGGCACACCGCGGCCAGCGCCTCGAAACCGGCGGCGTACGCCGGGTTCTGCAGGAGCGGGGCGTTGTAGGGCAACAGCACGGAGTCAAAGGGGATGCGGTCCAGGGCGGCAAGGTGCAGGCGGGTGATGTCGAGCCCGTGACCGGTGATGCCGATGAAACGGGTGAGCCCCTGAGCCTGCGCTTCCAGCAGCGCCTCTGCCGCCCCACCTGGCCCCATGACCTTCTCCCACGTGGCATCGTCGCTCACGTTGTGGAGCTGCATGAGATCGACCTGGTCCACCCGCAGCAGGTCGAGCGACCGGCGGATCGATTCCCAGGCCGGGCGATAGGTCCGCTCCTCCACCTTGGTAGCCAGGAAGAAATCCCGCCGGCGGCGCGCCATCCAGGGGCCGATCAGCCTCTCAGAGGCGCCGTACGTGGCCGCCGTGTCGATGTGGTTGACGCCGTAGGCCAGCAGCACGTCCAGGGTGCGGTCGACTTCCGCCTGCGTGGAATGGTCGAAGGCGGCGGCGCCGAACAGGGTGCGCGTGCTGATGTGGCCGGTGCGGCCAAAAGACATGGTGGGAATCATGGGTGCAATACCTCCATTGGTCGGATCAAAGGTTCAGTTCCTGCCGTACGGCCTCGAGCTGCGCCAGCGCCTGCCGCACCAGGGCCTGGTTGGCCGGCGCCTGCGTCCACGCCGAAGCGCCCGATGGGTGCGGGAGCGGCACGACGATGCGGCCTTCGATCTGGAAGCGCTGGCCCACCAGGTCGATGAGCTTGCGGTCCGCGCCGAAGAAACGGGCGATAGCCAAGGCGCCGACAGGAACGAGCACAGCAGGGTCCACCAGCGCGACCTCGGCCTCAAGCCAGGGTGCGCACAGCTCCTGTTCGGGGCGGGAAGGAGCGCGGTCGCCGCGGCCGGAACGGTTGGGGCCGGGAAAGCACTTGGTGATTGAGGTGATGTAGAACCGGCTGCGTGCTTCGGCCTCGGTCCATCCGGCGCTCTGGAGCCAGCGAAACAACCTGGCGCCGGCGCTGCCGCTGAAGGGCCTGTGCGTCTCGCCCACCTCGACCCTGCCCGGCGCCTGCCCCACGACCATGACGCGTGCGCCGGCTGCGCCTGAGAAGATGGGCGGCCCCTGGACCGGATGACCGGCGGCCTGGCAGCGGGTGCAGCCGCGCAATTGGTGGTGAATGGCGGCGAGCTCCTCCATCAAGCCAGCCTTTGCAGGCGCTCGGCCGCGGCCGTGAGGGTGGCGTCGGTCTTGCAGAAGCAGAAGCGCGCCAGGTGGCTGGCCAACGGCCGGTGCGCCTCACTGTAGAAGGCGCCTGGCGGAATGGCCGCCACACCGATGGCCGTCGTGAGCCAGCGGCAAAAGGCGTCGTCCGAAGGAAAATCGTAGGCCGACGTGTCGGCGACGATGAAATACGTGCCCTGGGGCGTCAGCGGGGACAGCCGCGCCGCCGCCAGGATGGCCGCCAGGCGGTCGCGCTTGTCCTGGTACATCGCCGCCATGTCGGGGTAGTAGCCGAGTGCCCTGGCCTTTTCCAGGGCATGGGCCACCGCCACCTGGAAAGGCGTGGCGATACTGAAGGTCATCCACTGCGTGGCGGCGCGCACAGCGGCCACCAGGGGAGCAGGGCCGATGCTCCAGCCGACCTTCCAGCCGGTGATGGAGAAGGTTTTGCCCGCAGACCCGATGGAGAGTGTCCGCTCCCACATGCCGGGCAGGCTCGCCATGCGGACCATGCTCACGCCGTCGTAGGTCATGCGCTCATAGGCCTCGTCGGCGATCACGACCACGTCATGGGCCTGGCACAGCCCGGCGATCTCGGCGTTCTCGGCGGACGCAAAGACCTTGCCCGTGGGGTTATGAGGCGTATTGAGGAACAGCAGCCTGGTGCGCGGCCCGAAGGCCGCCGCCAGCTCATCCGGGTCATAGCGCCAGGCGCCGTCTGCCTGGGGATAGAGCGGGACATAGCGAGGCACGCCGCCGGCCATGATCACGTCGGCGGGATAGGCATCATAGAACGGCTCGAAGAGGATGACCTCGTCGCCGGGATCGAGCAGCCCCTGGCAGGCCGCAAACAGGCTGGCGGTGGCCCCGGCCGTCACCTGGATTTCGGTCCAGGGATCGACCGGTCTGCCAAGGTCGGCGCTGGCCTGCGCCGCCAGGGCCTGCACCAGCGCCGGGTGGCCGCCGTAGCGCGTATACTGGTTATGGTCGGCGGCAATAGCCGCTTCCGCGGCCTCCTTGACGAAGTCAGGAGCGGCGAAATTGGGGAACCCCTGCCCCAGGTTCACGGCGCCGTGGGCTTCCGCCAGGGCCGTGAACTCGGCAAAGACCGTGACGCCAAACCCGGCCACGCGGCCGGCAGGTGAAACAAGATGGCTCAAGGCGCACTCCGGCGAACAAGGTAACAGCGTGGCTGCGATTGTATCATGGCGTGATAGCCGCACCCAAGACCCTCCAGCTTCACGGGTGCGGCTCACGTTTTCGCGCGATTCACCGCAAAGCAGACACGAATGGAAGGAACACGAGCAGATTCCACCAACACGGCCAACTTAGCGACGGCGCACTCACGATCGTGAATCCTTTTCGGGGTGGCTGGCAAGGCAACCCGGCGCTTGCAAACGTTGGGGTGACTGCCGGGGATGCCCCATAGGCGTACGCCGATCGGCGCAACAGGCGGCGCCGCTGCGCGAGGGTCGCCATCTGTGTTCAAGTACACAATCAAATTTGCGTTGAAACCGGGCAAGCATCAAGATGGCCGGAGCTATTCGCCAGCTCCCCCAGGACCTCTCCCCAGCACGATTAGTGCATCATGATCGAGACAGCAAGCAGGGCGCCCGACCAACAGCTCACCAGGGGCTACACCATCGCCCTGATCGCCACGGTAGTGTGGTCAACCACGCCGGTCTTCATCGGCTACCTGATCGCAAGCTATGGGATGCCGCCCCTGGCGCTTGCCTTTTGGCGCGACCTGCTCGTCGGCCTCGGCATCGCCGCCGTGCTTGCCTTTGTGGCGCCGCACATGCTGCGCATCGAGCGCCGTTATGGGCGCTTCCTGCTCCTTTACGGCTTCATCCTCGCCAGCTTCAATGGCATCTGGACGGTCTCGGTGGCGTTCAACGGCGCCGCCGTCGCCACGGTCCTCATCTACAGCTCCACTGCCTTCAGCGTGGTGCTGGGATGGCGGCTCTTTGCCGAACCGCTCAACGGCGCCAAGGTCGTGGCCGTGCTGTTGGCGCTTGCCGGGTGCATCCTCGTCGCCGGCGCTTATGATCCGGCGGTTTGGCGACTCAATCCGCTCGGTCTGATCCTGGGCTTGCTCTCCGGACTGGCTTTTGCGCTGTACAGCATCATGGGCCGGGCGGCGGCGTGGCGCAGCATCCCGCCCTGGAGCACCATGTTCTCCATCTTCCTGATCGGCGCCGGTTTCCTCCTGGTCTTTCAGGTCGTTTCCGCCCCTTTGACAGGCACCGCCGTGGCATCTCAGCTCTTTTGGCTGGGCACGTCGCTGTCCGGCTGGGCTATCCTCATCGCCCTCGCTCTCGGGCCCACGGCTGCCGGCTACGGCCTCTTTACCGTGAGCCTCACCTACCTCCCGGCCAGCGTCGCCAATCTCATCGCCACGCTGGAGCCGGCGTTCACGGCCATCCTCGCCTATTTCCTGCTTGGGGAACACTTATCGCCGGTGCAGCTTGTGGGCAGCGGCCTCATCCTGCTCAGCGTCGTCCTGGTGCGTCTCAGGTCCTAGCCAACACAGAAGCGGTTTGCACATCTGGGGTTAGGAAATGAACAATCCCGTGCTATAATCGTTGTGTTGGCGCCATTCTGCTCCTTCCCCCTTTAGAGCAAGATGCTAAATCTCGAACCGATCTTCGCCAAGGTCGCCGCGGAATACGGCCTGGACAAACATCGCCTGGCGGAACAGGGCTGGCGTGAAAGCCGGTGGAATCCTCAGGCCGTCGGCAAATCCAATGACATGGGCGTGATGCAGCTCCTGCCGGCCACCTGGAATGGGTGGGCGCCGCGGCTGGGCTTGACCGATCCCTTCGATGCCGAGAGCAACATCCGTGCCGGTGCCGCCTACCTCGTTTACCTGCGCAATTACGTCGAGGGCAGGCTCAAGCTGACCGGTTTTCAGTGGTCGTTGGTGGCCTACAATTGGGGCATCGGCAACGTCACCCGCCTGATCCAGGCTGGCAAAGGCTGGGGCGACATCCCCACCATCCGCCAGGACTACGCCATCAACATCCTCCTGGGCGGCGAAGTACGCGCCCTTGCCGCTGCCGAACCCCTGCCAGCATAGAGGCTTCACTTTCCGCCCGCTGCATTTTCCCGTGATCTCATGAACAGCACGCTTGGCCGCGCCAGCCTCTTCATCGCTCTCATCGCTGCCTGGGTTGCCATGTTGGGCAGCCTCTACTTCAGCCAGGTCCTGCATTGGACGCCGTGCACCCTGTGCTGGTACCAACGCATCCTGATGTACCCCCTGTCGATCCTGCTCCTGATCGGCATTCTGCGCCGGGATGATGGGATTCCTTTCTACGTCCTGCCCTTCTCCGTCCTGGGCATCTTCGTGTCCACCTATCACTACCTCCTGCAGAAGACCGACCTCTTCACGGAGTCGCAGGCCTGCAGCGCCGGCGTGCCTTGCAGCATCGACTACCTCAACTGGATGGGCTTTGTCACGATTCCTTTCCTGGCCCTCACCGCCTTCATCATCATTACGATCATGTGCCTCATCTTTTTGAGCGAGCGCACACCGGCTGACGCCGAGACGGCCTGAGTTGACCATGCTCTATCACCGCCTCCCAGTCTCCAGGAGACGTCCTGCTCGTGTCTGAGCCCACCGCGGTCGAAGTCGAGGATGCGGGCGGGGCGCCGTTGGCAGGCCCGGCGGCGTCCCCGGCAAGTGTGGGCGCCGTCGGCACTGCGTTCGCGCCCCTGACGCTGGCAGAACTTGCGGGCTCTGCGGCTGCTGCCGCCGCGGGTCAGGCAGGGCCAACCCCAGCCGGGCCGCCGGAAGGCATCGTGGAAGCGCCGGAGCCTGCGGCTGTCGCCGTCACGGGCAAGGGCGAGCGCCATGCCCGGAACATGGGCTGCGTCCGTGATGCCCTTCTGGTGGCGCTTGGCGCCCTGGGCGGAAGTATGCTCGCCCTCGCCGTCCTGTTTTATGTCAACGGTACGCTGGATTTTGGCCAGGCCGAGCGCATCAAGCTGATCGAGAGCGGCACTGCCACCATTGAACAGCAGATGGGCGACTTGAGCGGCCATCTGCGGCAGCAGGCGACGGCGATGGACCAGGTCAAGGCGGATGCCGCTGCCGACGCCCAGCGCATCGCCGCCCTCAAAGCACAAAGCGACGCCGTGCAAACAGCCGCCAGCGATCTCGACAGGAGGCTGGCGCAGGCCGAGACAAAGAGTGCCGCCCAGGACGCCGCCATCGCCGGCGCCGTGCAGACCGCGGGCGAGCTGCGCTCCCAGCTTGATGCGGCCAACGCCCAGATCGCCACCTTGCAGGAGAGCGCCAACCGCCTGCAGCAGACCGCCCAGGACCTGCAGGCGCAGTTGGCTGGCGCCGCCACCGTTCAGCCGGCAGTCACACCCGGTGTGAGCAGCACACCCGAGGCGATGGCGCCTGCCTCCCCGACTTCGGGACAGTCCGCCATTCTCATGACGCCTGCCCTGCAGGCATTCCCATCTGCCATCCCCATTGCAGCGCCGCGATCAGGTCAGGGGCATCTCTTCGGCGTGATCTGGGCGGATGGCAACGGCAACGGCCAACCTGACGCCGGCGAAGAACCGATCCCCGGCGCCCGGGTCATCCTGCGCAGCCCCCTGGGCGCCGACCTCGCCACTTCGGTGACAGGCGCAGATGGCCGCTATCTCTTCGCCGACCTCGACCCCAACCTGTACGGGCTGGCCGTCTTCATTCCCAGCCCGCTGTCTTCAGCCCAGGCACGCACCATCGCGGTCACTGTGGGCAGCGACAAGGCCGTCGAAGTCAACGTCAACAGCCTCGCCCCCTGAGAGCGCGCGTCTTGCTCCCAGGGAACAGGCAGGCAACTGTCCGCCCCTCAGTCCTTGAGATTGTAGAAGTCCAACTGCACACTGCCGTAGCGGCGCGTATCGACAAGCTGCAGCGCCGCCAGGTCAGGCTCGACATACTCCTTCGGGTGAATCTGGACAATCACTTCCCCCGCAGGCGCCAACAGCTCGGGCCGGCCGTCCAGAAGCAGCAGCGCTCGCAGCCAGAGACCCTGGTACTGCGGCGGCGCCACGAACACGTAGTCGAACGGTTCCTCCACCGGCCCTGCCAGATACCTGAAGGCATCGCCACGCACCACGGTCGCTCCCTCGGCCAGACGGGTATGCTGCAGGTTCTGAGCCACGGTCTTCAGCGCCGCCGGCGAGCGTTCGATAAACACCGCCGCATCGGCGCCCCGGCTCAAAGCCTCAATTCCGACCGAGCCTGTGCCGGCAAAAAGATCGAGCCACCTGGCGCCCACGACACGAGTTCCCAAAATGCTGAACAGCGCCTCCTTCGCCCGATCCGTGATCGGTCGGGTCTCATCCCCCGGCACGGATGCCAGACGTCTACCCCTGGCAAGGCCCGCAATCACGCGCATTGAACCACCTCATTGCCACCGGCGCCATCGCTGAAATTCATCTTCATGCCCTCATTATAGCGTCAGACCCCCTGCAGGAATAGGATGTTGTTCCCTTCATTCACCCGGCAGTCCACCTGGCCGGTCAGGCAACCCTCCCCATGAAGCCACGCCTCGCTATCGCCATCAGTCTGCTCTTGGCGGCAGCGGCCTGGGCTTGCCTTGCCGGAATCGTGCGCCAGTTTCAGCCAACGCCACGGCTGATGGGTGCGGCGCTGGGCCTGGCAGTCATCGCGGTCGCCGCCACGACGATGCCGTTCTGGTATGCATTGCAGCGCCGGTTGGCAAGAGGGCGCCATCCCAGAATCCTCGTGGGATCTTCGGTGCGCGAGGGGCTTTGGACGGGACTGTTCGTCGGCGCCCTGCTTGTGCTCCGCTATTACGACCTCCTGAACGGCGTGCTGGTCCTTGTCATCGCCCTGGCGCTCTTCTTGCTGGAGACCTTTCTCCGGCAGCGCTCCGCTGGCCCCCCGGCCGCGGCGTCCCGCCGCCAGATGGCGCGCCTCGGCAAGACCTCCGGCGGCCCCAATCGCCAGGTGGCATCGCCGCGAACGGCTCCTAAGCCCCCTGCGCCCAACAAGGCAGGCGGCAAGCCGGCAGCGGCCGGCCAACGCACCGGCAAGGGCCAACCGGCGCCCAAGAGCCCGCCCAAGTCAGGCAGCAAGCCCTAGCTGCCCGCCCCATCAGGGATGGTAGGTGGGCAGCAGAAGCGGGGGAGGGTCGGCGGCCACGCCGAGGTGGACGTCAAGGGCGTGACGCACGGCGACAACATCGTCCCACGGGTACTCGATGGCGCCGAAGCACATCGATTGTTCATGCCCCTTGCCACAAACGATGACAAGGTCCCCCGGCCCCGCCTGGCGGAGAGCGAGCTGGATGGCGCGGTAACGATCGGGCTCCACCATCGCCTTGCCGCCAGCCTGGCGGCAGGCGGCGGCGCTCACCGCCAGGATCGCCTGCAGATCTTCGGTGCGCGGATCCTCGGCGGTCACCACCGCCAGGTCTGCGAGTTTGCCCGCCACATCCCCCATCATCTGGCGCTTGGCCACATCGCGCAAGCCCGCCGAACCAAAGACACAGATCACCTGGCCGCCGGTCAGGGTACGCGCCGTACGCAGCGCCGCTTCGAGCGCAAAGGGCGTGTGGGCGAAATCCACGATCGCCGTAAAGTCCTGCCCGCGATGGATGCGCTCCATGCGGCCGGGAATGCCCTCCATCCCGGCCAGCCCCTTCTGGATGGCCTCGTCTTCGATGTCGAGCAGAAAGGCGACGCTGGCAGCAGCCAGGCAGTTGTAGACGTTGAATTCGCCCACCAGGGGCGTCATGACCTGGACTGAGCGCCGTCCCGGCCAGCCCACCGTGAACCACTGGCCTTCGGGCTCCTGACGGATGTCCACGGCCCGCACGTCACCCTCCCGCAAGCCATAGGTGAGCAGCCGCGGCACCTGGTACGCACGCAAGAGCGCAAAGGACCTGTCATCGGCATTCAGCACGGCCCCTTTGGGGATGCCCGCCTTGAGGCTGCTCTGAGCCATCATCTCGAGCAGGCGCGCCTTGGCTGCCAGGTAGCCCGCATAGTCGCCATGTTCGTCCATATGTTCGTGGGTGACGTTGGTGAACACGGCAAGGTCGTAGTCAATGCCGGCGACGCGCCACTGGCTCAGGCCGTGGGAAGTCGTCTCGACGACGGCCCACTGGCACCCGGCCGCGACCATTCTCCCCAGGTAGCGCTGTAGGTCGGGCGCGTCAGGGGTGGTCGTGTGCAGTCCCGTATCCAGGACCTCACTGCCGATCCAGGCATTAACGGTCGTCAACAGCCCGGCCTCGATGCCGGCAGCGGCCAGAATGCTGTGGATGAGATTGCTCGTCGTGGTCTTGCCATCCGTGCCGGTCACCCCCACTACCCCCATACGGCGGCTGGGCTGTCCCTCCCAGGCGGCGCTCAGCAAGCCCAGGGCACGGCGACCGTCTTCGACGCGAAGATAAGGGACCGCCAGCGCCAGGTCCTCCTCACCCACGACGGCCACGGCGCCCGCTGCCAACGCCTGGGGAATGTAGCGGTGCCCGTCGGTGCTGACGCCGTGATAGGCCACAAAGAGATCGCCGGGACGGACCTGCCGCGAGTCGGCAGTCATGTGGTGGATAGCAATGTCAGGCTGCGTGCAGGGAACACCGAGCGCCGCCGCCAATTCGCCAAGAGTAAGCGTCATGGTTTGCAGGCAAAGCGAGAGGATCGATGGGAGGAATGCGCCCTACCCGATGAAAAAACACCCCACCGGTGACCGGTGGGGTGCGGGGTGCTTTGGGAGCTGCCAGAAGGGTCAGAAGCCGAGCGCGATGGTCAGGTGGGTGGAGTTCATCGCCCATGTGATGACCGGCTGGGCCAGGATGCCGATCACGAGCACCATGATGGCGCTGATGATCAAGGTCGTCCTCAGACCCGGGTTGACCCGCACATCCTTGGCTTCTTCGTTATCGACAAAGAACATGTAGCGCACAACGTTCAAGTAGTAGAACGCGGCTATCACGGCATTGATGGCGCCCACGGCGGCAAGGGCAAACAGGCCCTGGCTCACGGCCGAGCCCAGGACGAAGAACTTGCCGAGGAAACCGCCCGTAGGTGGGATGCCTGCCAACGAGAGCATGAAGATCGTCATCAGCAGAGCCAGCCCCGGCGCCCGGCGGGAAAGGCCGGCGAAGTCCTTGAACTCCACCGAGCCTGACTGACGCTCCACGGCCATGACCACCAGGAAGGCGCCGACGTTAGTGAAAACGTAGGCAAAGATGTAGATCAGCAGCGCCGTCACGCCATCGAAGGGCTGCGTCGACCCGATGGCCGCCAGGCCCATCAGGATATAGCCGGCCTGGGCGATTGACGAGTACGCCAGCATGCGCTTGACGCTGGTCTGCTTGAGCGCCGTGAGGTTGCCCAGGGTCATGGTCAGCATCGACACGACCGTGAGCACGGCCACCCACTGGACCTGGAAGCTGGGGAGGGCGGTGAGGAAGACCCGCCCGGCGACGGCAAAGCCTGCCGCCTTCGACGCCGTGGACAGGAACGCCGTCACCGGCGTGGGAGCGCCATCATAAGTGTCCGGCGCCCACTGGTGAAACGGCACCAGGCTGGCCTTAAAGCCAAATCCAGCCAGCAGCAGGACGATGGCCGAGACGCCCAGCAGCATGGTGTTGCTGTTCGCCTGGAAGAGCTGACCAATGGCGGCCATGTCGGTGGTGCCGGTGGCGCCGTAGAGGAGCGAAATGCCGTACAGCAAGACTGCGCCCGAGGTGGCGCCGTAGAGGAAGTACTTCATGGCCGCCTCTTCGGAGCGCTTGTCATTGCGCAGGAAGCCGGCCAGGACGTAGGACGTAATCGACAGGAACTCAATGCCCAGGTAGACCAGGACGAAGTTGGTGGCGCTGACCGCCACACTGATGGCGAGGGCGGCGAACACCAATAGCGCGTAGAACTCGCCCAGATACCGGCTGCGACCCTTCATGAAGTTGATCGACGCCAGGATGACGAGCGCGACGCCGATGATGGCCGCGGCCTTGAAGAACAGGGCATACGGATCGACTACCATCGTGCTCGCCACGATAGCGCCTGTGCCGCCAAAGATCAGGGCCACCGTAGCGATGAGGGCCGCAACCAGGCCCACCAGAGCGAGGATGCCTGCCGTACGCCCCTCATCACGGCGTCGCATGGCCAGGTCGACCAAGAGAACGCCCAGACCAGTGATGGTCAGGATTAGTTCAGGAGCGAGCAAGCGAAGCGTTTCGAACGCGTTCAATGTCATCCCTCCTGCATGCTAGAAGAGTTTGAAAAGGTTACTGAGGAGGTTGACGGAGAAAAGGTTAAAGTAGCCAAGAACCAACGTCGGGAAGACACCGAGGATGATCATCATCGCCACGAGCGGCCAGAGAGTCACTTTCTCGAACCGGGCCATGTCGGTCGGCCCATCCGCATGCTCGCCGGTGGCAGTCGTCCAGTGCTCCAGCTTGTGCTCATCGTACTGGCCCAGGAAGACGTTCTGGATGATGCGCCAGAGGATGTAGGCGGCGGTAATCACGATGCCGATGACGGCAATCAGCGACATGACCGGCACGATGCCGAAGCTGCCCCGGAAGGTGAAGAACTCGGCCCAGAAGCCGGCCAGACCGGGCAGCCCCAGGGAAGCAAACCCGGCGAACATCATGGTGGCGTAGAACACCGGGGTGATAGAGCTGAGGCCGCCGAACTTGCTGAGGTCACGGGTGTGCGCCCGCTCGTAGATGACGCCGACGAGGAAGAACAAGGCGCCCGTGATGATACCGTGCATGAACATCTGCAGGGTGGCGCCGTTGATGGCCATGGCCGCGGAGTTGAAGACCTCCTCCGACTTGGTCTGCGTCAGGGCTACACCGGCGGCGCCCAAACCAAGCATCACATAGCCCATGTGGCTCACCGACGAGTAGGCGATCAGCCTCTTCAGGTCGGTTTGGGCCAGGGAAACCAGCGCCCCGTAGACGATGCCTATCACACCCAGGGCAGCGATGATCCAGCCAAAGGTGGCAAAGGGACCGGGGAAGAGCGGCAGCAGGATGCGCAGGAAACCGTAGGCGCCGAGCTTCAGGAGGATGCCGGCCAGGATGACCGAGCCGGCGGTCGGGGCAGCGGTGTGGGCATCGGGCAGCCAGGTGTGGAACGGGAAGCTGGGCACCTTGATGGCAAAAGCCAGGAAAAAGGCCCAGAACGAGAGCGCCGCGAAGGTGAAGTTGTTCGTCCAGACGCCCTTGGCAGCAGCGCCCAGGATGTCAAAGGTGCCGGTGCTCAGGTAGACGCCGACGATGGCCAGGAGCATGAAGACCGACCCCATCAAGGTGTAGAGGAAGAACTTGATGGCGGCGTACTGCGGCCGGTCCTTCTCATTTCCCCAGATGCCGATCATGAAGTACATGGGCACCAGGCCGATCTCCCAGAACACGTAGAAAAGCACCAGGTCCAGGGCGATGAAGACGCCGAACATGCCCGTCGCCAGGAACAGGAACAGGGCGAAGAACTCCTTCACCCGCCTGTTGATGGTGCGAGCCGAGTAGAAGAGTCCAAGCGTCGTCAGCAGCGCCGTCAGGAAGATGAAGGGAACGCTGACGCCGTCGGCGCCGACATGGTAGTTGACCCCCAGGGCCGGAATCCACGGCAGCATGAGCTGGTAGGCCATCGTGGGATTACCCGTGGCGACGTAGCCGAACCAGTAGTCAAGCGCCAACCAGATTGCCAGCACCAGGGGAATCAGGCTCCAGATGATGGCAAAGCGTTTGATCAGGTTCGTGTTCGCCTTCGGCAACAGCAGCACAATAATGCTGCCGGCGAGGGGCAGAAACATGATCAACGTCAGAACCCAGTTATTGAGAAAAGCCATTGAATCTCCTCCTCAGTTCGGTGACGGAGATAATTGCGGACGAAGCAATCAGAAGATGAGCTGGGATGTGGCCAAGAGAATGAGCAACCCTAGCAACAGCACAAGCAGGTAGAGCTGCACCTGGCCCGTCTGGATCAGCCTCAGGACCGAGCCGGTGACCTGCGCCACGAAGCCGGTGCCGTTGACGGCATTGTCGATGAACAGCTCATCGACGAACCGGCGCAGGGAATTCGCCAGCCAGCGCCCAAACCGGCCCACCGCATTGACGATGGCGTCGATGACCACCCGATCGAAGACCGAGCACGCGCCCGCAAACCACTTGAAGAAGCGGACGACGGTCGCCTGGTAGAGCTCATCCACGTAGTACTTGTTCCTGAGTACAGGGTAGATGGGGCCCAGCCAGCCTTCAAGCGGATCACGCTGGCCGGCCTCCAGGGGCTTGCGGCCGTAGATCAGCCATGCCACAAAGATGCCGGTAAGGACGACCACCACCGAGACCACCAGGGGAATGGGGTTGTAGGGCGGCGGCGGCGCTTCGATGCCGTAGTGGAGAGCCTCTTCCTCTAGCATGGAGGTCAGGGGATGGCCTAGTAACCTCCCAAAGGCCGGGAACCATTCCGGGATGCCAGCCCAACCAAGAGCGATGGCAAATACCGAAAGCAGCATCAACGGCACCGTCATCGCGTTCACGCTCTCCGGCGCCATCTCGGCGGCCTCTGTGCGAGGCTTGCCGAAGAAGGTCAGGAAGACCTGCCGGAAGGTGTAGAAAGCCGTGAAGAGAGCGGCAATGCCCAGGGCGGCGAACACCAGCCACCCATCGCGGGTCCATGCTTCGGCGAAGATCTCGTCCTTCGACCAGAAGCCGGCCGTGAACAGGGGAAAGCCGGAAAGCGACAGGGCGCCGATAATGAAGGTCCAGCCGGTGCGCGGCATGCGTTTGAGCAGACCGCCCATGTTCATCATGTTCTGGGCGTCGAAATAGGCCTGCGCATGGCCGTGCTCGCCGTGCTCGTCATGCTCCTCATGGCCATGCCCTGTGCTGGCGTGCGCCGCCACCTCATGGGCGTGGTGGTGGCCGTGCTCAACGCCGTGAATGACCGAACCGGAGCCGAGGAAGAGCAGAGCCTTGAAGAAGGCGTGGGTGATCAGGTGGAAGATCGCTGCTACCCACGCGCCCAGGCCCAGGGCTGCAAACATGAAGCCAAGCTGTGAGATGGTGGAATAGGCGAGGACTTTCTTGATGTCGTTTTGGGCCACGGCGATTGTGGCGGCGAACAGGGCCGTAAAGGCGCCGATGAAGGCCACAAAGATCATCGCCCCGTTGTGACCGTCGTTGGCGGCGATGAAGACCGGGAACATGCGCACGATGAGGTAGACGCCGGCCGAGACCATGGTGGCGGCATGGATGAGGGCCGAGACGGGCGTCGGGCCTTCCATGGCGTCGGGCAACCACACGTGCAGGGGGAATTGCGCCGACTTGCCGATGGCGCCCCAGAAGATCAGGATGGCGATGACCACCGCCCACGAGACCGTGCCGAAGAGCGGCAGCGTCACCTGGGCGGCTGCCACCTTCTCCATCACCGGCGTTGTGAAGATCACCTGGAAGTTGAGGCTGCCGGCAAAGATGTAGAGGAAGATCAGGCCCATCATGAGCAGGACATCGCCCACGCGGGTGGTGAGGAAAGCCTTCAGCCCCGCCTGCTTGGGCGTGATCTGCTTCGGATCAGGATACTTCTTCTCAAACCAGAACCCGATCAACAAGTACGAGCACAAGCCCATGATCTCCCAGAAGATGAAGAGCAGGAGCAGGTTGCCGGCCACCACCAAACCCAACATGCCGGTCGCAAACAGCGAGATATAGGCGAAGAAACGGCTGTAACGAGGATCGAGACCGTCTTTGTCGAGGAAGCTGGGCAGGTGGCCGGGAAAGCTCATGTAGCCGCTGCTGTAGATGAAGATCATCGTCAGCACGAACCCCACCATGAACAACATCACGGCCGTCACCGCATCCACCATCACACCCATGGTCAAGGTGGTCACGCCCGTGGGAATCCAGGGAACGTTGACGCTGTAAGGGTGCTCCACCATATAGTGCCAGTTGGTGAAAAAGGCGAAGGCCACCAACCAGGACATAATCCACGACAACACCACCATGCCTATCGCAATGCCCGAACTGAGGCGCTTGCGCGGATTGGCAAACAGGATGATGGCGAAGAACGCAATCAGCGGCGGAAGTGGTATCAGCCACGTGAGGTTGAAAAAGACTTCCATGAATGACCTCGATGCGTGATGAATGAGAACTCAGTGACCAGTGATCACGCTAGCTGCGCGCACGGAAGGCAAACCAGGCGTTGGTGAGGAGAAAGCCACCGATCAAGCCGACAAAAGCGAAGATCAACATCTGCCAGTCTCTCGTCAGACCAATCCAGCGGGCCAGGGCCACGGCGACAACGGCGGCCACCAGGCTGATGACCAGCCCCCATGTCTGCTCGCGTTTGGCTCGTTGTGCCTGGGCAAGGATCTCCTGGATATCGCGGTAGTTGGGATCAACTCTGATGATTTCCTTGGCGTAGGTCACCGCACCGCTATATCTGCCGTTTGCCATCCGCTCCTGGACCATCTCATAAACGGTGGCAAGCTGTTCATCAACAGAGCCGGCAAGCTGCAGCTTTGGCATGGCGGTGGCAGCACGGGATCAGCCTTTCAGAAGATCGATCTCGTCGACGTTGATGGTGCTGCGGGTACGGTAGATGGAGATGATGAGCGCAAGACCGACGGCGGCCTCGGCGGCGGCAACGGCCAACACAAACACAGCGAAGATCTGCCCCGTCATGTCGGTGGGACGCACATAGCGCCAGAAGGCCAGGAGATTGATGTTGACAGCATTGAGCATCAGTTCGACGCCCATAAGGGCTGCCACGGCGTTCCGGCGCGAAAGAACCCCAAAGAAACCAACGCTAAAGAGCGCTGCGGCAACCAGCAGGTACCATGACAGGGGGACAGCCATCGTCAGAATGTAGGGCATACTTCTCGTTCCTCCTCTCGGAAACGCCGGCGACCAGCAAGGCCGCCAAGCGTCGCGTTCAGCAGCTTACCTGGTCTACTGATGGCGCTCGCGCGCCAGCATGATGGCGCCGACCAGGGCAGCAACCAGCAGGATGGATGCAACCTCGAAAGGAATGACATAGGTTCCGACGAAGCCGGCGCCTATCTGGTAAATGACGTTCTGCGGCACAGGCAACACCGTGGTGTTGAACGTCGTCATCAGGATCAACGCCGCCAACGCCACGAAGAGGAGCAAGGCGCCGATAGCGGCGTAGAGCCACTGGCGATTGAGCGCCCCTGCCTCGCGCCCCATCATGCTGCGACTGAGCATGATGGCGAAGATGATCAGGGTGGCGATGGCGCCGATGTAGATGATGATCTGGGCAGCAGCCAGGAAGCCGGCGTCGAGTGTGGCATAGAGAGACGCCACGCCAAAGAAGGCGCCCACCAGGAACAGAGCGGCATGGAACAGGTTGCGCGCCACCACCGTGCCAATCGCCATGACCACGGTGACTACTGCCAGGAGCAAGAAAATGATAGGCATGAGTCCGTTCCCTCTACAGCCGCGGGATTTCGGGAGTAAACGCGCGTTTGGAGGCGCCGATCTGTTTCCGCTGCGCCCGGCCGAGCAGCCACCAGCCTCCCAGCAGGAGCACAATGTTGACGGCCAACAGGACCAGGCCCTGCAGCGGGCTGGGCAGGCCAAGCTTGAGCACCACAGCGGTCAGCATGAGCAGCACCAGCGCCAGGGGAACCAGGAACTTCCAGCAGTAGCTCATCATCTGGTCGATGCGGAGGCGCGGGAAGGTGGCGCGAATCCAGGCCAGGATCCAGAACACGATGATGGTCTTGGCAAAGAAGTAGACAACGCCAAGCGCCGGAATCTGGTCGACGAACGGCCCCTGCCAGCCACCCAGGAAGACGGTGGTGGCGATGGCCGAGAGCACCCAGGTGTTCAGGAAGAAGGCCAGGAAGAACCAGGCGAACTTCATGCCCGAATACTCAATGTTGAAGCCGGCGACGATCTCAGATTCCGCCTCCAGCAGGTCAAAGGGAGCGCGCTCGCCTTCGGCCAAAGTTGCCACCAGGAAAATAAAGAAGGCGGTCGGCATGACGAAGACAAACCAGCCCAGGCCGGCGTATCGGTACTGCGCCTCAGCCAGTTCGTTCATGTTCATCGTGCCCGCCATCAGCACCGGGATCATCATGGCCAGGCCGAGTGGGATTTCGTAGCTGAGGAGCTGCGCCACCACGCGGAACCCACCCAGGAGGGCATATTTGTTGTTCGAAGCCCAACCCGCCATCAGCGCCGCCATCGAGCCGATGGAGCCAAAGGCGATCAGGTACATGACGCCCACGTTGATGTTGGCGCCGATGACGTTGTTCGCAAAAGGAATCACCGCCAGCGCCATCAGCACGTGGAACACCGCCAGCGCCGGGGCCAGGTTGTAGATGACGCGGTCGGCGTTGGCAGGCGTGATGTCTTCCTTGGTCAGCAGCTTCATGGCATCGGCCACGCTCTGCAGCAGACCGAAGGGGCCTGTGCGGTTGGGGCCGAAACGATCCTGGATGCGGGCAGCGATCTTACGCTCGAACCAGATCAGACCCAACACCATGGTCAACGCCACGATCAACAGGAGCAAAGCCCCGACGAAGGCGCCGATGGCCGGAAGCCACGCCGGGGGCACCCCCAGGGCTGTGAGCAGTTGGTTGAACAGGGCGCCAACCTTGTAAAGGTCAAGCTGTGATAAATCCATGCAAATCCTCCGCTAGACCAGGGCGGTCGTGGGTAAGGTGGACGGGCAGTTGACAGGCAAAAAGAATGGCAGTGGTGTGGTGCCTACTGCCATTCCAGTGCGCCCTTCCGCCAGGCGTACACCAGCCCAAGGATCAGGATGAGAATGAATACGAACGCTTCGACAACGGCGAAAAGCCCCAACTGGTTGAAAGCTACGGCGAAGGGGAAGAGGAAGATCGCCTCGATGTCGAAGATGACGAAGATCAGGGCGAACAGATAGTACTGCGCTCTGAACTGCACCCAGGTGTCGCCAATGGTCTCGACGCCACACTCATAGATCGAGTTCTTGATGGGATCTGGCCGCTTGGGCCGCAGCAGCCAGGCAACCCCCACACCCACAAAAGGGAAGATGAAGGCTATGATGCCGAGGGCGGCAATAAAACCATACTCTGAAAGCATGTCTTCTCTCCTGCGAGAACGGATTTCAGGCACAGGCGCTGGTGAGACGCCTTCGCAGCTCGGTATCAACCGGAAACAAGTGCAGAGACGAGTATATCACACCCCAGGTTTTCAGGGGAAGTTTTTCACATGCCAGGTGAGAAAGGATTGGTAATTTCTCTTCCCAAAACAGAGCCCGGTGCCACTGCTGCGCACCGGGCTCTGGAAGTTCGCCCCCAAGCTTCCCTTTTCGGGAGACCCTGGAGTCTACTTGTCTTCCTTGACCTTCATGGTGTCGGCCAACGCTGCATGGGCTGCGGCGAGGCGGGCGATGGGCACCCGGAAGGGCGAGCAGGAGACGTAGTTCAGGCCAATGCGGTGGCACAGGTGGACCGACACGGGATCACCGCCGTGCTCGCCGCAGATGCCGACATCCAGCGACGGGCGCGTGGCGCGCCCGGCCTTGACGGCCATGTCCATCAGTTGGCCCACGCCATCCGGGTCGATGGTGGCGAAGGGATTCTCGGGCAGGATCTTCTTCTCGATGTACTCGATCAGGAAGCCCTTCTCGGCGTCATCGCGCGAGATGCCGTAGGTCATCTGGGTGAGGTCGTTGGTGCCGAACGAGAAGAACTGCGCCATCTCGGCAATCTGACCGGCGGTCAGGGCCGCGCGCGGGATCTCGATCATGGTGCCGAACTGGTAGTCCACCGTGATCCCCTTCTCGGCCATTACCTTCTGGGCCTCGTCTTCCAGGGCGGTCTGCTGGACCTTGAGCTCATTGATGTGTGAGGTCAGCGGGATCATGATCTTGGGATGCACGTCCACGCCGCCCTTGGCGCAGTCGCAGGCTGCCTCGAAGATCGCGCGCACCTGCATGCGGGTCAGTGAGGGGAAGTGGATGCCCAGGCGCACGCCGCGCAGACCCAACATGGGGTTGGCTTCGTGCATGCTTTCGACGGAAGCGAGCAGGCTCTCTTTCTCAGCCAGCTCCTTCGGGCTGTTGCCACGCATCCGCAGCTCGGTGACTTCCACCAGCAGCTTCTCCTGCGAGGGCAGGAACTCGTGCATGGGGGGGTCGATCAGGCGGATGGTCACCGGCAGGCCGTCCATGGCCCGGAAGAGACCATCGAAGTCCTCACGCTGGAAAGGCAGCAGCTTGGCCAGGGCCTCGTCGCGCTCGGCCTCGGTCTTGGCCAGGATCATGCGCTGCACTGTGGGCAGCCGGTGCGTCTCAAAAAACATGTGCTCGGTGCGGGTCAGACCGATGCCCTCAGCGCCGAACTTGCGGGCGCGGCGTGCGTCGACCGGGTAATCGGCATTGGCCCACACGCCCAGGGTGCGGAATTCATCGGCCCAGCCCAACAGCTTGAGCAGGTACGGATCGTCGATGTCAGGGTCCTTGGTGCCGATCTTGCCGGCGAAGATCTCGCCGGTGGTGCCGTCGAGCGAAATCCAGTCGCCTTCCTTGTACACCTGGCCGTTGACCCTGGCCTGGCGACCCTCCACATCCACTTCCATGGCTGCCACACCCACGACTGCCGGAATGCCGAACTGGCGGGCGACGAGGGCGGCATGGCTGGTGCGGCCACCGCGGCTGGTGAGAATGCCCTTCGCCGCCAACATGCCGTGCACGTCGTTCGGCGTGGTCTCCGGGCGCACCATGATCACGTTCCGCTTCAGCTCTCTGGCCCAGTTCTCGGCCGTGTCGGCGTCAAAGGTGACCTGGCCGACGGCGGCGCCGGGCGAAACGTTCAGACCAACGGCGATGAGGTCGCCCCGGTTCTTGGCATCTTTCTTGGAGGCGGCGTCGAACTGCGGGTGCAGATAGAAGTCCACGTGCTCGGGCTGCACGCGCATGACAGCCTCGGACTTGCTGATCAAGCCTTCGTCGGCCATGTCGACGGCGATGCGGATGGCGGCCTGGGCGGTGCGCTTGGCATTGCGGGTCTGCAGCAGCCAAAGCGTGCCGCGCTCGACGGTGAACTCAATGTCCTGCGTCTCGCGGTAGTACTGCTCCAGCTTGTGGCAGAAGGCGACCAACTGCTCGTACATGGCGGGCATCGCCACCTTCATATCGGCCATGCGCATGGTCTGCCGCGTGCCGGACACGACGTCCTCGCCCTGGGCGTTGATCAGGAAGTCGCCCTCGATCTCCTTGACGCCGTCGGAGACGTTGCGGGTGGTGAGCACGCCGGTGCCGCTGTCCGAACCCATGTTGCCGAACACCATGGTCACGATGTTGACGGCGGTGCCCAGGTCGTGGGCGATCTTAGCGGCGTTGCGGTAATCAAAGGCTCGCTTGCCGTTCCAGGACTTGAACACGGCTTCGGTGGCCAGGCGGAGCTGCTCGTAGGGATCGGTCGGGAAATCCATGCCAGTGCTTGCCCGCACGATCTTCTTGAACTCGGCCGTGATGGCCTTGAGGTCCTCGACCTTGTGATCGGAATCGCTGGCGACACCGCGCTCGTGGCGGTAGGTCTCCAGGACCTTCTCGAAGTCCTCCTTGGAAACGCCCATCACCACCGAGCCGTACATCTGCACCAGGCGGCGGTAGGAGTCGTAGACGAAGCGAGGATTCTGGGTCAGGGCCAGCATGCCCTCGGCCGTTTCATCGTTCAGGCCGATGTTGAGCACGGTGTCCATCATGCCCGGCATCGAGAACTTGGCGCCGGAGCGGCAGGAAACCAACAGCGGGTTCTTGGGATCGCCGAACTTCTTGCCGGTCTTCTTCTCGACCTCGGCCATCGCCGCCAGTTCCTGCTCCCACATGCCTTCGGGGAACTTCTCGCCTGCCGCCAGGTAGGCATTGCAGGCCTGCGTGGTCACGGTGAACCCCGGCGGCACCGGGAGCTGACCGCGGTTCATGTCCGCCAGACCGGCGCCTTTACCGCCCAAGAGGGCGCGAACGCCTTCCCAATCGCCGCCGGCGGCGGCCTGGGCTGCGTCAACTTCGTCAAATAGATAGACCCACTTCTTTGCCATGATGGCTGGACCTCCAGGAATTGAATGCTAGGTTGTGTTTGTTTGAAGCGAACGGATCATACACCCGTGAGGGTGCAGTTTACGAAATAGCAGGCGGGGCGCAAAAAAACGCAGACCCCCAGGGTCCGGGGGTCCACGTCCTTGTGACAGTCACCGCCTATCTTATTATCGGAGCCATCAAGGCAGGTTCACCATGATCTAGGTCATACCAGGACGTCTTGTTGGACGATTTCGTGGCCCAGGCGGATCACGGCCGCGACCAGCATGTCGAAGTCCTCCCGGCGGCTGCGGTGATTGGTGTTGGCCACGCGCAGACAGAACCTGCCCTGCAGGGTGGTGGAGGAGGGCGCGGCGATGCCGCTTTCCTGCAGCCGCAGCAACAGCTCCTGATTCAGCGTGTTGAGGCCAGTCTCATCCAGGCCAGGCGGCCGGAAGCGAAAACAGACGACGTTGAGCCGGACCGGGGCCAGTCGCTCCAGGTCGGGACTGGCGTCGATCAGGGCCGCCAGGTACTGCGCCTGGTCCACGTTCTGTTGGATCAACCGTCCGAACTTGGCGGCGCCGTGCTCCTTGAGGGACAGCCAGACCTTGAGGGCCCGGAAGCCGCGCGTCAACTGCAGGCCATAGTCAGAGAACCAGACTTCCCCCGCCGACAGGCCGCGGTCGCCGCCATGGGCCAGGTACAGCGGCGTCAACGAGAAGGTGCGGCGGTGAACCTCGGCGTCGCGCACCAGGAGGCATCCCGCCTCGAAGGGCAGGTACATCCATTTGTGCAGGTCGAAGGCCAGGGAATCCGCGCGTTCCATGCCCGCCAGCAGGGGCCGCAATGCCGGCGACAGGGCCGCCAGCGCCCCGAAGGCGCCGTCCACATGCAGCCACATCCCTTCCGCCGCGCACAGGTCTGCCAGCCGGTTGAGGTCGTCGATGGCGCCGGTATTAGTGGTGCCGGCACTGGCAATCACGCATACGGGCGCATGCCCGGCCGCGCGGTCCTCAGCCACAGCCGCCGCCAAGGCAGCGATGTCGATCTGGTAGGCAGCGTCCACCGGTATCGCACGCAGCGATTCGCTCCCCAGGCCCAGGAGCTCGATCCCCTTCTGCACCGAGCTGTGGGACTCGGCCGAGGTATAGAAAAGCAGACGCCGGGGCGCCGCCACCAGGCCCTGGCGGCGCAGGTCGAATCCGGCCTTGGCGTTGCGCGCCACGGCCAGACCCAGCAGGTTGGCCATCGAACCGCCGCTAACGAGAAGGCCGCTGGCCTGCATCGGATAACCCAACATCTCCTTGCACCAATCGACCACCTGCAGCTCCACCAGGTTGGCGGCGTGGTTGCCCCCGCCCATGTTCGGGTTCATCGTCGCTGCCAGCATGTCCGCCAGGACGCCAAGCACCGTGCCGTTGCCCATCACCCAGCCCCAGAAGCGGGGATGGATGTTGCCCATCGGATAGGGCAGCACGTCGCGGATGAAGTCGTCGTACGCCGCGCTGGCGCTCTCCGGTTCCAGCGGCAGAGGCTGGTGCAGGCGCTCCTTAACGGCGGCTGGGACAGGCTGCCAGACAGGACGCTCGCGCACCGACTGCAGATAGGTCATCATGTCGTCCACCATGCGGTGGGCCAGGGCGCGCATCTCGTCCCAATTCTCGGGATCGAGGGTTTCTTCAGGGAGTTGGGCAGGGTGGGGCAATGTCATAGAACCTCGTGGCGGGACGGGACGACCAGCTTCCGGCGCTATACCGGTTCCCAGGCATACGTCCAGGCAGTGGCAATGGGATGAAAGCCGAAGCGCTCCAGGATGGGGCGGCTCAGCGGGCTGGCCTCGGTATCGAGATAGCGGGCGCCTTTGGCACGGGCGGCAGCGATGCGGGCGGCGACGAGCGCCGTGTACAGCCCCCGCCGCCGGTACGCCGGTAGGGTGGCCGAGCGCACCAGGCTGGCGAATCCCTGCTCCGGGTAGTACGTCACTTGTCCGGTGGCCGCAAGGATACCATTGACATAGGCGCCAAACAAACCGAACGTCTCCGGGCGCTCTGCCAGCCGCCGCGCCAGGCCCTCGGCCATGGCGGCGGCATCGCCGCCCCAGGTCTGCGGCCAGATGTCCGCCACCGCCGCCGCCTCTGGCGAGGTGATGAGACGGACATCGTGGTCGACGATGTCGCCGGGAATCTGCACGTCACCGAGAGCGGCCACCAGGATGGTCTCGCTGGCGCCGAGCCTGAAGCCCTGGGTCTCCAGGCGCTGAGCCAGGTCCACCGGCCGGTCATGCGAGCAGACCGTCCACTCCAGGGGCGCCCCACGGTGGCAGGCCAGGTCCTGCTGGCGGCGAATGGCCGCCTCCACCCCGTCTTCGTCAAGGGCTGCGTACGTGACGAGCGCCTCGCCCGACGGAAAGACATGCGTCACCACGCCGCCCTCTTCTTCACGGCGGGCATCCGGCAGCACCACCGCACGGCGAAAGCGATCATAGGCCGCGCGCAGGGCGGCGAGGTCGGGTTCTGGCTCGGTAGTGGCGTTAGCCATCGATCTTGAGGAACTGCGACAGACCGGGTTTTGGGATCAGGACCCTATCGCCAGGATTTCGCCCGGCGAGAAAACAGCAATGGGGTGCGGAGACCGCTCCCGCTGCTCCCTGTCCAGGGTGATCAGCCCCGCATCCAGCGCGGCTGCCAGGGCTACGTAAACAGCATCACAACCACGAATGCGATATTCGGCGGCGATCTCCGCTGCCATGGCGCCGAGCCGTTCATCCACGACCGCGATCTGCAGCCCCGGCAGACCGCGCAGATCGCTAACCGCCTTTGCCGCCCAGCGCTTGCTGCCGGCCCCCCGAGATATGGCGGCAGCAACCTCAGCAAAGGCGATGGCAGGCACATACACAGGAACGCGTTGGGTCGCAAGCACGGCCAATACCATGCGGGCGTCCGCATGACCGTCCTCGTTGCGCCGGATGCGCGCGACCAACACACTGGCATCCAGAACAAATGCAGTCGCAGCGTTCACAGATCCCGGCGCTGTTCGTCGATGAGCTCTACAGCGGTTTTCTCGCTCTGCCAGGCCGCGGCGATCTCAGCCGCCAGGACATCGAGTCTCGCCCAGTAGTCAGCACGGGCCTGTGCTTCGACCTCCGCCAAGTCGTCAGCCTGTTGCTCCGCTTTCGCCACTTCCTCAATGGGCACGATCACCGCCACCGGCTCGCCGCGATAGGTCACGATGTACTCAGCTTGCTGCTCGCGCACGGCCCGGATGATCTCCGAAGCCTCGTTCTTCAGTTGGCGGATGCCTACTTTGGGCATGGCGCATTCTCCTGGCCAATGTAGCCACAAATGTAGCTACATAATACCACAATCATCGCCTAACGGAGCGATCGCTCCCCCAAAGGCAGGCACCCCGTTCTCACATAGTCAGCCCGTGATGGTTTCGAATGCCACGCGCACGGGTTCCGCTCCCGGTGCGATGAAGTTGAGCTTCTCAAAGCCAATGACATTGCCCTGTCCGTCTTTCATCAGGACGATCTCATCGCCTGTCTCTTCAGCCTCAGCCTCGTCTTCTGGTCGCCCGAACCAGACCGTCAGGGTGTTGCCAAGACGATCATAATAGACTCTCACTTCAGCCATAGACGCGTTCCTTCCTTCATGGCGCTTGTCCGATAGGCGGTCACAAGAAAGCCTTGTCCGTCAAGCCTTCGGACAACCGCACATAACCGACGCTGGGATCCGTTGAGACGTTAGAAAAGGTAGACTCGATCGTCTGACCTGCTCAGACGCACTTCATCCGGGTGCCGCAGCGTCTCCTGGATATCGACCTGGCGACTGCGAACTACCGGATGCTTGATAGTGGCAATGGATTTCCAGTAGCCGACGGTAGTTCGTACCCGAAAGCCAAGAGGTGTATCGACATCAAACAGAATGTCATTAGATGACTGGGACTCCAGCATATCGGCATTGTAGACAGGGTAATTCGATGTGACAACTGCCGCCTTCGGCGCCTGCATGCAAGGGCGCGGTGTGTCATCCGAACCAATGGTAGTTCTTCCAGAACTCGGGCCAGGACTTGATGGCGGCGCGGCAGTACAAGACCCCTGGGTACCTGGTGGTCTCCTCGTTGGCGACGTTCTCGCGGTTCGTGATGCGTCCCACTAACCTGCAGGGGCCAAAGCGGCGATTCGCCTCGGCGCTGTCCAGACCGAGCACGAGCAAGCCTTTCGGCGGCGGGTCGCCGTAGCCAGCCAGCCAATAGGTGTTGATGCCGCTGATCGCCCGCGGCAGGCCATACTCCGGGCCGTAGAGGTTGATGGCGCCGGCCTCGCCGTAGTTGCCCGCCAGGATGCCAATGCCCTCTCTCTCCTCAGGCGTCAGCACACCGTACACGTCCGCCACCCTCTCGACCAGCTCCGGCCAGCCAACCTGTTCCACCAGGTCCCCATTGATGCCCGCGGCTGCTTTCCACAGCGGCGAGTTGACCGGAGCCACGGGGAGGACCAGCAGGACCACCAGCACCGTCCCTGCCACGAGGGCGCCCCAACTGGCGACCGCGGCGATGCGGGCAGATCGGACCGGCAAAGACGCCAGCCATTGGTCCCAGACCACCGCCCCGGCCGCCATCAGCATGGGGTAAGCCGGGGCCAGGTAGTAGCCGCGGCCTTTCGTGACAAGCAGAAGCACGAGCGGGATGGTGTACATCCATGCCAGCGGCCGGTAACGCCGCCCTGCCGGCATGAGTGCATAGAAGTACAGCCCCGCCAACCACAGCGGCACCGTGACAGGATTAGTGGCAAGGAAGAACTGCTCGACCAGAAACCCCGATGAGCGCCCGATCCTGACATCGCGAGCGTGGATGTCGCTTAGGAATTCCAGAGAGATGAAACGATGCTGCACCTGCCAGACCAGGTTGGGCAGGAAGATGAGCAGCGCCAGGGCCACTCCGCCCCAGAGCCAGGGGCTGCGCAGGTAGCGCCGGGCGGGGGTCAGCAGCACGCCCAGGACCACCCCCGCCACCAGGAAGGCCATCGCGTACTTCGTCATCAGGCCCAGCCCGATGGCCGCTCCGATGCCCAGCCACCAGCGCGGGTCGTCCGATTTCAGCAGCCTGACCATGAAGTAGGCCACCAGCACCCACCACAGGTAGTCGAATGACGTGTACTGGAACATGGCGCCCATCGCCACCGACACAGGCGAGATGGCGATCGCCAGCGCCGCCAGAATCTGGGCGCGGCGGGAACCCCCCAATTCCTTCGTGATCAGCCCACCCAGGACCATGGCCGCGCCCTGGGCCACGGCGGCGAAGTACCGCACGCCCACAGAGGAAGGCCCGAAGAGCACGAGCGACACCCGGGCCACGAAAGGCGCCAGGGGCGGGTACTCGACGAAGCCCCAGGCCAGGCGGCGGGCATTGTCGATCATCGCCAGCTCGTCGCGATGGAATCCATACTCGCTGTTTGTCAGCAGCGAGATGAGCACCCTGCCCACCGCCAGCAGCAGCAGAATGCTGAGGTCACCAAAACGGAAGTCGAACCGTTGTTTTTCCATACCACACCTTCATGACTCTGCGACTTCGTGCTGCGGTCCGGTCAGATCGCAAATGGGATCGGACACCAGCCGCATTCATCGGCTGATGAGGGGCAGAAACGCCTGGCTGCCCCTGAGAATGACCACCACCGGCTGCGCCTGCAAGCCCTGCCGGTCCTGCGCATAGAACACCACCCGGTAGATGCCCGACTCGTCAAACCCGTTCGGAAAGCTCGCCCTGAACACCCCCGGCTTCCCCGCCACCGCCTCCAGCTTCAGCGTTGGCACCCCCAGGTTCAGCGTCGTGTCCGTGGGCTCCGCAAACGACGGCGCATACACCGCCGCCCACACAAGCGTCACCTCATCCCCCCCTTCCGTCACGTTCACGCTCAGCACCCCGCTGCTCCCCGCCAGCGCCACGTTCGCACTCACCATCCGCGGCGGCTCCGCCCCCAGGAACCCCGCCACGTACCGCGTCTGCGCCACCGTCCCGTCACTCGTCGACGACGTCCCATCCCCGTTGTCGTCCATCCACGGCGCCTGGTTGGCGCTGGCCGCGCTCACTGCCGATTTGGCCTGCTCAAAGCACGTCTTCAGATTGTTGCTCGCCGCCAGACAGGACAGAAACGCATCCGAGAAGTACGCCCCCTGCGCCGACGCATAGGCGTTGTTCACCCGGTTCGTCGAGCTGATCACCACCCGCCCCGCCTTGGCCAGGCTGTCCGTCACGTTCAGCCGGTCGATGAAGCTCCCGGAATGGCACGCCTCGATGATGATGTTCACCCCCGTCACCCCGCTGCTGCTCTCCAGGTCGCTCAGCCAACTGCTCAGCGCCTGCGGCGTGACCTGCCCGCTCCCCCCACAGCCATCGACAACGGGAGGAATGGCGGCGCCCAGGCTTTCCAACGCGGGGGGAGACACGGTGGCGGTCGGCGTGGTGGTGGCGGCCGGAGATGGCGTTGGGGTGAGCATGGGTGCGCGGTACGCCACGGCAGCGGTGGTAACCCCGATCCAGGCCATCAGCCCCACGGCCACACCGGCCACGATCAGCAGTGCCAGCCACCGCCTGGCGTTCACAGTGCCACCTCCCCAGGTCCCGAAACCGGAGCCGGGACAGGAGCCTCACCTCTTGGCCGGGAAAGTACCGGCGAATCGAGCAGCGGCGCTCGTTGCGTGCGCATCTTGGCGCCCTTGGCGGCGGCAGGCTGGCAAGGTCAGGCTGCTCCCCAGCCTTGAGCCTGGCCACCACCCTATTTTAGCACCGCCGCAAGGAAAGCGCGCACCGGCGGGTCGACCAGGGTGCGACCTGCGGCGATACGAAGCACGCCGTGTCATGGCGGCCTCGCCCTGCCGCAGGCCGGCCGGTACCCAGCCAAGAAACTCCTCAGCATGACATAAGCCTGTTACTCTGGGGCCTCCAGGAGCTCTTGTTATGTCATGCTGGCGGCCCCCTCCGCCAACCCGCGTCTCGCCGGCAACGCAGCAAAGCATCCCCAACCCGCCTTATGTCATTACGAGTTCCCGTCTGCGCTTACGCCCGCGGGCTGCACTCCGATTCAGGCAAGATACTTCGGAGACAGGAATGCCCGCCACAAGCAAATAACGGGGAACCCACTAATATGGTGCAAGCGGGTTTGTCGCCGCTGTGTGACATATCGTCGAGCAGTCGGTTGTGAGCGATCATCGCGGTCGATGATCGCACGTCTTCAAGTACCCACCACACAACGAAGGAGCAAAGAGGATGAAGATCAGAAGGATCGTCTTATTCGCGAGCATGGTCGCCCTGGTGGCGCTCGGGGTGGCCGTGACCGTCGCATCGGCCGCGCCGGCCGCGCCGCCCACACCGGGCGACCCGGTCAAAGGGAAGTACATCTTTTCTGCCGCAGGCGGCTGCGGCTGCCACGGGGTCAACCTGGCTGGCTACAATCCGGCCGGCGCGCCCTTCGGCGAGCAGTTCGCCGGCCCCTTCGGCACCGTCTACGCGCGCAACATCACCTCCGACAAGAATACCGGCGTCGGCAACTGGACGGATGCCCAACTGATCAATGCCATCCATAACGGCATCGATGACAAGGGGGAGCATCTGTTCCCCATCATGCCGTACAACACGTTCCATTTCATGTCGGATGCCGATGTGGCCGACCTGGTCGCCTTCCTGCGCACCGTCCCCGCGGTCTCGAACGAGGTGCCCGTCAACAAGCTGAACGGTCCTGTGCCTCCGGCGCCGCCCTTGCCGCCCTCGCCGGCCACTTCGCCCGTGAGCGGGGTTGAGCGCGGCAAATACCTGGTGACGGCCGTCAGCGACTGTGGCGCCTGCCATACGCCCACGAACGCGCAGGGGGGACCGGATATGACCAAGATGCTGGCAGGAGGCCTGGTTCCCCGCGAGGGCGGCACCTTCCAGGTGGCTCCGAACATCACGCCGGCCAATGCGACCGGCATCGGCTACTGGACGCCGCAGAACATCGTGACCTATCTCAAGGAAGGAAGCGGCCCCAACGGCCGCGTGCCCGATGGCCTGATGGCTGAGGTCGTTGCCGGCGGCTTCGGCGGATTGGGCTTCAACAAGCTCACGGACGCCGATGCCTTGGCGATTGCCTCCTTCCTGAAGAGCATCCCGCCGGTGAACTCGGTGCCGAAGCTGCCGCGAATGGCGGCGGCAGCGCCCAGCACCTGGGAGGCGCAGTTCCAGGCCGCCCATGGCCGGGCCCCGACGGCCCAGGATATTGCGGATCGGGACTGGTCGCTGGAGTTCGTGGCTAAAAACGGCCGGGCGCCCACTGAAGCCGACTGGGTGGCGCGCTGGAAGCAAAGCGCCCAGTGAGCGCAAGTCAACCCCACTGACCTTATTCACGCCGTCTGCTCGGCGACCCAGGGCGCGATGGGGTTCATCGCGCCCTTTTCTTTGGCGCCGCCGACGGCACGCTGGCCCAGGGCACCGGCGCTGATGGAGTCGGGCAGGCTCAGCGCACCCCAGCCCGCGCCGGCGCCGTGCCGGTCAACATGCCTCAAGGCAGCGACCACGGCCCAGCCGCTATGCTGATTTGAGGCCAGGAATTTACATTGGCCAGTCGCTATGTAAATGGATTGGCGGTTCTCGAACAGCCACCAGCAGCTCCGCCGCAGACCGGCAAGGGTCCCGACACGAGACCTCTTCGTGTTGAACAGAAGGTAGACCGTGGTCACCCAGGCCAGGAACCTGACCTTGGGAGAGACAGGCCCCGACCCGGCAAGCCCGGCGTGGTGGCGGATGACGTACGCGCAAACGCCAACGAGGCAACGGCGACCAGTCTAGCCACGCGCAGGACGGACGCGGGGACTGCCTGTGACCCGCCCCAGGCCATGGACAAGGGCAGGACGCCGGCCGCCAGCAGGAGCTGCAGCAGGATGGCCACGGCAAAACCCACCGTGGCGACCTGGCCGGCGATGCGGGCAGCGGCGGGGCTGGTGAGGGTGCACATCATGTATCCTGAGTGTACAACCGATTTTGTCATTTGCTTACAGGTAAATGAGCCGCAGACTGATAGACTGTAGCGCGGCAGGTCAACAGAATCGGCACCACGAGGCAACCCATCATGCCTGCGGGACAAATGAAACCAGGAGGATACTTATGAAGCACTATCAATATCTGATCATCGGCGGCGGCCTGGCAGGCGACGCGGCGGCACGCGGCATTCGTGAGTTGGATGCAGAAGGTTCGATCGGTCTGATCAGCCTGGAGCTCAACCCGCCCTACGTGCGGCCCAAACTCTCAAAGGGACTGTGGACGGGCCTGCCGGTGGAAAAGATATGGCGCCACACTCAGGACCTGGGCGTCGACCTGCTTCTCGGACGCAAAGTAACCCAGCTCGTCCCAACGGACCACACGGTCCGTGACGAGGATGGGAACGAATACACCTTCGACAAATTGCTGCTCGCCATGGGAGGGTCACCCATCCGTCTGCCTTTCGGTGGCGACGATGTCATCTACTATCGGGACCTGGGAGACTACCAACGTCTGCGGGCGCTGACTGCGCACGGCGAGACGTTTCTTGTGATCGGCGGGGGCTTCATTGGCTCCGAGGTCGCGGCGGCATTGACGATGATAGGCAAGCAAGCCCTCCTGATCTTTCCCGAAGAGGCGATTGGGATCAGACTCTTCCCGAACGACCTGGCGCACTTCCTGAATGACTTCTACCGCCAGAAGGGCGTGGAGGTCATCGTGGGCGATGTGGTCGCAAGTCTGGCAAAGACCGGCGACCGCCTCGCGGTCCAGACCAAGAACGGGCGGACCCTGGAGGTAGACGGCGTCGTCGCCGGCATCGGGATGCACCCCAGTGTTGAGCTTGCCCAGCAGGCTGGTCTGGAGGTGGAGAACGGCATCATCGTCGACGAGCAGTTGCGGACATCGGCGCCCGACGTCTTCGCCGCCGGCGACCTGGCGAACTTCTACCACGCGGCGCTGGGGAAACGGATGCGCGTGGAGCATGAAGACAACGCCGTGCAGATGGGCAAGCTGGCAGGCCGCAACATGGCAGGCGCCGACGAGGCGTACACCCATGTGCCCTATTTCTACTCCGATCTCTTTGAACTCGGCTACGAGGCGGTGGGCGAACTCAACGGCAAGATGGAGACGGTGGCCGACTGGCAGGATCCCTTCCACAAAGGCGTGATCTACTACCTGGAGAGCGGCCGCGTGCGCGGCGTTCTGCTGTGGAACGTCTGGGAGCAGGTTGGCCCTGCCAGCGCCCTGCTGGCTGAACCAGGCCCGTTCGCGGCGGCGGACCTGATAGGCCGGCTGAAGTGAGGGACGGAACCTCTGCCCCAACCTGACGGCGCCGCCGCGGTCCTGCCGCGACCGCCTCGCAAGTGGTCCCGGAGCCGTAAAGGCCGTGCAGCGGCATCCTGGCGACCGGGCGACGTGCGACAATCAGCCCCAAGGTAGCGGACGCGGCCCAGCCGCTATGCCAATTTGGGGACAGGAATTTACATTGGCCAAGCCATATGTATATTAGTTGCCAGAGCGCCGCAAATTGAGTTCTAGAAGGTGGGCCAGGATCTCGTCGTCAGTCAGGTCGGGCGGCCAGCCGTAGGCAGCAAAGACAGCTTCGTCGAGCTTACGATGAGCAAGATCGAGCCAGGTAGGACGTTGGTTGTAGAGGTTCGTGAGGGTACGCTTCTTAAGTTCGGTTTCGCTAGTACCAGGCGGGTTGAGCCAAGCGTCTCGCATCTCAACCAGTTCCCGGGCAGCCTGAGCTATGGCCTGTACACTGGGGTCGTCAGTTGATTCCTTTCCGGGCGGCCAAGGAAACGGAAAGGTCTCGAAGGTAGTAGTGGGGGTATAGCGCGGGCGGTCTTCAAGTGCAGTACCCAAGCGAAGCGCCCAGAGTTCATGGGCGCGTGAGTGCAGTACGCCAAAGAAATAGTCGTCATCCCTCACAAACACGAAAAGCTGGTGATCGGGAAGTGCAGAGGGCGGCGCCCAGGCGAAAAGCCGGTGCTTGGCAACCGCAGGCGTCACGAAGTAACGCTTTAGCCTGGCGATGGCAGTTCGCATCGCCGGCCGCGCCCGTGCATGAAGCCACCATCTCTCGCCGTAAGCTAAACGTTTGTCATTCGATCGTTCCGGTTTCACCCGGCGCTGCACGTACTCAAAAGGTTGCTCATAGAGCGCAGCCTGATCCGCTGGCATTTCCACACCGAAGTCAACAATCCACATCTGACGTGGCCTCCTGGTAATGTCCAAAGCGTTGATCCAGGGGCGCACCACATCACTATTGGGGCGACCGTTCGGATTCAGGGGCGCGCGCAACATTGTGGCTGCCACGTCTGCTGAGATGTCAAAGGAACCTCCCTTGGTGTCACCCATATAAACAAGGTTCAGGTTCTCACGGAGCCGCTTTGCCGTGGTCAAATCGATGGTTCCCGTCAGATTGGCATTGATGGTCTGTACGCTAACACCATCCAAGACCCTGTCTGCATCGCTTCCATCGTCGAACCCAACCATCGACACGTGGACAGCCGCACCCTCCAGAATCCAATCCCGATCTGATTGCGCCCAGAAAATGCCGCCTGTCTGCTTGATTCGTTGCAGAACTTTGCGGTTGGCGCCTCCCCGGATTCCCTGCGTCGCCAGCAGTCCTACTCTCCTTGTCTGGCCGCCTTCGATCTGCTCGCGTGCCCGCTCAAACCAGTAGCAGACCAGATCAGCTTCGTGGGGCGTCTTGCCCTCATAGAGAACAAAAAGGTCATCGACGTATTTGTCGCCCAGTTCAGTGCGCAAGCGTTTGCCGCCCAGGAAAGGCGGGTTGCCAACGACGATTTCGGCGGGAGGCCAGTCGGGTTCGATGGGGGTGCCAGCGCTGTCGTACGCCAGAATGGCGTCCATCTGGCGGATGGTTTCGATGGGCTTGAGGATGGGCTCGCCGGGGACGCCGAAGCCGTTGTTGCGGAACCACTGGATGTAGCCGATCCAGATCGTGGTCTGGGCAAGGTCGTGGGCGTAGGGATCGATTTCGATGCCATGGAGCTGCAGGGGTGAAGGAGCATCCAGGACAGGAGAGATGGCAGTCAGGCCCAGCTCGAGCATCAGGTTGAAAACTTCTTTCCACAAATCGAGGAGAAGGAGTAGAGCAACGTAAAGGAAGTTGCCGCTGCCGCAGGCAGGATCGAGGACGCGTATGGCAGCCAACTCGGCGGCGAAGTCGACCAACAGCTTTTGCAGACGGTTGTGCAGCCTGGTGCGCTCGGCGCCTTTGGCCCCATCACGGCGGGTGGCCAGTTCACGAGCTTGCGCCTGCACCGCCGCCCAGCGCCGGCGCAGCGGGGCCATAAGCACAGGCTCGACGATGAGGAGAATATCCTCCCGGCTGGTGTACTGGGCGCCAAGTTGAGAGCGTTTGTTGGGATCGAGGCTGCGGGTAAAGAGAGTGCCGAAGATGCTGGGTTCGATGGCGGCCCAGTCGTAGCGCGTCACCCGATCCAGAATCGCCATACCCTCCGTGTCCAGTTCGAGCACGGCATCATCGTTGAAGAGACCGCCGTTGAAGTGGAGAATGGCGTCGGTGCCGAACCAGCCGCCGGTGGTCATGGCAGCAAAGAGCTGGCGAAGCTGCTGGGAGAAGACCCTGGGCTGGAGGCGGGTGCGATAAACCAGGCGGGTGAAGAGGTTATCTGGCAGGAGTTCAACGTCTTCGGCAAAAAGGCAGAAAAGAAGGCGGATCAGGTAGTGGGCGACTTGCGGAGCGGGGTAGCCATAATGGCGCAAGCGGTCGGCGAGCTGGGCAAATTCGGCGGCGACTTTCTCGGTAACACTGGCACTGGTTTCAGGCGAACGGAACTGCTGTGGGTCGTAGAAGATGGCCCGCAGCTTAGCCAAACCTTGGGGGGTGAGCAGGTCATCCAGGGCAATCGTCGTTACTTGCTTGATGGTGTTGGTAAAGTTGGTGTGGATGACAATGCGGTCGATATCGGAAACGACGAGCAGAGGCGGATTCTGGAGGGATTCCCGGTAGAGTAGGAGTTGATCGTAGGCTTTATCCAGGTCTTTGTGTTTGCCCTTGTACTCCCAGGCGAAGAAGCCCTTCTTCCAAACATCGGCCCAACCTTGACCACCCCCCTGCTTACTGGCTCCCGCTTCGAAGGTGAAACGCTCGCCGGTCGGATCATCTTCGGCAGGTGTAGGGTGGCCCACCAGGCGGCAAAGATCCAGGAAGTGCTCCTGAGCGGCGGCACTTTCACTCAATTTGGCGTGGCGCCATTTGGCAACAAAGTCATGCGGGGTGAACAGTGGCATGGGACCGTCTTAGCTGTTAGGAGATGAGCGGTAACGGAGTAAGGGTTACATGTTGTCGCGGACTACGATCAGGGTGGTGAGGCTGGTGGTGCTCATTGCGTCAACTGATCGATTCGGCAGCCGCTACCATGAATGTGTCAGCAAGGCTTTTACCCACGTGGATTTCGTTGAGGATGAGAGTCATGCCTGTTGCCAACCTCCACTCCTATCGCCATTGCCACGTGCGATCATACCGCACCCGCCGTCTTATGCGAAACGGTTATGTCCACCTTTGCAGCAGAATGCCGACCGCAGGCGTAGCGGCGACGCGCCTAACCCAGCCGCCCCACCCACCGATTGACTACAGCTCACGATTGCAGGGGACGGCCCACTCTCCGGCAAGAGCCTCCCCAATGTCGCTGGGACCGGCGCCAGCCCCCTTCGCCAACCGCGCAAGCTCCAAACCACCTTGGAGATTGCTTCACTTCGCTCGCAATGACCACATGGCCTCAGCGCCCGTCCCCCGCGGCGATGGGCTCGGCGGTGGGGCCGCAGTCAGAAAGCCACCTTCGCTTGTGTACACGCGTGTAAGGGCGAAGTGACCTCCGCCCCTACACCGTACACAACCGCTCTTGCCGGCGGCCCTATCCGTGCTTCTCGATCAGCCCGATCAACAGCCTGGCCGCTTCGACGGCAAAGGCCGGGTCTTCGATGTGCGTGTCCCGTTCCAGGAGGGTGATGCTCTTGGGCAGGCCCTGCTTCAGCTCGGCCACAAAGGCAGCGTCGGCCTCCGGGTCATAGAACCCCATCCCTTCCACGGCATAGCTGTCGTAGCCTCCCGTCGGGATCAGGAAGATCGCCTCGCCCTGCGTGTGCTGCAGCCGCTTGCAGAACTCCCTGCCCACCTCGGCCATCTCGGCCTTGTTCAGGCGTACATCGGTGATCATCGGGCTGTGGCGGATCAGGGTACGGGTGTTGAAGGGGGGCGGGACGGTCTCAGGTTCGTTGTAGACCAGGACTTCGACGGCGCCGGGACACAGCACCTGCGGCAGTCCCAGCTTGCCGGCGGTGGTCAGGCGCTCCGGTCCCCCCGCCAGCAGGGCATGGAACATCTCGTTCGACACCTCGATGGTCGAGTAGTCCAGCACGGCGCCGATGATCCCTTCCTTCATCATCTGCTCCATGGCGCGACCGCCGGGGCCGATGGCATGGAAGATGATGGTCTCATAGCCGGCAGCTTCCAGCACCTCGGCGGCCTTCATCGCTCCCTGCGTGGTGATGCCGACGGTCGTGATCGCCACCAGCGGCCGCGCCGCCTTCTCCAGCGTCACGTCCACGTTGGCCATGCCACAGACCGCGCCTGCCGCATTGGCCAGGATCTTGCGCATGACCGGGTTCAAGCCCATGATGTCCGTCACCGAGAACATCATGGTGATGTCGCGAATATCCACCCAATGCCCCACATTGCCCGAGGCCATGGTCGAAACCATCACCTTGGGGAAGCCGTAGGGCAGCGCCCGCATCACGGTGGTGGCCAGGGTGGTGCCCTGGGTGCCCCCCATCGAGACGATGCCGTGAACCTTGCCCTGGGCAGCCAGCTCCGTGACGAGGGCCGTGGCGCCCGCCGCCATCACCGGCGCCGCCACCTCGCGGTCGGGATGCTGCAGCAGCGCCGCCAACGAGGCGCCGCCGGCCTCCGCCACCTGCTCGCGGGTGATGTCGGCATGGGCGGCGGGTTTGCCGACCACGCCCACGTCCACCACCAGCGCTTTGTCTCCGAACTTGGCGATCTGGTCGACCAGGAACTGGGCCTCGTGCCCCTTGGTGTCCAGCGTCGCCAACACAACGATTGTCTTGCCGCTCATGGTCTCACATCCTTCCGCAGCCGCAGGCGCCGGGATCATGCCCGGCCAGGTGGCCGGCCAGGCGCGCCCGACGGCGGGCGTTCCGGACCGGCGCCGACTGGATAGACGAAATCAGTGTCCGGCCGCCTTGGCGACCTGCTCACGCAGCCACGCCACCGACTTGACGACGTTCTCGCCGCCGTCGCTCTCGATGGAGAAGACGCCGTCCCACTGGGTCTCGGTCAGGAACTCGACACACTGGGCGATGTTGGGGGCATTGACGCCGCCGCCGATGTGGACGACGGAGGCGGAGATGCCGGTGCTCTTCCCGCGGGCGGCTTCCGCCAGCTCCTTGCTCACGTCCTTGACGTGCACGTGGGTGACGTACTTGCGCACCTTCTTCAGGAATTCCAGCGGATCGTTGCCGGCGATGAAGGTGTTGCCGGTGTCGAAGTTGATCTGCACGTATTCCGACTCAAAGTGGGAGACGATGTCGAGCAGGACCTCAGCGTCGTTGGTGAAGGGGCCATGCGGCTCTACGTTGAGGATCACTTTGTGATTCTCGGCCACGGAGACGCATTGGGCGATGTGGTATTTGATGGTCTCGATCTGCCGCTTGTCGGGCACCCCTTCCAGCTTGTACTTGCCGTCGGTGGTATCCACGCAGGGTACCCCCAGGTGGCTGGCGAACATGATCCCCCGCCGGATGAAGTCGATGCACTCCCAGCGGTTGAGAGGGAAGGAGACGTCCAACTGCGACGCCTTCAGCCCATGCTTGTCGAGCTTCTTGCGCAGATCGAGGGGGTCGCTGTCAAGAGGGATGAAGGGCGCAAAGCCGAGTCCGGTGAAGAACTCCGTGCCGCCCACCGCCTCAAGCTCGCAGTACTCGACGCCCTGGTCGGCGATCGCCTGGAGGCAGTAGTCAACCGGTTTGTCCTCGTGACGCCAGTTGTCTGTGTTGATCCCGATTTTGATCATGGTGTCCTCCTGGGTGACACCCTGCAATCTGGCCCAGATGAAGGGCACGCTGGCGGTGGGTCAGACCCGCCTGCGGCGCGGTTATCCACCCACCTGCGCCAGCAAACGCTGCGACGTCAGGTGATCGGTGACCAATACGTTGACCAACCTTCCTTCGAGGGCGCCCCGGATGGCCCTCAGCTTGGCGGCGCCCCCTGCTACCCCCACCACCCGTGGCACGCGGCCGATCTCCTCCAGTGTGAGGCCGATGACGGCATCATTCAGCGCCGACGGGATCAACTGGCCGTGTGCATCGAAGAAGCGCAGGTTGATGTCGCCCACGGCGCCCTGCTGCTGGAGGGCGTCCAACTGCGGCCAGCTCACGATCGTGCCCTGGCGGATGAGGACGGAGTCAGGCCGCGGGGCGCCAATGCCCATGAAAGCCAGCGTCGCCGCCGCGCCCTGCTGCAGCGCCTGCGCCGTATAGGGGTCGCTGCGGAAGGCCTGCCCGGCCGCAGGCGTGCCCGCCACCCCCGGCGCCGGCAGCAGCACGGCCTGGCCGCCAAGCGCCAGCGCCAGCCGCCGGGTCAGATCGGCGGCATGCGTCTCCTGGGTGGGGTCGCCCAGGCCGCCCAAACCCTGTATCACCGTGACCCCTTCGACGCTGGGACGCAGCGGGCTGGCGGCCAGGGCATTGACCATGCCCAGCAGCGAGCTGCCCCAACTGATGACCAGCGTGTCGCCGGGCTGCAGGATGCGAACCAGGTATTCGGCGGCGGCGGCGCCCACATCCCGGGCCACGGCGACCTGGTCCTCATAGTCGTCGCTTTCGACGACGACGGCTTCCCGCAGACCGTATTGCTCCTCAAGCGCCCGCTCCTCCTCGGCAAAGACGCCCATGATCGGGCGAATGCTGATTTGGGCGATGCCCTCGCTCCGCGCCTGTTCCAGCAGACGCTGGACTTTGGGGCGCGAAAGTCGCAGCCGTTCGGCGATCTCGACCTGTGTCAGGCTCTGCTCGTAGTAGAGACGGGCCGTCTTGACCAACAAACGCTGATGGTCGGTGGGATGCATGACCGGAGACCCAGGCTGGAAACGAACAAATGCTCAACATCGAGCGATTGCGCAGGAGGATCAAATCACACAACCATGCCCCTGTCAAACCGGGTGCAGGAGACGGCGCCGCAATGCCTTCGCGGGCGTCACAGTGCCGGGCCGGTCTTTGGCCGACAGTCGCAGACAGGCTAGACTGCTTGACAATCGCCGGTTGGATATCCTGACTCAGACGCACCCTCGAAGGAGCTGCCCATGCACGCCCACAACGTCTACTTCACCCTGCACGACGCCTCCGACGCCGCCGTCGCCTCGTTCCTGGCCGACTGCAAGACCTACCTCGCCGTCCTCCCCGGCATCCACTCCTTTGTCTGCGGCGTTCTGGAATCGGAGCTCAACCGCCCGGTCAACGTCCGCGACTTCGATGTATCTCTCCACGTCCTGTTCGAGACCAGGGCAGCCCACGACGCCTACCAGGTCTCCGCGCTGCACGATGAGTTCGTGGCCAGGCAGAGTCCTAACTGGAAGAGCGCCCGCGTCTTTGATACCGCCGTGCGCTAGAGGCGCCGGGCTGGCCCTTCAGGACGCTTGAAGGTCAGCCTGTTCCAGCGTTGCCAGCAGCCCCGGCAGCAAGCCGAGGTGCGCAAGCTCATAGTAGCCGGGCCGGCCCAGCGGCCTTTCCGCCGCCTCATGCGCCCACGTGAGCTCGAAGGGCACATAGACCGCGCTGGCGCCCAGGGCCAGCACCGGCAGGATGTCGGAGCGCAGCGAGTTCCCCACCATGAGGAAGCGCTCGGGCGCGATGCCGTGCCGCTGCAGAAGGGCGCCATAGCTGGCAGTGCTTTTGTCGCTGACGATCTCGACGTGCCGGAAGTAGGGCGCCAGACCTGAACGGGCGATCTTGGTCTCCTGGTCGCGCAGGTCGCCCTTGGTGATCAGCATCAGGGGATAGGCGCCTGCCAGCCCGGCCACAGTGGCGGCCACGCCCTCCAGAAGCTCTACCTCGGCGTCCAGCATCTCCCTAGCCGCGTCGATAATGGTCTGGATGTCGGCGCCGCTGATGCGTCCCTCGGTCAGCTCCACGGCGGTCTCGATCATCGAGAGGGCGAAAGCCTTGATGCCGTAGCCAAAGTGCGGCAGGTTGCGCATCTCGGTCTGGTAGAGCCTTTGGTCGATCCAGTCTGGGCTGTGATAGTGCGCCAGCAGCGCCCTGAACCTCTCCTGGGCGCGGGCATAAAAGCGCTCATTGTGCCAGAGCGTGTCATCGGCATCGAAGGCGATGGCGTCAAAACGGGACATCAGCCCCTCAGCGCCGCTTCAGCCTCATCCAGGTGGGCGTTCCGGTGCAGGGCGCGCACGACCCAGCGCTCGTTGTAGGCGTAGATCTCCTCCAGCAGCGCCGGTGGGTAGGTTTCCAGCCGCTGGTCCAGCGCTTCCGCCGTGGCGATGGCCAGGCGGGCGGCGGCGCGCGGCGGGATGGCCGCCCAAAGGGGCAATGACAGATCGTTGACGAAGATGTCGATCTCCGGGATGAAAAGCTTCCCGTCATCCTCTGTTCTGTCCAGGACATACATCACCCTGCGATCCCAAAAGACCAGGTGCGCAAAGACGATAGCCACCGTCCAGTGTTCGCCGACGGGGTGCAGCAGCTCCTCATCGCTCAGACGACCGGCGAGGGTGCGGATGCGGGCGGTGGAAGCACGGTTGAGTTCAACGTAAGAACGATCAAGCGCCATGAAAGGCCTCCTTTCACTGTGTCACTGCGAACGAAGTGAAGCAGTCCCCGATCAAGTTGGAGATTGCGGCGCAAGCGCCGCTTGGACGCTTGCTTACGGGGCTGGTGCCCTTCGCAATGACATTGGGAGTAGTTTGTTCGGGCACATGCTGTCCGACGGCAGCGGGTAGTCGCAATGATACATAGACATAGGTGTTCTGGGGCTGTAACCGCAGGCCCTTCGCCGCGCTCAGGGTGGCAGGCAAGCCTCGGCCTATCCGGTCAGAGCCGGAACTTCGGCTCATAGCCGCCGGCGGTCAGGTCCACGACGCTGCGCCAGACCTGCTCCAGGCTGCGGACCGTCTGCGCCAGATCTTCCGCCGTAGCGCCGGGACAGGCCAGGAGCTGGCCGATCTGCGACACATAGCCCGGCGGCAGCAGCGGGAACCCGGCGACCACCGCCATCACCTTCTTGTCCCGGATGAAGTAGCGCTCGTTCAGGGCAAACAGCGCCTGGGTCAGGTTGGTGGCGATGCGGGTCAGGCAGCCCACGGTATTGTAGACGTCCCCCTGGGCTGCATAGTCGCGGGCAAACAGCAGGGTGAACTCCGCCGCCCACAGCGAGTCGCCCACGATGGCCTGCTTGAGCCGGACAGGATAGGGCGTCACCTCGGCCTTGAGGGCGGCGATCTGCCCTTCCGGGTCGTAGAGGGGGATGCAGATGTCCGTCTCTGCCAGGTAGATGACGCTGTAGAAGCCGTAGGTGGGCTGCTGGTCATAGTCGTGGTGGACGGTACCCTGCCGGGCCTCGGCGATCGTGCGCCGGACCTGGTCGAGGTTGCGGTAGATGAAATCGACCTTGCCCTGGGTCGTGTGGACCCAGGCGCCGCCGTTGACCCAGGCGCCCCACCCATACAAGCCGGTGACGGTGGGCATCTCTACTGCCACGGTGGCAGCCACCTCCTGGATGTCCGCGATGGCAAAGGGGCTGGCTTCGAGGTAGTACAGCCCGAGGTCGAGGTCCGAGGCGGCGTGCTGCTGGCCGCTGGCATAGGAGCCGCCGAGGACGATGGCCGCCATGCCGGGCACGCGGCTGAGCCGGGCAACAAGCTGGTCGAGCAGACGCTGTTTGGATTCAGGCAGGGAAGTCGTCATGGCGGTTGTGGTCGTGCAGAAGTTCAGGTGCGAGTAGAACGATGGTGCCAACGACCTCACCGCTTTCCAGCAGGGTATTGGCTGCCGCGGCCTCCAGGATGGGATACCTGGCGGCAATGATCGGTCTGATCTTGCCCTGTTCAAGCAGCGCGAACAAGGTGGCCCAATCCTGCAGAAAGGGCTGTCTGTTGAACCGGTTCATCCCTGTGCCATACAGCCTGGCCGATCTGCCATCGGGCCGCAAAGTGAACCACAGGTGCCTGGCAATCAGAGCCACCATCTCCGCCTTGTCCCTGGGCGCCCCATAGCCCACCCACACGCCGCCGCGGCGCAGCAGCGGCCATCCGCGGCCCAGATAGTCGCCGGCCATGCCGTTGAACACCACATCCAGGCCCTGCGGCTCCGCCGCCTGGATGACTTCGACAAAGTCCTGCGAGTGGTAGTCGATCGGAATGGCCCCCAGATCGATCAGCGCCTGGCGTTTGCTGCCTGATGCGAGCCCGTATATCTTCAGCCCGGCCAGCCTGCCGAGCTCCAGCAGAGCGGTGCCGATGCCGCCGCTGGCGCCGATAACAAGCACCCTGTCGCCCGCGTTGACGCCGGCTGTGCGATGCAGCACCTGGTAGGCGACCAGGTAGTTCAGGATGAGGGGAATGGCTTCCGCCGGGTCCACGGTCAGGGGCACGGGTATCAAGTCCCTCTTCCTGAGGAAGATGGTTTCGGCGTAGCCTCCATACACGTTCAGCGCCGCCACGCGGTCGCCCACGGCATAGCCGTCGACGCCCTTGCCCAGGGCATCAATGTCGCCTATGATGGCATAGCCGGGCACATAGGGGGGCTTGGGCGGGAAGGGGCTCTCGCCGTAGCGGCCCTGCACATCAGGGCGGGTGACACAGGTGGCCAGGATACGCACCCGCACCTCCCCCGCAGCCGGGGCGCGGCGCACATTCTCCCTGATCGCCATCACCTCAGGGGGACCACAACGCGTGACCACAACGCTCCGGTAGCTCATGGGTCGGTCCGGACAGTCCGCCGCCCTCACAACGCGACGGCTGCGACCACAAGCATACCGCTTTGCCAGATGGCCGCCAAACAAGCCTCAGCCCTCCCGGCCATACAGCTTCATGTCCGCAAATCGATTATACTTATGTCAGCAATTCGGGTCCGATCGATCCTCCGGCCGGTCACAGCCAGCCAAACCAACCGCCACCTGCCACCCACTACCCGCTACTCCCATGGCACAACCCCTTCGCTTCATCCCGCTTGGCGGCCTCGGCGAGATCGGCCGCAACATGACCGTGCTCGAGTACGGTCACAATATCCTGATCATCGACGCCGGCGTCATGTTCCCCGAGAACGACATGCTCGGCATCGACCTGGTTATTCCCAACTTCGAGTACCTGCGGGACAAGAAGGATTGGGTGCGCGGCATCGTGATCACCCACGGCCACGAAGACCACACCGGCGCCCTGCCCTACCTGCTGGAGGAATTGAAGGCGCCGATCTACAGCACCCGGCTGGTGCTTGCCATGCTCGACCACAAGCTGAAGGAGCACTTCGGCAAACGCCTCAAGCCCGACCTGCACGAGCTCAAGCCCGGCGACAGCGTGCGTATCGGGCCGTTCGACGTCCACACTGTCCTCCTCAGCCATTCGATCCCCGACAGCATGGCCCTGGCCATTGACACACCGGTGGGGCGCCTCATCCACAGCGGCGACTTCAAGATCGACTATACGCCCAGCGCCGGCGAGCGGCCCCACCTGGCGCAGTTGGCGGCGCTTTCTGCCAACGGCGTCCTCGCCCTTTTCTCCGACTCCACCGGCGTCGAGCGCGCCGGGTTCACTCCCTCGGAAAAGACCATCGAGCCGGCCTTCGACCAGATCATGCGGCAGGCGCCGGGGCGCGTCATCATCGCCAGCTTCGCCTCGCAGCTCAACCGCTTCCAGATGCTGATCGACATCTCCCATCGCTACAACCGCAAGGTGGCCATCGCCGGGCGCTCGCTGGAGCAGAACTACGAGATTGCCCGCCATCTTGGCTACCTCAAGGTCCCCAAGGGCGTCGTGGTCAAGCTGGAGACCACAGACAAGCTGCCGCCCAAACAGGTGACCCTGCTGATCACCGGCAGCCAGGGGCAGCCCGAAGCCGCCCTGGCCCGCATGGCCGCCGGCCGCCACAAAGAGCTCTCCCTCATGCCCACCGACACGGTGGTGGTGTCAGCCCATCCCATTCCCGGCAACGAGGAGGAGGTGGGGCGAATGATCAACCAGCTAGTCGAGCGAGGTGTAGAAGTGCTCTACCCTCCCATCGCCAACGTGCACGTGTCGGGGCATGCCAGCCAGGAGGAGATGAAGCTGCTGCTGGCCCTGGTCCAGCCCAAGTTCTTCGTCCCTGTGCATGGCGAGCTGCGCCACCTGCACCAGCATGCCCGCCTGGCCGAAAGCATGGGCATTGCCCGCGACCACATCTTCAAGCTGCAGGACGGCGACATCCTGGAGCTGACGCCCGATGGCTGCCGGGTGGCCGACAAGACCGCCGGCGGTTATGTGTTCGTAGATGGCTCCGGCGTGGGGGACATCGGACCGGCGGTCCTGCGCGAGCGCGATGCTCTGGCCCGCGATGGCGTGGTCAGCGCCGTCATCACCGTGCACAAGGGCTCGCGTGAACTGGCTGCCGACCCGCAGATCGTCACCAGCGGCGTCATCTACAAGGAACAGTCCGGCGGCACCCAGCAGGGCGCGCAGGCGGCCCTGGTCGCGGCCCTGAAGCAGAGCAAACGCAGCACCAGCGCCTTGACCAACACTGCCTGCGACGCGCTCAGCCGTTACTTCTACCAGACCACCCGCCGCAGCCCCGTGGTCCTGCCGGTGATTGTGGAAGTGCCCTGAGATCAGACATCCACGGCAAAGGCGATCTTGACCGTGCTCTTGAAGGCCACGATCTTGCCGTTCTCGACCTTGGCGGTCATGTTGGTGACCTCAATGCCGGTGATGCCGTGGATGCTGTGGGAGGCAGCCTTGACGGCCTGGGCGGCGGCGTCATCCCAGCTCACCTCCGACGTGCCCACCAGCTCGATGACCTTGGCGACATGAGACATACTCGTCCTCCTCGTGACGACGGAAAGGAATGGGTGCGGGGTCATGATAAACCTGCGTACTGCGTAATGCGTAATGCGAATTGACTCATCAGAAATCTTACTTTGGGAAGTACGTTGCCTCATGCAATGATCTTACCCAACGCAAACAAGCGTTCAGAGCTTGGCGTTGGGTGAGTGAGGCATGATGAGTCTAACAAGCAAACGTGAGTTGTTGGCGGCGATCCGGCCCCGCTACACACTGGCGAACCGCAGCCAGAAGCAACAAGTGTTGGATGAATTCGTGGCAGCGACGGGATATCATCGCAAGTATGCGATCCAGTTGCTGAACCATCCACCCCGGCGACGGATGCGCAAGCGTGGTCGCAGTCGCGTACGGTACAGCGGCGAAGTCAGCGCTGCTCTGGAGCAGGTCTGGCGTGCAGCGAACTGCCTCTGCAGCAAGCGGTTGGTGCCAGTCCTGCCGGCCTTGGTAGAAGCGCTAGAGCGTCATCGCGAGCTGCGTCTTGATGCCAGGACTCGCCAGTTGCTGCTCAGTCTCAGTCCGGCCACCGCTGACAGGTTGCTGCGCCGAGTGCGGCAAGGTGGCAAGGCGCATGGGTTCAGCACGACCAAGCCCGGCGTCCTGCTCAAGCAAAGCATTCCTGTGCGTACCTTCGCCCAATGGGATGATGCCCAGCCTGGCTTTGTGGAAGTGGACCTGGTGGCTCACAGTGGCGACTCCTGTCGGGGTGAGTACCTCCATAGTCTGGATATGATCGACGTCAAGACCCGCTGGGTGGAGTTGGCAGCCTTACCCAACCGCAGCCAGGGACGATGTAAGAAAGAGGATGCTGTTGGCGAAATCGCAGTGGGGTGGCCGTGTATACTTGAGCCTACCATTTTGGAGGTGAAAGATGTCTCTACAGCCGACCAAGGACTTCACGATTCCGGAGCAGACGGTGCAAGTGGCCCGAGCCGTCTTTGTCAAGGGCAATAGGTACATGGCCATGCGAGACGAGTTGGGAGCGGTGTTCGATGACGAGCAGTTTGCCGCGTTCTATCCGCGACGAGGCCAACCTGCGGAA
>JAKOVD010000208.1 GCA_029782215.1 Chloroflexota bacterium
CGCATGGCCACAGTGACTTGAGTGGGTTCCAGGCCGGGGATCATTGACGCCACGCCCTTGGCATCTGCATCGGTGCCGTGTGCCAGCAACGCGCCGTAGAGGGCAACGAGCTCGTCGGTGGACTGCGCGCGGTGGCCGAGCAGCGCTTCGCTGAACCCGGTGGCGGCATCCACCTCCAGAAGCATGTCCGGGAACTGCACGCTGCCGATGAGGTTGTAGATGGTTTCACGCGTGCGGACCGGCTCGGCTTGATCCGGCAGTGCCGTGATCGCCGGCAGGTGGAGCATGCCGTCGGCGCCGATCTCGACCTTGCCGCGCCGCTGGGCCTCTGCCACCGCAGACATACCGGCCATCAAGTTGGCCAGCAAGGGCTCCAGGAAGTCGGCTGCGGACTTCGGCATGCCCAGCAACGCAACCTGCTCGTCCCGTTGCAAGGCCCAATCCGCCGGCGGGATGAGCATCTGGTCTCGCTCCCGAAAACTCAGCGAGTGGGCCAACCAGACACTGCCTCGGCGCAGGCTCTTGCGCAGCGACATCATCGTGCAGGCCTCGAACGCCCGAAATCCTGAGCGAGGGTCCAGATCGCGGACCAGGCCGTGCCAGGCTGCGCCGACATCTGGCAGCGGGACGCCCTCCTTCAGCTCGGTCACACCTTGGCGCTGCAGATCCGTCCAAGACTTCCACTGTTCGAAGCCCGGATCGCCAGAGCGGCCACCGAAGTCCAGGTCCGTCAATGCCGCCAGGCAGGCGTGCACGCGCTGGCTGTCTTTCGCCAGAGCCTTGCGAACCAGGGACACAAAGCTGCCGCTGGCAGCTTCGCCGAGCTCGGCGAGCAGATCTCTTGCTTCCAGGACTCGCGCCTGCCAGGTCTTGGATTCGTCGTGCAGGACGGAACGTGCCTTGGCTGCCTGCTGGATCAGGCCTGTCGTGCCCCGGATACGGTTTGACTGGGCCTTGTCCGCCGCCTCGCGAAACAGTTGCTGGCTGCGCCGGCTGGTCTGCAAGAGGGCGACATCGGTGAGTTCGAGCAGGGTCACCCGCAGAAAGCAGACCAACTCGATCAGTTGGCGCGTTGGCTTGATCTCCCGCGTCTTCACGGGGCGCCTGGCCTGGACCTGACGGGCGTAGGCCTGCTGCTTGGCCAACGATACGGCGCTCAGGTTCCAGTCCTGGGCACCGAGCTCCTTCAGGTAGCGGACCTTGTCGATGGTTTCGGTAAGAGTGCCGGGGCCGTGACGCTTCGACGGGGTCTTCAGCCACTCCAGGTGCGTCGTGTCGGTGCCTGGCCGAGCGCTGTATGCGGCGGCGACAACTTTCTGGGCCGCTGCCGGCGGCACGGCGGCATTGACCGCGCCGAGGATCTGCGACTCTACCGCTGCAAATGCGACACGAGCCCAGTCCTGCAGGCGGCGCGCTCCTGGGATCAGGATGCGCCGCGTGAACAGCCAGTGGCTGGCCGACTGGACCAGGTCATCGGCGTGGGACACGTCGGCAGCTTGGGCCAGCAGGGCCGCTGTGAGCGCCGCTTCGTCGTCGACTTCAAGCTCGCGCAGGCCCAAGTAAGTCTTGGCCCATAGCTGGTGCTTGGAGAGCGTCTGCCGGCGCTTGTAGATCGACCGCAGGCTGGCGATGGACGGCGGCGACACGGCCAGGACCTGGGCGGTGTGTCGCAGGAGGTTTCGGGGGAGCACGTTGAAACCGTCAAGCGGTCGGCCGGCCACGCGCATGAACATAAGCATCAGCGCCGCGGGCAGGCGGTGGTCGCTGCGGAACTGCTCCCGGACGGCCGCCACCTCCGCTGACGTGAGCGTGAAGAACTGCTCCCGGTCGAACTCACTAAGGCGAGGCGGCAAGGCCTCCTGGCCGACGAAGCGCAGGGCGAAGGCGGGCATGGCGGTGGTCAGCGGCAGGGGGGCGGTCAATGTACCGCCACGGCCGCCGCCAAGGCAGTCGGGCGCTCATCTTGCGAGGGTGGCGCCCGCCGGGAACCCGCATGGATACTGGGTTTCAGGCGAAAGCGCACCAATCTGCACGAAAAGTACGACTACCCC
>JAKOVD010000024.1 GCA_029782215.1 Chloroflexota bacterium
CTGCATACCGGTACGCACGATGTAGCGCAAGCCGTTGAAGACTTCCCGCAACGGATAGTCCCGCTGCGGGGCATCTTCTCTCATCAGTGTCAGATAGGGCGCCACAAACGCCCATTCGTCGTCGGTCACATCGCTGGGATACGCTTTTCGAGCCATGCCCTTAGCGTACCACGCTCAGTCAAAGTTCATAACAGGCTCTAGACGATTGGAGGGTGGCAGACGCAAATCCTCTATGCGCGTGGCTGCGTTCAACTGCGTCAGCCGCATAGAAGCGCGCTTTTGAATCTCGCCAGGGAAGCGGCGCGATTTGCCAAGTGTATAGAAGCCCTCGGTTTCGTCATCTGCGAAAGACCGAATCATGGACGAAAGTATAAACGAGATGTTTACGAATTCCAAACACATGCGACCTTGGGCACGAGGCACTTGCGAAGTGCATCGCACCTAAGCCGTCGCACCTGGGCTGAAGGCGCTTGTGCTATACTGCAAGGCTGCCGGCACCAGACCGGCAGCCAAACTCACCTGTGATGCGTCGTTTGACCGGCGCAATATCCATACGTCCCTATGCTACGCAACCTGCTGACTAAAGTCGTTGGCGACCCCAACGAGAAAGAAATCAAGCGCATCCAGCCGATCGTGGATGCCATCAACGCCCTTGAGCCGGAGATGCAGCGCCTCAGCGATGAGGAGTTGCAGGCGCTGACCTCCACCTTCCGGGAGCAAATCCAGGCCGAGACCGCCAAGCTCCGCCAGGAGCTGGAGGAGCTGACCGCCCAGCGCGCCGAGACCGATGACCCCGAAGATCTCGACAGCCTCAAGCGCGACATCGACAGCGCCGACGCCGAGCTGCGCGAGCGCGAGGCCGACGTCCTGGAGGAGATCCTGCCGCGCGCCTTTGCCGTCGTGCGCGAGGCCGCCGTGCGCTCCCTGGGCCTGCGCCATTACGACGTCCAGCTCATCGGCGGTGTCGTCCTGCACCGCGGCAAGATCGCCGAGATGAAGACTGGCGAAGGCAAGACGCTCGTCGCCACCCTGCCGCTGTATCTCAATGCCCTCACCGGCCGCGGCGTCCACCTGATCACGCCCAACGACTACCTGTCCAAGTTCGGCGTGCAGTGGATGGGCCCCATCTACCACCTGTTGGGTGTGAGCGTGTCAGCCATCCAGAGCGGGGCCGGGAATCCCGACCAGGCCTCGTACATCTACGACCCCGACTTCCCCAGCGAGGACGACCGCTTCCGCAGCCTGCGGCCGGTGACGCGGCGGGAGACCTACCTGGCCGACATCGTCTACGGCACCAACAACGAGTTCGGCTTCGACTACCTGCGCGACAACATGGCGCTCGACCTGCACCAGGTGTCGCAGCGGGAGCTAAACTTCGCCATCGTCGACGAGATCGACAACATCCTCATCGACGAAGCCCGCACCCCGCTGATCATCTCCGGCCCTGCCCAGGAATCGAGCGACCTCTACCGCCGCTTCGCCCAGCTGGTGCCCCGCCTGCGGGATGAAGAAGACTACAAGATCGACGAGAAGGACCGCGTGGTCACCCTCACCGAAGACGGCTTGGAGCGGGTGGACCGCATGTTGGGCGTCCCCGAGGGCAGCACGCTCTACGACCCTGAATACGCCGAGATGGCGCCTTACCTGGACAACGCCTTGCGCGCCCATGTGCTCTACAAGCGCGACAAGGACTACATCGTCCAGGACGGTGAGGTGATCATCGTCGACGAGTTCACCGGCCGCCTGATGTACGGACGCCGCTACTCCGAGGGCCTGCACCAGGCCATCGAAGCCAAAGAAGGCGTCTCGGTCCGGCGTGAAAACCTGACCCTGGCGACCATCACCTTCCAGAATTTCTTCCGCATGTACCGCAAACTGGCGGGCATGACCGGCACGGCCGCTACCGAGAAGGAGGAGTTCCAGCGCATTTACGACCTCGAGGTCGTGGCCATTCCCACCAACGTAGCCGTCCGCCGCCTCGACAACCCCGACCTGGTCTACAAGACACAGCGGGCGAAGTTCAAGGCCGTGCTGGACGAGATCGAGGAAGCGCACAAGCGCGGCCAACCCCTGCTGGTGGGCACCAGCGCCATCGAAACCTCCGAGTACATCTCCGTCCTGCTCAAACGGAAGGGGATCGAGCACAACGTCCTCAACGCCAAGAACCACGAGCGCGAGGCGGTGATCATCGCCCAGGCCGGACGTCCCGGCGCCGTCACCATCGCCACCAATATGGCCGGCCGCGGCGTCGACATCCTGCTGGGAGGCAACCCCGAGAACCTGGCCCGTGAGGAGCTGCGCAAAAGCGACTTCGACCTGAACACGATCACCGAAGCCGACTGGAACGAGGCGATCGACATCCTGCGCAAGGGCGGCGACCCCACACAGACCAACAACGAGCCGTGGGTGCAGGTGCTGGCCGATCAGTGGCGGCGCACCAAGGCCGACGGCGACAGGGTGCGCGAGGCGGGAGGGCTGTACGTCGTGGGCTCGGAGCGCCACGAGGCCCGGCGCATCGACAACCAGCTTCGCGGCCGCGGCGGGCGCCAGGGCGACCCGGGTATGTCCCGGTTCTACCTGTCGCTGGAAGACGACCTGATGCGGCGCTTCGGCGGCACCACTCTGGCCGGGCTGATGGACCGCCTGGGCGTTGAGGAGGACATGCCGATCGAGGCGGGCGTCGTCAGCCGGGCCATTGAACAGGCCCAGACCCGCGTCGAAGGCTACAACTTCGATCTGCGCAAGCACGTCCTCGAATACGACGACGTGGTCAACAAGCAGCGCAATGTCATCTACGACCAGCGCCGCCGCATCCTGACCGAGCCCACCCTGCGCCCCATTGCCCTGCGCATGGTGCAGAACCAGATCGCCAGCCTGGTGCAGACCTTCACCCAGGAGAAGTACAGCGAGGACTGGGACCTGGACAGCCTGCACTCGGCCATGATTCGCATCATGCCCCTGCCCATCGAAGAAGGCTCCAAGACCTGGCACAGCATGAGCCGCGAGGCGCTTACTCGGCACCTGCAGGACTTCGCTGAGCACGCCTACGATGTCAAAGAGCAGCGCATCGGCGCCGAAACCATGCGCTACATCGAACGGATGGTGATGCTGCAGGTGGTCGACAACCGTTGGATCCGGCACCTGACCGACCTCGATATCCTGCGTGAGGGCATCGGCCTGCAGGCGGTGGCGCAGCAAGATCCCCTGGTGGCCTACAAGCGCGAGGCCTTCGATATGTTCACTGACCTGCTCGCCAACATTGAAGAGGATGTGGCCACCCGCGTCTTCCATGCCGAGCTGGTGCAGCAGGAACCGGCGCGGCGGCCCACCCGCGAGATGCACGCCAGCGGCGGCAGCACGGCCTCCAGCGGGCGCCCGGAGCCCCAGCGCAAGGCCGGACCCAACCTGGGCCGCAACGACCCCTGCTGGTGCGGCAGCGGCAAGAAGTACAAGGACTGCCATCTCAAGACTGATCGCGGTGGGCAGCCCGGCGGTGATGGCTCGGCCCCACCGGCCAAGGCCCAACCCCAGCCCGCCAAGGCCCCAGCCGGCGGCGGCAAGCCACCTGCCGGCAAGTCGAAGAAGAACCGTCGCTGATCCTATGACATTGCGTGCATGGCTGGAACGGCACCAACTGCAGACGCCCGCCGCCATCCTCTACGACACCTACCGTCCCCTCGGGCTGTTGGCAGGCGAGCTTCTGCAGGCCTTCGCGCCCCTCCTGCCTGCCGGAAGCGACGGTCTTGGGCGCCTGGGCCGGCAGCTCGGCGACCCGGCCGGACAGGAGCGCCTGGAACGCGACCTGTTCGGGGAAAAGCAGCCGTGAGCGGCGCCACCTCCTTGAACGCGCTCGATCTGGCCAGCCTGGCGCTCCTTGCCAGCCTGGCGCTTCTCTGGCTGGCCGCCCGGCGCCTGTCACCCCCTGCCCAAAGCAGGAAACGCCACGGCGCCAGCGTGGAGACCGAGACGCTGGCGCGCTACCATCCCGTCGACTTCGCCGCCCTGGTGGAAGCAGGACCGCACGGGACCTCTCCCGACCCCGCCGCCGCTCCCATCCTGCACCTTTTGGACCCTTCGGCGCCCCTGGTGGAGGAAGCGCTTGGCGACGAGCGGACCCCGCCGGCGTTGGTGTGGTCCCGGTGGCTGATCCTCCTTCTCCTCCTCGTGGTCCTGCTGCAGCGCCTGGTCTTCGGCTGAGCGCCACCGGATCTCCTCATGCGCCTTCTGATCCTTGCCCAACCTCTGCCGCCGCGTGCCCTTGAACACCTGGGCGCATTTGTGGACGAACGCAAGGTGGCCACCCCTTACGGCCAGGCCGGTCCGTTCGCCCTGCGCCAGCCGCCGGGCGGCCGCGGCATTTGGATTCTGCCCTATTTCGGCAGTCCCGACCACACCGACCCGCGGGCGACGCTGTGGGCCGCCAAGGAGCTGGGCGTGCAGCGCATCCTGGCATGGGACAGCGTGGTGGGCCTCAGCCACGACCTCGTGCGCGGGGACATCGTCTTCCCCAGCGACTATATTGACTGGACCAAGCACCAGCCTGCCACCTACTTCGCCCAGACGGGCGCCGGCTATCTGCCGCAGACGCCCCCCTTCTGCACAGACATCACGGCAGCCGTCACCCGTCACCTGCCTGGCGCCCGCCCTGTCATTTACCTGGGCGACGAAGGACCGCGCCGCGAGACTGCCGCCGAAGCGCGTATGTACCAACTGTGGGGAGCGCACGTGCGCGGCCTGAACCTGGTGCCGGAAACCTACCTGGCCAAGGAACTGGAGCTGTGTTTTGCCGCCATCGGCGTGGTGACCATGTTGGGCGCTGACCGCGCCGAGAGCGCGGCCGGAGGCGAGGTGCGCGAGAGTGACCGGGCGATCCTGGCCGCGCTTCCTCACATCTTCGCCGACCTGCCGGCGCCTCCGGCCTGCGGCTGCGATCACCTGCAGGCGGGCCCGCGCCAGCGGGGTGTGCTGCCGGATGACTGGCGGTTGTGGGGTTAGGCCTTGGCAGCGACAACAGAGCCAAAAATGGCAGCCATCACCGTGAGGCCGCTGCTGCCCGGCGCCGAAAGAGATGCCTTCTTCAGCCTGGCACAGGAGACGTTCAGCGGCCGTTTCGACAGCGAGGCCGCGGCGCGGTGGCGCCGTTTCATCGAGACTGCACCCGGCTTCGATGCGGCCCAGCTTCGCGGCGCCTTTCGGGATGGAGAGTGGCTGGGCGGCTGCATCATCTACGAACGCGTGCTGGCCCTCGGCCCAGCCAGGCTCTCGACCGCCTGCATTGGCGCCCTGGTCACGCTGCCAGCCTATCGAAACCAGGGCGTGGCCACCGCCTTGCTGGCGGACGCCCTGGCTCTTGCCCAGGCGCGCAGCCATGCGCTGATCCTGTTGGACGGCATCCCCGGCTTCTACCAGCAGTTTGGCTATGCCGATGTGCTGGAGGCAACCCAACATCACATCAGCCTGGCCGATATCGACCGGCTGCCGGAAAGCTCCTGCCGCGTGCGCAGCGCTGTGATGGAAGATGCTCCGGCTCTGCTCCGGCTTTACCACGAAGCGTTTGACGCCTATCCTGGCGTCTTTGCCCGCACCCTCGCCATCCAGGAACACTACCTGCGGGCGCGGCTCCCGCACAACCCGCCCCTGGTTGTAGAAGATGCCCGATCAGACGTCATCGGTTATGCCATGCTTCCCTGGCCGCGCCAGCAAGCCTTTTGCCCCGAGGTGGTCTTTGCGGACTGGCCGGCCGCCTCGGCCCTGCTCAAAGCACAAGTCTCCTTGCTTGCGATGGGGGAAGAGCGTCCGGCCAGACTGTGGTGGCAGGTTCCGCCGCAGTCGGACGCCTTTCACGTCCTGGCAGACCACATTCACGTTGAAAGCACCGCCCATCACTTCCCCAACGCCGACTGGATGGCGCGACCCGGCGATCTTGCCTGCTTGATGCAGGCTCTGCTGCCTTTCTGGCAGGACCGCTGGCGCCAGGCAAAGGAGACCTGGCAGGGGGACTTCTGTTTCGTCGTGGAGAGAAGCACGTTCGTCTTCAGTCTGAAACAAGGAGAGATGCGACGGACGGAGTACGCGCAGCCAGGCGTCCTCTGCGTTGGCCTGACGTCACAGGCGCTTGTACAATTCATTTTTCGCTTTCGCCCGCTCGCCTGGCTAGCCCGCCAGCCCGGTTGCAGTCTGCCCGAGGTTGCACTGCCCATCCTCCAAGCCCTCACGCCCGCCGCTCCCGGCTGGCTGCCGGGCACGGACTGGTTCTGATGTCCACCAAGACACAATCCCCCCTCCCCAGCCTGGACGAAAAGCCGGTGTACGTCCGCCAGATGTTCGCGGGCACCGCCAGGCGCTACGACCTGATGAACCGGCTGATGACCTTCGGCCAGGATCAGCACTGGCGCCGCCTGGTCGTCGAAGCCTGTCGCCTGCCGGACCGGGGACGCCTGCTCGATGTGGCCACGGGCACCGCCGACATCGCCCTGGAAGCGCTGCGCCTGCGCCCTGACGTCCACGTGACCGGGACCGACTTCACCCACGAGATGATGCAGATCGGCCAGGGCAAGGACCCGCAGGGGCGCATCCCCTTTGTCGAGGCCGACGCCCTGCGTTTGCCCTTCCCCGCTGGCAGCTTTGACGCTTCCTGCTCTGGCTTTCTCATGCGCAACGTGACGGATGTCGCCGCCACCTTCGCCGAACAGCGGCGGGTGGTTCGCCCCGGCGGACGCGTCGTCTGCCTGGAGATCACGCGCCCGGCCACGCCCATCTGGAGCGACTTCTTCCGGCTCTACTTTTTCCAGGTGGTCCCCCGCTTCACGGCCCTGCTCAGCAGCAACAAGAGCGCCTACAGCTACTTGCCCGCCTCCACTCTGGCCTTTCCCCGCCCGCCCCAGCTCAAGACGATCATGGAGTCGATCGGCCTGAAGAACGTGACCTACCGCACGCTCATGCTGGGCACGGTGGCCCTGCACGTGGGAGAAGTCTGATTCCCTATGGACAGTACAGCCAACATCCCGCCCAAACGCCTTATCATCGCCCTCTCCGGCGCCTCCGGCCAGATCTACGGCATCCGCATGCTGGAGATCCTCAAGCAGACAACCGCGGTCGAGACCCACGTCGTGCTCTCTCCCTCCGCGGCCATCACCATCGCCCAGGAGACCGACTACACACCAAAGCAGGTCGAGGCCCTGGCCGACGTCCTTTACCGCCCTACCGACATCGGCGCCGCCATCGCCTCCGGCTCCTTCCACATGGACGGCATGGTCGTGGCGCCCTGCTCGATCAAGACCCTGAGCAGCATTACCAACAGCTATGACGCTGATCTGATCACACGTGCCGCCGACGTCCAGCTCAAAGAGGGCCGCCCGGTGGTTCTGGCCGTGCGGGAAACGCCTTTGCACCTGGGGCACCTGCGCCTGATGACGCAGGCCGCCGAGATCGGCTGCGTCATCTTCCCGCCGGTTCCTGCTTTTTACAGTCTGCCCAAGACACTGGACGACGTGATCGATGGCACGGTCGGCCGCATCCTGGCTCGCGTCGGCATCCCGAATGAACACTACTTCGAGTGGCTGGGGATGAGGCGAGGGAGTGGCAAGTCGCAGGAGGCAGGGGACAAGTAGCCGTGGGGAACGCCCGGATCGAGGCATTCCTGGCAGCGCACAATACGCTGTCACTGGCCACGGTCGGCGAGGATGGGCAGCCCCATGCCTGCGCCGTGTTCTACGCTGTGGACGCGGACATGACGCTCTACTTCCTGTCTGAACCCAAGACCCTGCATGTCCGGCACATCGGCGAGGGGGCGGTCGTCGCCGCCACGATCGAAGCCAACAACCAGGAGTGGACCTCGATCCGGGGCTTGCAGCTTCACGGCCGCGCCAGCCCCTGCCAGGGCCAGGAGGTTGATCAGGCCCGGGCCCTCTACACCGCCCGCTACCCGTTCGTAGGACGCGCACAGACCCTGGCCGGTCCACTGACCCGCGCCCGTTTCTACCGGATCGTGCCTTCCTGGGTACGGCTGATCGACAACACCCTGGGCTTCGGCCACAAAGAAGAGCTGCAGGTGAACCCTTGAGCATCGAGCGTCGTTCCCTCGACAAAGCGGCGGCGTTGGGCCACCCCTCCTACGTCTGGCGGGCCGGACAGAAGCGCCGCTTCGACCTGATCGCCTCCTGGGCGCGTGTCGACGGCGCCGATGTGCTGGTCGATGGCGCCGGGGTCGGCCAATACAGCCGCCACCTGGTCGCGGCCGGCGCCCGCGTCACGTCGCTGGATATCGACATCCCCAGCATGGTCACGGCCAGCCAGTACCTGGAATGCTGCGTGGCCGGCGCCTGCGAGGCCCTGCCCTTCGCTTCCGGCAGCTTCGACACCGTTCTTTCGCACGAGGTCCTGGAACACGTGACGGACGATGCAGCGTCTATGGGTGAGATTGCCCGCGTGCTGCGCCCCGGCGGCCGCTTTGTGCTCTTTCTGCCCAACCGCCTCCACCCCTTTGAAACTCACGGCCACTATTGGCGGGGCCAGTACCATTTCGGCAACACGCCCTTGATCAACTATCTGCCCACCTCCCTGCGCAACCGTTTGGCGCCCCACGTGCGGGCCTACACCCCTGCTGCGACCAGGCGCCTGGTGGCGGCTGCCCCCCTGCGGATCATCCACCACACCCAGATCTACCCCGGCTACGACAACATCATCTATCGCTTCCCCAGGATGGGCCGGTTGGTGCGCGGCCTCACCTATACGTTCGAGAACACACCTTTGCGCGTGTTTGGCATCTCGCACTTTCTTGTTGCAGAAAAGATGCCCGTTTGAGTCGTAAGCATGCTTCCTTGTGAGGTGTGCGTCTCTATGCTAAACTCGCCCGTAATCCCATCGGTCGCCGGCCAATCCCCCCACTGACAGCGAGCGAACCATGGCCCAAGCCGCCACATCCTACCCCCTCAAACGCACCGCCCGCCGCAGCGCCTGGTGGCAGTTGCTGCTGCTTTGGCTCCTCGTGCCGGCGCTCATCGTCGTCGCCTGCGTCGCCTGGTTCGAATGGCGCTATACCGACAGGATCTTCCCCGGCGTCCAGGCGCTGGGTGTGGATTTGGGCGGCATGACCGAAGCCCAGGCCCGCGCTGCCCTGGAGACAGCCGCCGGCGGCTATGATCTGCCGCCGTTGTCGATCCGTTACGGTGACATGGTGTGGCCCCTCTCCGCCGAGGCGTTCGGCGTGCAGCCTGATGTGGAACACCTGGCGCAGAAAGCCTATCTGGCGGGGCGAACCGGTGACCTGCAGCAGAACCTGCTGGCCCAATGGGATCTGGCGACTGAGGGCCGCGAGCTCACGGCGCCGGTGGAGGTTTCGCCGGGGGCCGTGGCGACGGCGGTTGCGGCCAGCACGGCTCTGCTCAACCGGACCGTCGTCGAGCCCAGGCTCTCGCTCAACGATCTGCAGGTCGTGGCCTCCTCGGCGCGACCGGGACAGGTGGTCGATGTGGCCGCCACGACGGCAGCCGTGCTCGATCGCATTCACAGCGGTCGCGGCGGCGTTGTGGACGTGGTCGTGAGGGAGCTGCCGACGGCGACCGCAGATGTCAGCACCAACCAGGAATCGTTCCAGCGCCTGCTCAGCCGCACCATCGTGCTCGCCGACGAGCGCGGCGACTTTCAGTTCGCCCTGGACCCGGCCACCCTGGCGGACATGCTGGAATGGGTGAGTGACGACAACGCGCCGGGCGGCCTGCGGGCCGAGGTCAAGCCTGACCGCCTGACGCCGATCGTGGAGAAGTGGGCGCAGCAGGTGGCCCGGCCGCCTTTGAACGCTCGTTTCGACTTTGACCCGGCCAGCAATTCGTTGGTCGAGCTCTCGCCGAGCGCTAACGGCTATGCCCTGGATGTCGCCAGCACGGTGACGGCCACGCTGGCCGCCATCTCCTCGGGACAGACCCAGGTGGCACTGCCGGTCAAGGTATTGCAGCCTGCCGTTCCCTCGGGCAACCCGGCCAGTCTTGGCATCAAGGAGCTGGTAGCCCAGGGCACGAGTTCCTTCGCTGGCTCGAGCGCCGATCGGGTCAAGAACATCGAGGTGGCCGCCGCCAAGCTCGTGGGCGTGGTGGTGCCTCCGGGCGGCACCTTTTCCTTCAACGAGTACGTCGGCGACGTCACAGCCGCCAATGGCTTTGAGGACTCGCTCGTCATCTCCGGCGACCGCACAGCCACCGGCGTTGGCGGCGGCGTCTGCCAGGTGAGCACCACGGTTTTTCGCGCCGCCTGGTTCGGCGGCTTCCCCATCCAGGAACGCTGGAACCACGGCTATGTCGTGCGCTGGTACGGTGAACCCGGTCTCGACGCCACCGTCTACACGCCCAAGGTGGATTTCAAGTTCCGCAACACCACTGGCCATCACCTGCTGATCAAGCCGGTGGTGGACAAGGCCAAGGGCACGATCACGTTCCAGTTCTACGGCACCAAGCCCAACTGGACGGTGACCGCCGACAAGCCGACCTATGACAAGCGCACGCCGCCGCCCGCACCCCTGTACATCGAAGACCCTGACATGGCGCCGGGGACCGTCGCCCAGTTCGACTGGGCAGTAGAGGGTCTGGATGCGGTGGCCAAACGCCGCGTCGTCGCCGCGGATGGCACCGTGCTGTCGAACGACACGCTGAAGAGCCGCTATCTGCCGTGGCAGGCCAAGTATCGCTTTGGCACGGGCTACCAGCCCCCGGCCGGGGCCGAGGTGCAGTGGCTCAAACGCTGAGCCCCTTGTGCACCCGGCAGGACAACCCTAAATCAGGTTCAGCCAGCCGATAAACGCCGCCGCCGGGGCAGGCGTGCTGGTCATGCTGGCGCGGAACACCAGGGCCGCCAGGAACAGGCAGGCGAAACCGTAGAGCATCTGCTCGCGCTCGCCGTCGATCTTGCCCTGTGAGAAGCTGTAGACGGCAGGCAAGGTGAGCACCGTGAGAAAGCCGTAGAGGAAGTGCATGCTGGGACGCCCCAACTCGGCAGCGCGGCCCAGGAGCAGCCACATGTAGATGCCGATGAAGGCCTGGGCGACCAGGAGCAGTTCGCCAACTACCAGGATGCCCAGGTAGTTGGAATCCATCGACTTTTTCTGTCGCCAACGCACCAGGCCCCAGATCCCGGCAATGACCATGAAGAGAAGGGCGGCATTGCCGATGCGGGCATGAATCTGTTCGATGGGCATCATACACCTCGATGTGAAGGACTGTCTGATTCAGTAACCTAGTTTGCGCAACTGCTCTTCGCCCATGCCGAAATGATGGCCGATCTCGTGCAGCACCGTGCGGCGCACTTGTTCCTCGATGGCAGCAGGCGTGTGGTGGATGTGCACCATGGGGTACATGAAGATGGTGATGCGGTCAGGTGTGACCATACCATAGTAGGTCGTGCGCTGCGTGAGCGGGATGCCTTCGTATAGCCCGTAGAGGGCGTCGCCAGGACCGAGGTCGGCAGCGCGGCGCTGGGCTGGGCTGGGATACTCGGCGACGGTGACCGCCACGTTCTCCATCAGCTTCTCGATATCGGGCGGCAGCGTGGCCAGCGCCTCCTCGACAAGGACGGCGAACTCTTCAAGGGTGAGGGGATTGGCAGAGGGCATGATGCTCAGGGCGCAGGACAGACCGGGCGCAAGCAGGAATGCGGCGATTATAGCACACGGTTCGGCGTCTTCTGGTAAGCATGCGGCTCCGCGGCTCCGTAACTGATCAGTTGCGGCTCCCGCGGTATAATCAGCTTGGTCTGAGCTTGTCTACTTCTTTCCCTGGTGGTCCACCATGACCGTCGCGCGCGATCCATCGCTGCAGTTTCTGTGGCTGGAGGTCACCGACCTCCGCCAGTCCATCGACTTCTACCGGGAGATACTGGGCCTGCCGGTGCAGGAGGATATTCCCGGCGCCGCCCCAGGCGCTTTCGCCATCGTGCACCTGGCCGACCACAAGATTTACCTGGCGCCGGGCGCCCCGCGCGGCATGGGCATGTACATCGCCATCGCCTTCCCCGACATCGACGCCATCCACGCGCGCCTTGTCAAGCATGGGCTCAGCGTGCCGCCGCCGATCGATGAGGGCTGGGCGCGGTACATCAACCTCTTCGACCCCGACCACTACCACCTGCTCCTGCTGCAGCCGAGCCAACCATGAACCTGCCCAAACCACGACCTCGTCATTCCGCTCTGCTGCTGGGGCTGACGCTGTTCCTGGTCGGGGGGCTGCTGCCGCCAACGCCCCTGGCCGCCGACACGCCTCCCCGCCTCCTGGTCACCCTCCGCGCGCCAAACGTTGCAGCCCGCACTGCCCTGGCGGCCTCCGGCTACGACGTATGGAGCGCCAGCCTTGAAAGCATGACCCTGGCCGTGACACCCACCGATCTACGCCGTCTGCAGAGCCAGGGCTACCAGGTTGAACAGGTCGAGTCGCTGCCGCGGGCCTTCCCTCCGAACTACGCCGGCTACCATGACTATGCGGAAACGGTGGCGGAGCTGAAAGGCCTCAACGCCCAGTATTGCGACCTCACCCACCTGCAAAGCATCGGCAAGTCGTTGGAAGGCCGCGACCTGTGGGCGCTCCGCATCACCGACCATCCCGACCAGGACGAGCCCGGCGAGAAGGCCATCCTGATCTACGCCGGCACCCATGCCCGCGAGCATCTCACGGTGGAACAAGCGCTGTACGTCGCCCATGACCTCCTGGACAACTACGGCCACGAGGGCGAGGCGACAAACCTGGTGAACCAGCGGGACATCTGGATCCTCCCCAACCTGAACCCGGATGGCAGCGAATATGATATCACCGCGGGATTTCCAGCTTATTGGCGCAAAAACCGCCGCAACAACGGCAACGGCACCTGGGGCGTCGATCTCAACCGCAACTTCGGGTACAAGTGGGGAGATAACAATGGCAGCAGCGGCCTGCCGGGCTCCGACACTTATCGCGGCCCGCAGCCCTTCTCAGAGCCGGAGAACCAGGCCCTGCGCGACTTCGTCATGGCCCATCCCGCCATCGACGTGACCATCTCGCTCCACACCTACGGCGAGCTCGTGCTCTACCCCTACGGCTACACCTATGATGATCTGCCGCCGGACATGAAGGCTGCCGACCTGGCCATCTTTCAGGCCCTGGCCGGGGCCATGGCCGCCCGCAACGGCTACACGGCCCAACAGGCGAGCGCTTTGTACATCACCAGTGGGGGCCATGATGACTGGTTCTACGGAATGCTGGGCATCTATGCCATGACCATGGAGATGTACTCCAAGTCCCCGAATCCTGGCTTCTACCCCCCTGACACCGCTATCGCGCCCCAGACCAAGCGCAACCGCACCGCCCTGCGCTACGCCATCAGCATGGCGGATGATCCAGCCAAAAGCACCGGCCAGGGCCAGGACATGACGCCGCCGGCGGTCGCAATCCTTAGCCCGGGTGATGGCGCCGACGTGCCGGCGGCAACGCCCCTGGCCGTCACGGTCGCGGTCAGCGACACGGTGGGGGTGACGACGGTGGAGTACCTGGTGGATGACCAGCCGGTCGCCGTCAGCACCACCCCTGACTTCGCCGCCGAGATCACCCTCACCACCGGCCAGCACGTGCTCAGGGCGCGTGCCTTTGACAGCGCCAACTGGCAGACGCTCTCGGATCCTGTGACCGTCCAGGCCGGGGTCCAGACGGCGACGCCCACGCCGACCGCTTCGCCCACGCCGTCTCTTACCCCCACCCCCACGGCCACACCCATCCCCCAGCGCCTCTACCTGCCCCTGCTGCGCTGACGCCGTGCGCAGTACGCCTTACGTCTTACGCAGTACGGAGTACGTGTTGCGCGTTCCGTGTTGCGTGTTCCGTGTTGCGTGTCATCCGTCCTCGGCCCTCGCGCCTTTTTCGCTATACGAACGTCATAGTGAGTAGACGGCACCAGCGACGACGCCGTCTTTAGGGTCGCGATCTTGCGCCAATGGAGCACCCAAGGAGGTGTGTCATGAAGGCGACCTGGAGCTCCGGTCTTGTTGTGGCCCTGGCGGTCATCATCGCCATCTCGGGAGAAAGCCGCGCCGCACCGGTGGCGCCGCCTCTTGGGACTCCGGCCGCGGCGCTGCTCGGGGGAACGTGGCGCAGCGCCGGGCCGCTTGACGGCCTGGGGCATCCGGTGCACGTGGCCGCTGTGGCTGCCTCGCCCCTCTACGATGAGGATGCGACGCTGTTTGCCGCCGGCAATGCCACGACCGGCAGTGACACCTACGGCAGCATCTATCGTTCGACAGATGAGGGGCAGACCTGGCAGGAAGTCTTCCACCCGGCCCCTCCGAATCCCTACTCTGGAGGCTGGTTTCGCCAGGTCGCCGTGGCGGCAGCAGCGGCAAGTCCGGCCACGGTGGTGTTCGCCAACTACAACGGCAACCTGTCACCCACGGCTGCCATGTCTGGCCAGGCCGTGCATCGCGCCGGCCCTGAGGCGCCCTACGGGTCTCTCTACAAGTCGACCGATCGCGGCGCAACATGGACAACTCCACTCAGCGGGATGTGGGTGGGGCCTTTTGCGGTTTCGCCTGCCTTTCCCTCCGACCAGACCCTGTTTGTCGTGACCACCGACGGGCTGCTTAAGACCACGGATGGCGGCGCCACCTGGGCGCCCCAGGGTTTTCCCAACCGGGCCCAACCGCTTGAAGTCGCGCAACTGGCCCTCTCCCCTGGCTACGCCAGCGATCAGACCCTCTATGCGGCAGGGACCGGCTCCACCTACCGCAGCACGGACGGCGGCAGCACCTGGCAGCCCGTTGGCGGCCCTACCCCCTCCTATGGGCTGGCTGTGTCGCCTGCTTTCGCCAGCGATGGGCGCTTGTGGACGAGCTACCGCCTGATCGAAGGCAGCGGCGATGGCACACCCGACAGCGGCGTGGTTCGCTACGGCGGCAGCGGCGACGCCTGGACCCTGGCCAATACAGGACTCCCCGGCGTCTACGAGCCCAATCCCCGTCCCTTGGCACCCTCTCCGAAGATAACGAGCGACGGCACCTTGTTCACGGCGCTGTCGGGCCCGCTGACCAGTTGGGGCCAGCACAGCCTCTTCCGCACTTACAACGAGGGCGACACCTGGATCGACTTGGGTCCGGCGCCGGGCAATCCCGATACTTTCGGGTTGGCCGTCACCAGCGCGGAGGACGAGGGCCTGTGGGCGCACCTGGCGACTGACGCCGGCGTCTGGTCCTACGGCGGCGCCTGTGAGGAGCGCCTTGTCAACGGCGGCTTCGAGACCGATGCGGCGTGGGAGATGCCGCTGACGCCGCGACCGGCTGCCTATAGCACGGAGGTCGTCTACAGCGGCCAGCGCAGCCTGCGCACTGGCATCACCAGCGACGACGACGTTTACAGCTATTCCTCGGCCAGGCAGACGATCACCGTGCCTGCGGGCGTTACGAGCGCCACCCTGGCTTTCCGCTGGTATCCCCAGTCGGAAGAGGACGCCCTGGCCGCAGACGCCATGAGACCCAGCGCCAGCACGCTGAGGGCGGCGGCCACAGGTAGCCCGCTCGCAGATTCTGCCAATGACGCCCAATATGCGCTCATTCTGGATGAGGAGGACGAGGTGTTGAGCACCTTGATGTGGGCGCGCAGTGACGCCCGCACCTGGTTCCAGGCCGCCTTCGACCTGAAGTCCTTCTCTGGCCGCACGATCCAGGTCCAACTGGGCGTCCTCAACAACGGCGATGGGCGCAAGACGGCCATGTTTGTCGACGAGGCTTCCCTCGTCGTCTGCTGGCCGGCAGGCTGGGGCGATCGCGCCTATCTTCCCATGCTGATGCGGGATTTCGTGCTGGTACGCCCAACCGACACGCCGACGGTGACGCCGACCCCAACCCGCACGCCAACGGCCACGCTCACGCCGACGCCGACCCCAACCCGCACCGCCACCCCCACCAGGACCCCGACGTCCGCACCGCTGCCGCCCCCCGTCTGCTACGAAGGCATCCACAACGGCGGCTTTGAGACGAATAGCGACTGGAAGATCAAGGACAACCCCGTATGGGCGGGCTATGTCACCTCGCCCAAGCACAGCGGCGCCCACGCCATGCGCACCGGCATTGCGCCGGGAGGCGCCAACGTGCGCAGCTACTCGCCCATCGAACAGGACATTACCCTGCCGGCGGGTCTGGTTTCGGCGCAGCTCCGGTTCTGGCGCTACCGTCTGTGGGGCGATGGCTCCGTGCTGGCCTCCAGCGCCGCGCCGCCTCGGCTTGAGGACCTTCCGCGCACCGCGGCCGGGCTGCCGGAGATGGCGTTCGACACCGACTTCTTCTACGTCATCGCCATCCATGACGATGACACCCTGACATGGCTGCTGGTCGAACGCGTGAACGACCCGGCCTGGCGGCCGGCGACCCTCGACATGGGCAGCCTGGTGGGCGAGCACGTCCGCCTGCAGTTCGGCACCTACAACTCGGGCGCCGGCGGCAAGAGCACCACCTACCTGGACGATGTCGCCCTGACCCTGTGCGCGCCGCATGGGGCCCTCGTCCTGCCCGAAGGTTGGGCCCGCCGCGTCATTGGCAGACCGGACAGCGCCACCCTCTATGCCGATGCCGGCGGCGTGCTCTATCGCTCCGATGACAGCGGCAGCCATTGGAGCCTTTCCGGCGCCATTTCACCGGCTCACGCCGTACTCACCGACAACGCCAACACGCTGGTGGCAGGCGACGGCTATGCCTGCTACATGGGCGGGCCGCACGTACCGATGCGCCGCACCACCAACGGCGGCGCATCCTGGCAAACACTGGCCGCGGGTGAGGACCTCAGGCCCCTGGCTGCGCATTCCGACCAACCCTGGTTGTATGCCGCCGGGTGCAATGGCCCCTACCGCAGCACCGATCGCGGAAGCACCTGGCTGTATCAACCCGACCCGATCTTTTCACTATACGATGTCAAGCACATTGCTCCGGCTGACGTGGGCTGGACAACGCTCTGGGCAAGTGGCGTCAGTGAAGGCGGCGGAGGAGGCGTCTTTGTCAGTCGGAACGGCGGTGACACCTGGAGCCCATCTCTGCCCTGGCTTCCCGAAGCGGGTTGGATCGGCGGCCTCCGCACCGGTCGCTTTGCGCCGGGCTACGTCTATGCCGCCTCCGTCTATGATTTCCACCTCACCGGCAGCGATGGCGCCGCATGGGTCACCAATTCCGTAGGGCTGGAGGATGTGATCGATGTTCATCACATCACTGGCCGCAGCTACGGGCTCTTTGACATCGCTGAGGATCCTGCCGGCCCCGGACACCGTCTGTACCTGGGCAGTGTACGCGGTCTCTACACCCGCGACCCGACCACCCTGGGATGGCACAAGGTTGCCGGTCAACCCTATGACGACTGGGAAGTGCCTGACTTACTGCTCTTGGATTCGGCGCCAGAAACACTGTACGTAACCAACGATCACGGCGTGTTCCTGTATCATCTGCCATAGAGCACCCAGGACCGGAATCCAGCCATCCCTTCGACATCTGCGCATGACACTGAAGGAAGCGGCCCTGCCGCTCGTTCGCCTTATGCTCACCTACCCGCCGCTGCGCACACGCTGGGCCCGACGGGAGATCGAGGCTTGGGAGCGCAGCGGTCGCCCGGCGCCGCCTCCGGACTTTTTCAAGCAGCAAGTGCTTGTTGACATCGCCCGGCGTTACAGGCTGACGGTCCTGGTCGAAACAGGCACCTCTCGCGGCGACATGATCGCGGCCGTGCTCGATGAGTTCGAGCGCATCTACTCCATCGAGTTGGGCGTCGATCTCTACGAAAAGGCCAGGAAACGCTTCCGGGGCAAAGCGAACGTCCGCCTGCTCTGCGGCGACAGCGGCATCCTTGTTGGTGAGGTGATGCCGTTGCTCGACCGCCCGGCCCTGTTCTGGCTGGACGGGCACTATTCCGGGGGAAAGACCGCCCTGGGCGAGCAGGAGACGCCGGTTCTGCAGGAGTTGGAGCACATCCTGGAGGCGCCTGACATCGGGCATGTGCTGATCATCGACGACGCCAGGTTCTTTGGCAGGGCGTCTTCCTATCCGACCCTGGAGACGGTGCGATCCGTCGTTGGCGCCCGCTGGCCGGACGCGCACTTCAGCGTCGAAAACGACAGCATCCGCATCGTGCCGGCGCGGTATGCGGAACAAGACAGGGTCGCGCCACAGGGCGGCGCCCTGCGACCCGCCTAAAGACCATCTCCGCTGGCAGGCCTGGCCATCGCCCGGTAGACATCTGAAGTCTCACGAGCGATGCGTTCCTGCGTGTAGTGCTCGAGCACACGGGCGCGGCCGCGGCCAGCCAGGCTCTCGCGCAGCGCCTGGTCGTGCTGGAGCTTTCGCAGACAGGCAGCCAGGCCGGCGGCATCGCCCTCGGGGAAGATGAGACCGGCATCGCCAAGCACAAAAGGAATCTCGCCGCTGCTGGAGCCAACCACGGGGACGCCGCAGGCCATGGCCTCGACCAGGACCCGGCCAAACTGTTCCATCCAGTTAGGCCGCGTGCGCGAGGGCAGGACAAAGGCGTCAAGGCTCTGGTAGAAACCCGGCATCTGCGTGGAGGGGATCTTCGCCTGCCAGGTGACACGTGCGCCGATGCCCAGCCCCTGGGCCAGGTTTTGCAGCTCGGTGAGCTGGGCGCCGCTGCCGGCCAACTGCAGGCGCCAATCGTCCTCCAACTGGATGCATGCCTGCAGCAGGGTATCGAGCCCTTTCTCCGGCACCAGGCCGCCGGCATAGCCGATGGTGAATGGGCGGCCGGCAGGCCGGGGCAGCGCCGGCAGTGTGAACAACTGGGGATCGATGCCGAACTGGGGAATCACGGTGACGGGACCGGCAAAACCTTTGGCGCGCAGGACCTGGGCGGCGGCATGGTTGCCGGCAATGGCGTGGGCGGCATGGGCGAAATTGAAACGCTCCCAGGCGCGGAAGGGCAGGGGATAGCGGCGGTTCAGGTTCTGCCAGGTAAAGAAACAGGCGGCAATGCCCAGGCGGCGGGCAAGCCCCATGGCATGGCGCGTGGCAAAGTTGTAGGGTTCCTCGTCGATGTGGAACACATCGGGTCGCAGACGCCGCAGCTCCGCCCCCAGACGAGGATAGAAGTGCAGGTGGAAGCGGCCGTTGAAGGCCACGGGCGTCGCCTGCAGGGTGTACCCGGCGGTGAAGGCCCGTTCCAGGACCTGCTCCCCGCGGCTGTCGCGCCAGCTCGGCGGCACCAGGACCGTCAGCTCTATCCCCGGCAGCCTCGCCAGCTCCTCCAGTTTGCGTTGATAGGCGCCCACCACACAGGCTTTGGACAGCATCACGACGTGCATGGCGAGATTCTAGACCTGAGAGGGGGCATGGACAAACTGATAAGCCTATCCCACATGCTGGCCGCGTTTTGACTTTCTCTCTACTTTACTTAAAATGCGGAGTGGCCGTGCCCTACCGGGCGCGGTCTATTTCTGCAAGGAGTACGTTTGTTATGATCGGCGTTGAACAATTGCGCAAAGGCGTGATTTTTGAACTGGATAATGAGCTCTACAAGGTGCTTGAGTATGAGCACCGCAAGATGGGGCGCGGCAACGCCACGGTGCGGGTCAAGGCGCGCAACCTGCGTTCCGGCGCCACGGTGGAGAAGACCTTCCCCAGCGGCAACCGCGTCCAGGACATTCGCCTGGACCATGCCACGGTCCAATTCCTCTACCATGACGATCAGTTCTACTACTTCATGGACAACGAGACCTACGAGCAGACCGCCCTCAAGGCCGATCAGCTCGGCGACGCTGTCCCCTACCTGATGGACGGCATGCAGATCGATTTGGAGACCTACGAGGGCGTGCCGATCAGCATCGACCTGCCGACCACCGTCGATCTCGAGGTCGTCGAGGCCGAGCCTGGCTATGCCGGGGACACGGCGAACAACCCCTACAAGTGGTGCACGACCCAGACCGGTCTCCGCGTCCAGGTGCCGATGTTCGTGGAACCCGGCAACAAGATCCGCGTCAACACCGAGTCCGGCGCCTACGTGACCCGCGTCTAGCCCGCCTCGATCCGGGCGGCGTCGAAACTGCCAGTACCTTTGACACCCTTTTGCGGCGTGTGCTACACTCGAACGTCGCAGCTCTGCAATCGCATACCAGACTGGATTCTCATCCAGAGGGGGCGAGGGAACGGCCCGTTGACCCCCCGGCAACCGTTTAGCGGTGGCGGTGTTGATCGCCACCGGCTGAATTGGTGCCAACTCCGACAGGTGGCGCGAACACCTGGAAGATGAGGCCGAATGACCCAATCATTCGGACGAACGGCCAGACCGTTCGCAAGCGAACGTTCAGTCCTCAGCAAGCGCGCCCTCACCGGCGCGCTTTTTATTTCCGCAGACCATCCGTTTCCGTCTTTCCTTTCTCAGCCATGTCCAATCGCACCGTATGGTGGGACGCAGGTAAGGTCGCCATGATCGACCAGCGCCTGCTGCCCCTGGACTATCGCATCGCCGTGTTCGGCACGGTGGCGGAGGTCGTCTTTGCGATCCGGGACATGGTGGTGCGGGGGGCGCCTGCCATCGGCGCCACCGCCGCCTATGGCATGGTCATTGCCGGCCAGGCCAGCACGGCGGAAGATGCCGGCGACCTTGTCCAGGACCTGCGCCGGGCCAAGGTCGAGCTGGACGCCGCCCGGCCCACAGCCGTCAACCTGGTCTGGGCCACGGCCCGCCTGCTGGACGCCGCCGAACGCCTGGCCCAAACAGGCGCCACGGCGGACGTGATCCGCGCCGCGCTCCTGGCCGAGGCCGGGCAGCTCGCCGACGAAGACGTGGCCGTCAACCGGCGCATCGCGCACATCGGCGCCGAGATCATCCCGGACCATGCGCACATCCTCCATCACTGCAACACAGGTTCGCTGGCGACGGTAGACTACGGCACAGCGTTGGGCATCGTGCGCGCCAGCCACGAGGCTGGCAAAGACATCCATGTCTGGGTGGACGAAACGAGGCCGCGGCTGCAGGGAGCCCGCCTGACAGCCTGGGAGCTGATGGCCGACGGCATCCCCATGCACCTCATTGCCGACAACGCCGCCGGTTTGCTCATGCGACAGGGCAAGGTGGATGTGGTGCTCTTTGGCGCCGACCGGGTTGCGGCCAACGGGGACGTCGCCAACAAGATCGGCAGCTACAAGCTGGCGGTGCTGGCCCGCGAGAACGGCATCCCCTGCTACTCCGTCGCCCCCACCTCTACCATCGACCTCGACCTCCCTGATGGCGACGCGATTCCCATCGAAGAACGGGGGCCGGAAGAGGTGACCATGGTCGGCGACGTGCGGATTGCGCCTGTGAATGTCCCCGTCTACAATCCTGCTTTTGACGTCACACCGCATCGCTACCTCACCGGCATCATCACCGAACAAGGCATCTGTTACCCGCCCTTTACCACCAGCCTCCGCCGCGCCGTCCACGCGGCCGCCCGTGCCTGACTCCTCACGCCTCATGCATTACGCAGTACGTACTGCGTAATGCGTAAGAACACTCCCGTCCCATGCCCATTCGCCTTGCCATCTTCGACGTCGATGGCGTGATCAAGCAGGCCCACGACCCCTACACCCTGCTCCACCAGCATTTTGGCACGGAGGAGGCAGGCGCCCGCTACCTGGCGGCCTACCTGGCCGGCGACATCAGCTATGATGAATTTGCCCAGCTCGACTCCGGCGAATGGCGCGGGCGCACCGTGGCAGAGACGAAGGCCGTTCTGCGCCGCAACCCCTATGTGGCCGGGGCCGCCGCGATGGCGGCCGGCCTCCAGCAGCGCGGCATCCCCCTCGTGTTGATGAGCTCTGGCTTCGACCTGCACGTCGAGGACGTCGCCGCCGACCTGGGCGCCGCCGAATTCCACTGCAACCAGCTCTGGCATGACGGCGTTGTCCTGACCGGCGGCATGACTGTGCACGTGCCATGGGGCGGCAAAGGCCCTCTGGTCCGCGAACTGATCCGCCGCTGGCAGGTCGATCCGGCCGAGTGCCTCAGCGCCGGCGACAGCAGCGCCGACGTGGCCACTTTCCATGAGGTCGGTCATGCGCTTGCCGTACGGCCTCGCCAGCCCGAAGTCTCGCAGGCAGCCCATCTGACCCTGCCCGACCTGACGGGCGTGCTCTCCTTTATCGACAGCCTCTCCTGACCTTTCAGCCTGTTCACCCACGCCATGTCCATCATCGTCACCGGATCGATTGCCTGGGATTTTCTGATGCGGTTTCCAGGCTATTTCAAAGACCATTTTCTGCCCGACCACCTCGACAACATCTCCGTCAGCTTCCTGGTAGACGAGAAGGAACGGCACCGCGGCGGCTGCGCCCCCAACATCGCCTACAGCCTGGCGCTGCTCGGCGACAAGCCGCGGCTCATGGGAACGGCCGGTCACGACTTTGGCGACTACCGCCAGTGGCTGGAGTCAGTCGGCGTCGACACCTCGCTCACGCGCATCTATGCCGACGAGTTCACCGCCACCTTCACTGCCATCACCGACCGCTCGCACAGCCAGATCGCCTCGTTCCATACTGGGGCCATGGCGCGCTCTCGGGAGCTGAGCTTCTATGACGTGCCGCGATCGAGCATCGACTGGGTGATCATCTCGCCCAACGACCCGGTGGCCATGCACAAGTACGCCCGCGAATGCCGCGAGCTGGGCATCAAATTCGTCTATGACCCCAGCCAGCAGCTTGCCCGCATCGGACGCAGCGAGTTCATGGACAGCGTCGAAGGGGCGGCCGTGCTCACGGTGAACGACTATGAGCTGGAGATGACCAAGAGACTGACCGGCCTCAGCCAGCAGGAGCTGCTCCGGCATGTCGCTGCCCTCGTCGTCACCCGCGGCCCGGATGGCGTCAGCGCCTACACCCGCGAGGCCGAGTATCATGTTCCTGCCGCCGATGCGGCGGCCCTGGTCGAGCCCACCGGCGTCGGCGATGCCTTTCGCGCCGGGCTGTTGGCAGGACTGGCGCACGGCGCCGGCTGGCCCACGGCCCTGCGTATGGGCAACGTGGCCGCCGTCTATGTCATCGAGAAGGTAGGAACACAGAACCACTGCTACACGCTTACCGATTTTGTTGCCCGCTATCGCGCCAACTACGGCGATGACCCGGCGCTTGCAGTCCTGGGCGCTGGCGAGATAGCGCCTGCTTTATCACCCATCTGAAAACCCTACAGGAGACTCTCTATTCAATGCCTGCGAAGATCAAACACTACGACGTCAAAGACATCAACCTGGCCGATCGCGGCCGTTTCCGCATGGAATGGGCAGCCAAAGAGATGCCCGTCCTGCGCCAGCTCGAGCAGCGCTTCGCCCAGGGCCACCCCCTGGACGGCGTGCGCGTGTCGGCCTGTCTCCATGTCACGGCAGAGACTGCCAACCTGATGCGCGTGCTCCAGGCCGGCGGCGCCGACGTGGTCCTTACCGCCTCGAACCCGCTGTCCACCCAGGACGACATCGCCGCCACCCTGGTGTCGCACTTCGAGATCCCGGTCTTCGCCATCAAGGGCGAGGACAACGACACCTACTACCAGCACCTCCACGCCGCCCTCGACCATCGCCCGAACATGACCATGGATGACGGCATGGATCTGCTGGCCACCCTGCATAAGTCCCGCCGGGACCTGCTGCCCAATGTGGTCGGCGGCACCGAAGAAACGACCACCGGCGTCATCCGCCTCAAGGCCATGGCCGCCGAGGGAGCGCTTGAGTTCCCCGTCATCGCCGTCAACGACGCCCTGACCAAGCACTTTTTCGACAATCGCTACGGCACCGGCCAGAGCACGATGGACGGCATCATCCGCGCCACCAACGTCCTCATCGCCGGCAAGAACGTGGTCGTGGCCGGCTACGGCTGGTGCAGCCGCGGCATCGCCATGCGGGCGTCGGGCCTGGGCGCCAGCGTCATCGTCACCGAGGTCGATCCCCTGAAGGCCCTCGAGGCGGTCATGGATGGCTACCGGGTCATGCCCATGCACGAGGCCGCCCGGATCGGCGACATCTTCGTCAGCGCCACCGGCGACATCCACGTCATGGACCAGCACCACTTCGAGGTGATGAAGGACGGCGCCATCATGGCCAACTCCGGCCACTTCAACGTCGAGGTCAACATCCCGGCGCTTGAGGCCATGTCCTCCCAGATCACCCGTGTACGCGACTTCCTGGATGAGTACAAGCTGAACGACGGGCGCCGCCTCTACCTGATCGGTGAGGGTCGCCTGGTCAACCTGGCCGCGGCCGAAGGCCACCCCAGCGCCGTCATGGACATGAGCTTCGCCAACCAGGCCATGGCCGCCGCCTACCTGCGCGAGCACGCTGGTTCGCTCAGCAACGACGTCCATTCCGTGCCCGAGAGCATCGACAAAGAGGTGGCGCTGCTGAAGCTCAACGCCATGGGCATCGCCATCGACACGCTAACCCCCGAACAGGCCACCTACCTCAATTCCTGGCAGGAAGGGACTTGATCCCGACCGGCTGGACGTGGGGGGCGAACGTTCGTCGCACGACGAACATTCGCCCTACGCATCACGCGGAGTCAAAAACTATGAGCACGACCTTCATGCGCTCACCCAAGCTCTTCTTCACCAGCGAGTCCGTGACCGAAGGGCATCCCGACAAGATGTGCGACCAGATCAGCGACGCCGTCCTCGACGCCTGCCTGGCCCAGGACCCAACTGCCCGCGTTGCCTGCGAGACCGCCACCAAGACCGGCTTTGTCATGCTGTTGGGGGAAATCACCACGACGGCCAAGGTCAATTACGACGATCTGGTGCGCAGGACGGTCCGCGAGATCGGCTACATCTCCAGCGACTACGGGTTTGACGCCGCCACCTGCGGCGTGCAGGTGGCCATCGCCGCCCAGTCACCCGACATTGCCCTCGGCGTCGACAAGGCCCTGGAACAGAAAGAAGGGCGCATGACCGAGGAAGAGGTGGCGGCCGTGGGCGCCGGCGACCAGGGCATGATGGTGGGCTTCGCCTGCAACGAAACCCCCGAGCTAATGCCCCTGAGCATCAGCCTGGCCCACCGCCTGACCCGGCGGCTGACCGAGGTGCGCAAGACCGGCATCCTGCCCTACCTCCGCCCCGACGGCAAGAGCCAGGTCACGGTGGAGTACAGCTACGGCAAGCCGCAGCGGGTCTCGACCGTTCTGATCTCGACCCAGCACTCCCCCGATGTCACGCAAAAGCAGATCCGCGAGGACATCATCAAGCACGTCATCGAGCCTGTGCTCGGCAAGTGGATGAACGGGTCCACCCAGATCTTCGTCAACCCCACCGGCCGCTTTGTCACCGGCGGCCCCATGGGCGATGCCGGGCTGACCGGACGCAAGATCATCGTGGACACCTACGGCGGCGTCGGCCGGCACGGCGGCGGCGCCTTCTCGGGCAAGGACCCCACGAAGGTGGACCGCAGCGGCGCCTACGCCGCCCGTTGGGTGGCCAAGAACGTCGTGGCCGCCGGCCTGGCCGAGCGCTGCGAGATCCAGATCTCGTACGCCATCGGCGTAGCCGAGCCGCTCAGCATCAGCATCGAGACCTTCGGCACCGGCAAGGTGGAAGACGAGGTGATCGAGCGCCTGGTGCGCGAGCACTTCGACCTGCGTCCCGGCGCCATCATTCGCGACCTGGACCTGCGCCGGCCCATCTACCGGCAGACCGCCGCCTACGGCCACTTCGGCCGCACCGACGTCGACCTGCCCTGGGAGCACACCGACCTGGCCGAAGACCTGCGCCAGGCGGCCGGATTGGACTAAGCCCGCCTGAGGTTACTGTGATCAAAGCCTTCGCAGGTCGGCGAGCCGTTGCCGGTCTGCGAAGGCTTTTCTCATTGTGCAGACTGAGCTATGATCGTGATGTCCTGGCTGGAGGATAGAGCAACGCAGAAGACAGGAATGACCTCATCAGTGCCATATTCGATCTGCCTTCATGCGCAGCACACTGTGGAAAAGTATCTCAAGGCGGTTTTGGCGTTTCGCGGCAAGCCCGTTCCCAAGAGCCCTGACGTTCCAGACCTTGTTCGTCGCTGCGCTGCAATTGATCCGTCGTTTGCTCAGCTCTTGGACCAAACTGGTGCTTTGTACTCCAGCCAACCGCCCTGCCGCGGCTGAGCTTTGACGTTAGGTATCGGCGCCGAGCCGCGACCCTACCGGTCGCACCAGAAGACCCAGGAGGGCTCGCATGAGCTTAAGTCCTCTCGACATCGCCGCTTTCGTGATCTACCTCGCTTTCTTTGCTCTCGGGGTCCTGGCTTCACCGCGCAATCCCCTGTCGATTGCCTCACTCATCCTTTCTGGCGTTTGCGCGATCCTCTGGTTCGTTGTCCGCCGTCAGCTCGGTGATGCTTTCTCTGTCGCGCCAGAAGCGCGCCACCTGGTCACCAGTGGCCTGTACTCGAAGATCCGTCACCCGATCTACCTTTTCGGCACAATGGCCTTCCTCTTCGTTGTCTTGGCCCTTCAGGGGTGGCCCGCCTTGCTCATCTGGGCGATCGTCATCTTGATACAGGTCTTTCGGGCCAGGCGAGAAGAGCGACTCTTGCAGGCCACTTTCGGTGAAGAGTATACCGCCTACCGAAATCGGACTTGGCTTTAGTCATCCAAGGTTGTCCCGCCACCTAACCACTCGCTGGAGCCGGCCTCACCAACACGCACCTGGCCCTCTGCGCGGTATTAGCCCTGGGCCGGCTAGGCGGCTCAGCTATACTTGAGTCCGCTGCTCGCCACGCCCCCGATTGGGGGCGGTTCGCGGCCTTTGGTATAATCGCTTCCGACATGCGCGCCCTGGTTACAGGCGCCGCTGGGTTTGTCGGCGGCCACCTCATCGACTACCTGCTGGCGGAAACCGACCTGGAGATCATCGGCACCGTCTACCGCCGCCAGCCGGAGCCGCCCTACCCGACAGGCCGCGTGCGCCTGGAACGCCTCGATCTGCGTGAGGAAGCAGCCGTCGCCGAAGTACTGGCACGGTGGCGGCCCGACTACATCGTCCACCTGGCCGCCCAGTCCTTCGTCCCCATCTCCTGGCAGCATCCCTGGTCCACCTTCGAGCAGAACGTCCACACGCAGATCAACATCTTCAAGGGGGTCCTCACCGCCAACCTGGCCGACGCCAGGCTGCTGGTGGTCAGCTCCGGCGAAGTGTACGGCGTGCCCCGGCCCGAAGACCTGCCGCTGGACGAGAACACGCCCCTGCAGCCCACCTCGCCCTACGGCGTCAGCAAGGTCACCCAGGATCTCCTGGGCTGGCAGTACCACCGCAGCCACGGTCTGCACACGATCCGGGTGCGGCCCTTCAACCACATCGGCCCCGGCCAGAACGAGATGTTCGTCACCTCCAGCTTTGCCAAGCAGATCGCCCTGATCGAGCTGGGCAAGCAGAAGGGACCGGTGGCCCACGGCAACCTGGAGTCCGAACGCGACTTCACCGACGTCCGTGATGTCGTGAGGGCCTACTGGCTCATCCTCAATGCCGGCGAGCCCGGCGCCGTCTACAACATCGGCAGCGGCCGCGCCATCAGCATCCGCAGCGTGCTCGACACCTTCATCCGGCTGGCCACCGTGCCGGTGGCCGTGGAACCGGATTCCGAGCTGCTGCGTCCCTCTGACATTCCCAGCATCGTTTGCGACCCCTCTCGCCTGCGCAGAGCCACCGGCTGGCAGCCGCAGATTCCCTTCGCCCAGACTCTCCGCGATATTCTCGACGACTGGCGACAACGTGTGCGCTGATTCTTGAGCGTGCGCCGATTGCCAAAGGACCCACACACGTATGCCCAAAGCGCTCATCACCGGAATCACCGGCCAGGACGGCTCCTACCTGGCCGACTTTCTCCTGGACAAAGGTTACGAAGTCATCGGCGTGGTCAGGCGCAGCAGCACCATCAACTTCGACCGCCTGCGCCACATCCAGGACCGCCTGGCCATTGTCCAGGGCGACCTGCTCGACCAGGTCAGCCTGATCCATCTGCTGCAGGAGCACCAGCCCGACGAAGTCTACAACCTGGCGGCGCAGAGCTTCGTGCCCACCTCTTTCAACCAGCCGGTCCTCACCGGCGAGGTGACGGCCCTGGGCGTGACCCGTATGCTCGATGCGATTCGCACCGTCGATCGCCGCATCCGCTTTTACCAGGCCTCAAGCAGCGAGATGTTCGGCAAGGTGGCGGAGGTGCCGCAAACGGAGAAGACGCCCTTCCATCCCCGCAGCCCCTACGGCGTGGCCAAGGTCTACGGGCACTGGATCACGATCAACTACCGCGAGAGCTACGGGCTCTTCGCCTGCTCCGGCATCCTGTTCAACCACGAAAGCCCCCGCCGCGGCCTTGAGTTTCTGCCGCGCAAGGTCTCGTACGGCGTCGCCCGCATCAAGGCTGGCCTCCAGGACAAGCTGGTCCTGGGCAACCTGGAAGCGCGGCGCGATTGGGGGTACGCCCCCGACTATGTGCGCGGCATGTGGATGATGCTGCAGCATGACCATCCCGACGACTATGTTCTGGCCACCGGCGAGACGCACACCGTGCGCGAGTTCGTGCAGATTGCCTTCAGCCACGTGGGTTTGGACTGGAACGACCACGTAGTGATCGACCCCAAGTATTACCGGCCGGCGGAAGTTGACCTCCTGGTCGGCAACCCGGCCAAGGCCCGCGCCATCCTGGGATGGCAACACTCCGTCAGCTTCGAGCGCCTCGTCCAGATCATGGTCGACGCCGACTTGGCCATGCTGCAGGAAGCCGAAATCCAGCGCACAGCGCCCAACATCAACTGGTGAGAGCAGAGAGACCCATGAGCTTCAAGATCACATTTGGCACAGATGGCTGGCGCGGCAAAATCGCCGAGGACTACACCTTTGACAATGTGCGGCGCTGCACCCAGGGCTTTGCCGGCTACCTGAAGTCGGCGTACACCCCTGCGCAGGTGCGCCAGGGGGTGGTCGTGGGCGGCGACATGCGTTTCGCCTCGGAGGACTTCTGCACAGCCGTGGCCGAGGTCTTGGCCGCCAATGACATCCCCGTCCACTTCGCCGGCGCCGGGACGCCCACGCCCGTCATTGCCTTCAGCGTGGTCAACCGCAAGGCCCTCGGCGCCATCAACATCACCGCCAGCCACAACCCTCCCGCCGACAACGGCTTCAAGGTGCGCGACCTCAACGGCGGCGCCATCGACCCCGACGGCCTCAAGCGCATCGAGGCGGCCATTCCCGGCATCGACGGCGTCAAGCGCCTGCGTTTTGCCAGCGCCGCCAGCGCCGGGCTGATCCAGTCGTTTGACCCCAATCCCCCGTACATTGCCCAGCTCAACCACCTGCTTGACTTGGAGCCGATCCGCAGCGCCGGCCTCAAGGTCGTGGCCGACAGCATGTGGGGCAACGGCAGCGGCTGGCTGAGCGGTCTGCTGGCCGGAGGCGCCACCACGGTGATCGACGTTCATGCCGGACGCAACCCGGTCTTTCCGGAGATGAGCCGGCCGGAGCCGATCCCGCCCAATGTGGACGCCGGTCTGGCGGCAGGCATCCGCCACGGCGCCGACTGCGTGTGCATCACGGACGGCGACGCCGACCGCTGCGGCTTCGGCGATGAGCACGGCGAGTTCGTCAACCAGTTGCGTGTGTACGGCCTGCTGGCCATGTACCTGCTGGACGTGCGCGGGCAGCGCGGCCCCATCGTCAAGACCCTGAGCACCACCTCCATGCTGGAGAAGCTGGGCCAGCGCTTCGGCGTCCCCGTCTACCAGACCGGCGTCGGCTTTAAATACGTGGCCCCCAAGATGATGGAAGTGGATGCGCTCATCGGCGGCGAGGAGAGCGGCGGCTATGCCTTCCATGGCCACGTGCCGGAGCGTGACGGCATTCTCGCCAACCTCTACCTGCTCGATCTGATGGTGCGCACCGGTCTCAAGCCCACGCAGCTCCTGGACCGGCTGTTCGGCATGGTGGGCGGGCCTCACTACTACGACCGCATCGACACCCTGCTCGAATCCAACGAGTTCGCGGCCCAGGCCAGGGCCCGGCTGGATGCCGTCCGGCCGGACAGCATCGGCGGTCTGCGCTGTACGGGCAAGCTGGCTGTGGACGGCTACAAGTTCGACCTGGAAGACGGCGGCTGGCTGCTGATCCGTTTCAGCGGCACGGAACCGCTGATCCGCGTCTACTGCGAAACCCTGCACCAGGACCTGGTTCCTGCCATCCTGCGTGACGGGCAGCGGCTGGCGGGCATCGAGTAGCAACGTCTTGTAGGGGCGACCGGCCCGCCGGTGGCCTGTCGCCCACCGGCCCAGTCGCCCCTACGACGCCATTCTCATGTTGATCGACACCCACTGCCACCTGGACCTCCCTCAGTTCGATGAGGATCGGGAGGAGGTGTTGGCCCGTGCCGCTGCAGCCGGCGTCACGACCCTGGTCACGATCGGCATTGACCTGCCCCACAGCCGCAGCGCCATCGCCCTGGCAGACCACTATCCCCAGGTGTTCGCCACCGTGGGCGTCCACCCCAACGAGTCCGCCGGATTCGGCCCGGAGACGCTTGACCATCTGCGCCAGCTTGCCGCCCACCCCAAGGTGGTCGCCATCGGCGAGATCGGTCTGGACGACTACTGGCAGCGTGTACCCGGCGATGTCCAGAAGCTTGCCTTCCGTCATCAGCTTGACCTTGCCGCCGAGCTGGGGCTGCCGGTGGTGATCCACGACCGGGATGCTCACGAGGATGTGCGGGCCGAGCTGCGGGACTGGGTGACGGGCCGCCTTCCCGGCACGCCCCTGGCGCAGCGTCCCTTCCCCGGCGTCCTCCACAGTTTCTCCGGCGACCTGGCCATGGCGGAAGAAGCCTACGATTGGGGCTTCGTTCTGGGCCTGGCCGGCCCTGTGACCTTCAAGAACGCCCGCGACCTTCACGCCCTCGCCCGCCGTCTGCGCCCGGATCGCCTGCTGATCGAGACCGACGCCCCCTACCTGACGCCCCACCCGCATCGCGGCCAGCGCAACGAGCCCGCTTACGTCCGCCTGGTGGCGAACAAGCTGGCAGATCTCTGGGAGATGCCGGTCGAACGCGTGGCTGCGTTGACGTCCCGCTCCGCCTGCGCTCTGTACGGGCTGGATCGCCTGCCTGAAGCAGAAAGCGCCATCTGAACCCGTCGCTCCTCTCCTGTCTTGTCCGATGTCCTTTGCCACTGCCCAGGCGCTTGTCGCCGACGACCTCGATGCCGTTGAGGCCCTGATCCTCAAAAAGGCCAGCAGCAGCTATGCCCCGCTGACAGAAGCGCTCAGCGGGCTGGTGCGCAGTGGCGGCAAGCGGGTGCGCCCCACGATCGTGCTGCTGGCAGCGGCCCTGTTTCCGCCGGCAAACCGCCACGCCCTGCTGGCGCTGGCGGCGGCGGTCGAGGCCCTGCACACGGCCACCCTCATCCACGACGACGTCATCGACGGCGCCCTGCTGCGTCGCGGCCAGTCCACGCTCAACGCCGTGTGGACGCCGGGCAGCACGGTCATGGCCGGCGACTTCTTCTTTGCGCGCGCGGCGGGCCTGGCGGCGGAAACCGAGAACCCGCGCGTCATCCGGCTCTTTGCCGAAACGCTGAACACTATTGTGGACGGTGAGCTGCGCCAGGCCCTGGCGGGTCATGATTGGGACCAACCCAAAGAGAGCTACTACCAGCGCATCTACGGCAAGACGGCGGCGCTGTTCGAGGTGGCAACCCGCGCCACGGCTGTGCTCGGCAGCGCCCCTGCCGGCGCCGAAGAGGCCATTCGCGCCTATGGCTACGACCTGGGCATGGCCTTCCAGATCGTCGACGACATCCTCGACTTCACTGCCGATGCCGCCGCCCTGGGCAAGCCCGCAGGCTCCGACCTGCGTTCCGGCACCGTCACCCTCCCTGCCTTCTACTTCATGCAGCAGCCGGAGCAGCGCCAGCGGCTGTTCGTCGTGATGGAGGGCGAAGCCGACGGCGCCGGCATCGATGCCCTGGTCGACGCCATCCGGCGGTCAGACGCCATCGACCAGGCCCAGGCTGAGGCCGTACACTTCGCCGAAAGCGCGGCAAACCGGCTCGCCCATTTCGAGCCCACACCTCACCAGCAGGCGCTAGTCGACATCGCCCGCTACGTGGTGGAACGGCGCCGCTAGGGACCTGTTCGCCGCCTGGGGCCTCCGGGGGCGCGCCGGATATGGCTGACGTTTCCATCCTCATCGTCTCGTGGAACGTGCGGGATCTGCTTCTGCAGTGCCTCGCCTCGCTGCCCGCAGGGGCCGGCGACCTGGAATGCGAGACCATTGTGGTAGACAACGGCAGCAGCGATGGCACCGTCGTCGCCGTCCAACAGACCTTTCCCGGCGTGCGTATCATCGCCAATCGCGAGAACCGGGGCTTCACGGGGGGCAATAACCAGGCGCTGGCCGCCGCCACCGGCGACTATTTGTTCCTGCTGAATCCCGACACGATTGTCCACCCCGGCGCCATCGCCGCCCTCCATCGCTACCTGGGAGCGCACCCGGAGGTGGGCATGGTGGGTCCGCGGCTGTGGTACGCCGACGGCTCCACGCAGGCCAGCCGGCGCCGTTTTCCCACGCTTGCCACGCTCTTCACCGAGAGCACCATTGTCCAGGAGGTCCTTCCCAACCTGGCGATCTTCCGGCGCCACTACATCGCTGACCGGCCCGCCGACGTGGCGCAGCAGGTGGACTGGATCGTGGGCGCGGCCATGTTCGTGCGCCGCGCCGTCGTCGACCAGATCGGCGGCATGGACGAAGGCTTCTTCATGTACTCGGAAGAGCTGGATTGGTGCCGCCGGGCGGTGGCAGCCGGCTGGCAGGTCGCCTACGAGCCGGCAGCCGAAGTTACCCACTATGAGGGCCAGTCCAGCGGGCAGGTGGCGCCGGCGCGGCAGATTCGCTTCCTGACCAGCCGGGTCCGCTATACACGCAAGTATCATGGCGCCGCCGCGGCCGCACTGCTGCGGTGGTGGCTGCTGGGAACCATCGTGCTCCTTTGGCTGCGTGAAGCGGCCAAATGGCTGGTAGGGCACAAGCGCCCGCTGCGGGCCGAGCGGATGGCCGCCTACCGCCAGGTGCTGCAGTCACGGCTGCGGTATCCGCCTGTGCTATAATTCGCTTTCGCTTCAGCAACGCCCCGGTCGTTGCCTTCGCCAGTGGCCTCGGCCAGATGTCTGGCTGCGCTCACGGGGCTGTCGCCTATCTTGTCTGCCCAGGTAATAGCTATGGACGTCACCCAACTGGCCCAAATGGTGAACTGGCTCGATGAGCAGCACCGCCGCGATCGCGCCGAGGTTACCAAGCTCCAGCAGCGACTCGAGTCCCAGGCCAACGAGATACAGGAACAGGCCCGCCGCGTCAAAGAGCTGGAAGGCCGCCTCACTAATACGCAGACGCAACTGGGACGCTTCACGCAGATCGAGCAGGCACTGCAGAATCTCAAGAACGAAGTGACCCTGCTGGTCAACAACCAGGCAGAGGAAACGACAAAGGCCCAGCGCGAGATGGAACGGATGCGCATGAGCGACCGTGAGGCCTTTTCGCGCAGTCTTGCCGAAATGCGCAAGGAAGTAGGTCGCTTCCGGCCCATCGAAGACGAATTGATGGTGCGCAAGACCGAAGACAAGCGGCTCAGCGAAGTCGTGGTTGCCCTCAAGCAGGAGCAGGCAGTGCTGGCCAAGGAAATCGAGGAACGCACCCGGCAGCTTCCCTACCTGACGGAGCAGCGCACGCACGACAACAAACGCATCGTCCAGCTCCAGCAGGAGAACGTGGAACTGTTCAAGCGACTGGAAGAGGCAAGCAGCAAGCTGCAGCTCCTGGAACAAAAACAGCAGAAATCCGATACGCAAACGCAGGCCCTGCCCGCCGTCGTGGACAACCTCAAGCGCAGTCAGGAACAGTTCATCGATTCCCTGAAGCTGGCAGACGTCGACCGCCAGCGCCAGATGAAGGATTGGGCGCAGGTCTTCGAAGAGCAGCGCGGCATCGTGGAAGAACAGCGCAAGCGCCTCACCGATTTCGCCGCCACCGAAGAAGAAGCGCGGCGCACCATCGGCACCATCTCACGCTTCCATGAGCAGATCCAGCGGGAACAGAACCAGGTAGCCGAGCTCCAGCGCCTGGCCGAAGAGCGACAGCGCAAGGAAATGGCCAACTTTGTCGCCGAGAACGAGAAGCGCTGGAAAAAACAAAGCCTGGAGTGGGAATACCAGTGGGACCAGCAGGGCAAGGTCAACGCCGATGTCAAGGATCGCTTCCCCGGCATCGCCCAACAGCTCACCTTCCATGACAACCTGCTGCAGTTCTTCTGGCGCTTCATGGAGGCCCAGGGCAACTCCCAGTTGGCGGCGGCCCAACGCTGGTTGGACGAGGTGCAGAAGCTGGCATCACAGCGGCAAGGCATCCTGAAGGCCCACGAGGAAGCCAAGTTCACACAGACATGAAAGTCATCGCCACGGCCGGCCATGTCGACCACGGGAAATCGGCGCTCGTGCAAGTTCTCACGGGCACCCATCCCGACCGGCTGGCCGAGGAACAAGCGCGTGGCATGACCATCGATCTGGGCTTCGCCTGGCTGAACCTGCCCACGGGCGAGGCGGTCGGCATCGTCGACGTCCCTGGGCATATCGACTTCATCAAGAACATGCTGGCGGGGGTGGGCGGCATCGATGCCGCTCTCTTCGTGGTGGCGGCGGACGAAGGGGTGATGCCGCAGACGCGCGAGCACCTGGACATCCTCGATCTGATCGAGGTGCCGCGGGGAGTCGTGGCTTTGACCAAGGTGGATCTGGTCGCTGACCCCGACTGGCTGGAGCTCGTGCATGAGGAAGTGCGGGACGTCCTGTCGGCGACGCATCTGGCGGAGGCGCCGATCGTCCCTGTTTCCTCGGTGACGAAGGCGGGGATTCCCGAGCTCCTGGCCGCACTGACCCAGGTGCTGCAGGCCGCCCCGGCGCGTCCCGACCTGGGCCGGCCGCGCCTGCCCATCGACCGCGTCTTTACGGTGGCCGGCTTTGGCACTGTCGTCACCGGCACGCTTGTGGACGGCAGCCTGCGCCTTGGCGACGAAGTGCTGATCATGCCCGGTGAACAGCGCGCCCGCGTGCGCGGCCTGCAGACCCACCGCGCGAAACTGGACGTCGCCCTTCCGGGCTCGCGGGTCGCCGTCAACCTGAGCGGCGTCCATGTCGACGATCTCTACCGGGGCCAGGTGCTCACCTATCCTGGCGTCCTCCGCGGCGCCCTGCGCGTCGATGTCCGGCTGCGCGCCCTGCCTGATGCCCCCACGGTGATCAAGCACAACATGGAGATCACGTTCCACAGTGCGGCCGCCGAAAGCCCGGGGCGGCTGCGGCTGCTGGAGGCCGATGAACTGCTGCCCGGCGACACCGCCTGGGCACAGATCGAGCTGCGCTATCCCCTGGCTCTGGGGCGCGGCGACCGCTTCATCCTGCGCCGGCCTTCCCCCAGCAACACGCTGGGCGGCGGCGTCATCGTCGATCCCGCCCCGCGGCGCGAACACCGGCGGCGCCGGCCCGATGCGTTGGCCCACCTTGAGATCCTGCTCCAGGGCGCCCCGGCGGACCTGCTGGAAGCCGCCATCACGCAACAAGGCCCGCTTCCCGCCCCCCAGGCGCTGGCCGCCGTCAAGCTGCCTCTGGACGAGGCGCGCGCCGCTCTGGCCGAGCTGCTGGCCACAGGACACGCCTATCCTCTCGATCCCGCGGACACCAACGGCGCCCTGGTGACGCCGGCCGGGTGGGCGGTGCTGCGCGGGCGCCTGCACGACACCCTGGCGAGCTTCCAACAGGCCAATCCCCTGCGCTTGGGCATGCCGCGCGAGGAGTTCAAGAGCCGTGTGCAGCCCAAGACCGCTTGGACGCCGAAGTTGTTCGCCGCCGTGCTTGCCCGCGCCGTAGCCGACAATGTCGTCGTGGAGAACGGCGCCTTTGTGGCCCTGCCCGGCTTCCAACCCCAATTGACGCCGGTCCAACAGGCCGGCGTTGAGACGCTGTTAGCCCGCTTCCGCGCCGACCCCTTCAGCCCTCCCAGCGTCAAACAGTGCCTGGAAGTTGTTCCGGAAGAGGTTCTCGACGCCCTGGTCGAACAAGGCGTGATCGTTCGCGTCGCCCCTGACGTGGTCTTCGATCGCGCTACCTATGACACCTTGGTGGCAGGCGTGCGCCAGCACATCCAGACACACGGCCAGATCACGGTCGCCGATCTCCGCGACCACTTCCAGACCAGCCGCAAGTACGCGCTGGCGCTGCTTGAACACCTGGACCAGATCCGCCTCACGCGGCGGGAAGGGGACGCGCGGGTCCTCCGCTAGGAAAGCGAAGGGGCGAGCCTTGCCGGCCCGCCCCTCCCGATGGACTCTTGGGTCAGCGCATCACTGACGGGTCGGGCCGCCAGGAGCCCAACACCTTCATGTAATTGGCGCGCTCGAAGGCGGCAGGTTCGGCCACGTGCTGCTGGCTCATGCTGCCCCGCATCTGCGTCGCCGACTCGTACTCGTTTTCTTCCATCCACTGCTGCATAGATCGCAGAATCTCATCGACGCGATTCAGCCCATTGTGCAGCAGCTCCGAAGCCAACATCACGACGTTCGCCCCGCCCATGATCGCCTTGATGACGTCAACATGGTTATGAACGCCGCTGGTCAGGGCAAAGTCGGCGTGAACGCGGCCGTAGAGGATGGAGACCCAGCGTAGAGGCAGGCGCAGCTCGTTGGGGTCGCTCAGCACCAGGTGGGGCACGACCTCCAGGTTCTCCAGGTCGAAGTCAGGCTGGTAGAAGCGGTTGAAAAGGACCAGGCCGTTAGCGCCGGAGGCTGCCAGCCGGTAGCACATATTGGCGGTGGAGCTGAAGTAAGGGCTCAGCTTGACGGCGACCGGAATGCGGACGCTGCGCTTGACGTCGCGCAGCACGTTCAGATACATCTCTTCCACTGCGGCGCCGGTCATGGCCGGGTCGGTAGGGATGTAGTAGATGTTCAGCTCCAGGGCGTCGGCGCCGGCGTCCTCGATCTTCTTGGCATACTCGATCCAGCCGCCCGTCGACACGCCGTTCAGACTGCCGATGATGGGAATATCGACGGCGCGCTTGGCCTGCCAGATCAGGTTCAGATAGTCGTAGGGACCAACGTTGTAGTGGCCCAGGTCCGGGAAGTAGTTCAGCGCCTCGCCGTAGCTCTCGGTCCCATAGGTCAGATAGTGATCGAGCGCATGGCTTTCATGGTTGATCTGCTCTTCAAAGAGCGAATACATCACGACCGCGCCAGCACCATGATCTTCAAGGGCCCGAATGCCATTGAGGCTCTTGGACATGGGAGAAGCTGAGGCGACGATTGGGTTTTTCAGGGCAAGGCCCAGGTAGGTTGTCGAAAGGTCCATGGTAGGCATCCTCCTCGATGCGGTTGAGGTGATCGGCGCTGCACGTAGCGTGCCCACAAGATGCACGCTACGTGCAGCGCGCTGGTGTCGTCCTTACTGTTCCTGAGCAAGCCACTCCAACCGGTGCCAACGGCGCTTGACGATTTCCTGTGCTTCCGCCAGGAAGCGTTCGGCCGCCTCCGGGTTGCTCTGGAAGAGCATGCGGTAGCGCGCCTCGTTCATCACGTAGTCGCGCAGGGGCTGCTTCGCCGGCTTGGAGTCAAGCTGGAGCGGGTTCTTGCCCTCGAGCCGCAGGCGCGGGTCATAGCGGTAGAGCGGCCAGTAGGCCGTGGCCACCGCCAGCTTCTGCTGGTCCATGCCCTTTGCCATGTCGATGCCGTGGGCGATGCAGTGGCTGTAGGCGATGATCAGTGAGGGACCGTTGTACGACTCCGCCTCGAGGAAGGCCTTCACCGTCTGGGCGTCGTTGGCGCCCATCGCCACCATGGCCACGTAGATGTGACCATAGCTCATGGCAATGCGGGCCAGGTCCTTCTTGGCGGTGGGCTTGCCGCCCGCTGCGAACTTGGCGACGGCGCCCATCGGGGTCGATTTGGACGCCTGGCCGCCCGTGTTGGAGTAGACCTCGGTGTCAAGGACCAACACGTTCACGTTGCGACCACTGCTGAGCACATGGTCCAGGCCGCCGTAACCGATGTCGTAGGCCCAGCCGTCACCGCCGATGATCCAGACGCTTCGCTTGACCAGCACGTCCGCCAGCCGCAGCAGGTCCTTGGCCTGTGCTTCAGCGCGGCCCGCCAGGCGCTGCTTCAGATCGGCCACGCGTTGGCGCTGGGCATCAATGCCGGCCTCACTGCTCTGGTCGGCGTTCAGCAGCCCCTCGGCGAGCTCGGTCCCGATCACGCCGGCAAGGCGCTCGACGAGCTGCCGTGCATACTCCACCTGCTTGTCCAGGCTAAGGCGCATCCCTAAGCCGAACTCCGCGTTGTCCTCGAACAGGGAGTTGCTCCAGGCCGGACCGCGGCCCTGTTTGTTCATCGACCATGGCGTCGTGGGAAGGTTGCCGCCGTAGATGCTGGAACAACCCGTCGCATTGGCCACCACCGCCCGATCACCGAAGAGCTGGCTCATCAGCTTGACATAAGGCGTCTCGCCACAACCAGAGCAGGCGCCCGAGAACTCGAAGAGCGGCTCCAGGAGCTGGACGTTCTTGACGTCCTTGAAGGTCAGGCCGTCATGCCGGGGGAAATCGGGCAGATTGAGGAAGTAGTCCCAGTGGACGCGCCCCGCGTCGCGCAGCGGCAGTTGCGGCGCCATGTTGATGGCCTTGCGGCCCACCATGCTCTTGTTTTTGGCCGGGCACACTTCGACGCACAGCGTGCAGCCCGTGCAGTCTTCCACCGCCACCTGCAGCGTGTACTTCATGCCCGGCAGCTCCTTCCAGCGGGCATCGGTGGCGAGGAACCCCTCCGGGGCGTCTGCCAGGTCAGAGGCCTTGACCACCTTGCTGCGAATCACCGCATGCGGGCAGACCAGGACGCACTTGCCGCACTGGATGCACGTTTCAGTGTCCCAGACCGGCACCTCCAGGGCGATGTTGCGCTTCTCCCACCGCGCCGTGCCGCTGGGATAGGTGCCATCAACCGGCATGGCGCTGACCGGCAGCAAGTCGCCGTCGCCAGCCATCATCATGGCCGTCACCTTCTGCACAAACTCCGGCGCCTCTGCCGGCACCACCGGCGGCATGCCGATCGTGCCGACCGCCTTGGCCGGCACTTTCGCCACGTAGAGGTGGGCCAGGGTGGCATCGACGGCCTCGTAGTTCTTCTGCACCACGGCCTCACCGCGCTTGCCATAAGTCTTCTCAATGGCATGCTTGATCTCGGCGATTGCCTCTTCGCGCGGCAGAACACCGCTGATGGCAAAGAAACAGGTCTGCATGATCGTGTTGATGCGCACGCCCATGCCCGTCTCGCGCGCCACCTCATAGGCGTCGATCACGTAAAGCTTGAGCTTCTTGGCCAGAATCTGATCCTGCACCGGCCGCGGCAGGTGATCCCATACCTCATCGGGGCCATAGGGGGCGTTCAAGAGAACGATGGCGCCTTCTTCGGCATTCGCCAGCATGTTGTAGCGTTCGAGAAAGACAAACTGGTGAATGGCGATGAAGTTGGCCTTGCGGATCAGATACGTGCTCTGGATGGGACGCGGTCCGAAGCGCAGGTGCGAAACCGTGCGTGCGCCCGATTTCTTGGAGTCATAGACGAAGTAGCCCTGGGCAAAGTTGGGCGTTTCCTCGCCGATGATCTTGATGGAGTTCTTGTTGGCGCCCACCGTGCCGTCAGCGCCCAGGCCCCAGAACATGGCTCGCACCGTGTCTTTCGGCTCGATGTCCAGGTCAGGGTCGAACTCCAGGCTGGTGTGCGTCACGTCATCCACGATGCCCACGGTGAAGTGGTTCTTGGGCTGCGCCTTGGCCATCTCGTCAAACACGGCCTTGGCCATTGCAGCCGTGAACTCCTTGGACGAGAGGCCGTAGCGCCCGCCGATGACTCGGGGCAGCGTTCCGCCCTGCGGCCATGCCTCCATGACGGCGGTCACGACATCCTGGTAAAGCGGTTCGCCGGCGGCACCCGGTTCCTTGGTGCGGTCAAGAACAGCAATCATCTTGACGGTCGCCGGCAGCGCCGCCATGAAATGCGCTACCGAGAACGGACGGTACAGGCGGATCTTCAAGAGACCGACCTTCTCGCCGCGCGCCCGCAGCCACGCCACCGTTTCTTCGACGGCTTCGGCGCCGGAGCCCATGATCACGACGACTCGTTCGGCCTCGGGATCGCCTACATAGTCGAAGAGATGGTACTGGCGGCCCGTCAGCCTGGCGAATTTGTCCATCTCCGCCTGCACGATGCCGGGAACAGCCTGGTAATAGGGGTTCACGGTCTCGCGGGCCTGGAAATAGACGTCAGGATTCTGCGCCGTGCCGCGGATGAACGGCCGGTCGGGCGAGAGACCCCGCATGCGATGAGCGTGCACGAGGTCATCTTCGATCATGGCGCGAATGTCGTCGTCATCCAGCAGCTCCACCTTCATCACTTCATGGGAAGTGCGGAAGCCATCGAAGACGTGGAGGAAGGGGACGCGTGCACGAAGGGTGGACGCCTGGGTCAACAGGGCGAAGTCCATTACTTCTTGGACCGAGTTGGCGAAGAGCATGCCCCAGCCGGTGGAGCGAGCTGCCATCACATCGCTGTGATCGCCGAAGATGGAAAGACCCTGCGCCGCCAGGGAACGCGCGGCAATGTGGAACACCGTGCTCGTCAGCTCCCCCGCGATCTTATACATGTTGGGGATCATGAGCAGCAGGCCCTGGCTGGCGGTGAAAGTAGTCGTCAGGGCGCCGGTCTGCAGGGCGCCATGAACGGCGCCCGCGGCCCCACCCTCTGACTGCATTTCCTGGACCAATGGCACCGTGCCCCAGATGTTGGCCTGGCCTTCCGCTGTCCACTGGTCCGCCCATTCGCCCATTGCCGAAGACGGAGTGATCGGATAGATCGCGATCACCTCATTGGTTTTGTGGGCGACATAGGCAGCAGCCTCATTGCCGTCCAATGTGATTTGTTGTTTTGACATAAAAGACTCTCCTTTTAGAACCGATACAACTGCAATCTTCACGATAGACCAGCCAACCACCCCCTGCCATGATCCTTATCATGTTTTTGGGGCAAAGGCTTCGCCAGTTGCCTTACGGACAGCGCTCATGACTTCGGTTATGCTGGTTTATCCCGCCGACCCCTGGCTGGCGGGCAGCCTGGCAGCCCATTCCCATCCCTGGTGTGCTATGTTCAAATCACCTGACGCCGTCGCCAAAGCGCTTACCGGCCAGAACTACATTCCCTCGGACAGCATTTGCACCGTGCTTTATCTGGCCGAGCACCTGTGCAAGCCCGTCCTGGCCGAAGGGCCGGCAGGCGTGGGCAAGACCGAACTTGCCAAGGTCTGGGCGGCGGCTACGGGTCGTCGTCTGATCCGTCTGCAATGCTATGAGGGCCTGGATGAAACCAAGGCGCTCTATGAGTGGGAGTACGCCAAGCAGATGCTGTATACACAGCTCCTGCGCGACAAGCTCGGCGACGTGATGGCGGGCGCCACAACCCTGCGGGACGCGGCGGACCGCATCGCCGCCGAAGAGGAGGTCTTCTTCTCAGAACGCTTCCTCCTGCCGCGACCGCTGCTGGCCGCTATCACGTCGGATGAGCCGGTTGTGCTGCTGATCGACGAGATCGATCGCGCCGATGCGGAGTTTGAGGCCTTTCTCCTGGAGGTGCTCAGCGATTTCCAGGTCTCAGTGCCAGAGCTGGGTACGATCCAGGCCAAACACCAGCCGATGGTCGTTCTGACCTCCAACAACACCCGCGAGCTTTCGGAGGCGCTCAAGCGCCGTTGTCTCTATCTCTTTCTCGACTATCCCACCCCCGAGTCGGAGCTGCGGATTGTGCGCCTCAAGGTGCCCGGCCTGGCGCCTGAGCTGGCGCGTCAGGCCGTGGATCTCGTCCAGCAACTGCGGCGGTTGGATCTCAAGAAGCACCCTTCCGTGTCCGAAACGTTGGACTGGGCGCGGGCATTGCTGATGCTGAATGCCAGGGAACTCGACGACAAGACCCTGGAAACGACGATGACGGTACTGCTCAAGCACGAAAGCGACATCGCGCGCGCCGCGCGCCAGGTCCAGCGCCGCAGCGGCGGCGGCGGCAAGGGCAGCCACCCACCCTCGTGGCGCAACTAGATTGGCCATGGAACAGCGCCTTATCGATTTCATCACGGGTCTGCGCGCTGGCGGAGTCCGTATCTCGCTGGCGGAGAGCGCCGATGCGTGGCGCGCCCTCCAACTGATGGGGGTCCAGGATCGCGCCCACTTCCACCAGTTGTTGGCAGCCACGCTGATCAAAGACCCCGCCGACATTCCCATCTTTACGCGGCTCTTTCCCATCTACTTCGGCGGCGACGGTCCCCCGTCGGCGGATCTGACTCAGGACATGCCGGAGGAGACGCAGGAGCTCGTGCGCCAGGCGCTCGAGCATCTGCGCGGGCGCTTGCGCGATATGGTCGAACGCCTACTGCGGGGGGATCGCCTACGACCCGACGAACTCCGGCAGGCGGGACAGAAGACGGGGCTGGATAAGGCAAGCCATCCCTACCAGCAGCGGTGGTTCACACGGCGCATGCTCGAGCAGTTGGGTTTCTCGCAGTTGCTGGACCAGATCGAGGCGCTGCTGGCGCAGTTGGACAAGATGGGCATGGATCCGGTCGAGGCGCAAATGCTGGCGCAGGGCATCCAGGAGAACGTGGATGCCTGGCGCGAACAGGTCGCCAACTACGTAGGCGGCCAGATCGCCCGCAACCAGGCGGAGGAGCACCAGCAGCCGCGGCCAACCATGGACGACCTGATGGAACGCCCCTTTCAGGCCCTCTCGGAGGTGGAAGCCGAAACCCTTCGCGAACAGCTACGGCGCCTGGCGGCGCATCTGCGCGCCCGGGCGGCGCTCCGCCACAAGCGCGGCAAGCAGGGGATGCTCGATATCAAGGACACTATGCGCGCCAACCTGCGCTATGGCGGCGTTCCCCTGGAAATGCGCTGGAAGAAGCGCCATCTCAAACCGCGCCTCTGCCTCATCTGTGACGTTTCCACCTCCATGCGGCCGGTGGTCGAGTTCATGCTGCGCCTCATCTATGAGCTGCAGGACCAGGTGGGACAGGCCCGTTCCTTCGCCTTCATCGACGACATCCACGACATCTCGGCGGACTTCATGGAGCACCGCCCGGACGTGGCCGTGAATGACGTCCTGGCGCGCCTGCAGCCGGGCTACTATAACACCAGCCTTGGCAACAGCCTTGACACCTTCGCCCGCGACCACCTCAGCGCCGTCGACCGCCGCACGACCTTGATCTTTGTGGGCGACGGCCGCAACAACTACAACGACCCGCGCGCGGACCTCATGCTCATGCTGAAGCGCCGCGCCCGCCGTATCCTCTGGCTGACGCCGGAGCCGCAGGCGATGTGGGGCACCGGTGACAGTGACATGCTCGTCTACCTTCCCTACCTCGACCAGGTCGAGCATGTCCAGAACCTGAGTGACCTGGTCCGCGCCGTCGACCATATGCTGGCGCGACCCTAAACCGGCGCCCGTGGCCCTCCCTGGCCCTGGCAGCGCCACCACAACGGTCCCGGTTACTGCGCCGGAACCGCAATGACAAGGGGCCTTACTTCCCTCAGGCACAGGGTGTGGGTACAATACTGAGAAGTCTCGGGAGGCGATCGTTTGTTCGCCTCTGTTTTGTCATAACGAGTAATGAACAATGACCTTACTACAAAGTTTCCACGATGAACCCATTACGCGCCTCGATCTATCCTACTATTGTACGGTGCCTGCCGGTACACCGGTGAGCGATGTGATGGAACAGATGCGCACCAGTAAGCACAACTGCGCCCTGATCACGCGTGAGGGTCGCCTTGCTGGCATCTTCACGGACCGTGACATCCTGCGCAAGGTCGTCGACCGCCCCGATCTGTGGGGCAACCCGATCGATGACTTCATGACCACAACGGTGTACAAGGTGGCAGCAGACGCCAATGCTGCCGACGCCATGGCCATCATGGACATCAATCAGGTGCGCAATGTGCCGGTGGTAGGCCCTCAGGGTGAAGTTGTAGGCAACTTTACTCACTATGCAGTTGTCAAGTTCCTGGCAGACACCTTCCCGGCTGACATCTACAACCTCCCGCCCGAACCCCAACGTTTTGCCCGTCGCAGGCATGGCGCCTGATGCTGTCAAAGGAGACAAGCTTTCATGACCGAACCCACGCTGGAAACTAAACACTCGGTTCAGATCAAAGAGCTCGATAGTGTCGTCATCCGATTTGCTGGTGACTCAGGTGACGGCATGCAGCTCACCGGCAGCCAATTCACCAACACGGCTGCTATTGTCGGCAATGACATCAGCACAATGCCCGACTACCCGGCCGAGATCCGGGCGCCTGCCGGCACGCTGGCCGGCGTCAGCGGGTTTCAGGTCCACATGTCGGAAACAGAGATCTGGACGCCGGGTGACGCACCCGATGTCCTGGTGGCCATGAACCCCGCCGCCCTCAAGGTCAGCCTGTCCGACCTGGAACCTGGCGCCTCCATTATCGTCAATACTGACGCCTTTAACCCTGGCAACCTGGCCAAGGCCGGTTACGAACGCAATCCTCTCGAAAGCGACAGCCTGAAGAAGTTCAGGGTTTTCGAGGTGCCCCTCACCACCTTGAACCGCAATGCGGTCAAGGACGTGGAAGGCATCAGCACCAAGGAAATCGACCGCAGCCAGAATTTCTTTGCTCTCGGCCTGGTGTACTGGATCTATGACCGGCCCCTTGAAAACACGATCTCCTGGGTCAAGAAACAGTTTGCCAAGCGTGCAGAAATCGTCGAGGCCAACATCCGCGCTCTGCAGGCTGGCTACTACTTCGGCGAGACCACCGAAGCCTTCCAGGTGCGCTATCGTGTGCGCCCTGCCTCCCTCCCGGCCGGCACCTACCGCAAGGTGAGCGGCAACGAGGCCGTGGCGCTGGGTCTGGTCACGGCCGCCAAGAAAGCGGACAAGCCGCTCTTCTACGGTTCGTATCCGATCACGCCTGCCAGCGACATCCTGCATGCGCTGTCGGGTTTGCGCAACTACGACGTTCTCACCTACCAGGCCGAAGACGAGATCGCAGCGATGGGCGCCACGATCGGCGCTGCTTTCGGCGGCGCCTTTGCCGTCACCGGCACCAGCGGCCCAGGCATTGCCCTCAAGAGCGAAGGCATCAACCTCGCCCTGATGCTTGAGCTGCCGATTGTCATCGTCAACGTGCAACGCGGCGGCCCCAGCACCGGCCTGCCGACCAAGGTTGAGCAGTCGGATCTCTTGCAGGTGCTTTTCGGTCGCAATGGTGAGAGCCCTCTGCCGGTCGTTGCGCCCGCCACCCCTTCCGAATGTTTTGACCTGGCGATCGAGGCTTTTCGCCTGGCCGTGCGGGCAATGACACCGGTCATCCTTCTCTCCGACGGCTACCTGGCCAACAGCGCCGAGCCCTGGAAGATCCCTGATCCTGACAGCATCCCGCCCATCGCCGTCGAGCACATGACCCGCGATGAAGTGAGTGGCCGTTTCCTGCCCTACAAGCGCGACCCCGTCACCCTGGGCCGGCCCTGGGCCATCCCCGGCACACCCGGACTCGAGCATCGCATCGGCGGCCTGGAGAAGTCCCCGGAATTCGGCAACGTTTCCTACTCGGCAACCGACCACCAGCGCATGATCGATGACCGCGCGGCCAAGGTCGCCCGCCTGGTGGATGTCATCCCGGAGCAGGATGTCTTCGGTCCTGACGAAGGCGAACTGCTGATCGTCGGGTGGGGCGGCACCTATGGCTCCATCCACGCCGCCGTGGCCCATGCCCAGGCCAAAGGCCAGTCCGTGGCTCACGCCCACCTTCGCTACCTCAATCCTTTCCCCAGCAACCTGGGTTATCTCTTGCAGCGCTACAACAAGATCCTTGTCCCGGAGCTAAACATGGGCCAGCTCAGCCTGATCCTGCGCGGCCGCTACGTCCGCGATGTCATTTCCCTCAACAAAGTGCAGGGACGCCCCTTCAAGATCAGTGAGATCAGCGCCAAGATCGATGAACTGCTGTCCGGAGGCTCCAAATGACCGTCGCTGAACCCATCCGCCTCACGCGCAAAGACTTCGTTTCCGACCAGACCGTTCGCTGGTGCCCTGGCTGTGGCGACTACGCCATCCTGGCCCAAATGCAGAAGGTCATGCCGGAGCTGGGCATTCCCAAGGAGAAGATCGTCTTCATCTCCGGCATCGGCTGCTCCAGCCGCTTCCCGTACTACATGGACACCTACGGCATTCACAGCATCCACGGCCGCGCCCCCACGTTGGCGACAGGCCTGAAGACGGTGAATCCTGACCTGAGCGTCTGGGTGGTGACGGGAGATGGCGATGGCCTCTCGATCGGGGGCAATCACCTCGTTCACGCCTGCCGCCGCAATGTCGACATCAAGATCGTCCTCTTCAACAACCGCATCTACGGATTGACCAAGGGCCAGTACTCGCCCACGTCCCCCCGCGGCCTGAAGACCAAATCCTCGCCGATGGGCACGATCGAACAACCGCTCAACCCCATCTCGGTGGCGCTTGCTTCCGAAGCCACCTTCGTGGCCCGCACGGTGGATGTCATGGGCAACCACATGGGTGACATCCTCCTCGCCGCCGCCAAGCACGCGGGCGCCGCCTTCGTCGAGGTGTTCCAGAACTGCGTGATCTTCAACGACGGCACCTGGGAGTCCTTCAGCGACCGCCAGGTACGCGACGACAATGACCTGTATCTGGAAAACGGCAAGCCCATGGTGTTCGGCAAGAACAGCGACCGCGGGATCATCATGGGCAAGAGCGGTCTCGAGGTCGTGGAACTTGGCGAACAGTATTCCCTGGATGACCTCGTGGTCCATGACACCTCGTCCCTCAGTCTGGCATGGATGCTTAGCCGCCTGGAATACCCCATGCCGCTGGGCGTGATCTTCGACGTCAGCCGTCCGACCTACGGCGAGATGATGTGGTCACAGGTAGAAAAAGCCAAGGCCACACGCGGCGAAGGCGATCTGCACAAGCTCTATGCCGCTTCCGACACCTGGGTCGTGGGCGAAATGGGCGGCGATGGCCGCGATGGCGGGCAGGCTGGCCAGAACATCCGCGCCGATGTCAAGGGTGAGATCGAGATCGGGCTCGATGAGCAGTACGTGGATGAGATGGTCGAGAGGATCACCCGCGATGACGAGCTGGACGAACGCCTCGGGGCGATGACGCTGGCCGATCTCGATCCCCACGCCCCGGTGCTTGTGGAAACCTCAGCGCTCATGGATCATGCCATCAGCCTCATGCGCGACCGCAACATCGGCTGCTTGCTCGTCATCAGACCCGACCGGCATCTGGCGGGCATTCTCACCGAGGCCGACATCCTGGAGCGCGTGGCAGGCAAGGTGAAGAACCTGCATGGCGTGACGGTGGCCGAATTCATGAACCCGCGTCCCACCACCCTGAGCATGAATACGCCCCTGGTGGAAGCGCTGCACCTGATGTCAACCCACGCCTTCCGCCATCTGCCCATCGTTGACGAGCACGACCTGCCCGTCGGCTTTGTATCGGTGCGCGACTTAGTGCACTTCCTGGCCACGCAGTTGTAGGTCTTCGCTCATCCAAGCTGCTTCGCCAGCCCTCCATTGGTGTTTCTCCGATGGGGGGCTGGTTGTTGTCTGGGCCAGCCGTCCGCTGTCGTCAGCGGCCGGTCCGGTCCCCGGCCCCCAACTGCAATGACATCCTCCGTTTCCCCATCTCTCGAGGCCGCAGCGTCCAATGCAGCGGCCATCGACACCGAGCGCAACATCCGCCATCTCTATCATGAGATCGGCGGCTTTGGCGTTCTCTCGGGCACTGCTGTCGCCTTTCTGGCCATCTACGCCACTCGTCTGGGCGCGGCGAACTGGCAGATCGGCCTTCTCACCGCCTTGCCGGCGCTGGTCAACCTCTTCGTCACGCTCCCGGCGGGGCCATGGGTGGCATCGCATCGCCTGGTGCCAGTGGTCTTCTGGACCTCGGTAGGCCAACGTCTGATCTATCCCTCACTGGTGTTGGTGACGCTGCTCCTGGCGGCGCCGGCGCAGGTGCCGGTCATCCTGATCCTGGTCACGCTCGCCTCAATCCCCGGCACAGCCCTCGCCATCGCTTTCAACGCCCTCTTTGCCGAAGCGGTGCCCGAACCCCGTCGCGGTGACGTGGTGGGCAAGCGCAATGCCCTCCTGGCGCTGACGATGTTGGTCAGCCTGCTGGTCAGCGGGCAAATCCTGCGCCTGCTTCCGCCCATGCATGGCTACGCTATCGTGTTCGCCATCGGCGCCCTCGGCGCCGCCTACAGCTCCTATCACCTGTTTCAGATCCGGCTGGCGCTTCCGATGGTGCATCGCCAGTACAAGGGCATGCCCCTGGGGGATGCCGGGCGGTCGGGCCGGGTGGTGCTCTCGCCGGATGCCCCCCTGACGCGGCTGTTTGCCTCACGGATGCTCACCCGGCTGCCCACCCCGCGCCTGCCTGCGGTGCTGAGACCCCTGCGGACACCTTTCGGCCCCTTTGTGTTCTCGCTGTTTGCCTTTCACTTCGCCCAGTATGTGCCGGTGGCGATCTTCACCCTTTTCTGGGTGCGCGTGGCCAAGCTGAACGACGCCCAGATCAGCATCGTCAACGCGACGTTCTACACCGTCATGCTGGCAGCCTCCCTGCGGTTGGGCCGGCTGACGCAGCGCTACGGCAACCGGCGCCTGGTCGTGACGGGGGGCTTTCTGTTGTCCACCTATCCCCTGCTCACGGCGCTGAGCTGGAACATCGCCCTCATCCTGGTGGCGGCGGTCGTGGGCGGCGCCGTCTGGGCCGTGCTCGGCGGCGCTCTCTCCAACCGGCTCCTTGAACGCATCCCGGCCAACGACCGTCCCAGCCACCTGGCCCTCTACAACATGGCGCTCAACGCCGCCATGCTCATCGGCGCCATGACAGGCACCACCATCGCCGATGCCGTGGGGCTTCGCACCGCTCTCTTCGTGGCCTTCGCCCTGCGCGTCGGGGCGGGGGTGCTGCTCTGGCGGCTCGGCTGAGGAATTTCAGAGTCCAACAAAAAAGCCCGATCCTGGGGACCGGGCTTTCTGTAGACAGGGTCGTAACTGCCTAAAGGGAGGTGCGGCGCTCGCGGCGCCGTGCAGCCTGTCGCGCCTTGCGGATGGCCTTCTGCTTCTGCAGGCGGCGCACCTCACTGGGCGGGGTGAACCAGCGCTTGCGGCGCACTTCGGGCAGAATGCGCGCCTTCATCACTTCCTTGCGGAAGCGTCGCAGCAGAGATTCCTGCGATTCGCCGGCATTAAGCTTGACGGTCATGCAAATTCACCACCTTTTGGCTCCGACCGGAGGTTGACAGCCGCCGATCGCACGGAGTCGCCGGGGTTTCCCCCGGCGCGAGAAGAAATATTAGCAGATGGCAGTAGCTTTGGCAAAACGAGTCAGGCCCCCGCGGTTCGCTACTTCATCTCCCGCATCCGGTTGTTGGCGTCGATGCTGAAGCGGCGCACCGTTTCGGCAGGCATCTCGAAGGCAAAGCGCGAGGGGTTGCGGATGAAGTTGTCGGCGCGGTCGCGCACCGAGAAGAGATACACGGCCTCCATCGCCCGAGTGATCCCCACATAGAAGACCCGCCGCTCTTCCGCCAACTGCTCGGGATCGTTCAGGGTCCGCCACAAGGGCAGGTGCTCGTGCTCGACGCCGATGATGATCACCACCGGGAATTCCGTGCCCTTGGCATTGTGCAGCGTCATCAGCGTGACGCGGCTCTCATCCTGGCCGCGGGCGAACGTATCCTGGCTGGTCAGCAGCGCCTGATAGTCGAGGAACCCGGCCAGCGAGGAATCAGGCTGATAGCGCAGGTAAGCCTGCACGTGCTCCATGAAATCCTCGCACCGCGTCTTCCACTCGAGATCCTCCCCGGTCGTGGGCGCCGTACGGCCGGCCAGTTGCAGCGCCAGCTCCTGCGCCGGTCCCTGCAGGTGCGCGGGTAGGACTGCCAGCACTTCTTCGAGATCCCCACGACCCGCGGCGAGCACACGGGCGGCGCCGTCCAGCAGGGTGCGGTTCTCTTCGACCAGCTCGACGCCCGCAGCCAGGGTGCCAAAGGCCACCAGGGGTAGCGCCTCCGCCAGGGCCTCTCGCTCCTTCTCCGCCAGGACGCGATCGGTCAGGGCAAAGAAAAGCTCGGCAGTGCGCGCAACGTCGTCAGCCGCCCGATGCTTGATCTCCTGATCCAACCCGAGGCTGGCGAGTAGCCCCTCCAGCGTGTAGCGCCTCGCCTCCGGAAGGAGCCGCCGCGCCAGGCGCAGCGTATCGATGTAATCCGGGTTGAAGCCCTTGCCGCCGTACAACTCGCCGCAGGTGCGGTCGACAAAGCGATTGTCGAAGCGGGCAATGTTGTGCCCCACCACAATGCTGCCATCCACGTAGTCCAGGAAGACGGGCAGGATCGCTGCCGCATCCTCGGCGTCCGCCACATCTTCGAAGCGAATACCATGCACCTGGGTGGCGGCAGCCGGGATGTAGCCGCGGCTGGGCCGGACAAAGCGATGAAAGATCTCACCCGCCGGCTGCTGATCCTGGTAGGCAGCGGCCGCGATCTCGACGATCTCGTCACGCCGCACATTGGTCCCCGTGGTTTCGACATCGTAGACGACGAAGCGACCCTCGGCGAGGTTCTCGTACGCCAGCAGCAGGCTCTGCATGCAGCGCCAGGCGCACGCGGCCAGGGCGTAGGGACCCTGGACCACCTCCAGGTCGACGCGGCCAGGAGCAGCGCCGTCAAAGGTGGCGCTCCCGCCCAGCACGATCAAGCAGCCCTCCTCCGCAAGCAAGCCCTCATGGTAGGCGGATGCCGGCCAGCTCGGCGCCTCCACGCCCAGGTAGCCGGCAAGGGCCTGGCGCACGATGGCGGCGGCGGCGTAGCCGTCCACCGTGTCCGGATGCACGATGCCGAGAGAACGGCCGGCGTCGATGGCCTCTGCCAGCGCGTCTGCCTGATCGACCGGGTTCAGGAAGGCCATGAACCCCTCCAGCAGGGTGACGTCCTCCTGGCGCCAGGGCGACCGCAAGCGATCAAACAGGAGGAGGACCGCCTGGACCGCCTGCTCCGCATTCGCCGTCGGGAGAGGCATCGTCTGGACGAGCTGTAGAAAACGCTCCAGATGCGCCCTCGTCAGCGGGCTGATCTCTGGGAAATCCTGCGCCCGCCGCGCCAGGTCGATCAGGTCCATTTCCCGGTCCTCGGCCAGACGCCGGAGCTGGATCATGGTCAGCTCGTCCACCAGGCGCAGGGGAAAATTGACCGCGGCCGTAAAGGTCTCTTCGCTCAAGGCCCGCACCATCTGCAGGAAGCGCACGATCTCGCGCGTGATGGGCTCGTCGAAAAAGCTCTCCTTGCGCAGTCGCTGCACCGGCACGCCTGCCTGCGCCAACGCCTGCTCCGCCGGCTCACCCAGGCTGTGCGTACGGTACAGGATGGCAATGTCGCCGGGTTTGTAGCCGCGTTCGGTGGTGAGCTTCTGAATCAGGGTGACAAGCCAGCGTTGTTCCTGCTGCAGGGTCTGGAAGATATAGTGAAAGATGGGGGTGTCGTTCTCTTTCTGGCTGCGCAGCGTGCGCTGGCGCTCCTGGGTGCGCTGGTGCGCGATCAGCCGCTGGGCTCCGAACAGGATCTTCGGCGGACAGCGATAGCTGATATCGAGTTTCACGATATAGGGATGGTAGCGCTCGATGTACTGGTCGATCAGCTCCGGCTTGGAGCCGCGCCAGCCGTAGATGGTCTGGTCATCGTCGGCCACGATCGTGATGCTGCTGGTGGGCGGCGCCAACAGCTTGAGCATCTCGTATTGGGCGGCGTTGATGTCCTGGTACTCGTCCACCAGGATGTGGCGCAGGGTGCGGGCAAAGTGCTCGCGCGTGTCCTCGTCCGACCGCAGCAGATGAACGGCGTAGCGAATCAGGTCGTCGAAATCAAGGGCCTGCCGTTTCTGCAGCCACGTCTCGTAGACGCCGGCGATGTCGGCCAGGATGGGATCGGTCTCCGGCGGCGGGATAGACGGATCCGCCAGGGCGCTCTTGGCACGGCTCAGGTAGGAGATGATCTGCCCCGGCGGGTAGAGCTCGCGGCTCAGCCCCTCCTGGCCCAGGATCCGGTTTAGAGCATGGCGCTGCTCATCCTCGTCGATGATCGAGAAGCCCGGATCGAGGTCGATGCGGGCGCCGAAACGCCGCAGGATGCGCACGGCGGTGGCATGAAAGGTATAGATCCAGACGCGGCTCGCCTGATCCTCCAGGAGGTCAAACAGACGCTCACGCATCTGTTCGGCTGCCCGGTTGGTGAAGGTGACGGCCAGGATCTGTTCTGGGCGCGCCCCTTTCTCCCGGATCAGCCAGGCAATGCGCCGGGTCAGGATGCGGGTTTTGCCGCTGCCCGGACCCGCCAACACAAGCAGGGGAGCGGCTCGGAAAGTAACTGCCTCGATCTGGCGTTCATTCAATGCCTCCAGCCAGGGGTGATCGCTCGTCATACCGTCTTCATCTCCAACCAAAGGATTCGCATCTCAGGCGCCGGTGGCGCGGATTCCCTCTCGCCGTTGGAATCCGGCACTGCCTTCTGCGCCTGCACACTAACAACCAAGACAAAACAGTGGACTTGTCAAAGAGCGATTCCATTCTAGCACAACGCCCATGCCATATCGAACGAAGGTGCCTCCGGTTCACCCAACCCCATTCCGCAATTCGCAATTCGAATTTCGAAATTCCCACTTCGTTTCCCCTGATGTACACTCCACGCCATGAGCCGGTTTCGCACTTCCGAGCGCATCGTTCTCCTGGTCATCCTTCTCCTGGGGTTGGGACTGCGCCTGCACCGGCTGGGCGCCGACAGCCTGTGGTACGACGAAACCGTCAGCGCCCTGCTGGCCTCCAAACCGCTGGCGGCCATGGTGGCGCATACGGCGCGGGACATCCACCCCCCCCTCTACTACGCCCTGCTGCACTTTTGGACCCTTGCCGCCGGCAGCAGCGACTTCGTCCTGGCTTTCTTCTCGCTCTGGTTTGGCGTCGCCCTGGTGGCGCTGGCAGCCCACCTGGGCCTGCGCGCCTATGGCCCCCAGGTCGGCCTGCTCGCCGCCCTGCTGGCGGCGCTGTCACCCCTGGGCGTCTGGTACAGCCAGGAAGTGCGGATGTACACCCTGGGTTCCTTCTGGCTGATGCTGGCGCTGATCGTGGTCTGGCGCTACCTGGTCCGGCCCCGAAGCGCCCTCCTCGTCGCCTACGCCGTCCTGGGCGGGCTCAGCCTGTGGACGCTCTACTACAGCGCCTTTGCCCTGGCCGCCCTCAACCTGTTCGTCCTCCCCTGGCTGTGGATGCACCACCGCCGCCAGGTGCTGCCCTGGCTGGCGGCGCAGGTCGCCGTTCTGCTCCTGTACGCCCCCTGGCTGCCCATCGCCGGCCGGCAGGCCCTGGACCCACCGGTGCCGCCCTGGCGCGAAGCGCTGGCGCCGCTGGCGCTGCTGGCCAGAGCCTGGCAGGAAGGGATCACGGCGCTGGCCGCGGGCCAGTCGCTGGACCCGGCTGCCTGGTGGCCGCTGGGCTTGCTCGGTCTTGCCGTCGCCCTGGCCGCCCTGGCGCTGCCCGGCCGTCTTCCCGGCCGCAGGAGCGCCGGCAGCCTGCTGCTATGGACCACGGTGGCCGGTCCCGTCCTGCTCATCCTCCTGGTCTCCGTCGCCTTCACGCCCCTCTATCACGTCCGCTACGTCGCCCTCTACAGCGGCGCCTATCCCGTCCTCCTGGCGGCGGGGCTGGCCGCTATCGCCGGTCCCCTGGAGCGCGCCCACCCGGCCCGGCTCATCCTGGCCGGCGGAGCACTGGTGGCCTTGATCCTGGGCATGGGCGCCAGCCAGCGCAACTACTTCGGCAACCGCTACGCCTATGAGGCCGCCGACAACCTGCAGGGCGCCGTCAGCTTTCTCTACGACTACGTCGGGCCGCACGACGCCATCCTCATCAACGCCGGCTATCTCTACCCGGCCCTCCTGCACTACTGGCCCGGCCCCATCGGCTGGCTGGGCCGGCTGAGCGACTACCCCCCTGCGCAGGTGGGACAGGGGCCGGTGGTCGTCCTCACCGGCCATGTGGACGGCGATCCCAACATCGGCTGGGGGGACCCCGCCAGCGACTTCTATGCCATCTCGCACGAAGAGACTGCCGCCCGTCTGGCCAGCCTCTTCGCCTCCGCCAACACTGTGTGGGAGCTGCGTGGCTACGACACCGTCAACGACCCCACCGGCTTCATCCGCACCTGGCTCTCACAGCACGGCGATCCCTACGTCGACCTGGCCGTGCCGGGACAGACCTTTGCCCGCGTCCAGGGCTGGCGCACCTCGTCCCGCCCCCGCACGCAAGCCCCGGCCATCGCCCATCCCGTCGACGCTGCCTTTGGCCCTGCAGACAGCCCCACCATCCGCCTGCTGGGCTATGACCAGACGTCCGAACAGAAGTCCGACTTCTCGGAGAAGTCGGACTTCTCAGGCGAAACGCTGCGTTTGACCCTCTACTGGCAGGCAGTGACCCCACCGGATCGCTCCTACAAGGTGTTCAACCAGCTCCTAGCGCCGGACGGCAGCGTCGCGGCCCAGAACGACGGCGTGCCCGGTCTGGGCGCCTACCCGACGCAGACCTGGCTGCCCGGCGAGTCCATGGAGAGCAGCTTCGTCCTGCACCTGCCCGCCGGCCTGGCGCCGGGCTCCTACCGGCTCATCACCGGCTTCTATGACGAGGCCAGCGGCGAACGCCTGCGGCTGGCCAACGGCGACGACCACGTCGAGCTGGGCGCCGTTACCGTCAGCGGTTCATCTCCCAGATAAGGCGCAGCCCCGCCAGCGTCAGCCAGGGTTCCAGCCGTTCGATCACCCGCGTCTCGGCGGCGATGAGCTCGGCGTGCTGGCCGGTGGCGATGACGCGCGTGCCCTCGCCCAGGACGCCCCTAAAGCGCTCGACCAATCCCTCCACCAGCCCTACATAGCCGTAGAGCAGCCCGGCCTGCATGCTCTCGACCGTGTTGCGGCCGATGACCTGCGGCGGCCGGACCAGGGCCACCTCGGGCAGTTGGGCGGCGCGGGCGCTGAGCGCGGCCGCCGCCATCATCAAGCCGGGGGCAATGGCGTGGCCCAGGTAGTCGCCGTTGGCGTCCAGGGCATCGAATGTGGTCGTCGTGCCGAAGTCGACGACGCAGGCCGGCCCGCCGAACAGCGCCTTGGCCGCCACGGCGTTGGCCACGCGGTCGGCGCCCAACTGGCGGGGGTTCTCGGTGCGCAGGCGCAGCCCGGTGCGGAGCCCGGCGCCCACCACCAGCGGCTCCAGGCGCAGCGCCTGGCGGCAGACCGCCTGCCAGACAGGGGTCAAGCCCGGCACCACGCTGGCCACGATGGCGCCTTCCAGCGCTGCCGGCAACTCATGTGGCGATTCCTGCGCCGCCAGATGCGCAGGCATCGCCGCCAGCAGCGACCGCACCTGCAGGCCGTACTCATCCTCCGTGCGCGCCGTATCCGCGGCCAGCCGCCAGGTGCCCAGCAGCCGGGCGCCCTCAAACAGGCCCAGGGTAATGTCGGTATTGGCGATGTCGATGCAGACGAGCATAGGAGCCTCCGCGGGGCGATGGCAGCATTCTAAACCGGAGAATGCAAGCAGGCAATGGTCAGCACATCGTCAGCAGCCTGTCAGCCAACTTACTTGAAACCCAGACCCACCTCTGCTAGTATAGGGAGTGCCACCGACCTGTCAAGGCGGTGAGCGTTCTTCCCACCCCAACCAGCTCGCTCGGATCCCCGCAGACCGAGACGGCAAATAGCGTCCGCACAGGCCCATGCCGGCCTCTGCACCCTTACGCCTATTCCCGCCACAGGTCTGCCCCATGCGCCTGTGGCGTTTTGTTTTGCCCGGCCCACCAGGGCGGCCACAGGGGGACCGCCCCTACACCGCCACCCGCACCCGCCACCTTCAACTTTCAACCTTCAACCTGTAACCTGCCACCTGCCACCTGCCACCATGATCACCCGCACGCTGCTTAAGAGCAAAATCCACCGCGCCACCGTCACCGATGCGGACCTGCACTACGTCGGCTCCATCACCATCGACGAGGACCTGCTGAAGGCGTCTGACATTCTCCCCTATGAGAAGGTGCAGGTGGTTGACATCGACAACGGCAACCGCCTGGAGACCTATGCCATCCCCGGTCCTGCCGGCCAGGGCGACATCTGCCTGAATGGCGCCGCCGCCCGCCTGGTCAGCCCCGGCGACAAGGTCATCATCATGTCCTACGTGGACGTGACCGAGCCTGTGCCGCAGCCGTGGGAGCCCATCGTCATCCACGTCGACCGCCGCAACCGCATGGTCTCGCTCCAACACGAGATTCGCCCCGGCGTCTACGCCGAGGCTGCCAACGGCGCCTCCCCGTCCTGAGCACCATGCCGCCGGCCTCGTCCCTCGCTGAACACCCCACCATCGCCGTCGTTGGCGCCGGCCGCGTGGGCAGCACCCTGGCGCTCGCCGCCAGCCAGGCCGGCTACACCGTCAACGCCGTCTACAGCCGCACCCCGGCCCGCGCCCAGGCCCTGGCCCAACAGGTGGGCGCCCGCCTGGCGCCTGACCTGGCCGGCCTGGCCCGCAGCGCCGACCTCATCTTCCTGGCCGTGCCCGACGATGCCCTGGCCGGGGTCGACGCCGCCGGGGCCGGCCATTGGCAGCCGGGCAGCGGCGTCGTCCACCATTCCGGCCTCCACGGCGCCACCCTGCTCGAGCACGCCGCCGCCGATGGCGCCCTCACCGGCACCCTCCATCCGCTGCAGGCCATCACCGACCCCGTCTCGGCGCTCAAGCTCCTGCCGGGCACTTTCTTCGGGGTCAGCGGCGCCCCGGCTCTCCTGCCCATCCTCCGGGCTTTTGTGCAGGCGCTGGGCGGGCGTCCCCTGACCATCCCGGACGCGGCCAAGCCCCTCTACCACGCCGCCGCTGTTTTCGCCAGCAACTATGTGGTCACCTGCTTTGCCCAGGCCGTGGGCATCCTCGCTGACCTGGGCATCGACCCGGAGGAAGCCGCCCAGGCCCTGCTGCCCCTCACGCAGGGCGCCGTTGCCAATCTGCGCAGCCCCGGCCTGCCGCAGGCGCTCACCGGCCCCATCTCACGCGGGGACACCGGCACGCTCGCCATCCACCAGCAGCAGTTGGCCGCCCACGAGGCTGGGCGCCTGGTCCTCTATCGCCTGCTGGGGCAGGCCACGGTCCCCGTCGCCGCTGCCCAGGGCCGCCTGTCACCCGACCGGCTGGCGGCGTTGGCTGAGGCCCTCGCTTCACCACCTCTGATTTCACCAGCGCCGGCCCCCGGCGCCGTTCCTCTTCCTCTTGCGGAGGTTTCATGAAGACCACCATCCGTCACATCCAGCAGAAGAAGGAGCGCGGCGAGCCCATCGCCATGCTCACGGCTTACGACTACACCTCGGCCAAGCTTGCCGCGGCGGCGGGCGTCGACATCATCCTGGTGGGCGACAGCCTGGGCATGGTCATCCAGGGGCATGAGACCACCCTGCCCGTCACGCTCGACGACATCATCTACCACACGCGCACAGTGGTACGCGGAGCGCCCGAAACCCTGGTGGTTGCAGACATGCCGTTCATGACCTACCAGGTCTCGCCCGAACAGGCTCTGCTCAACGCCGGTCGCGCCATGCAGGAAGCAGGCTGCCAGGCGGTCAAGATCGAGGGCGGCGCCCACATGGCGGAAACGGTGCGGCGGCTGGTGCAGGTAGGCATCCCGGTGATGGGCCACATCGGCCTGACACCGCAGAGCGTGAACCAGACCGGCGGCTGGCGCGTGCAGGGACGCAGCACCAGCGAGGCCGACCGCCTCATCGCCGACGCCCACGCCCTGGCCGAGGCCGGTGCCTTCGCCATCGTCCTGGAACTGATGCCCCTGGAGCTGGCTGCCGCCGTCACCGCCCAGGTCGCCGTGCCCACCATCGGCATCGGCGCCGGGCCCCACTGCGACGGCCAGGTGCAGGTCTGGCATGACATCCTGGGCCTCTTCTCTGACTTCCAGCCCAAGCACGCCCGCCGCTATGCCGAAGTCGGCGCCCTCATCCGCCAGGCGGTCGGCCAGTACGTGGAAGAGGTGCGCAGCCATGCCTTTCCCACCGAGGCTCACGCCACGCACCTTGCCGGTGAAGTGGCGGCCCTCTACGCACCGGCCCCGGCACCCCAACCCGCAACCGAACCCGCCTCCCCTGCCACCAAAGCTGCCTGAGCCACGTCCATGCACGTCATCATCACCACTGCCGCCATGCAGGCGGCGCGCCGCAGCCTGAACGGAACCACGGGCGTCGTCCTCACCATGGGCTATCTGCACGAGGGCCATCTTTCCCTCGCCCGCCGCGCCCGCGCCGAAAACGACATCGTCATCGCCACCATCTTCGTCAACCCGGCGCAGTTCGGCCCCCGCGAGGACCTGGCTGCCTACCCGCGTGATCTGCCGCGCGACCTCAGCCTGCTGGAAGGGGTGGGCGTGGACATCGTCTTTGCGCCGGAAAGCCCGGCCGAGATCTATCCCGACGGCTACCAGACCTGGATTGACCTCAGCGACCTGCCCACCAAGCTGGAGGGCGCCGCCCGGCCCGGCCATTATCGCGGGGTGGCTACCGTCGTCGCCAAGCTCTTCAACCTCACCCGCCCCACCCGCGCCTACTTTGGCCAGAAAGATGCCCAGCAGTGCGTCGTCATCCGGCGGATGGTCCAGGACCTCAACTTCGATCTCGATGTCGTCGTGTGCCCCACCGTGCGCGAGGCCAACGGCCTGGCCATGAGCTCACGCAACACCTACCTGACGCCCGATGAGCGCAGCCGCGCCGCGGTGATCTACCGGGCGTTGAGCGCCGCACAGGCTGCCTATGGGCAGGGTGAACGCAGCGCCGCCGTTCTCCGCCGCCTGATCCTCGACATCCTGGCCACAGAACCCATCGTGCAAACGGAATACGTCAGCATTGCCGACGCCAACACCCTGGACGAGATCGAGGCCGCCATTGCCGCGCCCGCCCTGGTCTCGATGGTGGCGCGGGTGGGCAAAGCCCGCCTGATCGACAACGTGATCCTGGCGTAACCTGTCAGAGCAGCTCCGCCAGGTCGGCGGTGCTCTCCAGGATCACGTCGGCGCGGCTGAGTTCGCGGCGGGTCCCAAAGCCACACAGCACACCGACCGTGCGCGCCCCGGCGGCGCGGCCGGCGCGGATATCCACCACGGTGTCACCCACCATGACGCAGTCCGCCGGCGCCAACCCCAGGCGTTTGGCGGCCAGCAGCACCGGCTCGGGGTTGGGCTTCAGGTACATCACATCACTGCGCGACACGATGGCGTGGAAACAGGCGCCCAGGCCGTGGGTCTCGACAACGTGCAGAGCGGTCTCATGGTCGCGCGTCGTCACCAGGGCAACCTGGTAGGCGGCGCTGATATGGCGGAGGGCAGCATCCACGCCAGGGATGAGGGCCATCTCCTCACGCTGACGGTGGCCGAAAAGGCGGCGCTGGAAAGCATTGAGCCGGAACACCTCATCGTCAAGGTGCACGCGATCGAACTGCGTGAGGGTCCAATTCATGGGACCTTCGGCTGCCATCAGCAGGCGGCGTAGGAACGGGCGCGCATCCCGACCGGGGAAGAAGCGCTGCAGACCCCCAAGCCGGGCGGCAGCCTGGTTAATGGCGGTGTCATCGGTATCCGCCAGCGTGCCGTCGAGATCGAAGAGGACCCCGCGGATGGGACGCCCAGCGATCACGCCTCGCGTCCCCAAGCCGGTCACCCGCGTTTCCCTGGCAGGCCCATCCACCGCCTCCACACCCATGAGGGATCCTTAGTGCACCAATCCTGCCACGCCGAGAGGCCAGTAGCGCACCCAGGCCTTGCCCACGATGTCTTTGAAGGCAATAGGCCCAAACGCCCGCGAGTCGTTGGAGTTGTCACGGTTGTCGCCCATGACGAATATCGTTTCCGGCGGCACCACCGTGGCCGGAAAATCGCCATGCGTCACCCCGCGCAGATAGGGTTCCGCCAGTGGCTGGTTGTTCACGAACACCTGGCCGCCGCGCACCTCGATCGTGTCGCCTGGCAAACCGATGACGCGCTTGATCAGCATCTCCTGGCCGTAGCCGGGCACATGGACGACGACAATATCATCCCGCTGCGGTGCATGGAAGTGATAGCTCAGCTTCTCAATGACCAGACGCTGTTGGCCGTAGAGGGTAGGCTCCATGCTGTAGCCTTCCACCCGCGTCGCCTGCGCCAGGAAGAGGTGGATGAGCAGCGCAATCAGGACCGCGGGCAGCACCGTTTCGAGGATCTCCCGCACCCCGCGGACCAGGGAAGAGGGCTCGCTGGGGAAAGCGGCGGCCGGCGCCGGCGGCTCTGGCATGGACATAGGCACGTCGTAGCGCCCGGGTTGGTCCTCCGGGCGAATGATGCGGGCGTCGGGGGGGAGCGGGTGAGAGATCAAGGGGTCGTCGATCATGGGGTCTGTGCAGTCAGAGGGATACTACTACGACGTCGAGCATACACCCTTCCGGCCCACCAACCAAAATGACCGGCATTGCGCCGGCCATCCTGGTTGGTGAAAATGGAATGGGGGTAGGGCTGCCCCGTAAAGGGCTAGCGGCGGCGGTCACCGGAACGGCGATCGCCGGACCGCCCCTCACCGCGAGGGCGGTCAGAGCCCCCACCACCGGGGCCACCCTGGCGCCGCTCACGGCTGCGGTTGTCACGGGCGCGGGCCTCGTCGGCCGTGATGCCCTCGAGCACAGCCTGGCGGCTGAGACGAATCTTGCCGTTCTCATCGATGTCGATGACCATGACCATGATCTCGTCGCCGAGCCGCACCACATCCTCAACCGTGGCCACGCGGTAGTCGGCCAACTGCGAGATGTGGACCATGCCGTCGACGCCGGGCAGAATCTCGACAAAGCAGCCGTAAGGCTCGATGCGGACGACCTTGCCGGTGTAGATCTGGCCGATCTTGGCGGAAGTGGTCATGGCCTCGATGTCGGCCAGGGCCTTTTCGGCCTCCACGCCGCCGGCCACGTAGATCGTGCCGTCTTCCTCGATGTCGATCTTGACGCCGTAGTCGGCCTGCAGCTTACGGACGTTCTTGCCGCCGGGGCCGATGATCTTGCCGATCTTCTCGGGGTCGATCTGGATCGTGAGAATGCGCGGGGCGTGCGCCGACAGCTCAGGACGCGGGCCGGGCAGAGCCTCAAGCATGAGCTTGAGGATGTGCAGCCGCCCTTCTTTGGCCTGGGCCAGGGCGTCCTCGAGCAGCTTATAGCTCAAGCCCTTGATCTTGATGTCCATCTGCAGGGCTGTGATGCCGTCCGCCGTGCCCGCCACTTTGAAGTCCATGTCGCCCAGGTGGTCTTCCATGCCCTGGATGTCCGACAGTACCACGAAGCGACTGCCCTCCTGGGTCATGTCGCCCTCGCTGATCAGGCCCATGGCGATGCCCGCCACAGGAGCGGCGATGGGGACGCCGGCATCCATCAGGGCCAGCGTGCTGCCGCAGACCGAGGCCATGGAGGTCGAGCCATTGGAGCTCAAGCACTCCGACACCAGGCGCAAGGTGTAGGGGAAGGCACTCTGGTCAGGAATGACGGGGACCAGGGCCCGCTCCGCCAGGGCGCCGTGCCCGATCTCGCGGCGTTTGGGACCGCGATTGGGCCAGGTCTCGCCGGTCGAGAAGGGCGGGAAGTTGTAGTGATGCATGTAGCGCTTGGTCTCTTCCGGCAGCAGGCTGTCCAGCATCTGCGCATCGCGCGGGGTGCCGAGCGTGGCGATGGTGAGAACCTGGGTTTCGCCGCGGGTGAAAAGACCCGTGCCGTGGGTGCGCGGCAGCACGCTCACCGCGCACGTGATCGGGCGAATGGTGAGCGGGTCGCGCCCATCCGGTCGCTCGCCCGTGTCGAGGATGCGGTTGCGAACGCTTTCTTTCAACACATCGTCAAAGACGGCGTTGACGTCGCCCGGCGTAAACTGTTCACCATACTGGGCGAGCGCTTCCTGGCGGACTACGTCGAGGGCGGCCGCGCGTTCTTCCTTCAGCATGGCGGCGGCGATGATCTGCCGCACGCGCGGGGCGGCGAGGGCGGTGACGGCCTCAACCGCTTCGGCGGGGGGCAAGTAGACGGTGACTTCGCGCTTCGGCTTGCCCACCGCTGCACGCATGCGGTGCTGCAGCTCGATGAAGGCCTGCAGCGCCTCGTGGCCGACCCGCATCGCCTCCAGCATCATGTATTCCGGGAGTTGGTTAGCGCCGGCTTCCACCATCAGGATGCCGTCGGCAGTGCCGCCCAGGCGCAGATCGAGGAGGCTATGCTCCATCTCGGCGAAGGTGGGGTTGATGACGTAGGTGCCATCGACATAGCCGACGCGGACGGCACCGATCGGGCCATCCCAGGGGATGTCGGAGATCATCAGGGCGGTCGAAGCCGCATTGATGGCCAGGATGTCAAGGGGATTTTCCTCGTCCGCGCTCAACGCCGTGCAGATGATCTGCACCTCATTGCGGAAGCCCTTGGGAAACAGGGGACGCAGCGGGCGGTCGATCAGGCGGCTGGTCAGGATGGCTTCCGTGGTCGGCCTGCCCTCGCGACGATAGAAACTGCCGGGGATCTTGCCGGCCGCATAGAGGCGTTCCTCAAAGTCAACGGACAGCGGGAAGAAATCGACGCCGGGAGGGGCCGACTTGGAGCCGGTGGCGGTGGCAAGCACGACCGACTCACCCAGGGTGATGGTCACGGCGCCGCCAGCCAGACGCGCCAGATCGCCGGTCTCGAAGCTGATGGTCTTGCCGCCGACGGTGGTCTCAAACTTGTTCGATTGTTGGTAACTCATGGTGTCCTTGCGGTTTCCTACCGCAGGCCCGATTACGGCGGCCCCGGGGGTGGCGTGTGAGCCAGGGCGCAACAACCCGCTTTGGGGTCGTGGGCCGGGCCCGGCCACGCTGTGTGCGTCTTGACAAGGTCAGGGACTGGGAACTGCGTCGCACCAAGTGCTGAGGGTGCACCGACCACTGCGACCTTGGTGAGGTCGGGTCGGTGCGGCGCACTTTCCAATTCCTGTCCCTTGCCGCCGATGTGGGGTGGCCGCGTATCAGGCAGAAAAGAGGGGTGAAAAGAGGGTGGAGGTAGCTTGAGTGAGGTGTGGTTATCGACTAAGTGGCACAAGAAACGAGTAGATGGACAGGGATGCGCCCATCTACTCGTCTCTAGAGCTGCGTCCTTATGCTACTTGCGCAGACCCAGGCGCTGAATCAGCTCCAGGTAGCGCTGGTTGTCCTTGTTCTTCAGATAGGTGAGATGGCGCCTGCGCTGGCCAACGAGTTTCAGCAACCCGCGTCGCGAGTGCTCATCATGCTTGTGGAGCTTGAGATGTTCGACGAGCTGATTGATCCGGATCGTCAGAAGCGCCACCTGCACCTCCGGCGAACCGGTATCTTGTGAGTGAAGGTGGTATTCCTGAATGACAGCCTGCTTCTCGGCAGTGGACAGAGACACGTACTACTTTCTCCTTTGCGGTAGCCGGGGTAACGCTGTGGGACTGGCGTGTACCTCAGCCGAAATGGGTGGTTCCCTGGACGGGATGCCTTGTACGCCAGTCAGTTAGCATACCACCTGCAGGTCTTTTTCGCCAAATTCGCGCCGGATGGGGCTTTCCCATAGCCAATCACGGCGGTCGCTGGGGGCAGCAAGCGGCAAGCACGAACCATGCCACTTTCTCGAAGATGTGCCATAATAGAGAACAATATGGCACGGAGGTTCAAATCATGACCGAGAACTCACCGATGATTGAAGTACAAGTAGGCCCACAAGGACGGGTCGTCATTCCAGCCCCTCTTCGTCAAGCGTGGCAAATCAAACCCGGAGAAACCCTCGTAGCACATCTGGAGGCCGACCGGCTGATCCTGGAGAGACCTTCTCACATCGTCCAGCGTCTCAAGGATCGTTTTGCAGGCCTGCATGGCCAACCCAGCCTTGCCGAAGAGCTCATTGCCGAACGTCGCCGCGAAGCCCAGAAGGAGAATGCGTCGTGAAAGCCGTCCTGGATGCATCAGCCCTGCTGGCGTGGCTGCAGGACGAGACAGGCGCCGAGATCATTGAAGCAGTACTGGTCGATGGCGCCATCTCAAGCGTGAACTGGTCAGAGGTCGTGCAGAAATCCCTGGCGCACGGTGTGGATGTGAGCGGGCTGCGCGTAGACATGGAAGCGCTGGGCTTGATCATTCTACCCTTCGACGGCGATGACGCGGAGCAGACAGCCCTGTTGTGGCCGGGCGATCGAGCCCTGTCATTGGCCGATCGCGCCTGTCTGGCGCTGGGACTGCGGCACGGTGCGCCCGTGTTTACAGCGGACCGGATGTGGCTACAGAGTGCATCGGGTGCAGACGTACGCCTGATTCGCCGCCAGGATACCTGATCCTCTCGTCAGCGCTGGAACACCATGCCTGGGCTTCCAGGGCTCCTGGCTACCGGAGAAACAACGCTACCGCCGTCACAAAATAGGTTTGCGGGGCGACATCCACGGGCGTGACCTCGTGCAGGCGAAACCCTGCACGCTGCAGGTCCTGCAGGTCGCGCGCCAGCCAGGCGGGGCTGTGGGCCACGTAGACCAGGCGCCGCACGCCTAGCAGTGATAGAGCGTCCGCCACCTGGGCCGCCATCCCCTCCCCCGGCGGCGTCATCACGGCCAACGTGTATTCCTCTGGCAGATGCGCCAGCACCTCCGCGGGCGTGCCTTCGTGCAGGGTCACATTCGCCATCCTCTCGCAGTTGGCCGCACAGTCCTCGACGGCAAGAGGATGTTCCTCGATGCCCGTTGCCCTCTCCACCCTGCTGGCCAGATCGGCAAGAACCAGGCCATTCCCGCACCACAGGTCAAGCAGGCCGGAGGCGCTGTCGGGCGCCAGGTAGTCCGCCACGATCGCCATGATCGCTTCGGTAGCGTCCAGGTTGATCGGACGTCGCGTGCCTGCGCTCCAGCGCAAGCGATGCCCGCGCAGCGTGGTGTGGAAGAATGGTTCGCCAATCAACGCCTGCACAGACCCGGAGCCTGTTTCCAGGGCAATGGAGACGGGAACGTCGACCTCGATCTCGGGCAGTTCGTTCCCCGCCGTACGCAGGGTCACCAGCCGCTGTTCTTCGCTGCGGCCCACGCTGAAATCGACGCTGCGCAGTCCCTCCCATTCCGCATTAAACTCCTCATACAGGGCAGCGAGGCCGGGATGGAGCACAGGACAGCGGTCGATGGGATGGACGCCCGGCCGGTGTTGGCGCCGCTGGCCAAGCGGGCCATCCCCCGACGGCAGGAAAACCGCCTGCGTACGATAGGCCCACTCCGGCCCGGCGCCCACAGTGGCCTGGACGCGAGGGCTGCGGGCTTTTCCCAGCCGCTCCAACTGGTCGCTCACGATCTGTCGCTTGTACTCGCGCTGGGCTGCCAACGTCATGTGCTGCCATTGGCAGCTGCCGCAGCGTCCCAGCCCAAAATGAGGGCAGGGCGGCTCCACGCGCTGCGGGTGCGGCGACAGCACCTGGCGCAGCTCGCCGCGTGCCCATCGCTCATGTTCTTCGACCAGGTCGATGCGCACGGTCTCGCCCGGCAGCGCATAGGCGACGAACACCGTGCGCGGGCCCAGCTTGCCCATCGCCTCCCCACCATGAGCGATGCCGGTCATCTTCATTTCCGCGGTCTTTGCCATGTCCGCCATTATAGAGCGAATGGCCGGCGTTGTCAGCGCCGGCCATTCACGGGAATCCATCTAGCGGATAGAAAGTACCTACCCGGACCGTCTTCTTACGGGTAGATGCCGCGCAGCATGGTGGCCCTTGCCACGCGATCGATGGACAAGATATAGGCGGCGATGCGGTTGTTCACCTTCTTCTGTTCGGCGATGTTGATGACCTCGTCGAAAGCCCTATTCATAACTTGCTCCAGTCTCTTGTTCACCTCCTCCTCATCCCAGAACAAGAACTGGAGATCCTGAACCCATTCGAAGTAGGACACAGTGACGCCGCCCGCATTGGCAAGAATGTCGGGAATGACGAAGATGCCTTTATCATGAAAGACAGCGTCCGCCTCAGGCTCTGTGGGACCGTTAGCAGCTTCGCCAACAATGCGCGCCCTGACGCGATCGGCGTTGTACCTGGTGAGCTGCTTCTCCAGGGCCGCGGGCACGAGAACATCGCAGGGCAGTTCGAGAAGTTCGGCGTTCGTAACCTTGTCCGTGCCTTCGAAGCCCACCACCGATCCAGTCTCGTGCTTCCAGCGCAAGACTGCATCTGGGTCAAAACCTTTGGGATTGTAGATGCCCCCTTTGCTGTCGCTGACTGCCACGATCGTGGCGCCGTCAGCATGAAGCAGGCGAGCGGCGATGTTGCCGGCATTGCCGTAGCCCTGCACCGCCACGGTTGCCTCGGCGAGGTTCAACCCCAATCTCTTTGCCGCGCGACGGATGGTAAACTGGCAGCCGCGAGCGGTCGCCTCATTACGTCCCACTGAGCCGCCCAAATCCAGAGGCTTTCCGGTGACTACAGCAGGAACTGTGTAGCCTGTTCCCATGCTGTAGGTATCCATGAACCATGCCATGGTCTGGGCATTGGTGTTGACATCAGGGGCTGGGATATCACTCTCCGGACCAATGATGATGCTGATTTCAGATGTGTAGCGCCGCGTCAGGCGCTCGACTTCGTGGATGCTCATCTGTTTGGGATCGCAGATCACCCCGCCCTTTGCACCACCATACGGAATCCCCACGACGGCGGTTTTCCAGGCCATCCACATGGCCAGTGCCTTGACCTCGTCCAGGGTTACGCCGGGATGAAAGCGGATCCCCCCTTTAGCAGGACCCCGCACCGTCGAGTGCTGGACGCGGTAGCCGGTGAACATCTGGATATCACCGCTGTCCATACGCACAGGGAAGTTCACCGTCAATTCCCGCTCAGGAACCCGTAACTTGGCCATGATCCCCTTCGGATACTGCGGCAGATACTCGGCTGCCATGTCAAACTGCCGCTGCGCAATGGTAAACGCCGAATCGCCCACTTCAACCTGCGGCCTGGCAACGACGACTTCGTTTGGCATAAGACCTCTCCTTTGAAGGCAAATGCACTGTCGGGTTCTGAAACTGTGATGGGTCTGTGTGCAGGCGTCTGGCCCCACACACCATTATGATAGCAAAACCCCACTGCGGTCACAATGCCGGAGATCATATTGCACCTCACTTGCGCGCCCCTGCTTCCGGGCGCCTGCGCTTCACCGGCCCGGCGCCACCAGCCCCGAATTTCTATGAAGAACTTGATAATAATTGACAGGCAGCCCGCATCATGCTAGAATCCCCCCCGCTGGTAGTTTACCCACATCTGCGTCCCTGCTGAGGTTCACGAACGGTGCATCCGGTTCGGCGAGCTATTCTCGAAATCCTCAAACGCGAAGACCAGGCCACCGTCAACGATCTGGCCGAACGGCTGGAGATGGCGCCGGTCTCCGTGCGCCATCATCTGGACTTGCTCATCGGCGACAGCCTGGTGGAATCACCGCGCGTCCTGCGCAGTTCGACAGCCGGACGCCCACAGCAGGTCTATACCCTCACGCCTGAAGCCGACGCCTATTTCCCCAACAGCTACCGGCAGTTAGCTCGCGGCAGTCTTGCCGCCCTCAGGCGCATGCTTCCCCCCGGAGAACTGCTCGCCGTCATGCGCGCCATGGCCCATGACACGGCTGCTGCCGCTGCCGCCACGCTTGCCGACCTGCCCCCCGATCAGCGTTTGCACCGGGCGGCAGGTGTCCTGAATGAACTGGGGTACATGGCGGGATACGAAGAGGAAGCGGGCAGTATCGTTCTCAACACCTGCAACTGCCCTTACAGCGATCTTGCGCCCGAACACCCTGAGCTGTGCCAGATGGACCTGGCGCTGGTGATGGAATTGACCGGGCTGGAACCGGAACGCGTCCACCATATCACGGACGGCGACAGTCGCTGCTCCTACCGGTTCTATCTCCAAAACGGGCATCGCAGCCGGGCCTCGCTTCCGCTCTTGGACGCCAGCGCCGGGAGTGCCTGGAATGGCTGACATCTCCTTGATGGATAGTGCAGAAGACAATCTGCGCCAATCCCGGTCCGAGCCGGCGCCTGAGGCCCTGATCGACCAGTTTGGCCGCCGGCTGAATTACCTGCGCATCTCGCTGACCGATGCCTGCAATCTCCGCTGTGTCTACTGCATGCCGGAGAGCATGACTTTCCGGCCGCGACAAGAGCTCATGACTGACAATGAGCTCTCTACAATCGTACGCGCAATGGCTGAGTTGGGCGTCGACAAGATCCGCCTCACCGGCGGCGAGCCCACGGTCAGACCCAACCTGGTCGAAATCGTGCGCTTCATCGCCCAGCAGCAGGGTGTGCGCATCGTGGCCATGACCACCAATGGCATTCTGCTGCCGCAACTGGCCGAGCCGCTGGCGCGGGCGGGACTGAACCGGATGAACGTGTCGATTGATACGCTCGATCCTGCCAAGTTCAAGCGCATCACCCGCTGGGGGCGGCTCGACACCGTCTGGGCCGGGCTGGAAGCAGCAGAGGCGGCGGACCTGCGCCCGATCAAGATCAACGTGGTCGTCACCCGCGGGTTCAACGACGAAGAAGTGGTCGATCTGGCACGGTTGACGTTGGAGCGCGACTGGGAGGTCCGCTTTATCGAGCTGATGCCTTTTGGCAGCGAAGCGAGCTTCGCCCAGGATGCGGTCGTTTCCTCGGCCGAAACGCGCCAGCGCATCGAGACCGCCCTGGGACCGCTTCACGAGCTGGTCGGCTATGACGGCCGCGACCCGGCCCGGCCTTATCGCCTGGCCGGCGCTCAGGGCACACTGGGATTCATCAGCACTGTCACCGAGCCCTTCTGCGCAGGCTGCAATCGCCTTCGTTTGACCGCCGACGGCAAACTCCGTCTCTGCCTGCTGCGGGACGGCGAATTCGACGTCCTCACCCCCCTGCGCCAGGGCGCCGATCCCGAATCCTTGAAGCGCATGATCGCCGCCGCCGTTTACCACAAGCCTTGGGGGCATGGACTGCCTGATGGTGAGGTTCCCCAACTGCGCTTGATGAACCAGATCGGAGGCTGAGGGTCCCGTAACCAACCTGCCGTTTCTTGCATCTCAGTAACGGCGTTTACTTCTTTCCGTTCGTCTTCTCGTTTACAATCGTTAGGCTTTCGTTTTTGAGACTTTGTATCTCCGTCTTCAATTCCTTCCGGAGGTTTTTCTCCCATGGCAACAGCTACCAATGAACTCGACCTCGTGATGCCTGAGGTGACCACGGCCGGCGTGACCGTCACGGCTTCCGCCGCCACCAAACTGCGCGAGGTCATGGACCAGAAAGGCCTGGCCGAGACCCATGGTCTGCGCGTGTTCGTCCAGGGCGGCGGCTGCGGCGGCATGAAATATGGCATGACGTTCGACAACAACCCGCGCTCGGATGATGAGGTCTATGTCCAGCACGGTCTGCGGGTCTACGTCGATCCGATCAGCCTTTTCTATATCAACGGCGCCAGCATTGACTGGGTGGACAGCCTGATGGGCGGCGGCTTCAGCATCGAGAATCCGAACGCCGTCAGTTCCTGCGGCTGCGGAAGCTCCTTCCGCACCTCTCAAAGCCACACCGGCGAAGAAATGCCCCCATCCTGCCACTGAGGCATGACGTGGCACCCAGGCGCTACTTCACGGTAACGGAAGCCGACGCCCTTCTTCCCTGGCTGACAACCCTCATCGATCAACTGCGGGCTGCGCGTCAAACCATTCGCGCAGCCCGCGCTGATCTCCTGCCCGTGCTGGAAGCGGCCGTCGGCAATGGCGGCAGCCGAAAGGCGGGCGATCTTTTGCCCGCATTCCAGCGGATGGAAGAGGCTTTTCTCGCCATACGGGAAACCGGCTGTGAGTTGAAGGACATTGACCTGGGTCTGCTCGACTTTCCCGCCCTGCGCGACGGTCACGAATTCTACTTGTGTTGGCGCTACGGCGAAGACCGTATTCGCTATTGGCATGAGATCAATGAGGGATTCGCGGGCCGGCAGCCTCTGTGACATGCAAGAGGCATTGCCCGGTGGCACCCGACCTGCCCTATGTCGCCTGCTGCTCTGACGCCTGAGCTGGCCGAACGCATCGAAACGGTGCTCGCCCAGTTTCGACCTACGCTCAACTTCGATGGTGGCGATGTGAAGCTGACTGGCTTCACCGATGGCACGGCTGAGATCACGATGATGGGCGCCTGCATCGAATGCCCCGTCTCCGTGTTGACCATGTCTGTTGGGGTCAAACGGCTGCTCTTGAAAGAGGTGCCCGAGGTCAGGGAAGTACGCGCCCTCTTCGCCGATGGCACGCCTGTGCCGGGAATGAAGGCTTACATGCAGCGAACCGCACTTCCTGCCTGACCACAGCCAGGTTCGGGGGCAAGAATGGGGGAGGATTGCCGTCTGAGGGCGGGGGAGTGTGCTACAATAAAGGAGCAACGGTGCCCGTTGCCCCTCTGAGTCAGGGCCATCGCGCAGGAGGTGATGATGATTGCGCGCAAGGATTTGAAGCAGATCGCTTCGTACCTCTACGAAGTGAGCCAGAATTATCGCGGGGATATGCGAGTGCCGGCGCGCATCTACGCCGACGAGGCCATCCTGCAGGCGGCGCTCCAGGACAGTTCCATTGAGCAGTTGATCAACACGGCCACACTGCCGGGCATTGTGCAGTATGCCCTGGCCATGCCCGACATCCATCAGGGCTATGGCTTCTCGATCGGCGGCGTGGTGGCCACCAACGCCGCCGACGGCGTCATCTCGCCCGGCGGCGTGGGCTATGACATCAACTGCCTTGCCGGCGATTCGCCCGTCTTGCATGAGCATGGCTTTACACGCACCATCGCCAGCCTCAGCACCTCGTGGCCCCAGACCTCTTTGACATGCTTTCGTCTTGGGGAGAACCCGGCCGTTCAGGCGGCAGCGCCCAGTCGCTGGTTTGCCCAGAGACCTCGCAAACAGGTCTCTCGTCTGACCACGGCATCTGGCTACTCCGTTGTCGCCACCGCCGACCATCCTTTCCTGACGAAGACGGGGATGCAGGAACTGGAGCGGCTCCGGCCAGGGGAGCAAGTGGCGGTCTATCCTTTTCAGGGCGTTCCCTATGAGCCGCCAGGCGACGAAATCATCGTCGATGAGGACGCCGTCGTCGCCGTCCTTGACAAATTGGGCAAGGGAGAGGCCGGTCAGGCGCAGGCTCAGATCCTGAGCTATCTCAGGCAGCGCCGCCTGCTGCCCCTGCGCTACTCCTCGCCGGCGTTACCGTACCTCTGCAAGCTGCTGGGGTTCGTCTTTGGCGATGGCTCCATCCACTTCGAGTCCGGTACGCACAAAGGCGTGGTAGCCTTCTACGGCCAGCCCGATGATCTCGAGGCTATCCGCTCCGATCTCATATGTCTGGGGGTGACACCAAGCCGCGTCTACCATCGGCAGCGCCGGCACACCATCCGGACGGCGTACGCTGCCTACACCTTCGAGCGCAGCGAAACCTGGTGCAAAGTGGTTGGCACAGCATTTGCCGCTCTCCTGGTATGTCTCGGCGCGCCGGTTGGCAACAAGGCTGCGCAGGCCTACGAAGCTCCGGCATGGCTGCACTCCGCCCCAACCTGGCAAAAGCGACTGTTCCTGGCAGCCTATTTTGGCGCGGAGATGACCACACCGCAGACAGTGACCAATCATGACGCCAATTTCGCAGCCCCTGTCGTGTCACTTAACAAACGCCAGGAATACGAGGAAGGCGGCGGTAGGTTCCTGGCGCAACTGGGAGACTGGTTGGCCGAGCTCGGCATCAGAACCCAAGCCGTGACCTCGCGTCCTGAACAGGTCAACGCGGACGGCTCGCGCTCCTGCCGTTGGCGACTGATCCTGTCCAGCGATCCGGCCAACCTGCAATTGCTCTGGCAGAGAGTGGGGTACGTGTATCACCGCGAGCGCCACTATCTGGCCGCAGTTGGCAGTCATTATCTCGCCCTCAAGATGCTTCACATCAACAAGCGAGCAACCACCGCCGATCGCATCGTTGAGTTGGCTGCGAGTGGGCACAGACCGGCGGCCATCCTGACCCAACTGGGTGGGACAACGCAGGTGAATCGTCGCTTTGTCGAGAGATCACTGCACGGTGGACGCCGCACCCAACCGCGCATTGCCTTCGACTTCCCGTACTTCGCTGAGTTCCGCAAACAGGCCACCGCCGGCTTGGGGAAGAGCGGCATGGTCTGGGATCGCATCACCAGCATTGAGCCAGTCGATGATGTAGGCCTGGTGTACGACTTCACCATCGATCACCCCGACCACAACTTCATCGCGGCCGGTTTCGTAGTTTCGAATTGCGGCGTCCGCCTTCTCGCCTCCGGCATGGAAGAAGGCGAGGTCAGGCCGCACCTGCAGGACCTTGCCACCGCCCTTTATCACAAGATTCCCAGCGGCGTCGGCGTCGAAGGCTTTGTCCGCCTCTCCGACCAGGACATGGATAAGGTGCTGGAGACAGGCGCAGCCTGGGCTCTGAAGCACGGCATGGCCCGTCATGAGGACCTGGTGCACACCGAGGAGCAGGGCGCCATGCCCGGCGCCTTGGCAACCAAGGTCAGCCGGGATGCCAAGAGACGCGGTCGGGACCAGCTAGGCACGCTGGGGGCCGGAAACCACTTTGCCGAGATCGATGTCGTCGATGCGATCTTTGATGAGGAAATCGCCAGGGCGTTTGGCCTGTTCGAAGGACAGGTGGTGCTCCAGATCCACTGCGGTTCCCGCGGCCTCGGCCACCAGGTCTGCACGGACTATGTCAGCGTCTTCCAGGGCGTGGTCAAACGTTACGGCATCACCCTCCCCGATCGCCAGCTCGTCTGCGCACCGCTGGCCTCACCGGAAGGTCAGGATTACCTGGCGGCGATGGCGGCCGCTGCCAACTTCGCCTGGGCGAACCGCCAGGTCCTGGCTCACCAGGCCCGGCAGGCCTTTGAGGCGGTGCTGGCCGGCAAAGTGCGGGGCTATGACTTGCGCATGGTGTACGACATCGCCCACAACATGGCGAAGTTGGAGATGCACGAGGCCGGCGGCCGCAGCCAGCGCCTCTGCGTTCACCGCAAAGGCGCCACGCGCGCCTTCGGTCCGGGCAGCCATGTCCTCCCCCCCGACTATGTCGAGACTGGGCAGCCCGTGTTCGTGCCCGGCAGCATGGGCACGGCCAGCTATGTCCTGGCCGGCACCGAGGGCTCCATGCGCCAGACCTTTGGCTCCACCTGCCACGGGGCGGGCCGCCAGATGAGCCGCTCTGCAGCCAAGAAACAGGTGCGCGGGGACAAGCTCCGCGCTGACCTGGAGCACGACGGCATCGCCGTGCGCGCCGGCAGCCTGAGCGGCCTGGCCGAAGAGGCGCCGGTTGCCTACAAAGACGTCAGCCGCGTGGTCGAGGTGGTGCACAACGCCGGCATCGCCCGCAAGGTGGCGCGGCTGCGACCCATTGCCGTGGTGAAGGGATAGGCGCTTAATTTTTATGATCCGTTTCATAATAATTTGACAGGGCTTTCTCAGCGGCATATAATCCGCCCGGTCAGCAGCCAGAGAAAGCCCTTGTGGGCTTGTTTTTGGTGGGGCTGGCAGGCAGATCTGGAATGACCCACATGTGCAGGCGTGAGGCCCTTCACCCTGTACACCGTCCATCCTTGTCTGCCTGATTGACTCCCAATCTTCATCACACTGAGAGGTACTGCGCCATGCGTGTTGCGCTGATCAACCCTCGCTTCCGTCTTCCCATCGACACCCGCACCACAGCCCACCTCGGGCTGGCCTATTTGGGCGCTGTGTCCGAGCGTCGTGGAGATGAGGTGCGTATCTTCGATGCCGATATCGAGGAACAACCGCTGGATGAGTTCATCAGCGAGTTTAAGCCTCACGTGGTCGGCATCACCGCCAACACCCCCCAGGTGAAGCAGGCCTGGCGCCATGCCGCCCAGATCAAGGCCGTCCACGATGTCCCCATCGTCATCGGCGGCCCGCACCCCAGCGTGGCGGCGGAGGACCTTGACTTTGAATCGGCGCGGCAGCCAGGCATCGATCTCGTCGTGCGCGGCGAGGGGGAAGAAACCTGGATTGAAATCTGCAACCGCATCGAAGACTTCATGCGGGACCAGGAAGATTACTCGACCCAGGCTCTGATGGATCCCAGCAAGCATGTATGGGAAGGCATCGAGGGCATCTCCTACCAAACAAGCGACGGGGAGCTGCACCGCAATGCCGATCGAATGGCGATGGCCGACCTCGACAGCCTGCCCTGGCCCGCCTATCACCTGTTCAAAATGCACAAGTACACGAATCTGCAGCCCGCCACCGATCACGTGGACGGCGCCCGCAGCTTCAGCATTCTGACCAGCCGCGGCTGTCCCTACCGCTGCTCCTTCTGCAGCCAATCCATCATGCCCATCAAGTGGCGCAGCCGCACTCCCGAGAACGTGCTGGCAGAATGGCGGCACCTGGTCGAGGACCTGGGCGCGCAGGAAATCGGCGTGCTCGACGACAGCGCTAACATTCGCAAGAAGCGTTTGCACGAGTTGGCGGACATGCTGATCGAGAACAAGCTCAATCACGTGCCCTGGATCTTCGTCAACGGCATCCGCGCCAACCTGGCCGACTACGAGCTGATGAGCAAACTCAAGCAGGCGGGCCTCAAGCGCACTGCCTTCGGCGTCGAGACCGGCAATCCGGAGATCCTCAAAGGCATCGACAAGAATATCGATCTCGACACCATCCGTCAGGCCTTCAAGGTCTGCCGCGAAGTCGGATTGGAAACCATTGGCTTCTTCATCATCGGCCTGCCGGGCGAAACGCGCGAAGCGATGCAGGACACGATCAACTTCGCCATTGAGCTCAATCCTCTCATCGCCAACTTCAGCATGATGACGCCCTACCCCGGCACCAAGGTCTATGCAGACGTCAAGCAGCACGGACGGATGCTGATCAAGGACTGGGAGGACTACGTCTTCTTCGAGCAGAAGGCTCGCTACGAGATGGGTGAGGTGACGGCGGACCTGGTTGAGGAGATGTATCGCAAGGCCTACAGGCAGTTCTATCTGCGACCTTCGCCGATCATCCGCCGGCTCAGCACAAAGGATTTCTGGTATAACCTGCCGCGCAACATGCGCATTGCCCGCCGCACCTTCGTGCCCAAAGCAGAGAAAACCGACCTGCGTCGCAAGATCGAGGCAGAGTCGCTGGCCTAGACAGGTAGAGGCTGACAGAACGGTCACCTTCAGCATGCCGGGTTTTCACGCCCTTTTCATGTGCGTGTGCTAGGCTGCCGCGTGGGCTTGCGGCAAGCCTTGCACACCAACCGGCTCCGCATGCACTCCGGGAGGAACACTCATGAGAATTGCCTTTATCGGTCCCAAATGGAACGAATTGGTCAATGCCTACCCCTCGCTGGGTCTGGGGTACCTTGCGGCTGTGGCCGAACAGGAGGGACACGAATGCCGGATCTTCGATTTCGGCCTGCGCCCTAACCGCCCAATGAGCGAAGATGTGCAGGACGTTATCGATTTCAAGCCCGACCTGGTCTCTTTCACCTCCATGACGACCAGCTATGCCAGTGTGGAGGAATCGGCTGCCTTGCTCAAGGAAGCCCTCGGCGTCACCACCATCATCGGTGGCCCCCATGCCACGACTTTGCCCGAGGATACCCTGCGGAACCCACATCTCGACTTCCTGATCTACGGCGAAGGCGAAGAGGTCTTCCAGGACTTTCTCCGGGGGTTAAGCTCAGGCGCCAACAACTGGGGCGACATGCGGGGTCTTTGGTACAAGCAGGATGGCGAGGTGATCTCGGGGGGCGAGCGTGAGTTGATCAAGGACCTCGACGCCCTGCCGTTCCCAGCCCGCCACCTGTTCGAACTGGACAAGTACCCTCTCTATGCGCCGAACGGCGAGCCCATGGTGACGGTGCTGAGCAGCCGCGGATGCCCCTGGAACTGCTCCTTCTGCTTCAAGGGCATCGTGGGGCGAACCTACCGCCAGCGCAGCCCCGAGAGCATTACCGCCGAGCTTCAGCACGTGATCGACAACTACGGTGTGCGCAACTTCTATTTCATCGATGACCTCTTCACCATCGACGTGCGCCGGCTAGAAAAGATCATGGACCACTTCATCGATCAGAAGATGGACGTGCGCTGGCGCTGTCTTGCACGCGTCGACCGCGTCAATCCTGATCTACTGAAGAAGATGTACCAGGCCGGCTGCCGGCAGGTTCATTACGGCATCGAGAGCGGCAACGAAGAGGTCCTCAAGCGCACCGCCAAGCACATCCGTTTGGACCAGGTGCGGGATGCCGTCAAGTGGACTGCCGACGCCGGCATCCACAGCAAGGGCTACTTCATCCTGGGGCTCCCCGGCGACACCACAGAGACCATGTCGGAAACAATCGAGTTCGCCGCCAGCCTTGACCTGAGCGAGGCGATGTTCTCGATCGCCACCCCCATGCCCGGCACCCAGTTGTGGAGTGAGCTAGTGCGCCGCCGGCCCGAAACGGTGTACAATGCTGACTTCACCAAAAGCTACTACTACAACAGCTACACCTCGGAAATTGCGCCTTTCATGAATGTCTCGGAAGTCAGCGACGATGTGCTCAGCGCCATGGCGATCACGGCCCGCGAACGCTTCCTCGAAGCCAAGAAGAAGCGCATGTACCGCCAGAGCTTTGGCGACACCGCCGGCGATTTGCTGTGGAACGTCAGCCGCGTGCCGGCGATTCGCAAGGTGGGAAGCACGCTGGCCAGGGCTGGCTTGTTTGGCACCTTCCGGCAGACCAAGGACGTCTACTTCGGCGCCGCCTCCTGGAGCTAGCGCCGCCAGCTCATGACCATTTCCTCACTGACGCTGCAAGACAAACTGCGCAACAAGACCCGCCTTTACCGCCGCAAGGCGCTGGGGCCGGTCAAGTGGTTGGCATACGAGACCGGACAAACCCGGCTGGTGCCCCCACCTGACCGCATGTATATTGAGTCCACCAACATCTGCAACCTCGGCTGCATCATGTGCCCCACCGGCCGCAAGGAGATCACGCGACCACACGGCTACATGAAGTGGGAAGTATTCAAGCAGATCGTGGACGAGATGGCTCCGCACGTTAAGGCCACCACTCTGCATATCTGGGGCGAGCCCCTGATGCACAAGCGCATCTACGACATGGTGGCCTACTGCCAGGAGAAAGGGCTGCGCAGCGAGATCAGCACCAACGCCACCCTCCTCACCGCAGAACGGGCGCGCGGCCTGCTGGAGGCAGGACTCAACGTCATCTACCTCTGTCAGGACGGGATGCGGCCCGAGACCTACGAGAGCGTGCGGATAAATGCTGACTACGAGCGCACCAATGAGAACATCGAGCGCTTCGTGGCCATGAAGCACAAGGGCGGCTACCACACCTTTGTCAACCTCCAGATCATCGAAATGGCCAACACCAGGGCGGAAACCGCAGCCTTCGTCGACCACTGGCGCAACGTCCCCGGCGTCGACCTGGTCCACGTCAAGCCTTTCGATTCCTGGGGCGATCAGGTCGAGGCTATCAGCGCCCTTAAGGTCAACGCTGACAAAGCCCTGCCACCCCGCTTTGCCTGCCCCAACCTGTGGTATCACGTTCACATCTATTGGGACGGTTCCATCGCCATGTGCGATCGGGACTTCAACCTGGACTTCGACCTGGGTAACGTCATCGACCCGGATGGCGTAGTGCGGGTGATGAAGAACTGGAACGGACCGCACATGCAGGAGCTGCGGAGACTGCACCTGGAAGGCAAGTACGACGAGGTTATCCCCTGCAACACCTGCAGCGAATGGGCATGGTGGCGACCGACCCTTGGCTCCGGCTTTGGCAACCGGCCGGTGCAGGAGCAGTTCGACGGGCAGGCGGTGCGCACGAACAGAAACGGCCATCAGGAGTCGTTGGCGGGGTCCATTGAGCTCACGCTTCCCTCCGACAGCCAATTTGGCAGCAGCCAGTAGACAGCCTCGACTGCAAGCGTAGAGCGCAGAACGCAGACCCTGGCCACTCGCCCTACGCGTCAAGCATCACGACCCATGTCGATTCGCAAAGCCTACCTCATCCAGCCTGGCCGTGACGGCGCCTTCCTGCACAAGGCCACCATGGCGCCGTACACGCTCATGCGGCTGGCTTCCCTGGTGCCGGCAGAGGTGGACGTCGAGATCATCGACGAGGACCTGCGCCCCACGCCGTTCGCCCAGATGGGGCCGGACGACCTGGTGGGCATCACGGCGAAAACGCTGCAGATCGACCGGGCGCGCTGGATCGCCGAACGGGCGCAGGCGCGGGGGGCAAAGGTTGTGGTCGGCGGCGCCCATGCCACCCTGGCGCCGGACGAAGTATCCGCCTGGGCCGACAGCGTGGCCGTGGGCGAGGCCTATCGCACCTGGCCGCAGATGATTGCCGACTTCGATCGCGGCGATCTGCAGCCGCGCTACGTGGACGAAGAATGGGCCCACCTGGATGACCTGCCGCACCTGGATGAGCGGGTGCTGCGCCAGGTGGACGAGAATCGCCGCTACTGGACACCCTACCTGGAGATCACCCGCGGCTGCCCGCGCAGTTGCACCTTCTGCACCGCCATTCGTGTCTCCGGACGGGTGATGCGCCTGCGGCCGGTCGATCACGTGGTCGCCGAGATCGAGCGCCGCAAGATCAAGCGCTTCTTCCTCACGGATGACAACTTCGGTCTCAACTTCCGCCTCAATCCCGACTACATGGTCGAGCTGTTCCAGGCCCTGCGCAAGCTCCCCTTGGACGGGTGGACCTGCCAGGCTGAGCAGATGGTGGCCGACCATCCCGACCTGCTGCGCATGGCCAAAGAGGCGCATCTGGACAAGTTCTTCATCGGCTTCGAGAGCGCCAACCCGGAGAACCGTCGCGAGCTGGGCGGCAAGGCCAAGGGCAACATCGAACGCTATCGCCAGGTGATCGACCGTATCCACGAGGCTGGCATCGGCGTCGTCGGTCTGTTCGTCTTCGGCTTTGACGGCGATCCACCCAGCATCTTCGAGAGCACCTACGACTTCATCCGCAGCAGCGGCCTTGATTCGGTCAGCATTACCGTGCTCACTCCCTACGTGGGGACGCCCCAGCGCCAGACCTGGATCGAGCAGAATCGCCTGATCCCCAACGTCCCCTGGTCGCTGTACGACACCAACCACGTCACCTACTATCCCAAGCAGATGTCGGCGCAGCAGTTGGCGCAGGGCTACGACTGGCTGTCCCGCAAGCTCTACGGCTATCCCAGCATCGCCTACCGCGGCCTGCGCAACCTGCGCCGCCAGCCGGTGCGCGACTGGCCCCGCAAAGCCTTCAACAGCTTCAGCACCGACTTCGGCTACCGCCTGGAATGCGCCCACCGCGACTGGGCGCCGGCCGCTGACGGCATCGGCCACCCCGTGCGCGGCCTCGCCCGGGAGGGAGCAACGATCGGGGCGTAGGGGGTTGAAGGTTGAAGGTTACACGTTGAAGGTTGGGGGGGCAGGCGTAGGAACCAAGAGGGTTGGGTACGTGGGAATACGACGGACAGGCATTTTGCACGTTCGTGGGTGCGGGTTCGGCATGAGGTGTTGTATCATTGCCCGCAATGTGACCGGCAGCGCCGACGTCCTCCCCAACCATGACCCTCAACGAAGCGGATACTCGAGCTCAGTTGATCGACCCCAAGCTGAACGCGGCGGGGTGGACGCGCAGCCAGGTAACGCGGGAGCAGTATTACCGGGTGGATTGGGACTACACGGCGGGCAAGATCGTTCTGCGGGGGGACAAGGCGAGCCGCGAGAGTCCAAAGCGCGTGGACTATTTGCTGCGCTACACGGACAGCTTCCCGATCGCGGTGGTAGAAGCCAAGGAAGAGGGGAAGCCAGCCGAGACCGGTCTGCAGCAGGTGAAAGACTACGCCCGCGACCTGGGCCTGGCCTTTGGCTATACCAGCAACGGGCACGACATCATCGAGTGGGACGCGTTCACCAACACCAGCCGCAACCTGGAGAAGTTTCCCTCTCCCGACGAGCTGTGGCAGCGCTGGTGTCTCAACACCGGCCAGACCGAAGCCCCCGCCACGGGCCAAACGGGGGAGATGCGCCCGATCTACAACGCCGAGGCGGCGGCGCTGCGGCGGCACAACCCGCTGCTGCATCCCTTTGCGCCGGCCGAGGTCACTCGCGGCAAGGAGCCGCACTATTTCCAGGAAGCGGCCATCCGCGAGGCCTTGCTGCGCATCATGCGCGGGCAGAAGCGCATCCTGCTGACCATGGCGACCGGCACGGGCAAGACCTTCACGGCCTTTCAGCTCGTATGGAAGCTGCTGAAGTCGGGCTGGCTCTACCGGCACAAGGATGGCCAGCCGGGGCGGGTGCTCTTCCTGGCCGACCGTGTCGTGCTGCGCGACCAGGCCTACAACGCCTTCAGCCCTTTTGCCAGCGCAAGCAGTGATCCCCGGCTTCTGATCGACGAGAACGCGCGCCGGCCCAGCCTGCACCGGGACCTCTATTTCGGCATCTACCAGACGCTCTGGAACGAAGACGCCCGCGGCAAGCGCCTGTATGAGCAGTTCCCGCCCGACTTCTTCGATGTCGTGATCATCGACGAGGCCCATCGATCCGGCTTCGGCACGTGGAAGGAGATCCTGGACCACTTCGGCGGCGCCATCCACCTGGGTATGACGGCGACGCCCAAGCAGGATGAGAACGTCGACACTTACGCCTATTTCTGCCGGGATGAGCCCGAAGTGCTTGTGGATGCCGCCGACCCGTCCAAGGGCGCTTACCGCCAGCCCGCCTACGAGTACAGCCTGGGCCGGGGCATCGAAGACGGCTTTCTCGCCACCTACAAGGTGCACCGCATTCGCACCACCGTGGACCGGGATGGCCTGCACGTCGAGCAAGCCATCGAGGAAGGGGCGGAGATCTTCGTTCCCGAAGACGCCGTGCTCAAAGACGACTACTTCACCGCACAGTTCGAGCGCGAGATCCGGCTGCCCGACCGCACCCAAACCATGGTGCGGCACCTGGCGGGTCTGCTGCGGCGTTTTGGCGCCATGCACAGAACCATGGTGTTCTGCGTGGACATGGCCCACGCCCAGGAAGTGGCGCGGCTGCTCAACAACGAGTTCGCCGACCTGGGCTATGGCGGCGACTACGCCGTCGCCATCGTCAGCGAGGAAGGCCCCCAGGCCCGCCGCCGTCTGCGGCAGTTCCAGGACAGCGACAAGGCCCTGCCCGTGGTGGCGACGACGGCCGAGCTGCTCTCGACCGGTGTGGATGTGCCCGCCTGCCGCAATATCGTCTTCATGAAGACTCTGTCCTCGCCGCTCATGTTCAAGCAGATCATGGGCCGGGGCACACGCGTCGACCCCGCCACCGGCAAGCTCTGGTTTCGCATCATCGACTACACCGGCGCCAGCCGCCTGCTCGACCCCAGGTGGGACCGCCCGCCGGCGCCGCAGCCGCTACCGGACACAACGCCGCGCACAGCCAGCGTCACGGGGACCGTGCGTCTGGCCGGCGCCGGGACGATCCTGGTGGGGGCCAACGTGGCCGTGCTGGCGGCGCCCAACGAGGTGCTGGGGCCGATCGTAACCGATGGCCAGGGACGGTATCGCTTCGACCGCCTTCCGGCCGGGCAGGTGAAGGTGATGGCCGGGGGCGTGGGACTGCTGCGGCGAGAGCTGAGCGTGGCAACCGCCGCCGGCGAAACCACGGTGGTGGATATCGACCTGCACCCCCTGGGCGAACAGCGGGACCGCACCATCACGGTCAAGGGCCTGCAAGTTTCGATCGCAGACGAGGCCACCTTCTTCGTCGACGCCGTGGGCCAGAGTATGAACCTGGAGCAGTACCTGGACTACACGCGCGGCAAGATCGCCGGCTTTGTGCCGGATTGGAGCAAGCTGCAGGCTATCTGGCAGAACCCCGACCAGCGCCGGGTGCTGCTCGAACAGTTGGAGAAGGCCAGCGTGCAGGTGGACGTGCTGGCCGACGTGTTGGACCAGCCGCAGGCGGACCAGTTTGACCTGCTGGCCCACCTGGCCTACGGCCGCCCGATCCGCACCCGCAGCCAACGAGCCAACGCCTTCCGGGAGGCCCAGGTTGCCTGGCTGCAGACGCAGACACAGGAGGCGAGGGAGGTGATCCTGGCGCTGGTGGCCAAGTACGAGCTGGGCGGGCTGCAGGAGATGACCGACCCGCAGGTGTTCCGCGTCAGCCCCTTCCGCGAGATGGGCGAGATGCGGGGCGTGACCAGGCGCTTCGGCAACGACCCCAACCGGCTCCGCGAGACCCTGGTCGAGCTGCAGCGGCGGCTGTATGCAGCGTGAAGGGTTTGGCAACGGTCACAATGAGGTGTACAATTTGTATAAATTGAACGTTTTGTCAAAGGACTTCCGCCATGATCAAGACGATTTCTGCCTCGGATTTGCGAGCACAACTCAAAGAGGTGCTCAACCAGATTGCCTACGGCGATGTGGATTTTGTGGTTGAGAAGTTCGGCGAGCCGACCGTTGCCATCATCAACGTCAAGGACTTCGGCCTGCTGCAGGAGGCACGGCGCCAGCACACCACTGCCGCCCTGCGCGAGATCATCCAGCAAGTCCGGTCGCGTCACACGGACCTGGACGAGATCGAGCTGGACGCTCTGATCGAGGACGCCCGCACGGATTTCCACCACAGCCAGGGTTCGACTCCGCTTGCCCACTAGGGCGTCGATGAAGGCCGTCCTCGATACCAACGTCCTCATAAGCGGGCTGCTGGTAGGCGCCGGACCGGCGGCGCGTCTTCTCGACGCCTGGCTGGACGAACGCTTTCAACTGGTGACCTCGCTCTATCAGATCGAAGAAGTGCTTCACGTCCTGTCCTATCCGCGCATCACCAGGCGGCTCAACCTGAGCGAGGTTGAGGTGGCCGCGTTCGCTCAGAGTCTGCTCGGCCGGGCGGAGGTCACACCTGGCGACCTGCGTTTGCCGGGCGTGACCCGTGACCCCAAAGACGACGCCATCGTCGCCTGCGCCGTAGAAGGCCGGGCGGAGGTCATCGTCAGCGGAGACGAGGACCTGCTGGTTCTCGGCGCCTACCAGGAGATCGCCGTGCTGTCCCCACGCGCATTTCTCGATCGCCTGGAGGCGTCTTCTCCATGATGTCCATCACGCCGCCAGCGGCCACTCGCAGACAACAAACCAACGAAACCCTGCGCAGCGACATGTGGCGGGCATGCGACATCCTGCGCCGCGACAACAACGTGGGCGGGGTCATGCAGTACACCGAGCACCTGGCCTGGCTGCTCTTCCTGCGCTTCCTGGACGACGAGGAGAAGAAGCGGGAAATCGAGACGGCGTACGGCGCCGAACCCTACAGCCCGGTGCTGAAGGGCGACCTGGCCTGGGACAGGTGGGCCGGCCCGCTGGCCCTGGCCTCCTGGCAGGCCGACGACCTGATCAAGTTCGTGCGCGGCCGCCTGCTGCCCGGCCTGGCCACGCTCAGCGGCTCGCCGCTGGCCGGGACCATCGCCCGCATTTTCTCAGATGAGAGCGTGGGCGACCAGAACGTCGTCCGCAGCGTGCCGGTGTGCGCCTCCGGCTACAACCTCAAAGACGTCCTCACGGTCATCAACAGCATCCGCTTCGACAGCGACGACGACATCTTCACGATCTCGCAGGTGTATGAGGATCTGCTGGAGCGCATGGGGTCGGAGAACCGCACCGCCGGCGAGTTCTACACCCCGCGGCCGGTGATCCGTTTCATGGTGGAGGTGACGGCGCCGCAGATCGGCGAGACCGTGTACGACCCGGCGTGCGGGACGGCGGGCTTCCTGGCAGAGGCCTACGCGTTCATGAAGGAGCTGCCGGCGGCGCAAACCGTCGAAGCCTACCAGCGCCTGCAGAGCGGCACATTCTACGGCCAGGAGAAGAAGGGCCTGTCGGCGCTGTTGGGCACCATGAACATGGTGCTGCACGGCGTGACCACGCCCAACCTCCAGCGCACTAACACGCTGGAGGAGTCGATGTTGGGCAGCGTCGACAACCGCCACGACATCGTGCTCACCAATCCGCCCTTCGGCGGCACCGAAGGGCGCCACATCCAGGGCAACTTCCCGGTGCGGGCCAACGCCACCGAGCTGCTCTTCCTGGAGCACATCGTCAAGAAGCTCAAGCGTACCCCGCAGGCGCGGGCGGCAGTGGTCGTGCCCGAGGGCACCCTGTTCCGGGGCGGCGCCTTCGCCGAGGTCAAGAAGGACCTGCTGGAGCAGTTCCACCTCCACCTGGTGGTCAGCCTGCCGCCCGGCACCTTCGCCCCTTACTCCGACGTCAAGACGGCCCTGCTCTTCTTCCGGCGGCGGGAAGGGACGCTGGCACAGAACCCCGCCGCTGCGGACGAGACCCTGTACTACGAGCTGCCCCTGCCGGAGGGGTGGAAGAAGTTCAGCAAGGGGAGCAAGATCCAGGACGAGCACTTTGCCGGGGCGCGGGAGGCGTGGGAGCGTTGGGAGCGCTGGCTGGCGGGGGAGGGCGAGCGCCCCTTTGTTTACGCCGAGGACATCGCCGAAGCCTGGCGGGTGCACTACGCCTGGGAAGCCTACCGGAATGGCGAGGGCCAGGTCCAGCGGCCGCAGCTTGTCCCCGGGGACGGACCCGCCGCCCGCGCCGCCCATGCGGCGGCAGGCCCCCGGCCGGCCGGACCCTACACCGCATGGATCGAAACCCGCGAGCGGCTGGCCGCCCGCGGCTACGACCTCAGCGCCCGCAACCCCAACCAGGACGCCCGCGTCGAGCTGCCACATCCGGCAGAGCTGACCGCCAGCCTGCTCGAACGCGTCCGCGAGTTGCAGAGTATTCTGGAAGGGCTGCATGAGATGGTGAGCAATGGCCAGGAGGATGTATAGGTTTGGAGAAGTATTTGCTTCCGACCGGATGGGCATGGAAGACGCTTGCCGAAGTGAGTGAGATCAACCCGCGCCGGCCGGCTCTTCAACGACACGATGATGCGCCCACGTCGTTTGTGCCGATGGCCGCAGTTGACGAAATCGAAGGCAGGTTTGCCGAGATACAGTTGAAGCCATACCGCGAGGTAAAAAAGGGCTACACATACTTTGAAGAAGACGATGTGGTCTTCGCCAAGATCACTCCCTGCATGGAAAACGGCAAAGCGGCTGTCGCAGAAGGCCTGCTGGATGGCTTTGGTTTCGGAACAACTGAGTTTCACGTATTCCGTCCGAGGGCAGGTATCCTTTCCCAGTGGATCTGGCACTACATTCGCCAAACTGAGTTCCGGCGTGACGCCAAGGAACACTTTCGCGGTGCAGTCGGCCAACAACGCGTGCCACAGGAGTTTCTAAGCGGGTATCCCATCCCCCTCCCCTACCCGAGCGACCTTATCCGCTCGCTAGAAACCCAACGCCGGATCGTCACCCGCGTCGAGGCGCTGCTGGCGGAGGTGAGGGCGGCGCGAGAGCTGCACCGGCAGGTGGTGGCGGATACAGGGAGGTTGATGGAGGCGGTGTTGGGAGAGACCTTCGGCCAGTCTGCTAGAGATGATTGGGTGCGAATCGGAACATATGTCGAACACATCGAGAACGGAAAGAGTCCGTCTTGTGAGAACCGCCCCGCTGGTGAAGACGAGTGGGGCGTATTGAAGGTGGGGGCGGTGACATATGGTACCTTCAACTCACATGAGAACAAGGTCTTGCCACAATCGTATATCCCGCTGATGGATTATGAGATCCGTCCTGGCGATTTGCTTATGAGTCGTGCCAATACTCGTGAATTGGTCGGCGCATGTGCTCTGGTGGGCGAAACACGGTCCAGACTCATGTTGAGCGACAAGATCTTCCGATTCCGCTTCCACGACGATGCCGAGATCAGTTCGGCTTTTCTCGATTTCGCACTTAAGTCGCCCGCACTACGGAACCAAATCGAAGCAGCAGCGACAGGTACATCACCCTCCATGAAGAATATCTCAAAGGACAAGGTTTTGGGCCTCTTGATCCCCAAATTGACGCTGTCTGAACAAAAGGCTATTGCCTTGCGCCTCAAGACTGCCAGCCAAGGAGCCGCAGAGCTCAAGGGTCTGTTGAGACAGAATGAGGACCTGCTCTACACCATCGAGCAAGCGGTACTAGCACAAGCATTTCGGGGGGAGTTGTGACGCACATGAATCAACCATCCCCTATCATCACTTGGATCGGTGTGATCGGTGGTTTGGTTGCCCTGTTGCGGTCTGCCATAGACCTTATCGCGATGTGGCGTAATCGCGGACGCGTGGTGTTCCATGCCATTTCGGCAATCCAGTATTGCCAGTCCTGGAATGAATGGGATATCGAAAGGGCTTGGGTACCCGAAGGATTCCCGCCCTTAGTTAAGCCCGGCGACTGGCGCCGGGCTTTCATCGTTCTTGAGTTCGATATCGAGAACAGGTTCCCAACAGATGCCTCGATTGGTCCTTTCATGATCGATGACTGAATATTCGCTGATCGCTACACCCAACCGATGTATTCTCCCGTGCGGGACTATCGCGTTTTCGATCTTTACAGCCACGAACCCGTGAGTCTTGCCAACCACCGCCAACTTACTCCTGGCGGTATCTACGGTCTCCGGATAGAAATCCTTGAAGAAACCAGTGGCCCATCATGGGAAGGTCCGCATCGAAGATACGTCTTGCATCTGCCCAAGGCCTACATTGTCAAATACCACACGGGCATTGCGACACGGACCTCTAAGCTCAAAATGCCAAAACCTACGGGAGGGGCTGACTTTGGATTCATACACCAGTGGGGTGATCTTTTGCCCCAGCCAGAATCTCATTCAGGCGGAGCCCCGCTCCCACAGGGTCTGCAGTATCCAAGTTGGCACTTGTCGAGGGGAGTGCGCCTAGCCAGTTGGATTTCTCGGCAGGGTAACCGCATGCTGTATGGTGGCCCCTATCCAAGACCTGGACAGCGGCATCGTTTGTCGCAGATTGGCGAACGTGCCAAGCGGCGTCACTCTGGTACCATGGCGGTGAACTTGCCAAATAGGCAAAGCGACGAAGACGAGAGACACGAGACGGACCACGACGGCAACGGGGACTTCAATGTAGAAAATGGCAACAAGAGAGACTCATGATATCTTCTGGCGCGCCAATGTCTTCATCCTCCCGCGTAGCCTTGGGCGGAGATAAATGAGGTGAAGTTGGGGCGCGCTGGTACATTGACGGTCTCTTAGCTGCCAACTGACAGTGTACTGGCGACGTGTGGGAGGGGTGTGACGACCTGAGCCAGCTACTCACTAAGGCGTAGCGATGTGCAAGGTGCTCACCGATCTGGCGCGGCAGGCGCTCCCTCTCCCAGGCTGAGGCCGCCACGCGCAACGGTCTACCGCTCTTCCCACACCAGCCGGATGCAGGGATCGTGTCCGGGGCGGCGGTCAGTCAGTTGTTGGAAGAGTGACAACAAAAAGTATACTCTTCTTCATTCCTGGCAACACCTGTTTTGCCTCAGCACCGCGGCGCCGCCTTTCAGGTCAAGAGCGAGAAAGTGGTTTCTTCAGCCGTCATCGATCAACCCGCAAGGCTGAGCCAGCAGAAGGCGCTGGCCCGCATCCCCGCGCTGGCGGGCATTGTGCAGCAGATCGTCGACCAGTTTCGACCACTCCGCGTCATCCTTTTTGGCTCCTACGCCCACGGCGCCCCAGGGCCAGACAGTGATGTGGACCTCCTGGTGGTCATGGAAACGCCGCTGCGGGAAGTGGAGCAGGCCGTGCAGATTTGCCAGGCAATTGACTATCATTTCGCCCTTGACCTGCTGGTGCGTACGCCCGCCAATCTGCAGCGCCGGCTGGCTCTGGGCGATCCGTTTCTGCATGAGGTCCTGAGCAAAGGCATCGTCCTTTATGAACGAGCTGACGGCTGAGTGGGATGGACTCCCACCGGGAAAGGGAGGGAGAGTGCAACTCGCAACATAGTGCAACAGACCGGGCCTTGCGCGGACACTCGCCGTACGATGCCCGCGACTTCGCCATGACACGAGATGCTCCTTGACAAAATGAACTCCTTGAATACACTGAAGTCATGATTACGACCGTCACGGGCAAGAACCAGATTACCATTCCAGCCAAACTGGCAAACCAGCTCGACATCCAGCCTGGAACCCGGATCGACTGGTCCGTGAGCGACGAAGGGGTCCTGATCGCACGGCCCCTGCCGCCCCGAGGTGAGCTGGCGCGGCAGGCCGCCGGCATGGCCCGCCCCTGGCTGACTCCAGGCGCCGACCCCATCGCCGAGCTGCTCCAAGAGCGGCTCCAGGACGAAGACGAACGGACATGACCTATCTGCTCGATTCGTCGGCCTGGCTTGCTCACCTGTTTGGCGAACCCGGCGTCGAAGAAGTGAACCAGCTTTTCGCCGATCCGCGCAATGACGTCAGCATTTCCGTCCTATCGCTCCCCGAAGTGTATGCACGTCTGAAGGCGTTGGGCAGGCAGGACCAGTGGCCGTACGTGTGGGGGATCTATGCAGCGTTCTTCACAAAGGTCATTCCTGTCGACGAAGCCGTCGCTCATCAGGCGATCGTGCTGCGTGAAGCTACCCCGGACCGGCTGCCGACGGTTGACGGCCTGATTGCTGCCACCGCCGCCGTCCATCAGTTGGCGCTCGTGCACCGCGATCCTCACATTGGCGCCGTGCCGGCCCAGAACCTGCGCCAGATCCGGCTGCCCGGCGGGCGCTGAAGCTCGATGCGGAGGGGCGGCTACCTTCCCGCCAACTGGTAGGGCACATTCATCACCACGATGCCGGGCTTGGAACGCAGCGCCATCCGCAGCGTGAAGGCTGCCTGCGTATGGAGCAGGTTGTGCCAGGAGCTCTTCGGGATGAACTCCGGCACGACCACCGTGATGATGTCCTGCGGCTGGCGCAAGGCATCGATCTTGTCGATATATTGGATGAGCGGCTCGTGCAGGAGACGGTAGGGAGAATCCAGGATCACCAGCCGGACGCCGTCGCCCCATATCTCCCACTTCTCGCGAAGCTGTTCTGCCGCCGCCGCGTCAATCGACACGTGGACGGCAGTGATATCGTGCGACAGCGTGCGGGCGTAGTTCAACGCAGCCAACGTGCCGCGATGAACGCCGCTGATGGGGATGATCACGTGCTGGCCGCGAACGCGCGGCGGCGGCAGATAGTCATCCAAAGAGAGACTGTGGGCCAGGTCCCTATAGTGGTGATGAATCCGGAAGAAGATAGTCACCAGCAGAGGCACGAGCAAGATAATGATCCAGGCGCCTTCGCGGAACTTCGTCACGGCGAAGACCGCCATGACGATGAACGTGGCAACAGCGCCAACGCCGTTGACGACCATCTTCATCTTCCACTTTGCGTCGTACCGGACGGTGGACCCGGGCTCATGCAGCTCTTCGCCCGGCGCCAGATGGCCCGATTTCCACCAACGTTTGGCCATACCGGTCTGGGACAGCGAGAAAGACAAGAACACACCGATGGCGTAGAGCGGAATCAGAGCGGTGACGCTGGCCTTGAAGAAGATGATGAGCAGACAGGCAATAAGAGCCAAGGCGACGATGCCGCGTGAGTACACCAGGCGGCTGCCCTTAAAGGTAAGCTGGCGGGGCAGGAAGCCGTCCCCGGCATGGAGGGCGCTCAGGCGGGGAAAGTCGGCAAAGGCCGTGTTGGCGGCCATCATCAGGATCAGGGTTGTGGCAGCCATGGTGAGCAGGTAGGGCAGCCCCACTCCCCCATACGCCGTGCGTGTGAGCTGCGAGATCACGGTTTCGAGCTCGGATGGCACGGCGCCGATCTGGACAGTCAGGAACGTAATCCCCAGGAACAGTGTCCCCAAGATTCCCGACATCCAGATCAGAGTGATGCCGGCATTGCGGCTTTTCGGCTCCTTGAACGCCGTGATGCCGTTGGAAATAGCCTCGACGCCCGTCAAAGCCGTGGTGCCGTTGGCAAAGGCGTGCAGAATGAGGAAGAGAGACAGCGCCTGCAGGTGGCCGCGCTCGAGCATGGGCGGCGGATTGGACACGGTGCCAAGTGTGCCCATCAGGTAACGCGCCATGCCTACGCACACGGTGATGACCATCAACACCAGGAAGAAGTAGGTGGGGATGGCAAAGGTCGTCCCTGATTCCTTCACCCCGCGCAGGTTGATCATCATGACCAGGAGCACGATGGCCACCGCAATCTCCACCCGCCAATGGATCAACACCGGGACCGCAGAGGTGATCTGAGCCACACCCGATGAAATGGAGACGGCGACGGTGAGAATGTAGTCAGTGAGAAGCGCCGCGCCGGCGGTCTGCGCAGGCAGTTCACCCAGGTTGTCGCGTGCGACGATATAGGCGCCGCCGCCGCCGGGGTAGGCATGGATGGTTTGCTCGTACGAGATCGTGACCAGGGTCAGCAAGACTACAATGCCGATGGCGATGGGAATGGCGAGATGAAACGCAAGCATGCCCACCGCGGCCAGCACCACCAGGATTTCCTGGGTGGCATAGGCGGTAGACGAGAGGGCGTCAGAAGCGAACACCGCCAGCCCCACAGCTCGCCCCACCGTTTGGTGGGGGGCGTCAGCCGTATGCAGAGGTCTGCCCAGAAGCCAGGTGCGCCAGGAGGGCGCAGGGTGATGATTGGCCTCCATCCGGAGGACTGTCGATTTCTCAGTTTCGATGATCATGGAGTCTCTTGCTCAGTGCCGCTTCTCAGGCGATGCCCGCCACCCCCAAGAGGTCGGCGAAGGCATCTGATCCACCATTCAGGATAGGTCGAAACCCGTCAAAAAGGTGACAAGAACCCGCTCTAACCTGTAAAGAAAACGTCAAGAGGCGCGGACGGAGCCGCTCGCATGACCCCAAAGCACGGTGGAATTTTTATGAAACACTTCATAAAAATTTGACACGCGCCCCTACCCTTCCTATAATGCGAGGCCGTGCGGTCAGACGGCGGCAGATGACAAATGAAAGCCGGCTGGAACCGGCGGCCGCTCTGCCTCGTCCTTTCTGCGGACGTAGAGATCACGCCCAACGCACATAATCCGGAACGTTCAACCTGTAACCTTCAACCTAACATGCGAGTCATTCTGGCAAGTCCCGAAGCAAAAGTCTGGTCCGAGCGCAAGCATATTCCCCTGGGCCTGGGCTACTTGGCCGCCGTCCTGCGCGACAACGGCCACGACGTCATGATCTACGACGCCGCCATCGAAGATGACCCGGTCGAGTTCTATATCGAGCAGGCGGAAGCAGCGGGCAAACCCTTCAAGCTGATCGGCATCACCGCCGCTACCCCGCTCATCGGCGATGCCTGGACGATGGCCGCTACGGCCAAACGCTATGGCTTGACCACGATTCTCGGTGGGCCCCACCTGACCATCATGCCGGCCGAGTCGCTGGGTCCCGAGCATCCCTACGTCGACTACACGTTCAAGGGTGAGGCCGAGTACGGCCTGCTCGAGTTCGTGACGGCATTGGAAGCGGGCGAGCGTCCCGAAGACCGCGACATCCCCGGTCTTAACTACCGCCGCGGCGACGAGATCATCGTTTCGCCCATCTCGCCGATGATCGAGGACCTGGACGCGCTGCCCTTCCCGGCCCATGACCTTTTCAAGATCGACCGCTACACCAACCTCCAGCCCCTGACGGATGGCCTGGATCGTAGCGCCCGCTCCTTCACCATCCTCACCAGCCGTGGCTGCCCCTACAAGTGCACCTTCTGCTCTAAGCCCGTCACCGGCGACACCTGGCGCGGGCGCAGTGTCGAGAACGTGGTGGCCGAGTGGCGCTGGCTGGTCCAAACCCTGGGCGCCACTGAGATCGGCGTCACCGACGACATCTGGAACCTCAAGATGCCGCGCGCCAAGGAGCTGTGCCGGCGCCTGGTGGAAGAAGGGCTGAACACTGTGCCGTGGGTGACTGTGCACGGCATGAAGGTGAACCACACGGACCCCGAGCTCTTCCACCTGATGAAAGCAGCAGGCTGCAAACGCGTGGGCTTCGGCGTGGAGAACGGCGACCCCTGGATGTTGAAGAACGTCATCCGCAAGGGCCAGACCCTGGACATGGTGCGTGATGCCTTCCGCTGGGCCAAGGCTGCCGACCTGCAGACCATGGGGTTCTTCATCTTTGGTATGCCCAAGGACACCGAGCAGACGATGGAAGCCACCATCCAGCTCGCCCTGGAGCTGGACCCGGACCTGGCCAACTTCATGCTGGCAGCGCCTTTCCCCGGCACCAAGATGTGGGACATGATCAAGGAAGGTGGGGAGATCTTCGCCAACGAGTGGCCGGACTACGCCATCCACGACCAGAAGGCCCGCTTCACGATGCACGACGGCGCCTATGACCCCGACCTGGTGGTGCGCAAATGGCGCGAGGCCTACCGCCGCTTCTATCTCTACCGCCCCAAGCGCGTGTGGGAGAAGGTCTCCAAGAAGAGCTTCTGGACTGAGATGCCCAACACTGTCTCCAATGCCCGCCGCTTCTTCATCGGCAACCAGGACCAGCGGGCGCCGCGACCGATCGACCCGGCCGAGCCGGTGACCAGCGTCAAGGGCCTGATTGACAGGACGATGTAACTAGAGAACGCGACGAAGCTCTTGAGAAGCTGGCATGAGTACTTTGGCGATTGACTTGAATACCGTGATGAAGATATCAGCGTCGAGAACACGCTGTTTGGACAGGCATCAGGCGAAAGCCAACGCTCTCTGAAACGCTGGTTGGAAGGACGTCCGCCGGCAGACCGTGGTGCCTGAATTCGAGGCACTCAGACAAAGGAAACGGTTATACTCTCGATGTTTGGATCATCCCGACAAAGGCGGCAATCTCGCATCCTCTGGCTGGACCTGGGCGACCTGGGCGACCTGGTGAACCCCGGGGGACCGCATGAGCAGTGGCAGGACCACGGTCTGGGCCTGCTGCGCACCATTCTGCACCAGAACGGCGTCATGACCGACCTGGCCTCGACGCGGGCGGTCACCTCGTGGGACCAACTGGCGCCGCAGATGCGGGACTATGACATGCTGATCATGAACGTGCGCAGCTACACGTTCCCGCCCGCGCGCAAGGCCGCTGAACTCTTCAAGCAGATCAACCCTAACGGCCTGGTGATCACAGGGGGCATGCACGCCACCGTCGCCCGCGACGAGATGGAGGCCATTGCCGCCATCGACAAGGTATGCGTCGGTCCTGGCGAGAAGACGATCGTCGACCTGGTCAGGGACCCCGGCGCCTTTCCGCGCGTGGTGATGGCCGAAGGCGCCAAGTCGATGGCCGAGTGGCCGATGATCGACCGCGAGCTGTGGCCCAAGCCCGCCGGCGGCTGGCGTATGCAGCGCCGCTGGAAATGGCGTTGGCCTTTGGAGCCGGAGTGCGGCTGGGGGCCGGGTCCCGTCGCCACGATCCTGACCAGCCGCGTTTGCCCCTGGCAGTGCGTTTTCTGCAACGAGAACTCCTACATTCCCAACATGGGCCGCAAGCCTGTCGACGCCGTCATCGACGAGCTGAACTATCTCGACCGCAAATACGGCGTCGGCTCGGTCGTGATCCACGACTCCATGTTCTTCCAGAACCCAACCTGGCTCAAGGAATGGATCGAGAAATACCCGCGGCAGACCAAGCGTTGGACCTACTGGGCGGCGGGTCGCGCCGACACCGTGCGCCAGTGGCCCGACCTGTTCGAGGCCCTGGTCAAAGAAACCAACTGGCGCACCATCTCGATTGGCTTTGAGTCAGGCAGCGACCGCATCCTCAAGCTGCTGAACAAAGAGTGCTCTGAGGAAGACAACTACTTCACCATCAACCTCGTCAACCGCATCGGCGACGAACTGGTCGCCAAGGGCGAGAAGCCGCCGGTGTTCTGGTCGAACATCATGGTCGGCATCCCTGGCGAAACGCACGAAGATGCCTTCAAGACGATGCGCATGCTCAAGCAGATGAAACGGGTCCTGCCGTCCATCTCCTTCTATGCACCCTACCCCGGCTCGGCCCTGGGCTACCAGCTCATTGCCGAAGGCAAGAGCCTGATGAGCAAGGACAACTACCACCGCTTCCCCGACGACGAGAAGGTGAAGGGCGTGGATTATCAGTTCTACCGCGACCTCCTCAAGGGCAAGTACGACGCCGAGATCAATCGCGGTCTGGCTGGGGCCGCTGGCGCCGATCTCTACCAGGGCGTCCTCACCAAAGCCTGAACGCGTTTGAACGCGCCAACGTGCCAAAGTCAGTTATCTATGAGCAGCTTTAGCAATCCCCACTTCATGTACCTCTTCGAGATGAAGAGCGGCAAACAAAAGCTGGCCTACGGCGAGTCACCCGAAGACGCCCTGAATATTCTGCGCATCCGGCTGACTGATGAGGAGATGGCCGAGATCGTCGCCGATCACTATATCAAGATCAACCAGCGCCAGCTACAGCAGTACATCCATCATCTAGGCTGAATGGCTCAGGTGCGACGCTGGCCAACTGCGTCTGCTTGAGGTGCATCGCGCCTACGTCCTATGCTCTCTCCTACAGCCCGCTTCTCCACCCGCGTCGAGAACTACGTCAAGTACCGGCCGGGCTATCCCACGGCGATCATCCGCCTGCTGGAAGCAGAGTGCGGGCTGGAACCCTCCTCGGTGATTGCCGACCTGGGGTCGGGCACCGGCAAGCTGGCGGAGTTGTTTCTCCCCCAGGGCTGCACCGTGTACGGGGTGGAGCCCAACAAGGAAATGCGCGAAGCTGGCGAACGCTTGCTCGCAGTCTATCCTGGCTTCATCAGCGTCGCCGCGCCGGCCGAGGCCACCACGCTGCCCGGGCACAGCGTCGACTTCATCACCGTCGGACAAGCCTATCACTGGTTTGACCAGGCACAGGCCAAAGTCGAATTCGCCCGTATCCTGCGGCCGGGGGGCTGGGTGGTGCTGGTTTGGAACGATCGCCGGGATGACTCCCTATTTCAACAAGCGTACGAAGACCTGATCAAGACCTACGCCGTCGACTATGAACAGGTAAACCACCGCAATGTGGATGAGCGCCAGATCCGCCAGGGCCTTGGGCTTGAACCGTTTCGCATCGCCCGGTTCGACTATGCCCAGGTCTTCGACTACGAAGGGCTCAAAGGGCGTCTCTTGTCTTCCTCCTACGCGCCCGAAGCCGGCCATCCCCACCACGAGCCCATGCTGACAGCCCTGGCTGCACTCTTCACCCGGTTCCAGGTGGATGGCCGGGTCCGCTTCGACTATGAAACACAGGTCTATTACGGCCAGATGCAGGTCTGACATGCCGGTTAACCTTTGCCCCGCCCTTTGACGCCAGCCTCCACCCGCACCCCGTGTCCCTCATCTCCCTCGCCCCTCGCCTTCCTGCCTACTGGTCTTTCCGCCGGTTTGGCTGGCCGCGGCTGCTGCCTTTCTCAGTCGTCATCAGCATCAGCTTTCGCTGCAACTCAAAGTGCCGCACCTGCGACATCTGGCGCAAGCCCAACGATGACATGACCGTCGCCGAGTGGGACCAGGTCTTCGCCAGGCTGGGCCACGCCGTCGAGTATCTCACGTTCACGGGCGGAGAGCCCTTTCTGCGCAAAGACCTGGATGAGATGGTGATCAGCGGCTATCGCCACTGCCGCCCCAGCTATATCACCATCCCCACCAACGGGCTGCTCACCGACCGCATCCTTGCCGCCGCCGACCGTATCTGCAGCGCCTGCCAGGGCACTGACGTCGGCATCAACCTCTCGCTTGACGGCGTGGGCGATGAACACGACGACATTCGCGGGGTGCCGGGCAACTGGGAGGCCGCCATGGCTACCTGGCAGGGACTGAAAGCGCTCAAGGCTAAACACCGGAACCTGCTGGTCACGGTCCATACCGTCATCAGCCGCTTCAACGCCTACCGTTTCCCGCAGATCTACGAAGGGCTTCAGTTTCTGCAGCCCGACAGCTACATCACGGAAGTGGCCGAAGAGCGCGTGGAACTGGATACCGTCGGCTGGGGCATCACACCGCAGCCCGAGGTCTACGCTCCCATCGCCGATTTTCTCAGCGAGCACGCGCGCCAGGCTGAGACGCGTGGCTTCGCCCGCTTCACACAGGGCTTCCGAGCCCAGTACTACCAGATCGCCAAACAGACCCTTTTCGAGCAGCGCCAGGTCATCGACTGCTATGCCGGCTGGGCTAGCGCTCACATCGCGCCCAACGGGGACTTGTGGAGCTGCTGCATTCGCGCCGAGCCTGTCGGCAACCTGCGCCAAACCGACTACGACATCCGCCCCCTCTGGTTCAGCCCCGAGATGCAGAAGCTGCGGCAAAGCATCTATGCCAAGGAATGCGCCTGCCCCATGGCAAACGCTACCTATACGAACATGCTGCTCCATCCCCCCACGGTCGGCAAGGTGGCCATCGACTTGTTGACATAAACGCATGCGCTCCTGCGCGGCGCATATCGGCGCTAAATTCTTGTCAAGCTGACGCCTGGGCACTACAATGCGGCCGATTCGATAAGCCTTCGCCCCTCCCGTGCTCAGGAGTGCACCTTGATGACGGAAATCCACTTTGCTGGACCTTTGGTGCGCCGCGGCAATTACTACTGCGTGGAGTTCCCACGCTTCGTGAGCAGTGACCTCAAGAGCCGGGCCCGTATCAAGGTGCAGGGCACGATCAATGGAGGGGATTACAACGGCTCCGCCTTTCCCACGGGTGATGGCCGCCATTTCATCATGATCAACGCCAAGACGCGCCAAGACCTGGGGCTCGAGGAAGGAGAAGAGGTGGTAGTCATCCTGGACCAGGTGGACGACGGCAGCGAAGAATGATGGGTAGGCACACCGGCCCCTGGCAAGCAAAAGCCCAGACTGGCGATTGCCTGGGCTTTTACCATTATCCCCTCCCCGGGGAAGACTCGAAACAGTTACATACTACAATTATAAGCGACACTAAACAGTGATTCTGGTTACAGTTCTGGCGTGATCAGACTGCGCAGCCGCGCCAGATTCTCCACATCTTCGTGGAGATCGTCGCTCTTGGGGGTCTCCAGCACCATCGCCGTTTCGACGAAGCGGGGGTCATTGAGGATACGTCGGAAGCCGTCGTCGCCTACGTAGCCCTCTCCAATATGGGTATGGCGGTCCTTATGGCTGCCGAGGTCATGTTTGCTGTCATTGAGATGGAAACATCGCAGCAGGTGCAGGCCGACCTGGTGGTCGAACTCCGCCAGGGTGGCTCGATACCCTTCGTCCGTACGAAAGTCGTAGCCTGCAGCCAGCACGTGGCATGTGTCAAAGCACACTGCCACGCGTTCGGGTTGGCAGCAGCGGCTGCGGATGGCTGCCAGGTGCTCAAAACGGTGTCCCAGGTGCTGTCCGGCGCCGGCCGTGGTTTCCAGCAGGACCAGTGTCGCATAGCCAGCCGTGGCGGCGAAACAGGCGTCGAGCGCATGGGCGATGCGCTGCAAGCCCCACACCTCGCCCTCACCCATGTGCGAGCCGGGATGGATGACGACCCCCAGCAAACCCAGTGTCTCCGCTCGCTCCAGCTCATCCACAAACGTGGCGATCGAACGCTGCCACAGGTCGGGGTTGGGTGAAGCCAGGTTGATCAGGTAGGACGCATGCGAGATGACCGGCTGGATGCCGGTCTCCTGGACCAGACTGCGCCAGCGTTCGATCTCGGTCGAGCTCAGTGGTTTGCCCGCCCATTGATTGTTGTTGCGCGTGAATACCTGCATAGCCTCGCAGCCAATGCTCTGCCCGCGCACCAAGGCCTGGCTCACCCCGCCGGCAGTGCTGACATGTGCCCCCAAACGCGGCATGAGTGGCTGCCTCAGGGCGCCTGCACGCGCACGCCGAACTCGTAGACCAACCTGCCGCCCATGTCGCCGGCCACGAGCAGCACGAGCGTGGCCGCCGCCAGGATGGCCGTGAGCTGCCAGCGGCGGCGCGGTGTCATGGCGTTGCGCCACAGGTAGGCCCAATAGATGCCCAAGCCGTAAAGACCCCAGGCCGCAAAGATCAGGGTTGTGTGCCAATTGGCGGCCTGGTTGGCGGCGGAGGCAGCCTCCAACCCCGACTTATCGATCAGACCGGTGATGATGGCTGGGATGGCAAGCAGCCAGCCTGCCAAAAGGCACAGGAAGCCCCAGCCCTTGAGCCACGGCAGCGGACGCCACTCATAGACGAGCAGCGCCACCGCCCCCACGATCAAAAGGGCGATGGGGAAATGGACCAGACGGGGATGGAGGGGAAGCGTGAGGATCGACATGGCAGGAAAGGGCCAGGCGGCGAATTATGAATTGCGAATGGCGAATGGCGGACGTGGGGGATCGATGTTTGGTGTCCAGGACAAGGTGGAGAGGGCGACGCAACACGCTCCCCGTCACCCGTGACCTTCCACCTCCCAGCGTACCAGGTAGAGTTCGTGGATGACGGTAAAGCCGAGCTTCTCGTACAGGAAGCGGGCGGCGGTGTTGGTCTGAAACAGGCACAAGAACGCGCGCTTGTCTTCCTCAGCCAGGTGCTGGACGAGCGCCGCCACCACCTGGCTGGCATAGCCACAGCGGCGGTGCTGGGGATGGGTGACAATGGAGCCGATCTCGCTGAAACCCGGCACTTGGGTTTGCACACCGCCCATGGCGACGAGCTCACCGCCCGTCATGACCCCATAGAAGGAGCCACGGGCCAGGGATTCAGCGCCAAAGACCATCGCGTCGCCGATCAACGCCAGATCGCGCATCGCCGGCAGATCGCCAGGTGTCAACAAGTGGGCAGCGCCCGGATCGAGGTCTGCCGGCTCCCCGCCGTACAGCATTTGCCATTCCGGCCTGATGTCGAGGACGTGAACGCTGGCGTGCAACAGATCGAGGACGCGGCGCGAGGCCAGAGTATAGACGATCTCGCCAGGCGCCACCAGCGCGCCGGCCAGCTCTCTGATAAGGTCAGGGTCTGAGCCTTCCACCGAGACCGCTGCAAAAGGCAGTCCCAGGTGGCGTGCCAGGTAGTGCGAGCTGCCTGCCGTGACAAAGCGGCACAAGGCAGCGCCTTCAGTGACGTTGTTGATCCAGGTAAAATGGGCCAGCGCCTGGCTGGGATCCTGGTCAAGCCAGGTCGCAGCAAGGCTGGCAGCAGCCTGAAGGTCGGTTGCCGTGGGCGCTACTCTCGGTAGTCGTAGAAGCCGCGACCCGACTTGCGACCCAACAGCCCTGCCGTCACCATCTGGCGCAGCAAGGGCGGGGCCTTGAAGCGTGGCTCGCCGTATTCCTCGTACAGCACGTCCGCCACGGCCAGGGTGGTGTCCAGCCCCACCAGGTCGGCCAGTGTCAGCGGTCCCATCGGATGCGCCAGGCCCAGCTTGACACCGGCATCGATGTCCTCTTTGGTGGCCAATCCAGCCTCATAGAGCTTGATGGCGTCGATGATGTACGGGATGAGAAGGCGATTGACGATGAAGCCGGGGCTGTCCTTAGCAACGACCGTGGTCTTGCCCAGCCGGGCGCCCACTTCCTGCGCCGTTGCCAGCGTTTCATCGCTGGTGAGGATGCCTCGCACCAGCTCGAGCAACTGCATGACGGGCACGGGATTGAAAAAGTGCATGCCGATGACTTTGTCAGGCCGTCCCGTGACCGCCGCTAGGGCAGCGATGCTGATAGACGACGTGTTGGTGGCTATGATCACTTCGGGCCGCAGGACGGCGTCCAGTGTACGGAACACCATCTTTTTGGGCTCGGGGTTCTCGGTGATGGCCTCGATCACCAGATCGGCCGGCGCCAGGTCCTGGAGGTCGGCCACGCCGCGAATGCGCCGCAGCGTCGCCTCGGCCTCTTCGGCGCTGATCTTGCCGCGGCTGGCCGCGCGCTCGATGGATTTGCGCACGCGTCCCAGGCCTGCCTTGAGGAGGTCTTCGTTCATCTCGCCCACAAGAACGTTGAATCCTGAACGGGCGCAAACCTCGACGATGCCCGATCCCATCAGGCCACAACCAACAATGCCAATGGTTTCAATTGTCACAGATAGGCTCCTTTGCGACTGTCTTATGACCAGGCCTGTGTCAAGGATGGTCACGTGGTTGGGACAGCACCCAACAGATCATGGATGACCGCCAGCAAAAGGGCGTGGCGGTCAGAAAGCGCCTGCCAAAGCTCCCGATGGGGATCATCAGGAACATCAAGCCGTGTTTGGTACCAGGCTAGCGAGCGTTCCAGCCCCACCCGGATGTACTGCAGCCGCGTACTCTGTGTGCGCCGCCTGCGGGCTTCGGTGATCGTGTCATCGTTGCCCGTCACGCGACCGGGGGCATGACCCGCCAGGCGCAAAGCCCGTGCCAGCATCTCGATGCACTCCTTCTCCACCTCCACCATCTGCCGCAGCAAACGGTCGAAGGGGAGCGTAGGATCGGTGCTCAAATACTCCTGGCAAATGACCACCCAGGACTGGTGAAAACGCAGGTTGGTAACAAGGTCGGTCACCTCAGCCATGAGCGTAATCCTCGTGCACAATCCTAACCCGCATGGTCCTGCCCTTCAACGTTGACGGCGAATTCCAGACCGGTCTCCAGGGCTTCATGCGGCGGCAGGGTGACGGCCAAATGATGGGCCAACAGCCGGAAGTACTCACGGCTGTAGACGAGCTTCTGCTGGTCCAGCGGCAGGTTGCTGAACATCCCCTTGGGGTTGTGCTGCGAGAGATGGCACGCCCAGCCGGCGGCCCGCGTTTCCACCCAGGCAGCGGTATCGATCACACAATGGAGGTTCTCAGGTGGATCGGCAACGAAGGCGAGCTGCCGGCCGTTCAGGTGGACTCGATGCTCGCGAAAGCCCGGCAGCGCGTCAAAAGCCGAGTCCGGAATGGCACGGGTGAACAGCTTGGGGACAGCCCAGGCGGGACCCGATGCTGGCAGATACCCGGCATCGGCCCCCGCATGGAAAGCCGCCAGCACGCGCTCATGCACACCGATGTGGTCAGGGTGTGGATAGCCGCCATGCACCGGGTGCGTCAGGAGGATGTGCGGCCGCAGGCGGCGCACGATGGGCACGATCTGGGCGACGGCCTGATCCACTGGCACCTCGGCGACGCCCCCATCCGGCCAATCCAGCCACTCCAGGTGTTGGATGCCAAGCTGCGCACAGCAGCAGGCCAGCTCCGTGGTCCGCACGGCCGCCAGCGTCGCCGGCGTGGCGCAGTCGCTGCAGTAAATGGTGGCGGCTTCCCCGCGCGTGGCGCAGACAAGCGTGATGTCGGCCCCGGCATGGGCGTACTTGGCCAGGGTGCCGCCTGCCGCCAGCTCGTCGTCGGGATGGGCGTAGATGGCAAGGATGCGCAAAGGTTCGGTCATAGGCAGATTATACATCATCCCACCCAGCGGATGAGGCCGGTTTGGGCGACTTCATACCCGCCCAAGGCGCCGATCATCGCTCTCGCGGCAGGAGTCGCCAGCCATTGGGCCAGGGCCTGGATCGCAGGATGGTCCCAGGCGCTGACCGGGATCACGAACTCGTAGGGTTCGGTCGCCAACAGAACAAAGCCAAGGCCATAGGCGAGGGCGGCCGCCTCGATGCCCAGGCCCACATCCGCCCGCCCCTCGGCAACCAACCGCGCCACCTCAAAATGAGTGGTAGCCTCAACTTCCGCCCACGCCCGGTCAGGCCATGCCAGACCCTGGCGCTGCATCTGTGTTTCCAGCCACACGCGCGTCCCGGCGCCGCGCTGCCGGTTGGCGAAACGCAGGCGACTTCCGGCCAGTTCTTCCAGGCTGCACAAACCGGCCGGATTACCCGGCTGCACGATCAGGCCCAGGTGGCGTTGGGCGAGCAGGAGCAGGGCCACGCGTTGGCCGGGCAGCAGACGCTGCACCGTGGCCGCATTGTAGGTATCCGTGGCCTCGTCCCAGAGATGGCTGCCGGCAAAGTCGGCTGCGCCCCCGGCAAGGGCCATCAACCCGCCCAGGCTGCCTTTGAAGCTAAGCCGCAGCGTGTACCCCGGGGCGATGGCCCCAAACCTGGCGGCGATGCGCGAGACGGCCGGGTCATGGCTGCCGCAAAGGCGCAGCACACGCGGCGGTGGCGGTGGCGGCGGCGCCGTGACCGCGCGCCAGCGGTCGATGGCAGCGCCCAGGGCCGCCTCCACCTCCTCGATCTTGTAGCCATGGCCCAACGCTTGCAACAAGAACGCCTCGGCCTGGTTGGCAAGACCGGCCTGCCGCAGCGGTGTCGCAGTCACAGGCGCCGTGAGGGTCGTGGCGACGCTCGTCCCGCGCCCCGGCAAGCTGAGAACCAAACCCTGGCGTGCCAGCTCCCGGTATGCCTTCTGCACGGTGCCCTGCGTGCAGCGCCACTGCACTGCCAGGTCGCGCACCGTAGGCAACGAGTCGCCGGCCTGCAGCCGGCCATACAGGATCTCCTGGCGAATGCTCTCGGCGATCTGTTGGTAGAGCGGTGTCCGGTCAGTCTGGCTCGTCGTCATCACCCCGCTACTCTAGCACGAAGCCCTCACAAGCAAAAGGACGGGCGGCTTGCAGCCTGACCCGTCCTTTTGCCCCATCATCCCTGTGGTCACAGGGTCCTGGTTCAGCCGCCGCTCGTTCCCTTGGCATCCTGCCAGGGCTTCGAACTCGGCGTAAACAGCGTTTGGCCGAAATCCTTGACTCCGAACTGCTGGATCTTCTCCTGCACGGGCACAGAGGTGATCCAGTCGATGAACTTGTTGGCCAGATCATTCTTGATGTGCGCGCCCTTGTCGGGATTGACGGCGATCACCCCATAGGGGTTGAAGAGCGCCTTGTCGCCCTCCACCAGGATCACCAGATCCAGCCCCTCCTTGCTGCGCGCCAGATAGGTGGCGCGGTCGCTGAGGGTGTAGGCCTGCTGCTCATTGGCCATGTTGAGCACAGCGCCCATGCCCTGACCTGCCGACACGTACCAGTCGCCCTTGGGCTCGATAGCGGCCGCCTTCCAGATCGCCTTTTCCTTGTTGTGCGTCCCCGAGTCATCGCCGCGCGAGATGAACGTCGACTTGGTCTCCGCCAGCTTGGCAAAGGCTTCTTTGGCCGTCTTCATGCCCTTGATGCCCGCAGGATCCTTCTCAGGCCCGATGATGATGAAGTCGTTGTACATCACATCCTCGCGGCGAACGCCATGCTTTGCATCCATGAACGTCTTCTCAGCCGCGGGCGAGTGCACCAGCAGCACGTCGGCGTTGCCTTCCTCGCCCAGCTTCATGGCCTGGCCCGAGCCGACCGCCACGACGTTGACCTTGACCCCAAACTGCTCCTCGAACATGGGCAGCAGATAGTCGAGCAGACCCGAATCCTGCGTACTGGTCGTGGTGGCCAGCATCAGCTCGTTTGGCCCGCCGGCGGCCGGCTTGGTGGGCGCCGCGGTGGGGGCTACCGTGGGCGCCGCCGTGGGTGCAGGCGGCTGCGTGGGTGCAACCGTAGGCGCCTCAGTCGGAGCGGCCGTCGGGGCCGGAGGCTGGGTTGGCGCCGCCGTAGGTGCGGGCGGCTGCGTCGGCGCCGCGGTCGGGGCCGCAGCAGGTGCGCAGGCCGCCAGGCTGGCGACCAACAGCAGAAGCACAATAAGGGTCAGCGAGTGTTTCTTCATGAATCTCTTCTCCTTGTGGATGCCAGCACAGTTCCCTCCTCTGCGAGAGACATTTCTGGCAAAGTGTTTAGATAGCAGCATACAAGTATACGCTCCCGCCACAGAGCACGCCAAAACAGGGTTGTTTTCCGGCGCCCGACACACCTGGACGCGTCTATGGCAGCGACGGTCGCCAGCGCCGCTGGTCCGCAAAAACCAGCCATTTGACATCAGAATCGGAATGGCACGAAAGCGGGTGTATAATGGGATTTCCACCTCAAAGGAGAATTACAATGAGTGCAAAGAAGAGTCGAGTCGCGATCCTGCGCACATCGCCTCGCACCGTTCTGGCCGACTACCACCGGCTCATGAACCTGGCGGGCTACCAGGACGTGATCGCCAAAGACGCCGATACGGCGCTCAAGGTCAACATCTCGTGGCACTTCTTCTTCCCCGCCAGTTCCACTACCCCCTGGCAGATGGAAGGCGTCATCCGCGGCATGCTGCAAGATGGCTACGACCCCAATCTCATCCATGCCTGTCACAACCGCACCGTCGTCATCGACGCACACCTGGGCGAACGCGAGAACAAGCAGATCAATGTCGTCCAGAAGTACGGCCTGCGCAACATTCACCTCTATGAAGGCGAAGACTGGATCAACATCCGCGACGCCGTGGGCGACCTTGCCGACAGGTTCCTGGTGCTGAACGATGTCTACCCCGATGGCTTCTACATTCCCAAGCGCTTCATCGGTGAGAACATCATCCACCTGCCCACCATCAAGACGCACATCTTCACGACGACGACGGGCGCCATGAAGAACGCCTTCGGCGGCCTGCTCAACGAACGCCGGCACTGGACGCACCCCGTCATCCATGAGACGCTGGTCGATCTGCTGATGATCCAGAAGCAGATTCACCGCGGTGTCTTTGCGGTGATGGACGGCACCTTCGCCGGCGACGGCCCCGGTCCCCGCTGTATGATCCCGTACGTCAAGAACGTGATCCTGGCCAGCGACGACATGGTGGCCATCGACGCCGTCGCTGCCAAGCTGATGGGAATCGATCCCCTCTCGATCAAGTTCATCCGCACCGCCCATGAGCTGGAGTTGGGCTGCGGCGACCCGGATGAGATCGAGATCGTGGGCGATGTCGAAGCCGGCAGGCAGAACTGGCACTTCGTGGGCCCATTCCAGAAGATGACGTTCGCCTCCCGCATGCAGCACCGGATCTACTGGGGTCCGCTCAAGGGGCCCATCGAATGGTCGCTGAAGACGGTGCTGGCGCCCTGGAGCTATATCGCCTCCGTGGTCTATCACGACACCTTCTGGTACCCCTTCCTGGGCAAGGCCAAGATGCAGGCAGCGCTGAACAGCGAATGGGGCCGTCTCTTCCGCAACTGGGAAAACCTCAGGCCCGACGACCAGGGCTATCCCAACATCGGCTTCCAGGCGCCCAAGCTCAAGCGCGAGGGCATCGATGTCTTCTGGCGCTCCTTTGGCGTGCTGTGGACGGCTGTCAACGAGGCGCCCGAATTCGCCGCCTCCAGGCGCCGGCAGCAGGCCGCCCTGGAGGTTCTGGAAGAGGAGGAAGAAGGCGTCAGCCCTGCTGCCCCGCCGGCGCCCGCCTGGGCAGCACAAAACGCTACGCGGGTCCTGCCGATCCTGCTAGCGCTGCTGTCACTGCTGCTCATACTCGCCTTCCGTAAGCGCCGGAAATAGCCAACGCTCACCTGCCAGGTCGTCGTGACCTGGCAGGTGTCTTTTGCACGGCTGTTCGCCATGAACCCAACCGACGCCACCAACTACCTGCAGACCCTTGTCACCCGAAACGTGGCGGGCAAGCTGATCCTGTCCGTCGTCGTCCTCATCGTTCTGCTGCTTCTGCGCCGCGCCGCCATTCGCCTGCTGGAGACAAGGCACCTGGAGCCTACAGAGCGCTACCGGGCGGCCAAGGCCATCGAATACGTCTTCTATCTACTGCTCTTCCTCCTCGTCGCGCCCATCTGGCTGGAAGGCATCCAGGGTGTGTTGACCTTCGCCGGGCTGTTGGTGGCGGCCATCGCCGTCGCCTTGCGCGAGCCGATCGCCAGCATCGCCGCCTGGCTCTACATTCTCTGGCGCAAGCCCTTCGTTCTGGGGGATCGGGTCGAGGTGGATGGCGTGGCCGGGGATGTGGCGGATATCGGCCCCTTTGTGTTCTCGCTGATGGAGTTCGGGGATGCCAGCCGCAGCGTCCGCCAGTCCACGGGACGACTCATCCACATCCCCAACAGCTTTGTCTTCGGACAACGAGTGGCCAACGCCTCGCGGGTGTGGGCCTACATGTGGCACGAGATCCCCGTGGTGATCACCTTCGAAAGCGACTGGCCAAAGGCCAAAGCCGCTTTTCTGCAGATCGCCGAACGCCGGGCAGGACGCTTCGTGGCCGAGGCCGAAGCGGAGATGCGTAAGGCTGCCACGCAGATCATGGCCGTGGACGATTCCCTGGCCCCGGCGGTCTACACGCGCGGCGCCGGGCATGGCGTAGAGCTGAGCATCCGCTTCGTCGTCGCCGTGCCGCAGCTTCGCCAGACCGAGCAGGCGATCTGGGAGGACATTCTCAATCTTTGCGCCAGGGACCCGTCGATCCGCCCGGCCTATCCGACCACGCGCGGCTTCTCCACCGTCCTGGACAACGTGACCGGCAGTGCAGTGCCGTTTGTCCGGCCCCAGCCGCCCACAGTACAAGCAGTGGCCCCGTCGCCGTCAGACTGAGCCGCCCAAGCAAACCGAAACCCGGATGCACCCCCAAGCTCGCCGCGAACCGGCGGTGCTCAGGAAAGAGCCTTTCGTGCACGCCAGATCTGTCGCGCAATACTGCTCAGTCCCACGCCTGTCGTGCATGCCAAGGGCTTAAGTTGCGTAATGGTCCAAGACGACGACAATAGCGTCTCGGACGTAACGTTCCACCCCACTACTGCCATGACAGACAATCCTCTTGTTGACCTGGGTCAACAGGCCCGGGCCGCTGCCCGCATCCTCGCCACCGCCCCTCCGGCCGCCAAAAACGCGCTGCTGGAAGCCATTGCCAGCGGCCTGCTCGCCCACCAGGAAACGATCCTCGCCGCCAACGCCCTGGACGTTGCCGATGGTAGGAGCGCCGGTCTGCGCGATAACCTGATCGACCGGATGCTCATCACCGAACAGCGCCTGGCCAGCTATGCCGCCGACACGCGCCACGTCGCCAACCTGCCCGACCCGATCGGCGCCGAATTCGATGGTCGTCTGCTGCCCAATGGTCTGCGCGTGAGCCGGCGCCGGACCCCCTTGGGCGTGCTGGGGGTCATCTACGAGGCGCGGCCCAACGTCACCATCGACATCGCCGCGCTGGCTCTGAAGACCGGCAACGCCGCCATCCTCCGCGGCGGCAAGGAGATCCAGCGCAGCAACCTGGCCATCCTGGCGGTCATCCACGACGCCCTTGCCCAGGCCGGCCTGCCACCCGCCGCCATCCAGTACATCGACAACCCTGACCGGGCGCTGATCGGCCACCTGCTCAAGCTGCACGAGTACGTCGACGTCATCATCCCCCGCGGCGGCGCCAACCTCCACCGGTTCTGCCGCGAGAACAGCACGATCCCGGTCATCACCGGCGGCGTGGGCATCTGTCACTACTTCGTCGACGAGTCAGTCGATGTCGACAAGGCGTTGCCCGTGATCCACAACGCCAAGACCCAGCGTCCGAGCGTCTGCAATGCGCTCGACACCCTGCTCGTGCACGAGCACATCGCCGCCAGCTTCCTGCCCCGTATGGTGGACTACCTGGCGCCGGCGGGCGTGACCTTCCGCGCCGACAAAACCGCCATGCGGCTGCTCAGCGGCTACGAGGCGGTGCAGCCGGCAGGACCCGATGATTTCGATACGGAATGGATGAACCTGACGCTGGGCCTGCGCGTGGTGCCGGGGCTTGATGCCGCCATCGATCACATCCGGCGCCACAGCCTCAATCACTCGGACGGCATCCTCACCCAGGACTGGAGCAATGCCCAGCGTTTTCTCAACGAGGTTGACAGCTCGGCGGTCTTTGTGAACGCTTCCACACGCTTCAACGATGGCGGCCAGCTTGGCCTGGGCGCCGAGGTCGCAGTGAGCACCCAAAAGCTCCACGCCCGCGGCCCGATGGGCCTGGAGGAACTGACGACCTACAAGTGGGTCGTGCTCGGCGACGGACATGTGCGATCATGACAGCTCAACTGAGCAGTCTCTGGACACGCCTGCAGGCGCTGGTCATGGCCCCTCCGGTACAGCCGGAGCAACTGGCAAGTGAGGACCCTTCCGTACGCTGGCGGGCGGCGCGCCGGCTGGCCGGCAGGCCCCGGGCTGACTGTCTGCCGGGAATCCTGGACCTCTTGGATGACCCGGACCCCATTATCCGCGACGAAAGCGCACGTACGCTGGCGTCGTGGGGGCCGAGCTATGCCCTGGCGTCGGCGCGCGCCGGCCTGGAGAGCCGGCCGAGCCCCGCCCTGGCCGTCTCGCTGCTTGATCTGCTGGCGACCATGCCCGACCCCGGCAACAAAGAGGTCATCGCCCCCTATCTGTCCCATTCCGATCCGCTCGTTCGCGGCGCCGCCGCCCATGCCGCAGGCGCCTTGGGCGTGCAGCAGGACTATCGCGCCGTGCTGCCGCTGCTGTCCGACGGCGACCCGCGCGTGCGCCGGGCTGGCTGCACCGCCCTTGGACAGGTCACGGACCCCGGCAGCCTGCCCGGCCTGCGCCAATGTCTGAACGACAAGGACGAGCTGACGCGCACGGCCAGCAAGCGCGCCATAGCCCAGATCGAGGCTGCCGAAACCTCTCGTCAGACCAGGCGCCAACCCGACCAGGCGCCGGCGCCAACTCAGTAGGGATAGTGCGTCCAACCAGGAATCCTCGTCCCGTATGGGCAGGGCAAGGGCCGCACCGGAGCGCTAACCCGCCTTGGCCGGACGGCACCTGCATTCCTGCACCGGGATGCCGATGGCACTTGCCTGTGAGATTGGCAATGCTACAATGAGGTCGTACGCGTGCATCCTGATGCCGTGCGCGGTGTCTCTCACGGCAATCGCAACTGCCGTTCATTTTCGGCGTCTGGCATTGACCCCTTGATCCGCCCTTTCGGTTTGCGCAACTCCCTGCGGCTGCAAAGCCTGGCACGGCGCAGCGCCCCGTTGCAGCTTGAGCAGTTCTTCAACAGCCCGCAGAACGTGTTTTGGGCGGCTGTGAGCGCTCCCCTGCCCTGGTTGGGAAGTGGCGCGGCAACCTATCTGTACGAGCCAGCGTTGGATGAAGCGCCGATGCACGGGTTTGTCCAGGCAGTCAAACGCCTGGGCCGGCCCGAAGCCGATCTGACTCGCATTGCCCCCTTGCACGACGCCGGTCCCCAGGCGGCCAGTATCTGGCAGCTCCTCCTCGAACGCGTGGCCCAGGACGCCGGTGAGCACGGCATCCAGCGGCTCTACGTCTGCCTGGGCAACGACGATGAGGCCGCCGGCTCCGTGGCCGCAAGCGGCTTTGCACCCTATATCCAGGAAACGCTCTTCCGTCATCCCGGCGTCTCAACCCCCAAGGGCGGTCAGGGCGCCCTGCCGGAGGGCGTCCGGTCACAGGCCGAAACCGACTCCCTGGCGCTGCAGCGGCTGCACTGCCGCCACACCCCCCCACTCGTCCAGCAGGCCGAGGGGATGCAGACAGGCAACGGCGAGGGTCCTTCATCCCTCGACCTGCGTAAGTGGTGGCAGCCTGAACGCGTCGAAGGGTTTGTCTACCAGGCGAACGGCGACATCCTGGCCGTCTCCCAGATCACCCGTGGGCGCAACGTCCACTGGCTCCACCTCATGGGCGACCCCGCAGCGCCCGAACCCATCTCCGTGCTGCTCAAGTGCAGCCTCGATGCCCTCGGACGCTACAGCGAACGCCCCGTCCTCTGCCCGCTGCGACCCTACCAGAGCAGCTTCGGCCCTCTGCTGCAAGAGGCAGGCTTTGAGCCGGATGCGGCGGTGACGCGGTTCGTCAAGCACACGACCAGCATGGTCAGGAAGCCCGCCGCCGTTCCCCTCGCTGCCGAGAGAGTTGAGGCCACGCTGCCGACGCTGGCGCCTGCCGACGTTTCCGTCCCACCCCCCGTCGCCGGCTGACCGATCTCGCCCCAGATCTCGCCCTTTCTATCGCTGCTGCCATCACAGCACGCATCATTGTCTTCCAACTCTATGCAACAGAACATCACTGATGACCTGGACGCCCTCCTGGCCGTCCTTCCTGCCCCACTTCGCGACCGGCTTCACGATCTGGACCAGGCCGACAAGCTCGTTGAGATCATCCTGGATCTGGGGCGCAAACCCGAGGCCCGTTTCACCGATCGCGACGTCGAACTTCTCGAACGCGAGATCACAGCCGAGGATATCCGCTATGTCGTCGATCGCATCGGCGATTTCACCGAAGACAACCGCGCCGGCATTACTCGCACGCTGCACCGCATCTCCGCCATCCGCAACCGCAAAGGAGACATTGTCGGCTTGACCTGCCGCGTGGGGCGCGCGGTCTACGGCACCATCGACATCATCGAGGACATCGTGACCAGCGGGCAGAGCATTCTGCTGCTGGGCCGCCCCGGCGTCGGCAAGACGACGCTGCTGCGCGAGGCAGCCCGGGTGCTCGCCGACCGCAAGATGCGCGTCGTCATCGTCGACACCTCCAACGAGATCGGCGGCGACGGCGACATCCCCCATCCTGCCATCGGCAGGGCGCGGCGCATGCAGGTTCCCCTGCCCTCGCTGCAGCACGAGGTGATGATCGAGGCTGTGGAGAACCACATGCCGGAAGTCATCATCATCGACGAGATCGGACGCGCCCTGGAAGCAGAGGCGGCGCGTACCATCGCCGAGCGCGGGGTGCAGCTTATCGGCACCGCCCACGGCCGCACCCTGTCCAATCTGCTGTTGAATCCCACCCTCTCGGACCTGGTGGGCGGCGTTGAGTCCGTCACCCTGTCCGATGAAGAAGCGCGCCGGCGCGGCACCCAGAAGGCGGTCCTGGAACGCCGGGCGCCGCCCACCTTCAACGTCCTGATCGAGCTGGTCGACCGCCAGCACCTGCTTGTGCACCACGATGTGGCACGGGCGGTGGACGATGTCCTGCGTGACCGGCCGCTCAAGACAGAAACTCGTTTTCGCGATGAAGAGGGCGTCGTCGTGGTCGAGCGCAGTGAGGCCTGGCGCAGCGAAACCTCCGAGGACGAAAGGCATGGACGCAACGGTGAGCGGTCCTATGAACGACTGAGCAGCCGCTTCGGCGAGCACGAACTTCCCGGTGCGGCCGCCCCGACCACAGCGCGGCTCCTGCGCGTCTACTGCTACGGCATCGGTCAAAACCGTCTGCGCGCGGCCGCCCAAGGCCTGGGCGTGCCGGTTGATATCACCAGCGACCTGTTCCGGGCGGAAATCGTCATCACGCTCAAGACCTACTACCGCAAGCAGCCGCAGCCCATCATCGACGCCGAGAGCAGGGGCATCCCGGTCTACGTCCTGCGCTCCAACACCGTGCGCCAGATGGAGCTGCTGCTGGCCGACATCTTTGCGCTGAAGCTCGGCGACCGCCAGACTGAAGACGAGCCGATGAAGCTGGCCATCGAAGAGACACGCCAGGCCGTGGAGAAGGTTCTCGGCGGCGCTCCCGTGATCGAGCTGGCGCCGCAGCCGCCTGAGGTTCGCCGGCACCAGCACCGCCTTGCCCGCGAGGCGAACCTGGTTTCCCATTCCTACGGCCGCGAGCCCCAGCGCCGCGTGCGCGTCTACCGCGAATAGGGAGCCGCTGCCACCGGCGCGGTGGTTGCCAGCCATGTTTGTCACGTTCGAGGGCATCGAAGGCAGCGGGAAGACGACGCAGATCGGCCTGCTGGTCGACTGGCTGCGCAGCCGCGGTCTGCGTGTGCTGGTGACCCGCGAGCCCGGAGGCACCGCCATTGGCGACCAGATCCGGCACATCCTGCTGCACCCGACGCATACAGAGATGGCCGCGGAGGCGGAGATCCTGCTCTTTTCCGCCGCCCGCGCCCAGATCGTGCGCCAGGTCATCCGCCCCCACCTGGAGGATGGCTGGGTCGTGGTGTGTGACCGCTTTGCCGACAGCACCATGGCCTACCAGGGCTACGGGCAGCAACTCCCGCTGGACGACCTCCGCCAGATCACCCGTTTTGCCACCGGCGGGCTCCGGCCCGACGCCACCATCTACCTGGACATCGCCGTCGAGGCCGGCTTGCGCCGCAAGGCCCAGACGCCCGAAGAGTGGAACCGCATGGAGGCCCTGTCGCTGGACTTCCACCACCGGGTGCGGGCAGGCTACCTGACCCTGGTCAGTGAGGAACCCCAGCGCTTTCTGCGGGTTGACGCCTCCGGCGCCGTCGCTGCGGTCCAGAATGACATCCGTGCTGCCCTGGCTGCGCGGCTGGGGATAGAGGGATAGCGGCGACCGGGGCTGCCGGTCGCCGCCTCAATTTACAATCGTCAGTTGCGCCGCTTGCGTGGCGTGGATCCAGATGGCATCGCCGGGCTGGAAGGCCGTGAGTGTATTGCCGGGGTTCCCGGGGACATAGCTGCGCCACTGCTGCGCGGCGTTGTCCCACACGCGCACGTGGTCATAGCTGCCGGCAATGTCCGCCAGCGCAGCATCGACCCGCTGCGGCGCCAGACTGGGGAAACCGACCTGGTTCCATCCTGGCCGCAGGTGAATGACGGTGGGGCTGGCCGGGCGCAGACCGTTGACGCTGAGCGTGGCGGCGGCATCCGTCTGCACCCAGACGCCGATCTCTTTCCAGATGCCTGTCAGGGTGGTATTGGCGTCCCCGGAGGGATACTGGCGCCAGACCGGAGTATCGCCGGTGTTGTCGAACCAGCGCACCGCCACCAGGTGGCCGTCCAGGCTGGATAGGACATCGGGCAGCGTGGGGTTCATGGCATCAACCGGGATGGAAACGGCGTTCCATCCGGCGTTCAGCGGCAGCGTGAACGTCGTGATGCCTGTCTGGGAGCCAGGCGTGGGCGTGGGAGGCACGGTCGCCGTGGGCGTGGGCGTGGCCAGAAGCGTCCCGGTGGGCAGGACGATGCGAAGCTGTGGCCGCACGGACCCGTCCTCGTTCTCGGCGCTGCCCAGGTTGAGGATGAGGTCGCTGCCGCTTGAAAGGCGCAGCAGCCAACCGTTGTTGGGCTCGCCGTCCAGCCAGTCCTGGACATCGGCGGTCACGTCGAAAACGACCTCGCTGCCATCGTCCAGAGGCGCCGAAGCCGTCGGCTCTGTACGGTAATCGCTGCCGGCGGCGTTGGCGCCGGCTTGGGTCCAGGCCTGGGTCTCCGTGGCGAGATACCAATCGGTGACCGGCGGATACCAGCCGTGCAGAAGACGATGCACCAGCAGGGATCGCCCTGTGGCGTCGGCGCTCCGGTAGGCGACGAAGAGGTGCAGCTCAGCGCCCTGGATGTGCGTCCCCAGGGGTATCGTGTGCAGATCAAAGCCGACGAGACTGCGGTTCTGATTCCCAGGCGCCTCGCGCAGGGTCAGAAGCGGCGCGCCGGCGTAATTGACATGCGGGTCAAGGGCGGAGATGAAGGTGTCACGCGTGCCGGCATATCCGCCAGACCCGTTGCTGAAGAGGGCGCCGAAGTAAGCAGGCGTCGCCGTCGGCGTGGCCGTTGGGGTGGGTGTGGGCGTCTCTGTGGGCGTGGGTGTGGGCGTCGGCGTCTCCGTGGCCGTGGGCGTCTCCGATGCGGTCGGCGTGATCGTCGGCGTCGGCGTCTCCGTGGGCGTCGGCGTGATCGTCGGCGTCTCCGTGGGCGTGGGGGTATCGGTGGGCGTCGGTGTGAGCGTGGGGGTGGGGGTGATGGTCGGTGTGGGGGTAATGGTAGGCGTCGGCGTCTTCGTGGGGGTGACGGTCGGCGTCGGCGTCGGCAGCGTGCCCGAAGGCGGCAGCGTATAGCGGAGCTCGAGCTTGGGTCGCTGGCTGGCGTCGGTCGCGTACTCGGCGGCGGCCACGACGAAGCGCGCATTGGGTCCGTCCAGCGTGATCAGCCAGCCACGGTTGGCAGCCGCGCCGCTGAGAAACGCCTGCACATCGGCGGTGACATCCATGCTGACCCAGCCAACGCCGGTCATGGGCGCACTCCCCGTGGGCGCCGTCGCGCGATCGGCAGCGCCGGCGGCGCCGGGTGTCTGCCAGGGAACGCCGGCGGCGGCGACCTGCCAGGTGGCGGCGTTGACGTCCCATGCCCGCAGCACGCGATAGGCAGCCGCGGTAAGGTCTTGGCCGCCGTCAAAGGTGGCGTAGTAGGAAAGGGTCGCCTGGTTGACGACGGCGTCCGACGGCAAGCCCGTGATCGGGAACTTGACCAGGCCGTTCTTCGGCGCTGAATCGGACGCCCGCCACTCCAGGGTAGCATCGGCGCCGTGTACGGTGGTCGGGTTCCAGGAGTCGAGCAGCGTGTCCACAGCGCCGCTGTACCCGTTGCTGCCGGGCTGCAGGACAAGGCTGAAGGCCTGAAGACGAATCTGACCCAGGTCAGTGTAGATCCCGCCCGGGCTGGCGCCCTGCCAGATGAGCCAACTCTCAGGGACGGCGCTGCCGCTGTCATCGTCAGCAATGCCCACGTTGAAGCCAAAGGTGCGATCATGCACCAGGCTGCCCCCCAACATGACCTGGGGGACGGCGACCTCCACTTCGTAACCACCGCTGACCTTTTTGGCGAAGGCGAGGGCCTTGTAACCGTTGCTCACGCTCCCATCCTCGCCCACGCGAAACTCCCAGTCGGTGGGGTCGCCCTTCTTGCCATTGCCGTTGCCATCAAGGGCGAAGGTGACGCCGTCGCCCGCGCGCACGACATCGTCGTTGACGTGAACGCCGATGAAAACGTAGTTTTGCCACCAACGGGTGCGGACGCTGGCGCTGAGGTCGGCATTGGTCACCGCGTCGCCCTGGGCCAGGCTCGCCGTCGCCGCGGTCAGATTCAGGGCGTTGTCACTGCTCCATTCGGCCAGGCTGCCGTCCAGGGTCATGGCGCCGGCAGGCAGGGCGACAAGCGTGGCGCCGCGGGCGCCGGCAAAGGGCAGGAGGGTGGCGGTCGCAAACTGCGCCGGGTCCCCCGCCACGGTGGGCGCAGTCCAGATCAGGGCGTTGTCCACACCGCCGCCGTCATCGTCGAAAAGGCCCACATTCAGGCCCAGCGTCCGGCTGGCCGCGAAATTGCCGCCCAGGGCGCTCGCCGGAATCTCGGCTTCGATGCGGTAGCCGTCGCCTGTCACCTGGGCGGCGCCGGTCAGGGTAAAGCCGTTGGCCACCACGCGCCCGTCGAAGTAAATGCTGAAGACGCGGTCATCGGCCCCGCTCGCGCGGTCTCCCAGCCCGTCGATGGCTACCTCGACGTGATCCTGGCTGCGGACGGCGTCATCGTGTACGTCCAGGGCAAGGAACAAGCGATCCTCCCACCAGCGCAGGCGCAGGCCCGCGCTCAGGTCTGCGGTGGAGGGCGTAGGGCCGGTAACGGTGTTGGCGGTGGCGGCGTCGATGGTGACGGCAGACGCCTCTGTCCAATCACCCAGGTTGCCGTCAATCGTCACATTCTGCTGTGCCGGGACCGTGACTACCGCCTGGCTGGCGCCGGTGTGGTAGCGGAGAATCACATGCTCGTGTCCGGCCGCGTAGGCGACGCCGGCGCTGTGCATCTCAATCCCATAGAGATCGCTGGTCACGGGCACGGTAACGCGCGTCCAGGTGGCGCCGCCATCGGTGGTTCCTGCCAGTAATCCAGCGTCGCCGACCGCCCAGCCGGTGGTCGCATCCGCCATGTCAACGTCCTCGAACAGGGGAGTGCCGTCGGGGAACTGGAAATCCGTCCAGCTCACGCCCCCATCCGTGGTGCGGGCAATGGCCCCACCCACACAGGGCGACGTGTGCACCCAGGCGCCGGGAGCGCGGGCGCAACCGGCCAGCCAGGCGTCGTCCAACGACCCATCGTTGTTGGCGTCCACCGCCGCCACCCCATCGAAGAACCAGGAACTATAATGTGATGGCAGAGCCTTCGACCCCCAGTTGGCGCCGCCATTCCAGGTATATTTGAGGAAGGGCTTGAGGATAGCCATGGCGCCAGTGCTGCCAGAGATCATGTCCAGGTCGATACCAGGCGTGTTGCCGCCGTTGTTGGCGGCGTCCGCCCAACTGGCGCCGCCATCGGCGGTGCGGAAGTAGTGCCAGGTGCCGGTCGTCACCCCGTCCGTGTCCGAAGTCCGGCCCACGTCATAGAGGTAGCCGCCATAGCCGGGCGTGTACTCGCGACGCCAGGCGCCGCCGCCGTCGGTGGTGTGCAGCACCAGACCGCTGCGGCCCACGGCATGACAATCATCCGGGTTGCCGGGGACGCAGCCGGCGCCCATCAGGAAGGCGTCAATGCTGTCGGCGGTGGGCGGCGTCGCCGGATCGCTGCGCATCTCGCGGTACAGCTCGCGCCAGGTGTCGCCGCCGTCGGTCGTCTTCAGGGCCAGCGTCTCATCGCCCACAGCGTAAGCCACCTTATCTGAGGCGGCCGTGATCTCGAAGAAACGCGGATAGTGACCGCCGAGAAGATGTCTCCAGGCCGTGCCGTTGCCAGTGCGCCAGACAAACCAGCTCTGTCGCGGGCTGGTGTCGCCATCCCAGTTACCATCATTCGCCACCGCCGCGCTGCCACCCGCCCAGGCATGGCCGGTATCAGACACCGCCAGGGCCGAGAGGTCCCTTCCCATTTTCACGCTGCCATCCACAGCCCCGGCCACCGCCCACGTGCTGCCGCCGTTGGTAGTGCGGGCCACGACGCCATCGGAGCCGGCCACCCAGCCGATCTGGGATTGGCCGGGCGCAAACTCGACCTCGTGCAGGTCAACGCCTGCGCCGGTGGTTCTGCTGCCCCACGTCGCCCCGCTGTCGCTGCTGTAACGCATCGTGTCGCCATCGCCGGCGACCCACGCTTCGCTGCCCTCCACGGCCACATCGCGCAGGCTGACGCCGGCCGGCGCCACACCTGCCCGCACCGTCCAGGCGCCGCCGCCGTTGACCGTGGTCAGCAAGACGCCGTCGCCCACGGCCACGCCATGCTGGCCATCGGCAAACATGCGGATGGCGCGCAGCGAGGCGGTCACCCCGCTGGCTTGCGGCGTCCAGCTTGAGCCACCGTTGGTCGTGCGGGCGATCAGACCGCCCTCGCCCACCACCCAGCCGGTGGAGGTGTTCAGGAAGTGCACACCGTTGAGGTTGGCGGCCAGGCCGCTGGCGAGCTGCTGCCAGCTCGTTCCCCCGTCCTGCGAACGAAGCACGAGTCCACCCTCTCCCACCGTCCAGGCGCTGCCGCCCACCTGGCTGAGATCATAGAGGTCCTTGCCGGTGATCGGCGCCTGGTAGGCCCAGGTGTCGCCGGCGTCGGTGGACTTGAGGATCATGCCGTCCGAGCCGGCGCCGAGCAGCGTCTGGGCATCGCGCGCCGCCAGGGCAAACAGGTACCCCTCCCCCTTCCAGGCTCGCTGCCACGAAGCGCCGGCAGCCGGTCCCGCCTGCGGGGATGCGATCGCAGATGGTGCGGGCGGCGCCGACGCCGCTACCATCAGCACAGGCGGCAGGGCCAGGCCGATGACGAGGGCAAAGGCCAAAAAACGGGAGGGAAGGTGCAGGAAGAGTGCCTTCATAGCAGTCGGACAGGCGTGCAGAGGAGCACAACCACAGACGCCGCGCCCGGACAGGCCGCGGCCTGCATGCTCCGATCTTTGGTTTGTCTCCCAACTTAGCATTCCCCTATCCGCGCGTCAAGGGGTGAAAGGGCTTTGTGATCAAACTGTCATGCCTGCCTGTTGCGCAAAGCAAAGACATGACAAAAGATTCATGGGGGTGAGACACCTCACCCCGTCATTGCGAAGGGCGTCAGCCCTGAAGCAATCTCCTCCTGATTTGGAGATTGCTTCGGCCCTCACCCCGTCATTGCGAAGGGCGTCAGCCCTGAAGCAATCTCCTCCTGACTTGGGGATTGCTTCGGCCCTCACCCTGTCATTGCGAAAGGCGTCAGCCCTGAAGCAATCTCCTCCTGACTTGGAGATTGCTTCGGCCCTATCGGGCCTCGCAATGACAGGGCGGGGTGAGGCAGAAAGAGGTTGGCAGCGCTAACTGCGGATCAACGGCAGCCAGAGCGGGATCGGCACGGGAGTCGACGTGGCGGTGGCAGTCGGCGTCGCCGTCGGCGTCTCAGTAGGGGTGGCTGTGGCCGTGGGCGTCTCGGTGGGCGTCGACGTGGGTGTCGCCGTCGGCGTGGGCGTGGAAGTCGCCGTCGGCGTCAGCGTGGCGGTGGGCGTCGCGGTGGGGGTGGCCCACGGGGTGGCCGTCGCCACCGTGCCGCCGGGCAGCGTGTACTCAAAAGCCATTTCCGGCTGCACCCCTGGAGGCGACACGGCGTTCCGGCTGGCAAGCTGGAACATCTTGTTCATGCCCGCATCGCCCTCGAGGAGCCAGCCATTGTTGGGCGCCTCCCCTGACATCATCTTCTGCACGTCCGCGGTCACGTCGAAGGAGCCGTAGACGTTGTCGGTCAGGATGACGCCCTGGGTGCTGGGGGTGGCGACGCGATCGGTGGGGCCGGCGGCGCCTGCCACGCCCCAGGGACTGCCGTTGGCGGCCTGGTTCCACGTGGCCTGCATCTCGGCCCAACTTCGCAGAAGGCGGTAGACCGTGACATCCAGGGGCCCCGTGGCGTCGACGACGGGCAGCCGGTAGAGCCGCAGGAAAGCCCGCTTGATTTGGGCGCCCGCCGGCAGGCTGTCGAGGTTGAAGCGGATCATGCCGGTTTGAGCGTTGCCGGGACGCATGCCGATGTAGCCCATGTTGCCATAGTTGGTGGTCGGCTTCCACTGATCCAGCGTGGTGTCCTGGACGTCCTCATTGTTGGGCGCTGCCTTCAGCTTGGTCTCGAAGGTCAACAGCGTGAGCGAGCCATAGTCCGCCTCGATGCCACCGATGGACGCTCCCTGCCAGTTCAGGCGGCGCTCGACGGCGCCGTCGCCGTTGACGTCGTCAAGCAGGCCATAGTTGAAGCGGATGGTGCGGTAGGCGTCATAGGGAGGATCGGTGAACCATGCCGCCGGGACCGCCACCTCCATCTCATAGCCGCCCGGCACGCTGCGCCCGGCGGCGACCACACCCTGCGGTTGCTGGCCGTTGTCGGTCACGTAGCCATCGGGATGGATGATCAACTCGTGGTCGTCGCTGCCGGGCTTGCCGTCACCGCTGGGGTCGAAATTGACCTGGATGGCGTCAGCCTGGGCTGGGGTGCTGTCGGAAACGTGGAAGCCGAGGAAGAGGTAGTCGCTCCACCAGCGCAGGCGCAGGGTGGTGCTCAGATCGGCATCGCTGGCAGGCGGAACGCCCTGAATGCTGTCCGCAGAAGCGTTGTTGAGAACGGTCGTGGCATCGGCGCTCCAATCGCTCAGATCGCCATCCACGGTGAACGCTCCCGCCGAAGGTGCATCCAGGTCAGGTCGCTGGCTGTCGAAACGGAAGAGGGTGAGCTCGCCGTAGGTCGTGGGGTCGCCGTCCAGGCTGCTGCCCGCCCAGGTCAGGACCGTGGGGGCCTGGTCCTGCGGGTCGGCATCGGTGAGAGCCACATTGACGCCCATCTTGCGGAGGTGAGCGAAGCTGCCGCCCAACGCCTCTGCCGGCAGGCTGGCCTCGAGGTCATAGCCGCCGCTGACCTGGCGCACGGCATAGTCCCAGCCTTCCGGCGGCGGCGCGCCGTCTACGTTCAAAGAACCCTCCGCCCCGAAGAGGAGCGTGTGGTCATCAGCGCCCTTGAGTCCGTCCTGCAGGCCATCAAAGGTGATGCCAAACATGTCACCCGCCATGACACTATCATCCGTCACGTGCGCTCCGATGTAGAAGCGGCGATCATCCCAGCGCAGGCGGACATCGGCGCTGATGTCGCTGGGGACAGGCTTGTCGCCGGTCATGGTGTCGACGTCATCGCCGTTGATGGTGCGCTGGTAGGCGGCAGACCAATCGCTCAGGTCGCCGTCGATGGCCACCACACCCTGGGCGCCGGCATCGAGCCGCCGGTTGGCCTGGGCAAAGCGCAGGATCATGCCCTCCAGCCCAGCCGCGAACACCAGGTTGCGGTCGACCACGTCCAGCGCCATGAGGTCGCTGCTGTCAGGTGCGGCCTGGCGGTTCCAGGTCTGGCCACTGTCCTCGGTGAAGTAGACCGCCCCGGCATTGCCAACGGCCCAGCCGGTCGTCTCATCCACCATCTCGATCTTGTTGATCACGGGCGACCCGTCCGGCAAGACGGTAGCCTGCCAGTTGGTCTTGTCCGTCACGGCCTGGGGGTTATGGAGCACCGCCGCCGCCTCGCACTCGTTCGCATGCTCCCAGCTTCCCGGAGCACGTTTGCACCCTGCCAACCAGACATTGTCTAGCTGGCCGTTGCCATCGCTGTCGTAGGCATCGACCGCATCGAAGAACCAGGAACCATAGGCCGCCGGCAGCAGGTAGACCGTCCAGGTGTTGCCGCCGTTGAGTGTGTAGCGGAACGCTGGCTTCAGGACCGCCACCGCACCCTGATCATCCGAGATCATGTCAAGGTCGATGCCGGTGCTGTTGCCGCCGTTGTTGCTGGCTTCTGGCCAGGTAGTCCCATTCAACGTGTGGAAATAGCGCCAACGTCCCACGGTGACACCGCGTTTGGCGGAGGTGCGGTTGATGTCGTAGAGAGAGTTGGAGTAGCCGGGAACGGGCCACTCGCGGCTCCAGGTTGCGCCCCCATCCGTCGTGTGGACGATCAGACCCGCTCGGCCGCTGGCTGTGCAATCATTCGTGTTCCCTGGCACACAAGAAATGCCGTGCAGAATCGCCCCGTAGCCGCCGTTCGGGAGGTTGGCGATCTCAGGGTTGTCGCGCATCTCCTTGGCGATCTCGCGCCAGGTCTGTCCCCCATCGGTGCTCTTCATGAAGTTGGCGTCCTGGCCGCCGGCATAGATGACCTGGTCGCTGGCCGCCGCCAGGCTGAAATAGCGCGGGAAGAAGCCGCCCATCAGGTGCTTCCAGGTGACGCCGTTGGCCGCGCCCCAGAGAAACCAGCTCGGACGGGGCGCAAGGCCGTCGCCCCAGTTGTCCAGGGCCGCCGCCGGGGTGCTGCCCCCCACCCAGGCATGGGTGGCGTCGCCTGCCCCCAGGGCCGTAATGGGATGCTCAGCCCGGTCATCGTCACTCACTGCATTGACAGGAATCCAGTTGTTGCCGCCGTCGGTCGTGCGGTAGATACGCCCCTGCTCGACGCCGTTGACAAGCTGCATCCCTGCTACCCAACCCACCAGGCCCTGGCCGGGAGCGAACTGAATCTCGTAAAGCTGGATAGCGGGAAAGGCTTTGTTGGTCCAGGTGGCGCCCATGTTGTTGCTGTAGCGAATGACGCCGCCCTCGCCGACAAACCAGGCTTCACTGCCCTGGACGTGGATATCGTAGAGGTTGAGACCGGCAGGCGTCAGGCCGGTGCGCAACGACCAGGTGGTCCCACCATCGGTCGTCGTCAACACGACCGCCTTATCGCCCACGACAACGCCGTGCAGCCCGTCGTCGAACATGCGGACGGCGTTCAGCGCCGTCGTCACACCGCTGCTCTGCGGCGTCCAGGTGGCGCCGCCGTCCGTTGTCTGCAGGATGACGCCAGCGTCGCCCACCGCCCAGCCGCTGCTGTTGTTGGTGAAATAGACCCCGTTGAGGTTGGAGGCCACAGGCGCTGCCAACGGCGCCCAGGTGGCGCCGCTGTCCTGGGTGCCGAGCACAATACCGCCCTGCCCCACGGCCCAGGCTTTCCCTCCGGAGACGGCGAGATCATGAAGGTCCTTGTCGGGCGCCGGCGACTGGTAGTGCCAGGTAGTGCCGCCGTCGGTGCTGTTGAGGATCATGCCGCCGGCGCCAACGCCGAGCACGGTCAAGGCATCAAGCCCCACGAGGGCTTCCACTCCACCCTCGCTGCGCCACACGCGCTGCCAGGAACCGGCCTTGGCCGGGGTAGAGGGCGCCGATGTCTGCGACAGGAGGGCGGAAGGACGAGACGCTGAGTAGGTGACCACTGGCGCGGCGGCCACGGCCACCAGCGCCAACACGAATAGGATCGATAGGGGTCGCACGAACTTCACGATAGGGGTGCCTCACAGAATAGTGGGTTGGTGAGCGGTGGTCGATGGTGCGCGGTAGCGCTCACGTGATGTGGCAAGCGTCAGAAGGTATCATTCGCTTACCAAGACGTCAAGCAGGCGCTGCCCTGAGTGGGACGCCGGATGAGAAGATTGTCATCGCTTCCCCTTTTTGAACCCCGTTTGTGACAGAAAATTCATGAAAACCGCGAGCGGGAGGGTCTTCAGTCAGGCGTGATGTCCCCACCGCTCCTTGCGGCCAGGTTCGTTTGGCGGCGCTGGAAGACAAAGGCCAGGTAGGCTAACAGAATGAAAGCCTCCAGAAGCGAAGGGACGACAAACCAACCGGGCTTGACGAGAAGCATGACCAACAGGAGCAGCGGCAAGGGCAGGAAAAGGTCGGGACTGGTGCCGGTCACCTCGGCGATGGCCAGGATGCCTTCCAGGGCCAGAATGATCACTGCCGGAAACGCATTCACGACCAGCCGGTTTGTGTTGACGGCAAGAAGCAGTGGCGCCAGGCAGAGCACCAGGAAAGGGGCGAACTTGACGAAGAGGAACCTGTTTTTCTTCGCGAAGAGGGGCAGGAAGACCAGCGAGACGCCAAAGGTGACGCAAATGTCGTCGATGAACATCCCATAGGAGACGCCCTGAAGACGAGGCAGGCCGATGTTGCGGAACAGAGTCACCAGGTTATAGGGGTCCTCACGCAGAGTCTCGGGAAGCGTTGCCATATAGGCCGGGTTTCCGTTCCATGGCGGAATGGCAATCCTGATCAGAACGAGCACCAGCACGGGAAGGCTGACCAGCGCCAGCGTGCGGCCCAGCACCCGTTTGTCAAAGACCCGCCTGGCATGGAAGGTGTAGTAGAGCGGCGCCACAAAGATCACGCTCTCTCGTGCGGTCACGCCGACCACCAGCGCCGCCAGGAAGACAAGATCCCGCCCGGCGAAGATGCCCCACAGGGCAATGACCGTGAACAGAAAACCGGCGGCGTCCGTCTGCCAGAAGTCGAAGGTATTCAGCCGGGTCGCCCAACCCAGTGCCAGGAAGAAGAGAATGCCCATCAGGGCCACGCGATGGGAAAAGCCCCATTGTCTCAGCACAAAGTAGAAGACGATCGCCGTCAGGAACAAAGCGCAAAAGGCCAGGATCGTGAAATTGCGCTGCAGGCCGAACGGCAGGAGCCAGGCCAGGAGAGGGACAAGTATCCGCCAGCAGAAGGGTGCGATGTGAAGGGCGAAGGGGTGCGTCGCCATCTCGATGTACTTATGATGGTCCCATGCCTTGGCGAAGTAGGGATGGAGAACCGTCAGGCGATCCGTGCGTGCGTAGTACCCGGCCAAGGCCAGGAAAGAAACCACCACAACCAGGACCCGCTCTCTGACTTCTGTCCTCACGGCTAAAGCATCCTTCACTTGGATCCAATAAACCCCAGATATGTCCGGCTGCCGCCAGAAATCCCCGATTAGTAGGCGCCCTTGCCCTTCAAAACCACCCCGATGGTTCGCCAGAGAATCTGCAGATCGAGAAGTGGCGAGTAGTGGCTGATGTAGTAGAGGTCATCCTCGGTGTTGAGATGCATCGGCTTGTCACTGCGACCGCTGACCTGCCACCACCCGGTGATGCCCGGCGGCACGGCAAAACGCTTGCGCTGCCAGGATTCGTAGTGCGCCACGATCAGGGGCAGCTCCGGCCGGGGGCCGACCATGCTCATCTCACCCTTGAGAACGTTGAAGAGCTGCGCCAGCTCGTCGATGCTGGTGCGCCGGATCACGCGCCCCACGCGGGTGATCCGGGGATCGTCGCGGTGCTTGTGGACGATCTGGCCATCTTCGTTCTCGCGCATCACGAGCGCGAGGTACTTGTCGGCATCCTGCACCATCGACCGGAACTTGTACACGGTGAACAGGCGGCCGTTCTCGCCCACGCGCTGCTGTTTGAGGATCACAGGCCCGGGCGAGTCAAGCTTGATGGCCACGGCGACGACCAACATGATGGGCCAGAGCACGAGCAATGACACCGTGGCCACGACCAGGTCGAAGACGCGCTTGACAATGCGGTTGATGCCGCTGATCGCCGGATCGCGCAGGCCAATGAGAGGGATGCCATCCCAGTCCTCCATGCTGGCGCGGAAAAGAGCCAGGTCAAGCACGTCGGGAACCACACGCACCTGCACCGGGTATTCCTGGAGCGCCCCAATCAGGCTGCGCAGGGTTTCGTGGGCGCGGAGGGGCAAGGCAAAGATGACCTCATCGGCCTGCTTCTGCACCACGCTGGCAGCCATCGAGAGGGGTCCCAGCACGGGAGCGCCAGCATAGCTTTGTCCGATCTTGTCAGGGTCATCGTCAAGATACCCCACCAGCTCAAGCCCGGTCCATGCCTCCTCCTGGATGCGCTGTCCCACCGCCTGCCCGACGTTGCCGGCGCCAATGACAAGAATCCGGCGGAGGCTCAGCTTGCGCGCCCCCGCCCAGCGCAAGGCCATCCGTAGAGACCAGCGGTAGCCGATCAGAAAGATGAAATCGGCGACGACAAAGTAGAAGAAGAGAAGACGCGACAGGTCGCGGTACGAAACATAGAGCACCCCGGCAAAGACGAAGACCGAAAGTGCGATCGCCAGGAGCAGAGATTGCAGCTCATCGACCGCTCGCAGCGTATGGCGGGCGTCGTAGACATTGAGCATGAAGAAGACGATCGTCCAGATCGCCGCCACGGTAATGTACAGCGCCGGGGTGAAATGCAGGGTCACCGGCGTGATCGTCTTTCCGTACGGAAGAAAAGAACGAGCCAGGTAGGCGAGGTAGAGCGCCACGCACGTCAGGAAGATGTCACTGACGTATTCAAAGATAACGAAGTTTGCGTCTTCTTGATGGCGGAACATCAAAGGCTCCTCGACGACCCGACGTGCGAGCCAGAATGTCATTATATGCTCACAAGGAACACAAGCAAGTCATGCCATGTTGTTGCACGCAGCGGGGACATGATAACCTGCGTGACCAACCTACGCGAGATGGAGGAAGGGATCGCTTTCCATGGGTTCCACATACTTAGACGTATGAATGACGCAATCCAACTCAAGACCGCGCGCGAATCATTTGTCGAAATGACCGAGCTGGTGCTGCCCTCGCATACCAATGCGCTGGGGACGGCCTTTGGTGGGCAGGTTATGGCCTGGATCGACATCTGCGCAGGCATCGCCGCCGGCCGGCATGCCCGTCGCGTCGCGGTCACCGCCAGCATGGACGACCTTCATTTCCGGTCTCCCCTCCACTTGGGCGAGGTGGTCGTGCTGAAGGCGCAGGTCAACCGGGTCTTCCACACCAGTATGGAAGTGGGCGTGCGCGTCGAGGCTGAAAACCTGCTGACCGGAGAACGGCGACACTGCTCCAGCGCCTACCTCACCTTTGTCGCCCTGGACGCAAGCGAGCATCGCGTTCCCCTACCCGAGCTGATTCCGGAGAGTGATGAAGAGAAGCGCCGCTACGAAGAGGCTGCCGAGCGCCGGCGCTTCCGGCTGGAACGGCGCAATATCCGTCGTGACGTCGTCGACCGCTGACCGGCGCACAGGTCTGCCGGCGCTGCGCCGTCCCGTGCCCTCAATCACTCAGGGGGTCTTCGGCAGCAGCGCCGCCGTCTGGCGCTTCATATGTCCCAACAGGGAGTGGAGCCCGCGCAGGCGCAGATGGGACACGACCTCGTGGAGTCCCAGCAAACGATAGAGATCGTCCGGCGTCGCCAGGACCTCCTGCGGCGTCGCCCCTTCCAGCCCTTCGGCGAGGATGCCGGCATAGCCGCGCACGGTGGGCGACTCACGCGGGATGTCGAAGTAAAAGCGCACACTGCCGTCTTCGATCTGTGTGAAGAGGAAGACCGGCGTCTGGCACTCATGGACCTGCTCCATCTCCGATCTCTTGTCCGCCAGCCAGGCGGGCAGGTCGGGCAGATCCTCGGCAAAGTCCACCATGTACTCCATGCGTTCCGGAGGGGAAGCCTCCTGAAACTCGCGGATGAGATCCTGGAGTTGGGGCCGGCAGGCCGAGAACTGCGCAGACTGGGCAGGGTCATCAAACATCAGGGGTCTCCTTGGTCAGAGGTGTGTGGGACGACCGGCGGCGCACGGACAACCGGTGCCCCTCGCGGTGTGTGACAACAACAGTCGATCCTTCGGCAATCGGGGGATCGTCGGCAAGGGCTTCCCAGCGGGCGCCGTTGACGTAGACAAAGCCATCGGGATCGAGACTGGTTCGCGCCGTGCCCTCGCTGCCGATCAGCCCGCTGCCTCCCACCCGTGAGGGCCGCCGCTGTGTGCGCGCGACCAGCCGCACCGCCAGGGCGACGAACAGGGCCATGCCCGCCGCCAGGCCGAGGATAGTCGCCCACGGGATGGGCGCATAGGGCGTGTCAAAGAGCATCGCATAGCCCAGGACAAAGGCGGTGAGTCCGGCGATGGTAAGGACGCCGCCGGTATGGACTTTGACCTCGACGACAAACAGGACAAAGGCAATGACGACAAAAGCCAATCCCGCCCAGTTCGGCTCGATCGTGCCGAGCGAGTAGAAGGCCAGCAGCAGGGCTATCACCCCGATCGCGCCCGCGACATAGCCGCCGGGAGCGCTCAACTCGTACAGGATGGCATTGATGCCCAGCGTCAGGAGAATGGCCGCCACAGCCGGATTGCTGAGCAAGGCCAGCAGATCCTCGAGGAACGTCCGCCCCAGATCTACGGTTTCGGCATCACGCAGGTTCAGGGTTCGTTCTTCCCCGTTCACCGCCACCCTGCGCCCGTCAAGCTGCCGCAGGAGATCGTTCGTATCGACGGCCACGGCGTCGATGGCGCCGATCTGCAGCGCTTCCACCGCCGTCGACGCCTTGGCGGATTGGACGGTGTCCGCCGCCCATGTCACGGCAGTGCTTCCACGCCGTTCGGCCAGCGACCGCGCCGCCGCGGCCAGCGCCTCCATCGTCTTCTTGCGCTCCGTCTCGGGGAGGTCCTCGCCATTGCTGTTGACGGGGCTGGCCGCGCCGATCAGCGTTTCGGGAGCCATGGCGGCGAGATGTCCCGACAGCGTGATCAAGGTACCGGCGGAGGCCGCCCAGGCACGCGCCGGTGCCACATAGACGATCACAGGAACGGGAGATTCCTGGATGGCTTGCGAGATGCGTTTGGTGACATCCAGGGAGCCACCGGGCGTATCCAGAGAGAAGATGACGGCAACATCGCCGTCGGCCTTCGCCTGGCGCAATCCGCGTTCCAGATAGGAGAGCATGGCCGGTGTGACAGGACCGCTGAACTGCAGGTGCAGCACCTGCGGGCGCGCTTGGGCGTTGGCCGGCCCCGTGAGAAGAGCCCACAGACACACCGCGACGGCTAGCCAGCCAAGAAAACGAAGCTTCCCGCGGATCTGCCGGCGGCTGATGCCTACCCTCAGACTGCGCAAAACGGCCATACCACCATTGTAGCAGAGGTCAGGACAGTCAGCGTGTCATCGTTCACCCCGTTGTGCAGCAGCCCTTGCAGTGGATAAGTTCGTGGACAAGCTTGTGCGCAAAGGCTGCAAACCACTTGGACAACAGCAGGAAAACGCGTGGAAAGTCTTAGCACTTCCTGTTCCCACCCAGAAGCCATCACGGCGGCATTCAGCGCCCCTCTCAACCATATCTTGTGTGCCCTGGAACAAGGTCACACAAGCCGTAGAGAGAGCCATTCGGCAGCGTCCATGGCGGGTGACCGAGCTTTCCCCTTATCCACTTGCGCATCCCCGGAGAGCATCCACCTGGCCTTCGCTGTGGGTCGTGGCCTTGCGTCCGGTCACGACCTACGGGTAGTAGCTCAGCGGAGGTTCCAGGGACGTTACCCACATATCCCAAGCCTCTACGACAACGACGACATTATTCTATAAGAGATGAATGCACACCTATCCTAACACGATACGAGGCCCCGCGAATGCGGGCTTCTCCTCTCAAGAAGGAATATGTAAGCCACCTCTGCGCGCGGCTCATTTAACTTCGCTTATGACAAGTCTTGCTTGACACCACCCCTGGAAGCTCCTATACTATGGATAGTTACGAACCCCAAGGAATTGACAGACACCGCCCCACTTAACTAACTCCAAACAGCGAGCAAGGCCACTACTGAGGAGGTTTGTACAAATCAGTAGAAGGTTCAAGCGGGGATGCTGTGAACGAGTTGAGTTAAGGAGCGACAGGTCAGCCCGGTAAAATACCACGGCAGATCATCGCCAAGGTATCTGGGAAGGGATAGCGCTCCCCAATCCAATGCTCCAGGTGGCACGTCCAAGGTTCCTCGGGGTCGTAACGCGTTTAGGGCCCGAATAGGGAAGGGCGCATCTGCCAGATGCGCCCTTCTCTATTCCTGACGCAGGGCATCCGGACTGAGCACGCCGACAAAGGGCAGATTGCGGTATTGCTCGCGCTGGTCGAGACCGTAGCCCACGACAAAGAGGTCGGGCAGCCGGAACCCAAGATAGCGGGGCTTGATATCCACAATCCGGCGGCTGGGCTTGTCGAAGAGAACGGCAACGTGCAAGCTGGCAGGCTGCCGCGTCTGCAGCAGCCTGAGCAGATAGCTCAAGGTCAGGCCTGTGTCGATCATGTCCTCGACGAAGATGACATGGCGCCCTGCCAGGGTCGTATCGAGGTCCTTGGTGATACGCACCACCCCGTGCTCGCGTGTCTCCGCACTATAGCTGGAGATGGACATGAAGTCGACCTCCAAGGGGATGTGCACGGCCCGGAGGAGATCGGCCATGAAGAAGAGCACCCCTTTGAGGACCCCCACAAAGAGAGGACGCTTGTCGCCGTAGTCGGCGGCGATGGCTGCGCCCATTTCGGCGATACGTTCCTGCAGCGACTCCTGCTCGATCAGCACCCGGGCGATACCGCTGGCGTAGGGATCAGGCGTAGTCGCGAGGGTGTCCATCGGCATCGTTGACGTCGGAAGGGTCTGGGAAATCATACTTCAGGGCCATCTGCCGCAGGTCGCGCCGGTTGAGCAGCTTGATCTGGATGTCCGGGTTAAGTTCCTGGAGCTTACGTATCTTGCGGTTCTTGAGATTGTTGAGGCGCGCGGATTGGGTCGTGAGCTCAACATAAACGTCTTGCTCGGGCAGGTAGAAATCGGGAGAGAACGCCGTGCGGATGCTCCCGTCGGCGTTGTACTCCAGGGGGAAGGTGCGCGGCTCATATTCCCAGCGAATGCCGTAGAAATCGAGCAGCCGTGCGAACTCCCTTTCGCTGGGATGCTGGAACTGAGTATCTTCGACGCCAGGCATGACACACATCCAACCAACACGAATGCAAATTTCTTGTTGATTTTACCACGATCCAATCGTGGGCGCCTGGTGTCTCGTTGGTCCGCAAGTTCCTCAGGCGGTCCGTTCCTCCAGGGGATTGATCACCTTGATGATCTTGGTCAGTAGACCAAAGATGAACTGCGGCCGGAACCCAGCTGTGAAGGCGATCAGGCAGGGAAAGAGCTGGACCTCACTGGTCAGGGCGACGGCGGCCGGCTGGCTCGCCTGGAGCGTCACCAGGCCGGAGTAAATGAGCAAGAAGGTCACCCCACCCAGGACCAGGCCCATAATGGGCTGCACGATGTACCACATGACGTGCTGACGCTCGAAATCCTGGCGCTGCGAAACGTGGGTCCAGAGAATGTACATGGCGCCCACGGCCCCGCCGATGCCGCCCCAGACAAAGGTGGACCAGAAGCCGACGGCGGTGAGGACGCCCTGGGTCGGCGCGATAACGGCGCCGCTGATCAATTGCGTCAGTAGTGCCACGAGACTCTGGCTGTAAACCACCAGGCTGAGGAAGCTTGCAATCAGAACCGCCAGGAAGATGGCCTCGTACCAAAAGACACGCCATCCGTACTTGTCGCCCCATGCCTCCGTCATCTCGACGCGGTTGAAGATGGTGGCAGCCTGCCGGACTTTGAACTCGGCATCGACAAACTGTTCGGGGTGCTCGATGAGAATGGCCCGGGCCTGGCGCAGCAGATCGAGCGCCTCCAGGCTCAAATCGGATCGGTTGTTGATGCGCACGGGAATGTCCCGGTAGAGATCATCGATTTGAGCGTGCAGAGCCTGGATGCGTTTGGCGTCGATGCGGTTCAGAATGCGGGTCTCCTCTTCGGGCGTGAGAGGGGGTCGCTTGGGATCATCTACACTGGGATTGGGCCGCGGCGGGAAAGGAGACTGGGGTGGTTCGGAATCGACGATGCCTGAGCCCTGCGGTGTTTGGCTGCCACCATCACCGCGGTTGACCACAGGCGGAAGGGACGTGCTGGGCCTGGGCGTCACTGCCGGGCGCGCAGGCGTAGGAGATGTGGGCTCGGCCAGGGGAATGTCGATGCTGTTCAGCAGATCCGCGTCTGAAACCAACACCCCTTCGCCGGCGGGCACGGCGGAACTGCTGGCAATGGCCGACTGGACTTCCATGGCCAGCATGTGATCGAGCGTCATCTCTGTGCTTCCTGAAAACTGCGTCACCGGGCGTGGCGCTGATGCTGTGCTGAAGAAGGCATCGACGCCGCGCCCAGGGGCCTTGCTTACACCGCCGGCAGAAATCGGATTATAGGTGGTCATTGAGTATCTCCTCTACCAGGCTGCGATAGTCGTTGGTGATGGCATGTTCGGGGGCGTATTCGGTGACGGGCATGTTGGCCGCTGCGGCCTCGGCGTAGCGAGTATTGCGGCGAATGACGGAATTGAAGACACGGCGGCCAAACATCTCCCGTATCTCGGCCAGCACCTCACGGTTATGCAAGGCGTTTGCATCGTAGGATGTCACGACGATGCCAAGGACCGCCAGATGCTCGTTGGTGTGGTCACGCACGCGGCCAACGGTGTCGAGCAGGATTCCCACCCCGCGCAATGCCAGGTACTCGCTCAAAACCGGGATGAGGACTTCATCGGCCGCCGTCAAGGCGTTGACCGTGAGCAGCCCCAAACTGGGACCACAATCGATCAGAATGAAGTCATAGTCATCGGCCAGCGATGCCGAAATTTCCTGCAGCAGATATTCGCGCCCGATCTGGCTGACGAGTTCGACTTCGGCGCCGGAGAGGTCGACGGTGGCAGGAAGCAGATCCAGGTGCGGCCGTACCTGGCGCAGGACGAGAGGCTGCGGGTCAAGTTCATGCGCCAGCAGCAGATGGTAGGTCGAGCCTTTGAACGTCGACGGATTCGCCCCAAACGATGCCGTCAGCGCCGCCTGTGGATCCAGGTCGACAAGAAGCACCCGATACCCCTTTTCTGCAAGGATAGCCCCTACGTTGACGACAGTAGTGGTTTTGCCAACTCCACCTTTTTGGTTGGCAACAGCAATGATTCGGGCCATGACGTTGATGGGGGAATGTCGCGAATGCGCCCTAGAGACTGTTGACGTTCAATCCTGTACGGCGGGGGGAACCAGCACAAGGTGCAGGAAGGTCGTCGTTTCTACAACCATTTTAAGGATAGCACAAACCCGCGAGTTTGTCATACAAATTCGCGATGGCGCGTTGTGGGGAAAGCGCGTGTTTCAGCGAATTGGACGTTTTGCCGGTATGCCGGGTGCTCTTGGATAAGAACGCGGCGTTGGCTGCCTTTTGTGGAGCAAAATCAGGGTTCGCGTTTCCACCAGACCTGGCACCTGGAGAACGACAAGGTCGATCACTTCCCCGCCCAAGCGCTGGATGGCCGGCAGGGCGGCCTCCATCTCCATTTCGGCCTTGGGGCCTTTGGGCAAGGCCACAATTCCACCCACACGAGCCAACGGCAGCGTCAGTTCGACCAGCGTGTCCGCCTCCGCCACCGCGCGCGCCACGACAAGGTCATAAGCCTCACGATGAGGAGGCGACTGCCCCAAGGATTCGGCGCGGGCGATGGCGACTGCCGCATCCAGACTGAGGTCAGCAGTGGCCTGGCGGAGGAATTCCCCTTTCTTGGCAATGGATTCGATGAACAGCAGGTGTGCGCCCGGGCACGCCACTGCCAGGGGGATTCCCGGCATCCCGGCCCCGCTGCCCACATCGGCGATACGCCATGACGACGAGCGGAATGCCTCCGTACTCTGCCCGCTGGCCCTGGCAATGGGCGACAGAAGGCTGAGCCCGTCCAGGTACAGCTTGGTCACGATGCCGGGGACATCGCGTATGGCCGTCAGGTTGAACTGCTGGTTGGCCGCAAGCAGCAGTTCGGTGTAGCGCTGGAACTGCCGGACCTGCGCCTCGGTCAGGGGCACGCCAAGTGTTCCGGCGCCGGCGGCAAGTGCCTGCCAGGGGTCCTGGAGAGACGCGTTCATCGGCTGCCCGCTCAGGTCGCAGACGCCACGGCCTGGCGGTAAGTCTCCAACGTTTCCCTTGCCGCCTTTTCCCACGAGAAGGTGGTGGCCCGGGCGATACCCCTCACGCTCATCTCGTCGCTCAGTTGGTCATCGTCGATGATGCGATGCATGGCCACGGTCCATCCTTCGACATCGTCCGGGGCCGTCAGGATGGCGGCCTCCCCCACCACCTCCGGCAGACTGCCGGCATTGGAGCAGACGACAGGCGTGCCGCATGCCATGGCCTCCAGCGGCGTCAGACCGAATCCCTCGTAATAGGCAGGATGCACCAGCATGGTGGCCAGGTTGTAGAGCGAACGCAAAGCGGTGTTGTCGGCGACACTGCCGAGGAAGCGCACGCTTTCCGTCAGATCAAGTTCGTTCACCAGGTTGTAGATATCGTTGGATAGCCACCCCGGCGCACCTACGAGCAGGAGGGGATGGCGGTAGGCATATTGGCTGCGCAACTGCTGGTAGGCGCGCAGCAGGGTTCCGAGGTTCTTCCGGGGCTCGATGGTGCCCACGAAGAGAAGAAACTCATTGGGAGCGTCAACGCCGGCGGCGCGCAAATAGGCCCGGGCCTCTTCTCGTCCAATGGGCTGGTAGATGGGGTCGGCGGCCTCGTAAATGACGTTGATCTTGCCTTCCGGCGCGCCCAGGAGCCTGATCAAATCGGAACGAGTCGAGTGACTGACGGCGATGATGCGGCTGGCCCGGTGCACTGCAAGATCAGTTTGCCCGTAGTAGCGGGCTGAGTCCGCGGTCACGAAGTTCGGATAGAGGAGAAAGCCCAGGTCGTGAACCGTGATCACGGCGGGAACGGTGCTGCGCAGCGGCGGGATGAAGTCAGGACTGTGGATGAGGTCCAGTCCCAAACGCCGTGTTTCGAGGCTGAGGGGGTACTGCTCCCAGGGGTGATGGACAGGTGCGTACAAGGTGACGCGCCGGAAGTTGGGCGCATCGACGATCGGCTCCGTTTGGCGCCGGTGCTGGAGCAGCACATACTCGTTTTCGTGATCGATCGTCGCCAGCGCCTGCAGCAGGCGCATGGCATACCAGCTTATCCCGCCTTGGCGGTGGTAGACCACACGAACGTCGATGCCGATGCGCATACGAGCAGAGGTGAGGAAGGATCAAACGCAGAATGAAGGCAGCGCCATCAGGAAGGCGACAACTCAGTCAATCGCCGGGCCAGGACCTACCCCGATGAGGTAGACCAACGTTGTCGAATCGGCAAGTACGCTTTACAATCGCGCCTGGGAGTCTACCCTATGTTGCGGGCCTTGTTGCAGACACTGATTCGGAGGCTCAAGAGATCGTCCGATTATACCATTGATGCCGCATTGCCCGCGACAGCACTGCTGACGGTGAGCAAAGAACGCGGGCTGGCCTATGGGCGCGGTCTTTTGCGCCGGCCGGCGCTGGCCGCGTGTGGCGGCTCCTTTTTCGTGGGAAGGCGTGTCCAGATGCTCAACACCCGGCTCATGCACATGGGCCGGAGCGTCACCATCGAGGACGACGTCAAGATCGATGCACTCAGCCGCGGCGGGGTGTGGTTGGGGGATAACGCCTCGATCGGCAGGTTTTCGGTGATCGAATGCACCGGCGTGATCACCCGCCTGGGGGAGGGGTTCCGCCTGGGACGCAACTCGAATTTGGGAGACTACAGTTTCGTGGGCGCTGCGGGAGGGGTGGTCATCGGCGATGACGTGCTGATCGGTCAGGGCGTGAGATTTCATTCTGAGAACCATGTCACGACCCGCACCGACGTGACCATCAAGAGCCAGGGCGTCACCAATCGCGGCATCGTTGTCGAGGATGATGTCTGGTTGGGTTCGGGCGCGGTTCTTCTCGACGGGGTGCGAGTGGGAAAAGGCGCCGTGGTTGCGGCAGGCAGTGTGGTCAACCGTGATGTTCCTCCCTACGCCATCGTCGGCGGCGTGCCGGCGCAGGTCCTCAAGTATCGCCAGGAACCCGAGACCAAAGCATGAATGTGTCCTCTGTCGCGACGGTGCGCCGGCGGTGGCTTCTGCTTGCGGTTGGAGCAGGTGCGTTGGCCGGGGCGCTTCCTGTTCTGCTCCTTCTCTCCCCTGTGGCTGCTGCCGCCTTGCTGGGAGGTTTGGCTGCCGCCGCCGTGTTGGTCATCGGCTGGCCATTCAGCGCCGTTGCGGTCTTGATCGTCGCACCGTTGTTCACACACTACCGGATCGATGTCGCAGCGATCTCTGTGCGACCCGAGCACGTGGCGGTGATGGTGGTGGCGATCGCGGGCGGCGTGCAGTTGTTTGTGCAGCGCGGCCGCTTGCGGTGGCCGGCCGCCGTCTGGCTTGCCCTGGGATGGTGGGCGGCCAATCTGGTGGCAGGCATCTTCTTCAGCCCCTTACGGGCCAGCGGCCTTCAGAATGGGCTGCGCGTGGGCGCCAGTGTGGTCGCCTTTGTGCTGATACTCAACCTCATTCCTGACCGGCGCCAGTGGTGGTGGGCAGTCTGGTTGTTCCTGGGCATGGGCGTCGCCGAGGCTGCCTACGGCATCGTTGCACGCGCCCTCTATCCGATGGGTGTCAACCTGGGCGTCCAGGTGGCGTGGAACTTCACCGAGCCCATTCCCTTTGGCACTTTTGAGGAAGGCAACCTGTTTGGCAGCCATGTGGCCTCATGGGCGCTGGTGCTGCTGATGTTGGTCCTGGTCAGCGGCGCCCTGGCCTGGTCCGTGCGCCGGCGGGTGGTCTTGGTGGTCGGGCTGCTGGTGCTCTTACTGGGACTCTATCTGAGTTTGTCGCGAGCCGCCTGGCTGATGTTCGCTGCCGGCGCCGTGGTGGTATGGGTTGTCTATCGTCGCGAACGCTGGCACCAGGGCAACCGGCTGCTGCTGGCGCTGACGGCGATTCCTTTTGTCATCCTGCTTGTCCTGGCGGTAGTGCCTTTCCTGCCCTCGTCGTGGCCATTCGCCGATCGGCTCCAGTCTTTCCTCAGTCTCAGTTCTGACGCCACCTTTTCGGCGAGGCTGTCTGACTGGTCGTTGGCCTTGAGGGATTGGCAGCGGCAGCCATTGACCGGCTGGGGCCCCGGCTCTTTCGCCGACATCCATGGCCTCCTGCGCGCCCGCCCCGCCTGGATCAGCAATCTCAGCCTGCGCCTGGTGCAGGAGACGGGCTTCATCGGCCTGGTGCTGTTTACAGCGTTTGTGGCGGCGCTGCTCCTTCCTGCCGTAGGTGTTGCCCGCCGGCAGGAGCGACTTGACGACCGCTCAGCCTTGTTGGGGCTGATCATCGCCTACTTCCTGCTGCTGGTGATCGCCTACCAGTCTACCGATGGTATCTGGTTGGCTGCCAGTTGGGTCAATGCCGGCCTGATTGCATCGGGAACCTATGTGTTCCGGCAGGCGAGCTGAATGCCTGTGCCCTCCCCCATTCTGTATGTACACAGCTCCAACGAACTCTATGGCTCGGACTATGTGCTGCTGGAGCTTGTCCGCCGGCTTGACAAGGACCGGTTTCGCCCCCTCGTCGTTACGCCGACGGATATTCCCTACCAGGGGCTTCTCGGCCAGTCCCTTCGTGATGCAGGCGTCTTCCATCAGGAGCTAGACATTCCGGTGCTGCGGCGGCGCTATTTGTCGCCCTGGGGTCTGCCTTCTTTTGTCCGCCGGGTCCAGGCGGCTCCGGCGCTTGTTCAGCCCATGATTGCCGCCGAGCATGTCCGGCTTGTTCACTCTAACACGAGCGCGGTGTGGGGCGGCGCTTTGGCCGCCCGGCGTGCGGGTCTCCCTCATCTCTGGCACATCCACGAGATCGTCACTCGCCCCCATGCCATCCGCAGGCTGATCGCCTGGTCGGTGATGCGCTGGAGTGATCATGTGGTTGCGATCAGCCGGGCCGTCGCCGACCACCTGCTGGCCGATGAACCACGGCTCGCCGCCAAACTGAGCATCATCCACGATGGAGTCGATACGGATCGGTTTAGCCCTGCCGTGAACGGCAGCGCTGTGCGCTCGGCGTGGCAGGTTGGACCCGACATGGTGCTGGTGGGTGTGGTTGGCCGCATCTCTGGCTGGAAGGGGCAAGATGTTTTCTGCCAGGCGTTGGCACAGGCGCTGGTGCTCGCTCCGCATCTGCGCGACCGGATGCGCGGCGTGGTGGTGGGCGATGTGGTGCCTGGAGAAGAGCAGCGGCGGACGGAGCTGGGAGACCTGACCAGGTCCCTTGGGATCGCCGATCTGGTGATCTGGGCAGGCTACCGGCGGGACACACCGCAGGTGATGGCGGCGCTCGACGTGCTCGCCCTGCCTTCGGTTCTGCCGGAGCCTTTTGGCATGGTGGTCCTGGAGGCGATGGCGTCCGGCCGTCCAGTCATCGCAACGGCCCAGGGCGGCCCCCTGGAAACCGTCGTGGAGGGTGAGACGGGTCTTCTCGTTCCTGCTGGCGATCCGGCGTCCCTGGCCCGCTGCCTGGTGGAATTGGCGTCCGATGACGTCCTGCGGACCCGTCTGGGGCAGCAGGGCCGCGAACGAGCGTGCAGGCAGTTTGGCCTTGACAGCCATGTGCGATCGTTCCAGACTCTCTATGACTCCCTGCTGGGGTTGTGACTTTGGCAAGAATCGCTATCCTTACAGCTATTCTCAGTCTCTTCCTGGCAGCTTGCACCCCCCAAACGGGTGTTGCGCAGAGAGTACGAGATCTCCCAGGTGTTCACGTTGCCTGGACTTCAGACGCTCCGGCAGGTTTTGAACCGCTGACGCTGGCACAGACTCAAGCAGCGCACAAGGCCGGCCAGGACATCTGGCTGTATGCTCCCACCACTACCCTGTCGGATAACAGCAATGAGGACTCGCCGGCGAAGTGGTTGGCAGCGCAGACTGTCTTCCACTTTCCCGCCGACCAACTCCATTGGATTCCGGCGCAGACGAAAACCGAGCCTCTTTCCTATTTGCAGCAGCACCAACTGCTTGATGCTCTCGATGCCACCCAGCGCTCCCAACTCTGGCGTTCTCACGGCGATAACCTGCGGATGCAGAACGACTTCATGAGCGCCATTGCGGCCTACCAGGAGGCGCTCAAAGCGCTGCCCAATGACGTCGAGAGCAACGCCGGTCTCGGCGCTGCCTACCTTGGCTTGGGCAGAGCCAGCGACGCTGTGCCTCCGCTGCAGCGCGCCGCAGCCAATGGTCCCAACCACTATTGGGCCCACCGCCTTCTGGGAACCTCTTATCTCAACTTGCAGCGCTACGCACTCGCCAGTGACGAGTTGACCCAGGCCTATCTGTTGGCGCCGGACGATCCGTCCCTGCTGCCTGCGGTCGCCCTGGCCCAGGGTCGCAGTGGGCAGAAGGATCTCGCCTTGCGCACGTTGAGCCAACTGGAGGAACGCAGCACCGATCCGACGCTGTTGGACACGGCCAAGGCGCTGCGCGAGGAGTTCTCGGCGCCTTAGTCCTTGTTATGAGCAGAGCAACTGGCGTGAAACGCCCCCTCAATATCGCCCTTTTGGGCACGCGCGGTGTTCCCGCCTCCTACTCCGGTTTTGAGACCTGTGTTGAGCAATTGGGTTGGCGCCTGGTCGAACGCGGACATCGCGTGACCGTCTATGCGCGCAGTCACCACATCACCTATGACCAACCCTCCTATCGGGGCATGCGCCTGGTCAAACTACCGACCATTCCCAACAAGTACCTGGATACGATTGTCCATACGACCCTCTCCAGCCTCCATGGGCTTGGCCAGGGCTATGACATTGCCCTGTACTTCATCGCGGGGAATAGCCTGGTGACCTGGATCCCGCGTTTGGCGGGCCAGAAGAGTGTCATCAATGTCGATGGGTTGGACTGGAAGCGCGCCAAGTGGCCGTGGCTGGCCAAGCAGTATCTCCGTCTTGCCGAGCGGGCGTCTGGCGTGTTCGCCAATGCTGTGGTCACCGATTCCCGGGTGGTGCAGCGGTACTATCAAGATGTCTACCGTATTTCCAGTACCTATATCGCTTACGGAGCCGAGCTGCCCCAGCGTCCACCGGGAGAGACTTTGCGCCAGTTCGGCTTGGAGCCCGGTCGCTATGTGCTTTTTGTTGGCAGGCTGGTGCCAGAGAACTGTGCGCACCATCTGGTAGAGGCATGGCAGGGTTTGGACACGGACATGAAGTGCGTGATCGTGGGTGATGCTCCCTACGCCGGTGACTATCAAACCAGTCTGCGCGCCACCACGGATCCCCGCATCCTCTTCACCGGCTACGTCTTCGGTGAGGGTTACTGGGAATTGGCGAGCAATGCCTATGCCTTTGTGTTGACATCTGGCGTCGGCGGCACCCACCCCGCCCTTGTCGAGGCCATGGCTTTTGGCAATGCGGTCGTCGTCCACGACACCGATGAGAACCTGGAAACGACCGGCGATGCCGGCTTGAGCTATCAAGGGGCTCTTGCTGGCGAAGGGTTGCGGCCGGTTCTGGCTCAACTGGTCAATGACCCGGCAGCGGCCGAAGCTTTGCGCGCCAAAGCCCGGGCACGCGCGGCCCAATACTATACCTGGAGCGCTGTGACCGACGCCTATGAATCGCTTTTCTATGATGTGCTTGCCGGGCGCCGGGTGGCGCAGGCGGAGACGTCGGTATCGAGCTCACAACCGTTCTGATGCCGGCATCCCGGATGCTTCTCATCCCTTGTTTTTCATTGTCCTGATGACCGCCAGTCAATGGCCGTGCCGTTGGCTGGCAGTTTGACTCACTCTTCTAGCGAGGTCTCATCGTGAAATTCCTTGGCACGCTTTCTGTCATCCCGGTGCTGCCAAAGCGCCTGGAGAGACTGAACGAACTGGCATACAACCTTTGGTGGACCTGGAGTCCTGCCGCGCAGGCGCTGTTTCACCATATCGATCCCGGTATATGGGATGATACGACGCACAACCCGGTCAAGCTTCTCCATCTGGTCTCCAGCGCCCGTCTGGACTATCTGGCGACGGAGGACGCTTTTCTGGCCGATCTCGAGGCGGTGCTGAATGCTTTCGACGCCTACATGCACCCGGCGAGCACATGGTTCTCCCGAACCTATCCTGACTTTGAGGACGGTGGCATCGCCTACTTCTCGGCGGAGTTCGGCCTGCATGAAGCCCTGCCCATTTATTCGGGTGGCCTGGGGGTGTTGGCAGGTGACCACTGTAAATCTGCCAGTGATCTGGGGCTGCCGTTTGTGGGCGTCGGCTTCCTTTATCCCCAGGGCTACTTTATGCAGCGCATCAGCGAAGAGGGTGTGCAGGATGCGTATTATGTTAAGCTAGACTTCGCTGACCTTCCTGCCCAACCCGCACTTGATGCGCACGGCAATGAAGTTCTGATCAACGTGCAGTTGCCCGGTCGCACTGTCTACGCCAAGGTGTGGCGTCTGCAAATCGGGCGGATTCCCCTCTTCCTGATGGACACCGATGTGGACCTGAACGCCCCGGCCGATCGCGAGCTGTCGGCCCGGCTGTATGGGGGCGATATGGAGCTGCGTGTGGCCCAGGAAGTGGTGCTGGGCATCGGGGGTGTCAGGGCGCTGCGTGCGCTCGATATCCATCCGTCCGTGTTCCATATGAATGAAGGCCACGCTGCGTTTCTCAGCCTTGAACGAGTGCGCGAGTACGTCCAGGAGAAGCGCCTCACCTTCTTCCAGGCGCAGCAACTTGTCGCCGCCAGCTCGGTCTTCACGACGCATACGCCGGTGCCGGCAGGCAACGATGCCTTCCCGTTCGACATGATGGACAAGTTCTTCCGAACCTTCTGGAGCCAGATGGGTTTGGATCGCGATGGGTTCATGAACCTGGCGCGCTGGGACTCGCGCTTCAGCATGACTGTGCTGGCGTTGCGCTTCGCTGCTTACGCCAACGGCGTCAGTGCCCTGCACGGGCAGGTTGCCCGTGCCATGTGGGCCGGTCTCTGGCCCGACCTGCCGTTGGAGGAAGTGCCCATCACCCATGTGACCAATGGCGTCCACACCGACACCTGGCTTGCCGCGGACCTGGCAGCCTTCTACAACCGCCACCTGCCGGGCGCCTGGCATGAGGAGCCGGACCTGCAGGAACCCTGGGAGGGTTTGCTGAAGGCGCCGGACGCCGAGCTGTGGTCGCTGCACAACCAGCAGAGGCTGCAGACCATCAACTTCCTGCGCGAGCGCGTGGCACGCCAACGCCGGCGCTTTGGCGATACACCGGCGCGCGTCGCTGAGGCCTATGAGCTCTTCGACCCGAGGGCCCTGACCATTGGTTTCGCCAGGCGCTTCGCCACATATAAGCGTGCAACACTCATCTTCCGTGATTTGGACCGCATTCACAGCATTCTCAGCGATCCGGTGCGGCCAGTCCAGATCGTGTTTTCGGGCAAGGCGCACCCGGCCGATGAGCCCGGCAAGGCCTTCATCAAGCAAGTCCACCAGCTCTCTCAGACGCCGGCTTTTGCCGGACGCATCCTCTTCATCGAGGACTATGACATGAACGTCGCCCGGCACCTGGTGCAGGGCGTCGATCTCTGGCTCAACAACCCGCGACGTCCCAATGAAGCCAGTGGCACTAGTGGTCAGAAGGCGGCCCTGAACGGCATTCCCAACTGCTCGATCCTGGATGGTTGGTGGGATGAAGGCTATAACGGCAAGAATGGCTGGGCCATCGGCGAGCAGCGCGAGTACCGGAGCGAGGATATCCAGGATGAGGCTGATGCCACCTTCCTCTATCATCTCCTGGAGCACGAGATTGTGCCAGCCTTCTTCGATCGGGATGAGAATGGGGTCCCTCATCGTTGGGTGGCGGTGATGAAAGAGGCGATCCGCACCTGTGCCCCGACTTTCTCGATGAGCAGGCAGGTCAAGGACTACACCGCCTACCTCTACATGCCGGCCAACAAGTCGGGCATGGGCCTGGCTGCCTCAGACTTCGCCGGCGCCCGCGAACTGGCGACCTGGAAAGAACACATCTACTCGGCCTGGAACCAGGTCCGGATCAGCGCCGAGCGGCCCGAGATCGAGAGCGTGCGGGTGGGCGACCGTCTGGCGATCGAGGCAAAAGTACACTTGGGATCGATCACTCCGGAGGATGTCGCCGTCGAGATCGTCTGGGGTTGGCGTGAAGGAGACACGATTCGGCAGGTGCAGGTGGTGCCGATGGAGAACAGCGGCGCTCTGCCGGGCGGCATGCTGCGCTACAGCGGCGCCATCCATTTCTCTGCCAGCGGTCGCGTGGCTTTTGGCGCCCGTGTGATACCGGAAAACCCATTGTTCTGCCAGAAGCACGAAATGGGATTGGTGAAGTGGGCGTAGAACGCGCCTGAGCAAAGCACGCAACCCAACCCTGAGGGCCTCCCCGTCTGCGGCGTTTGCCGGCAGACCCCGGGAGGCCCTTGTTGTTGCAGGCGCAGTGGTCAGCCTGCGGAATCCAGGCGCCTTATGAGTGCGGCTATCCCCCTGGCCGTCTGCCAACCGCGGCCGTGGCGGACCCAAGATGCAGCAAGAGGCGGGACTTGGTAGTCACCGCCTCTTGTCGAAGCAACCGCTGGTGTCAGGAAACGAACATCATGGCGCCGGAGTTGTGTCGGGACCGCGGCCCAGCTCGATCTCAAGCTGCTGGCGCTTGTCGCTGGCAGCGCGTTTGCCTTCCTCAAGGGCCTGGTTGGCCAGTGACTTAACATCATGGACCAGGCCTTCTTCACTGTCTTGGGTGAGGATGAGATAGATGCCAACGCCAATAGCAGTGCCGATCACCAGACCGCTGACGAGTTTCACCAGACCATTCATAGCGTTCTCCTTGATAAAGAAACGGGCAAGAGAGGGTTAGAAGCTTCAGGCCAGATAGTCGCGCAGTTTGCGGCTGCGGCTGGGATGGCGCAGACGTCCCAACGCCTGCGCCTCGATTTGGCGGATGCGTTCGCGGGTCACGCCGAATTTGCGCCCCACCTCTTCAAGCGTGTAGCTGTAGCCATCGACGAGGCCAAAGCGAAGCTGAAGGATGCGGACCTCGCGCGGGGTGAGGGAGGCGAAGATCTCATCGATGACCTCGCGCAGCAACTGCTGGGAAGCTGCATCGGTTGGCGACTGCGCGTCTTCGTCTTCGATGAAATCACCGAGATAACTGTCCTCTTCCTCGCCAACCGGCATTTCCAGGGAAAGAGGGCGTTGGCTGACGCGAATGATCTGTTCGACCTTCTTGGCCGGCACATCCAGGACGTCGGCGATCTCTTCCGTCGTCGGGTCGCGTCCGAGTTCCTGCACCAGTTGGCGACTGGCCCTGGTTAGCCGGTTGATCTGCTCGTACATGTGCACGGGCACACGGATCGTACGGCCTTGATCGGCAATGGCGCGAGTGACGGCCTGCCTGATCCACCAGGTGGCGTAGGTGCTGAACTTGTAGCCGCGGGTGTAGTCGAACTTGTTGACCGCCCGGATCAGGCCGATGTTGCCTTCCTGGATGAGGTCAAGGAAGGGGACGCCGCGGCCGACGTATTTCTTGGCGACACTCACCACAAGGCGGGAGTTCGCCTTGATCAGGTGTTCCTGGGCGCGTTCGCCATCGCGAATCTCCCACAGCAGGGTTTCCTGTTCGACGGAGTCGTCGAAGCCTTCGTGCAGGCGTTTTCTGGCGATCTCCCCTCGTTCCATGCGCTTGGCCAGGGAGACCTCTTCCTCCGCGGTTAGCAGAGGAACGCGTCCGATCTCCTTCAGATACAGGCTGATGGAATCATCGATCTCGATTTGGCTGAGGTCGAAGTCGTCGTGAGCAGAGGCGGTCTTGTCAGAACCTGCACGATCTTCGTCTTCGTCCTCTTCGGCGTCCTCCTCCTCTTCGGCTTCCTCTTCGCTCTCTGTCCTCAGGGCAACGATCTCGATGCCGTGCTCGAAGAGGGCCGAGAACACATCTTCCAGCAGTTCCATGTTGGACTCTGCTTCGGGAAGCACCTCGAGGATTTCGTCATAGGTGATCGATCCCTGTTCTTTGCCGCTGTGCAGGAGGTATTCCAACGGGTTGGCCGGGGCCTCATGATGGGCCGGTTCCTCGTCGTCATCCTCATCGATCTCCATCTCGGCGAGGAAACCCTCGTCAAGCATGGTATCGAAGTTTTCGACGTCACCATCGTCGTCTTGATCGAAATTCAATCGTTCAAGCTTGTCATCCACTAATTTGAACTCCTCTCACGATGCTCAGCCGGGGACATGACTGCCATCGACAAGGTTTTGACTCCGTCACAGACCGCCCTCCGCTTTGGTTTGGAAGGAACGTGTGTCGCAACGGGTGCAACATGATACGTTAACATAAGCCCGAAAAAAGAATGTTGTGTTGATTCCGGTTGCTAGAGCCTGAGCGCTGAACAGAGCAGATCGGCGTTCAAGGTGTTTCACGTGAAACAATCCGGCGAAAATCGTAGACACCGCTGACACGCGGCCAGACGCGCTGGCAGCTGCCGCACGTGACCGCAGCGTCCGTCTCAGCCAGATCGGTGCTGTGGCAGTCGGGGCAGCGGAAGAAGCCCTGTGGCGGCACGACGGCCTTGAGGGGCGCGCACTCCGCCATGATGCTGGGACTCAGGGGGTAGACGGCCGCAGGGCCAGCCAAAACGGAATCCAAACGCGCCAACAGCGCCGGGGATGCCAGCCGCTTGATGCCTCCAAGTCGAAAGCTGGAGATGGCTAGCTCCCGCCGCATCGCAAAACCGGCCTTGTGAATCTGTGTCTTCATCCATTCGGGGTGAAAATCGAAGTTGAGAGGCACAAACTCGTAGGGCTCAGGAGCGAACGGGCTCCAGTGTTGGCGCCGCAGGACGTAGCGAGTGATGGACTTGAGGTTGCGCTTGTTTGCGAATTCCAAAACGAAGCTGCCCCCTCCGCGTCCAATGCGCTCGAACTCGGCCAAGGCCTGTCCTGGCATCTGCAGGTGATGCATCACGCGCACCATGACCATGGCCTGGAAGAGATTGGCAACAAAGGGCATGTCGTAGACGCTAGCGGCAACGAAGACAAAGCGACTATCGTGCCCCCATGCTTGCTGCGCTTCCTGCAGGAGAGAGAGCGAGTAGTCCATCAACACGACACGCTTATAGCCTTCGTAGAGTCCTGCCAATCGTCCGAATCCGGCGCCAGCTTCGATAAGAAGGTCACCTGAGCGGGGCAGCAGGCGGCTGATGGCGGAGCGTTCGGCAAGGTCCTCATACTCGCGGCCCTGTCCCTCCCAGAAGTCAGTGCGGTAGCGACTTCCCTCGTAGTCGATGATCTGCGGTTGTAAAACCTGTGGCGACAATGGAGCCTCGATGAATGCAGGATGTCACGCAGCCCTCCTGGCCTTGCTGGTGCCTTCCTGCGACGCGGAATGGGCGCGTTTCCCGAGCGGTCAGATACCGAAACGTCTCGGCCGGTGATCAGCGAGACAGGCACAGACCGATCGGAAGCGAATTTACCTAGTCTAGCAGGAATTTATACGTCTGACAATCCCCTTTTTTCTGAATTTGTGAAGAAAATTGGCCCAATCCGCGTTTACCTGCCTTCCAGGGACCTTCATCCGTCTCTGCAATCCCCCTCACTGGTTGACTTGGGCGGCTATGGTACAATGCTGGACGGGAACCCATGCCATGTTGGATGCCAGAGCAAGATGACCGGCGACGCCACCTTAGTAGTCTATGGGCACGACTGGGCGCAGCGCCTTCTCCGGTCGGCCGTGATGGCGGGTCGCTCCGCCCATGCCTATCTGATAACAGGCCCCGAACAGATCGGCAAGTCGACACTGGCGCGGGCTTTCGCGCAGGCCTTGTGCTGCGAGGCGCCGCAGGACAAGACGGGTCTCGGCGCCTGCGGTCACTGCCGTGCGTGCCGCCTGGTGCATGATGGCTCCTACCCCGATCTGCGGCTGGTGGAGCCGGTGAACGATCAGATACGCATTGAGCAGGTGCGCGATTTGATTCGCGAGGCGGCGCTTTCGCCTACCTCGGGGCGCCACAAGGTGTTCGTCGTGCCATCCTTTGAGCGCGCCAATGCCAATGCCGCCAACGCACTCCTGAAGACCCTTGAGGAGCCCACCGAAACCACCAGGATTCTCCTGACCAGCAACGAAGCGGCCGGTCTTTTGCCGACGATCACGTCGCGGTGCCAGATCGTGGCGCTGCGGAGTCTGCCCGCGGACGAAGTGGCTGCTTCGCTGCAAGCGGGATGGGGGGCGCCGCCTGAACGCGCCCGACTTCTGGCCGGTCTGAGCGGCGGGCGCCTGGGTTGGGCCATCAACACACATGAGCAGCCCGGTCTGTGGGATAGGCAGCAGAGCCATCTGGACGATACCATTCGCCTCGTTCACGAGGGTGTGGTGAAGCGCCTGGAGTACGCCGCTCGTCTTGCCGAGGGCGAGGATGTTCAGATCACCCTGAGGTCGTGGATGTTCTGGTGGCGCGACGTGCTGATGCTCCAGCGCGGCTGCGATGACCTTGTCGTCAATGGTGACCGGCTGGCGCAGTTGCAGACCATGGCTGCCCGCTTGCCGGAGGCGGAAGTCCGCCGTTATCTGCAGGCGCTCATGACATCCGTGAACTTGCTGCGCCTGACGGTGAGCGTGCCGTTGGCCTTGGAGAACTTGTTGCTTAAAATGCCCGTGCCTGCGTAGAATGGGTTCTGCACCCACGAGACCCCCCCAGGAGTTTGCCGAGTATGCCCCAGGTTGTTGGAATTCAATTTCAGCCCGTAACGAAGATCTATCATTTCGACCCCAACGGTTTCACCGATCTGCTGCCAGGAGAGTGGGTGATCGTCGACACGACTCGCGGTCGCGAGTTGGCGCAGGTGGTCGTGCCCGCCAAAGAGGTGGACATGGGAGGCGGCGCCGCCGCGGAGCTCAAGCCCGTCGTGCGGCGCGCCAGCGCTCGGGACGTCGCGCAGAGGGCGTACTGGACCGCACAGGAGATCCTGGTTGCCGATCTCTGCCGGCAAAAGGCCAGAGAGCACCGGTTGGACATGAAGGTTGTGCGCTGCGTTTTCAGTTACAACGGCAGGCGTCTGGTGGTTGAGTACATCTCTGAGGACCGGGTGGATTTTCGTAACCTGGTGAAAGACCTGGCCCAGAACCTCAACACGCGCATTGAGATGCGGCAGATCGGCGTACGAGATCAGGCAAAAGTGCTTGGTGGGTTTGGCAAGTGCGGGCGCAGTCTGTGCTGCAGCTCGTTTCTGCGCGAGTTCCACTCGGTTTCGATCAAGATGGCCAAGAACCAAAACCTGCCGCTCAACCCCACCGACATCTCGGGGACGTGTGGGCGCCTGTTGTGCAGCCTGGCCTATGAGGATGAAATGTACACTGAGATCAGGCGCTACCTGCCCAAGCCCGGTCAGCTCGTGGACACGCCGGAAGGGCCGGGGTATGTGCGCCAGATCAATGTGCTCATGGAGAAGGCGACCATCGAGCTGGAAACCGGCAATCGCGTCGAGCTGGCAGCGGCCGATCTCAACGTTCCCGGCGACGTCACGCGGCGCTTTGGCCACTTCTGGTCAGACTGATCACAGCAGAGGGAGCCTCAGCGTCAGGGAGGCGGAAGGGTGGGAGCGGGAGGGTGCTGAACGGGCGCGGCGCCGCGCCCGCATGGGTCTGGGGTCGGGTCTGCCTTGTCGAGGCCGGCCTATCTACGCCTCACCCGGGGAGTGAGTGCGCTGCGATCGCGGCCGTCCGCACGAATATCAAGGTGTATATTGATAATATTAAATTTGGGTATTGACAATCTTGATATTCATGCATAGAATGATGGTGAAGAGTAGAAATATTAACTTCGCATTTGATGGAGCTATCCTGTGCAGCAGCTACCGGCGTCTTGTCCCTACTGTTCTGGCGAATTGATCGTGGCCGAAACCCTCTGCCGGCAATGTGACACCGTCACACGCGGCCGCTTTACACCTGTGGCGGCGACCGAGTTCACCGAGGCCCAGCTTCCGGTCCTCCGCCGTTTTGCCCGGCTCAGTCCTGAACAACTTGACCTCCTCGAGGCTTTTGTGCGCTGCGAGGGCAAATTCAACCGCCTGCAGGAAGAGGTGGGCCTCTCCTATCCCACGCTGCGCTCGCGCATGAACGACATGCTGCGGACCCTGGGTTTCACGCCGCAGGAACAGGACAGGGGCCAGAAGACGGAACGCCGCCAGATTCTGGAGGACCTGGCCGCCGGCAAGATCACGGCGACTGACGCTGCCGCCCTGCTGCGGGAAGCTCACGTCTGACTCGTTCTGCCGCCCTGGTTTGCACCAGGCTGGCTGCTTGTCCGGACGCCGCTGTGAAGTCCGCGGCGCCGGATTGGGCAGTCCGTATTTGCTGAGGAGAAAACGATGAGCACAGTTCAATTCCCTGTTCAGGGCACGGTCATTCTCCATGTCGGCCATGGTGACGTGGTGGTCAAGGGCCAGGCTGGTCGCGGCGATGGTCAGTTGCTTGTCAAAGGACCCGTTGAACAGAAGGCGCCCAATGCGACCGATGCAGGCGGCGCTCATCATTTCTACATGACCACCGACGTCACCGCGATCCTGCCGCCAGGAACCGCGGTGCAGATCCTGGGCAACCCAGGCGATGTGGTCCTGCGCGGCGTTGGCGATGTGGTGTTGGAAACCTGTCAGGGCGACCTGGCTGGAACTGAGCTGGCGTCTTTCCAGACGCAGTGCGAAGTCCGCGGCGATGTCGCCCTGCGCACCGTGGTTGGAACAGTCGACCTGGCTGCCGTGCGTGGCGATCTGGCGATCGCTGATGCCAGCGCCGTGAGCGTTGACGTGGTTGGGGGTGACGCCAGGGTCGACAGCGCTGGCGCTGTGAATCTCGGCAAAGTGAAGGGTGACCTGGTGACCAACCAAGCCGCCAGTGTGCAGGTGCGGGAAGCAGACGGCGATGTCAAACTTACAAACATCCGCGGCGCGATCGACCTCAAGCGGGTGGGACGCGATCTCTCGGTCACAGCGCCCGGTCCTTCGTTGGCCGCCAGTGAGGTTCGTGGGGGTGTGCGCCTCCTGGGGTACCTGGAGCCCGATGGCAGGTATTGGATCAACGCCAGTGGTTCGGTGGTGGTCAAAGCAAGCGGCGATATCCATGTCAACGTCCGGGCTCGTGGCCACCTGCAGGTGGGCCCAGAAGTCCAGGTCGAGTCCCAAGCCCCAGGAGTGCTGGTGGGTTGGGTGGGCAGCCGGGAGCACGCGGCCGATCTGAACATCGATACCAAGGGGGACGCCGTCTTGTCCTGCGCTGGGCAGGGAGCGCCTGCGCCTGCCGAGGTTCCGCCGGTGGACGTGCCGCAGATTGTCGCGCAAGCGCAGGGCGAGGCAGCGCAGGCGCTCGCACAGGCCCAGGCAGAGGTGGGGAGGTCGCTGCAGGGCGTGGCAGAGCCTGACCGGTCGCACCCTGCCCGTACAGGGGGAGTCGGAACATCGCTGCGCAGCCTGCTGCGCGATCTGATGGATTCGGTGGACCCGCAGGCGAAGCCAGTCGCCCCCCGGAGGGCTTCCTCGGCACCTCAGGATGAGGTGCGCACCGTGCTCGAAATGCTGGCTGCGGGCAAGATCACGGCGGAAGAGGCTGAGAAGCTGATCGAAGCGCTGTGACGGGAGATGAGGGGCTAGGTGGTCTGTCCCAACGGCGCTTGTTCTGAGGCTGCTGGCGCCATGAAGTACCCCAGCGCCAGCAGCGCCAGGACGAATCCCATGTAGTTCTCATTCAGGAAGCGCGAAACGAACGCAAAGGTCAGAAGCAGCAAGGCGCCGTGCCAGCACAGATTGCCGAGCGTGTTGGCGCGCCATTGGCGATAGAGGAGAAAGACGAGCAGGGGAAGGCCAACGAGCAACTCCGGAATCCAGAACGGCCAGTAGGCAAACCGGTCCGGCAGTGTTCCCGTAGCGAGCACGAAGTTGGCCGCTCCCCACCCCCAGATTTGATAGTGAATCAGGCTGGTCCCCGCTGACCAGCGCCAGACATCGTCGACAAAAGCGTCGGCATTCCACAGCAGATAGGGCAGGGTCAAGAGCAGGAAGACGGCGAGCGCCGGGGCGGCACGGCGAAGGAGGATCGGCGCCTGCTGAGGCAGGCTGCGTAGCGAAAGGGTTGCTTCGGGCAGCATGGCCAGGGCCCAAAACGGCGCCAAAAACCAGGCCGTTGGCTTGCTGGCGCAGGCAATGCCGAAGAAGACCGCGCTCCACCCGAAGTGCTTCCGGTGTGCAAACCAGAGGCTGAGCACGATCCAACCGAGAACGAAGCTGTCGTTCTGGCCAAACAGCAGGTCAAGGCCCATGATCGGATTGAGGCCGATGATCATGATCAGGGCCAGGGCGTCAGCGCGACGATGGTCGACCAGGCCCGGCAGCAGGAGCACTGTGGCGAGGAACAGGAGCAAATAGACAAAACGCTGGTCAAACCAGCCCAGCAGGGCTTTTGAGGCAACCTGGACCGGGGCGGAGAGGACAAAGGTCGCCGGGAGATAGGGGTAGTGCTCCAGCGCCGTGCGGAACTCGGGGAATCCCCATTCTGCCATCGGCGTGGCCGCGTAGGACTCGACGTACGGATTTCGTCCCGACAGGAAGTAGTCGATGGTGACCTCCGTCTGGATGACGCCGCCATCGTGGCTGTAGGATTGAGGCAGGTTGTCGTGCCGCAGAAGGACGAGCTTGAGCGCGGGAAGGAAAACAAGGGCGGCCAGAATGCACCCGAGCAGGATGAATTTGAGCCGTGACCCCGTGTGCTCGTCCAGCCGGTCCTGCAGCAGGTCCACCAGGGCGTAGAGCAGGAAGGCGAGAATGCTGGCCGCAGCCAAAAGTAGGAAGATCGGGTCGCCAAACGCGGGGCCGAAAGCCTGGATAGCCGAGGGTGGCAGAAGCCCTCCCAGCAAAGGATGCCGCGCCACGTTCTCGAAGTGTTGGTAGAGACTGGCCTCGGCGAAGCTGTTGATGCGAAGGCGGGCCGTCAGCAAGAGGAAGAGAAGCAGGACGTCGAAAGAGCGGCGCATAGGGAGGAATCCAGAAGGAGGAGCGCGAGGCGTTGACGTGATTGTGACATGAGGCGAGAAGGAAGGCGAAATCTCTGTCAGAGTGGTGGATCATCGGCGCACCATGTAACTTCGTGCGCCCAGCCGGCATCTCATCACAAGCATTCCAAGGAAAAGGCAAACAGCCGAGGATCTGACCCCATGCCCATTTACGCGTTCGACTGCAACAAGTGCGATAGCAGCTTTGAGAAGCTCGTCCGCAGCGCCGCCGCTGTCGACGAAGTGGTTTGTCCGAAATGCGGAAGTACGCATGTGCAACGACGTCTATCCACCTTTGCCGCCCACGTGCAGGGCGGCACAAGAGTCAACACCTCTGCCCCCAGCTCAAGCTGTTCCACCGGCGGGACCTGAGGGGTCCGCTGGTAGAGCCAGCCGTGCGCTGGCCGTAAAGCGATAAACAGGCTGCCTGAGTCGGTGGGCAGCCTGTTTTTGCGCGCTCAGGCAGCGGCTCTAGAATGAAGCTGTCGTCAACCATTTCTCCATAGGGGATGCGCTCCATGCGTGCACAGATCCTCGATCAGCCACAATCCGCTGCTGCCGGCCCCCTGCGCTGGGGTGAGGCGCCGCTCCCTGAGCCAGCGCCTGGCCAGATCCGCCTGCGGGTAACGGCCTGCGGCGTTTGTCACACCGACCTTCATACGGTTGAGGGCGATCTGCCGCTGCCGAAGCTGCCGATCATCCCAGGGCACCAGGTTGTTGGGCGGGTGGACAAAGTCGGAGAAGGCGTGCTTACGTTCCGCAACGGGGATCGGGCGGGGGCGGTATGGTTGCACCGCACCTGCGGCGCCTGCCGCTACTGCCGCAGCGGCAGGGAGAATCTATGCGAACATGGCCAGTTCACAGGCCTTCACGTGGATGGAGGCTACGCGGAGGCCATGGTTGTCGATGCGGATTTCGCCTATCGCTTGCCGGAAACCCTTTCCGATGTCGAGGCAGCGCCTCTTCTGTGTGGGGGCGTGATTGGCTTCCGCGCCTTGCGGTTGGCAGAGGTGCAGCCGGGCCAGACGGTGGGGCTGTACGGTTTTGGCAATTCGGCCCACGTCGCCATTCAGGTGGCGCAGTTCTGGGGAGTCCAGGTCTTTGTCTTTACGCGCAGTCCAGCGCACCAGGAACACGCCCGAAGCCTGGGGGCGTGCTGGGTTGGCACGGCCGAACAGACACCGCCGCAGCCCATCGATGCCGGAATCATCTTTGCGCCGGCGGGTGAGCTGGTGCCCAAGGCGCTCCAGGTGCTGCGTCCGGGCGGCGTCCTCGCCCTGGCAGGCATTCATATGAGTCCCCTGCCCTCCTTCCCTTACTCGTTGCTCTACGGTGAGCGCACCATCCGCAGTGTCGCCAACAGCACACGGCAGGATGCCCGGGACCTGCTGGAACTGGCCGCCGCCGTTCCGATCCATACTGATGTCGCGGTGTTTCCCCTTGCCGAAGCGAATGCCGTGCTTGTCGGACTGAAGGCGAGCCGTTTCAGCGGCGATGCCGTGCTAGTGCCCTGAGCCAGCGGGAGCGGGAGGAGGCGGCCTCCCGCTCCCCGGTCTTTGTTGGTCTAGATCAGACCGACCAGCTTGCCGGCCTGTTCGAACACGCTCAGGGCAAAATCGATGTCCGCGATGGTGTGGGCGACGGTCACATTGGCGCGCAGCCGGCTGCTCCCGTGGGGCACGGCAGGCGGGATCGCCGGCAGCACAAACACACCGTTTTCCTGGCAGTGATGGGTCATCTGCATGGCCCGATCCTCTTCCCAGGTCATGATCGGCACGATCGGTGTCACGCTGACGCCGGTGTCGAAGCCGAGATCCTTCAGCCCGCCGATGAAGTGCTGGACGTTGCGCTGCAGGATGCGGTTGCGCTCAACGCCCTCGCGCTCGATGACATGAAAGGCAGCGGTGCAGCCGGCCGTGACGGAGGGAGGCAGGGCTGCGGAGAAGATGAAGCCGCGCGCGGTGTGCTTCATGAACGTGATGAGATCGGCGCTGCCGGCCACATAGCCGCCCACGCCGGGGATGGTCTTGCTCAACGTTCCCATCTTGATATCGATGACGCCAGGCAGGCCAAAATACTCCTCGATGCCGTGCCCTGTGGCGCCGAGGACACCCAGGCTGTGGGCCTCATCGATCATGAGCCGCGCGTGGTACTTACGGCAGAGTTCCACGGCTTCGGGAAGCGGAAAGATATCGCCGTCCATGCTGAAGACGGCGTCGGCCACCACCAGCTTGCCCACGTCGGTGGGCGCCTGCTGCAGGCGGCGTTCCAGGTCCTTCATGTCGTTATGCCGGAAGCGATGGAATTCACCGCGGGCCTGCATACAGCCATCCACGATACTGGCATGGTTCCATTTGTCAGAAAGGACCCAGTCGCCCTTGCCCACAAGCGTGGAAATGGTCGCGAGGTTCGTCACGTAGCCGCTGGAGAACGTAATCGCCGCCTCGCGACCGTGAAAGCGGGCAATCGTCTCTTCCAGCTCGACGTGGAGGTCGAGCGTGCCACCAAGGAGACGAACGCCGTGGGTTCCCGTGCCGAAACGATCCAAGGCCTCCCGCGCTGCCTGGATGATGTCGGGGTGTTGCAGCAGGCCAAGGTAACTATAGGTCGCAAACATGAGTTTGCGCTTGCCTTCGGAGATGACCCAGGCGCCGTCCAGCTCGGTGACTGACTTGTTGTAGTAGTAGAGATCGTGCTCCTTGAGCGTCTTGACACGCTCGGTCATCTCGTCGATCTTCCACTGGAATCCATCTGTCGCGGCGTCGGCAACAAACGTATTTTGCAGCATGGGATGATAACTCCTGATTGAATAAGGGGCGGCCGGATGGGAAGAAGGGCCGCGATGATTATTTACGGTTCAGTCGGAGGCGCGGTGGGTGCGTTGGGGTCTGCCGGCTGCTGGCGAGCCCATTTTTTCAGGCGACTGTAGGAGTGTTTGCTCTTGCCGAACGCCAGGCGAATGCCTTCACGGCTGATGCTCTCCACCCAACCTTCCACGGTGGCCGCCTTGACAAGCAGGTCCAGGGTCCAACCGGTGTCGGTCCAGCCGAAATCACGGGGTTGGCGTTCGGTCATGAGCGAGGCGAGCTGGTCGCCGAGCGTCGGCGAAATCGTTTCGGGCCGGCCGGGCGACGTGCTGCGCTCCAGGGCATCGATGCCCCGATCGTTGAATGCCTTGATTCTTGCGCGTACGGTTGCGGCAGAGAGCTCAAGGGTGTCGGCAATGACCGGTACACCCAGCCCCCCTGAAGAAAGCAAGACGATCTGCGCCCAACGCGCTTGAACCATGTCATCGCTGTTGGCGAGACTCTGGAGAAGGTCGTGTTCGTTCTCGGAAAGCGAGCGGGCATAGAGCGCCATAAGCAAGCGATTGTAGTCGATCCCTCCGGGAAGTGCAAAGTCTTTTTTGGAAAGTCACAACTCTTTTTTTGACGTGTTGCCGGGTGTCTGACAATGCCGCGCGCCATATTGCCCCTGGTCTTGACGGATTTGCTATAATCCCCACGATTCCACTCACGGCGATCCTCTAATGACCTTTGTCCCTGTCCACATTGGTGATGTTGTCCGGCTGCGAAAGCAGCATGCCTGTGGCGGGTGGGAGTGGGAAGTAGTACGGACCGGCGCTGACATCGGCTTGGTCTGCCGCACATGCAAGCGGCGGCTCCTGCTGCCCCGCGATCAGTTCCGCCGCTCCCTGAAAAGTCTGATCCAGAAGGCGGCGGCCGAGTCCCCCGAAATCCCCCCTGCCGAGATCGCTGCGGCGACCGACTCTGAAGTCTGATACCCCCCCATGTCCCCTGCGGCTCCCAATGCCGGATTCCGGCCCATCTTGCGGCTGGCCTCATTTCGCTATCTTTGGCTATCGCAGCTCCTGGCCCTGACGGCCCAAAACGGCATCCACTTTGTGCAGTTGGTGTTGATCGAGCAGTTGACGGGGCGCAGTGTGCACATCGGTTTGATGGTCGTCGCCTTCAGCTTGCCTCCGGTCCTCCTGGCCCTGGTTTCGGGAAGCATCATCGATAGAGTGCCCAAGAAGTGGGTGATCTCGTTCTCGAACCTGTCACGAGCGGCGCTTGCCCTCGCCTACCTGCCGGCGCTTAAATGGCTGGATGGCGAGGCGTTGTTGGTGACCATCTATCTCATCACCTTCGTCGCTTCTGCCATTGGCGTCTTCAATAACCCGGCTGTGTTGGCCAAGCTTCCCTTGATCGTGGGTGAGGACCGCCTGATCGTTGCCAATTCGCTCTTCAATATCACCATCGCTGCCGCGCAAATTGTCGGCCTGATCCTGTTGGCCCCGGTGGCCGTCAAGGCTGGCGGCGTTGGCGCCGGCTTCCTGCTGATGGCGGCATGTTACCTGCTGGCTCTGATCATGGATCTACGCCTGCCGCGCGACCATGTGCGTCCGCAACAGGCGCACGAGTCTGGTCTGACCTGGCAGCGGGCTCGCCAGGACTGGCATGAGGGCTGGCGTTTCACCATCGATCACCGCCTGATCACGATCGCTATGGTGCAGCTTACCCTGGTGACGACCCTGATCATGATCCTGGCGATGATCGCACCCGGTCTGAGCGCGCGCGTCCTGGGGTTGGCGCCGGAGGATGCCGTAGTCGTCTTTGCCCCTGCGGGTATAGGCATGTTCCTGGCCATGATCTTCCTGGGACGTTGGGGTACCAGGATGGGGCAGCAATGGCTGCAAATCGCCATGCTTCTGCTGGCAGCCGCCGGTTTTGCCGCACTCGGCTTTGTCAGCCGGGACTACAGCGTCCTGCGGATTCCGATTTTTGACGTCTATCCCGAGAGAGTGCTGTCGTTGACGGGCATGGTGGCGTTGATCGCCCTCGTCGTGGGCTTTGCCGTGTACGGCGTGATCACGATCGCACAGACCACCATCCAGAAGTACACGCCTGCCAGTCTGCGCGGAAGGGTTTTCACGGTGCAATTCATGGTGACCAACCTGGTCGGCATGATCCCGCTGCTGGCCGCTGCTTCAATCGCCGATTGGCTGGGAATCCCCGAAACCCTCCGATGGCTGGCTATCCTCTGCGCTGCTGTCGCCTTGATGAGCACCGCGGCATTCCGGCGTTCATCTACTGGAGGAGAAGCCGCGCTGGGCGTCGACACCACCCCACCAGCGTGAGGGGAGGGGAACAGCGTCGCTGCTGCGATCTCGACGCCTGTCTTAGGCGGCCGCCCTGCGGACGGGGCGCATTTCCGTTGGCGGTACTCCCCAGTCTGCGTCTGTGAGGTCGGCCTCGATATAGATCTGTCCAGCATGGATCACGCGGCGCACCGCGACCGGTGAATGGCGCAGGAGCTGGCTGACAGCCTGGTTGGCGCTGTGCACAATGGCCACAAAGCGCAGGATGCCGGCGGCGCGGGCATCGGCGGCTGCAACTCGCAGCATTGCCTGGCCAATCCCCTGTCCCTGGAAGTCGTCGCGCACCGTGAGCGCGATCTCTGCCTCTTCCTGATCCAGGCGCACCCAGCGGACGCCGCCCACTGCCACCTGGGGTTTCCTCCCCATACGCACGAAGGCAAGCCATCCCTTTCCCTGCCGGCAGGCGTTCTCGGCGATCGCTCGGGCTTCGGCCGCTACGGCTGCCGGATCAGGATCGGCGAGCGGCTCGTTGAAGCGCAGGTAGCGGCTCGTTGGGCTCAGGTGGCTGAAGAGGTCGATCAGATAGGGAACGTCTTTGGCGCCCGCAAGAGTGCGAAGCCAGACGCGGCGGCCTGTGCGCGTGCGAAAAACCTGGTAGACAGATGACACGACACTCTCCTATGACGCGATGCGTCACAAGGGAGTGTACCACGCTTCCCTGCGGGAAACAAAGCCTGCTGCTTGCCAGCCGGCGCGGAGGTGCGCAGCCAAAATGCTGGCGTCCGGCGGCGGAGTCACACCTTGCTACGCAAGGTGGGTCACATCGAGATCGATTTCGAGGTGAGTCTCACCAGCGTGTGTGCTGCTGCGGTAGTTGAGGCCAAGACCGCGCAGCATCCTGAACACCGACTGGTTGGAGGCCTGGGCATCGGCCATCAGCCTGTGAATGCCCGCCTTCTGTGCCTCAGTGATCAAGATGCGCAGCAGCTCGGTCCCGATTCCCTGTCCCTGGAGGTCATCGCGCACCGTGAGGGAAGCCTCGGCGATGCCAGCACCGGTCACGACAAAGCGAGCACCGCCGATGCAGGCGCCGAGCTCGTCCGGCAGGTCGGCAAACGCCAGCCAGCCCTGGCTGGGCAAATGGATGGCGGCAATGTGCTCGGCGGTCTCCTGCAGCCACGCCGGGTCAGGTTGCTCCAGGGCCAGATGAAAGCGCAGGTAGCGGCTCTGTGGGCTGAGATGAGCGAACAGGTCGTACAGATAGGGTGTGTCATCCGGTCGCAGACGCCGGATGGTGAGCAGAAGTCCGCTCTTGGTCCGAAAGGTCTTTTTCCTCAAGGTCTTGGTGAAAGCAGATGCGTGCTGATCCGGCCCACCTGTCGACGCGGCTGGGCGAGGGTGCAATGTCCGGGAAGCGATGACACCGCTTCGCCTTAACTGCGGCTAAAAGCACGTTCGAGCGTCTTCTTGACGACGTCCGCGTCGGCCGGCAAATAGATAGGCGGGTTGGCGTAGTGGGCTTCAACCCCCTCCAGCTTGTCCTCGTGGTAGCCGACCTTGAATTGCGTGAACTTGAGCCCATGCGCCGTGGAGATGACGACGACACGCTCGTGGCGCTGGATGACGCCGCGCCTGGCCAGCTTGACCAGGGCAGTCAAAGCGACGCCGGTGTGCGGGCAGGTGTAGAGACCGGTGCGGTCCGCCAGAGCGGCGGTGTCTGCGATCTCATGCTCGCTCGCCTCTTCGACAACGCCTTCGAAATGCTGAAGGGTTGCTGCTGCCTTTTCATAGCTGACCGGGTCACCGATCTGGATCGCAGAGGCCAGCGTGGTGCTGGCTTTGAGCGTCACCTTCTCGGCGAAGCCTCGCTTGTAGGACTGATAGAAGGGATTGGCATTGGCAGCTTGGGCCGCGGCCAGGCGCGGCAGCTTGTCGATGAGACCCATCTCTTTCATCTGCAGCAGCCCCTTGCCCAGCGCACTGATATTGCCAAGGTTGCCGACGGGAATGACAAACCAGTCCGGCACTTCCCAATCAAATTGCTGTACAACCTCGATGCCAACCGTCTTCTGGCCCTCAATGCGCAATGAGTTCATCGAATTGGCCAGGTAGATACTGTTGTCCTTCGTGACCTCTTTGACGATGCGCATACAGCCGTCGAAGTCGGTGTCCAGCGCCAGAACCGTGGCGCCGTTGGCAATTGGCTGGATGAGCTGCGCCGCACTGACCTTGCCCTGGGGCAGGAAGACGATGGTGGGAATCCCCGCCGCAGCTCCGTAGGCAGCCAACGCAGCCGATGTATCCCCGGTCGAAGCGCAGGCCACCGCCTGGATGGGCTTGCCCTGTTGCATCATCTGCTTGACGACGCTGACAAGCACCGTCATGCCCAGGTCCTTGAACGATCCCGTGTGGCTGTTGCCCGACTGCTTGACCCAGAGATCGGGAATGCCGATCTGCTCGCCCAGGCGCGCTGCCCAGAACAGGTTGGTATTGCCCTCAAAGGTGCTGACGACGTTGTCATCGGCCAGGTCGGGGACAACCCATTCTTTGTAGCGCCAGACGCCAGAACCGTAGGGGAAATGGGTGGTGCCAGAACGATCGCTGAAGAGGCGTATCCAGGCGGCGCCAGAACGGTTGTGCAGGGCAGCGGTGTCGTGATGGACTTCAAGCAGGCCGCCGCACGTGGGACAAGTGTAGATGACTTCGTAGAGCGGCCACTGGCCGGGACAGCCGCGGAAACAGCGGAAGTGGGCTGAGTACATGGTGGGCGAAAGAGGCGAGAAACGGGTGGCGGGTGAAAGGTCACGGTTCCTGGGTGGCGCCGAGAAGTGCACGCGCCTGGTAGATCTGGTCAAGGACAGCGGCGCGAGCGGTGCCTCCTGGCGCCGCTCGCTGCTCGACGGAGCGCTCGAAATCCCAAACCGCCAGGGCCGCGGCCGTGAAAGCAGGATGAATTCGCTGCAGGGTGGCAAGGTCCAGCGCTCGCAGACTGCAATGCCGCCGCTCGGCCTCGCGCACGACCTCTCCGGCAATGTGGTGGCTCTGGCGGAAGGGAATCCCCTGCGCCACCAGCCAATCTGCCAGGTCTGTGGCGAGCATGGCATCATCGAGGGCCGCTGCCAGCCGGTCCGGCTGTGGCTCCAGGGTGGCGACAGCCCCCGCCAACACCGGCAGGGCCAGCTCCAGCGTGTCGATGGCGTCGAACAGCGGCTCCTTGTCCTCCTGCAGGTCCTTGTTGTAGCCAGCTGGCAGGCCTTTGAGGGTGGCGAGCATGCCGGTCAGGTGGCCGATGAGGCGGCCGGTCTTGCCGCGCGCCAACTCGAAGGCGTCGGGATTCTTCTTCTGCGGCATCAGGCTTGAGCCCGTGGTATAGGCATCGGCGAGGACGACAAAGCCCAGGTTCGGGTTGGAGAACAGGACCAGGTCCTCGCTCAGGCGACTCAGGTGTACACCCAACAACGCTGCCCAAAACAGGAATTCGGCCACGAAATCCCGGTCACTGACGGCGTCGAGGCTGTTTGGACTGATCCGGCTGAAGCCCAATCGGTCGGCCAGGGCCTGGCGGTCGATGGCCAGCGGCGTCCCTGCCAGGGCGCCCGATCCGAGGGGCAGAACGTCAAGGCGCCGCTGCAAGTCCTCAAGCCGTCCCCAGTCGCGCTGGAACATCCAGAAGTAACTCAGGAGCCAGTGGCTGAAACGAATGGGCTGGGCAGGCTGGAAGTGCGTGAACCCGGGCATGATCAGGTCGAGATGGCGTTCTGCCCCGGCAATGAGCACTATCTGCAGCTCGCCAAGGAGGCTGTCGAGATCGTCAACTTTGTCCCGCAAGTACAGGCGCAGGTCGGTGGCAACCTGGTCGTTGCGGCTGCGGCCGGTGTGCAGTTTGCCCGCCGTCGAGCCGATGATCTCGTGCAGCCTGCGCTCAACGGCCGTGTGGATGTCTTCGTCCTCAGGCTGCAGCAGGAAGCTGCCGGCGGCCCACTCCTGCTGGACGCGATCCAGTCCGGACAGAATCTGCTCCTTCTCTTCGGAGCTGAGAACGCCGGCTTCGAAAAGGGATTCGGCGTAGGCCTGAGATCCCAGGATGTCGGCCTGCCACAGCCGGGCATCGAAGCCGATGGAATTGTTGAACCGGGCCATGAAAGGATCGATGCAACCCTCAAAGCGGCCACCCCAGAGCTTGCTCATGACTTCATTCTCTCCAACCAAAGACCTTCCGGCGGCGACGAGGACCGTCGCCGTTCAGACAGCGCTCGCCTCGTTGAGGACCTTCATCTCCTCATCCGTCAGGCGCAGGTTGACGGCCCCAAGACTGTCCTGGAGCTGGGCAATGGTGTTGGCGCCGATGATGGGCGAGGTGATGACCGGCTGGGTGAGCTGCCAGGCCAGGGCAATCTGGCTGGGCGTGGCGCCGCGTTGGCCGGCGATCTCCTCGACAGCGGCCAACGTGCGCCAGCCGCGTTCGGTGAAATAGCGTTTGACCGCGCCCAGGCGGGCCGAATCGGGCGGCATGGCGTCCGCCCGGTACTTTCCTGTCAGGAAGCCGCCGCCCAGGGGGCTGTAGGGAATGACGCCGATGCCTTCGCTTTCGCAGAGAGGTTTCAGCTCCTGCTCGAACTCCTGGCGATGCACCAAACTGTAATGCGGCTGCAGGCTCTCGTAGCGCGCCAGACCCAAACGGTCGCTGGTCCACAAGGCCTTCATCAGACGCCAGGCGGCGATATTGGAGCAGCCAAGATACCTCACCTTTCCCTGGTGCACCAGGTCGTCCAGCGCCCGCAGGGTCTCATCCATCGGGGTTTCGCGGTCGTCCCAGTGGATTTGGTAGAGGTCGATGGCATCGATGCCCAGGCGGCGGAGGCTGTCCTCGACTCCCTGCATGATGTGGCTGCGGCTGAGCCCATCGCCGTTGGGGCCTTCCCACATGCGACCCCGTACCTTGGTGGCGATGACCATCTCGCGGCGGTTCTTGCGCGCTGCCAGCCAGCGACCGATGATTTCTTCGGCTACGCCGCCAGGATTGCCCGGCGCCCACCGCGAGTAAACGTCGGCCGTGTCCAGGAAGTTGCCGCCCGCGGCAACGAAGGCATCCATGACCGCAAAGGCGGCTGCTTCATCGGCAGTCCACCCCCACTGCATCGTGCCCAGGCAAAGCTCAGAAACCTTGAGACCGGTCCGGCCGAGGTTGCGATAGTTCATTGTTCGTTCTCTGTCGATGAAGTAGGGGAATGGCGGCGAATTCGGATGCCTCCCGGTCAGATTCTACCACAGGGCGCGGCGCAGTCGTGTCGCGCTGCGACAAAAAAGCGCCCCTGCCGGGAGAGGCAAGGGCGCTTCGCAAGCGTTGGTGACAAAGTCCGCGAGGAAGCAGCCGGCCTATTCGTCCTTGAGCTCGCGCTTCAGGATCTTGCCGGTTGCCGTCATCGGCAACTGCGAGCGGAACTCGATATAGCGCGGGTACTTGTAGGCAGCCAGCCCCACTTTGCAGAACTCCATGATCTCGTCCGCCGTGGCGCTCGTTCCTGGTTTGAGCACGATAAAGGCCTTGACCTCCTCGCCAAGCTTGTCATCGGGCACGCCCTTGACGGCCACGAGGGAGACCTTGGGGTGCGTCATCAGGTACTCCTCGACCTCGCGCGGGTAGACGTTGAAGCCGCCGCGCAGGATCATCTCCTTCTTGCGGTCGACGATGAAGTAATAACCGTCGCGATCGCGCTTGGCCAGGTCGCCCGTGTGGAACCAGTCCTTGGTCATGACCTCGGCCGTGGCTTCCGGGCGCCTGTAATAGCCCTTCATCACGCAGTGGCCGCGCACAACGATCTCACCCACCGCCGTGAACTCCTCGCCTTCGGCGGGGTCCGGCAGGAAGTTGTCGTTCTCATCCACCAGCGACAGTTGCACGCCCCAGATGGGAAGGCCAATGGAGCCGGGCTTGCGCGGTTTGCGCCGTACGTTGAAGCTGGCGACCGGGGAGGTCTCGCTCAGCCCGTACCCCTCCAGAATGGGGACATTGAAACGGGCCTCGAAGTTGCGGAGCAGCTCGACCGGAAGCGCGGCGCCGCCAGACACCGCGGTATGCAGGTTGCTGGCGATCTTGTTCATGTCGAACTGTTCTTCGGCGTGCGGATAGCTGAACAGAGCCCAGTACATGGTGGGCACGCCGGCGAAGATCGTCACGTTGTCACGCTGCATGATGCCCAGGGCCGCATCGGGCGTGAACCGCGGCAGCAGCGTGAGCGTGGCGCCGCCGTAGAACCCCGCATTCATCAGCACCGTCTGGCCGAAGGAGTGGAAGAGCGGCAGGGTGACGAGCTCCACGTCGCCGACATTGGCATTGGCAAGCTCGCGGCTGAGAATGGCATTCATGACCATGTTCATGTGCGTGAGCTGGGCGCCCTTGGGATTCCCCGTCGTCCCCGATGTGTAGAGGATGACGGCCACATCGTCGGCCTGGGTCTGCACCGTATCGAACGCGGGCGAGCCACTCATCCCCAGGAACTTGTTGAAGTCGATGATCGCCGGGTCGTCATGGGCAAAGGGCTGCGCAGGGTCGGCATTGGCGACCACGAGCGTGCGGCAGGGCTCGACCTGCTGGAAGCCGCCGTAGGCAGACTCGAAGAAGTTGGCAAAGGCCACCAACGCCACCGCATCGCTGTCCTTGAGGTGATAGGCAACCTCGCGGGCGGTAAAGAGCACGTTGAACGGGACGACAGTGGCGCCTGCCTTGAGGATGCCGTAGTAGGCAATGGGAAAGAAGGGGAGATTCGGCATCATCAACGCCACCTTGTCACCCTGCTTGACGCCCAGCCTGGTCAGGCCGTTGGCAAACATGTTGGCAGCGGCATTGAGTTGGGCGTAGCTGAACTTGCGGTCGTTGAAGATGACGGCAGTCTGTCCAGGATAGTCCTGTGCACTGGCTTCCAGCAGAATACTGAGGTTGAGCACGTGCAGCTCCTTGTATGCGAGTGTGCGGGTGGAGAACGTGGAGCAGTAGTCTAGGGGCCAGTCCTTGTCCTGTCAACCACGAATTGCCTCCGGGCAACAGCGTGCGCCAACCCCGGGATCAGTGGACGTGCCGGGCCGGTGCAGCCTGTTCATAGTGGTGCACCTGGAAGACAAAAACGTGCGTATCGGGATGGGTGTAGATGGCGGCGCTGGCTCCTGCCTTCAAGGCCACATGCGCCAGAAAGTCATGGGGCTGGGGCAACTGCTCCCACACCTGGGGCAGCAGCAGCCCGCGCTGCCAGCCTCGTTCGACAAGCACCCCGTCTATCCCTGGGCGCACCTTGCGGCAGAGGTCATCCATATCGGCATAGGCGAGGGGCTGCATGGGGGAGAGCACAGAGATCTCGATCTCGGTGTCAGCGACTTCTGCTGCCGCCAAAGGCGCAAAGCGCGGGTCGAACAAGGCCGCACTTTGCGCGTTTTTCGCCACATCGACTGCCAGGGGTGACCGTGGTTCCACACTGCCGATGCAGCCGTGCAGCCTGCCGCGGGTGTGCAGCGTGACGAAGCTGGCTCCCGGCGCGACCAGGGAGTCAGGCAGATCGTGGAGGTCGGGGCGCCAGTTCTTGTGCCCGGACGTTGCTTCGACGACCGCCCGCCTGGCGATTTCCAGGAGGGCCGCGGCTTCCAGGGCCGTCAAGGTTGAGGGTTCCTGGCTCGAAGGGAGTTTATCCATGTTTCTTTGCCTGCCGAAAGCAAGTAAGGCGGGGCGAGCGGCCGGCCGCAGGGGCATGTCCTCTGCCGGCCTAGGAAGCGGTGTAGGCAACGGCGCCGTAGCCTACCACCCGGCTGCGATCACCGGCGGTGTCTCCCGAGTTGCGATAGTCCAGCAGATGCGCCCGCCAGCCGAACCGCGCCGCTACCAACATGAGGGTGAGAATGGCCAGGAGACCACAGGCTTCTCCCCGTCCTGCCGCCACGAGGTCGCCCTGCACGACAGCGTCCAGGAAGGCGGTGTCAAGGCGGCGCGCCGTCTCGTAGGAGTGGTAGTGGCTGAGGTCCGAGCTGATGACGAGCAGGGCCGACTCATCGCCGGCGATGGCGTCGCCGAGCACGGCCGCGGCCTGCACCGGATCGACGCGCCCGAACAGCAGTGGCACTATCCGAAAAGGTCCGCCTGCGGTGACCTGCAGGAAAGGCAATTCGACCTCAAGACAATGCTCGGGTGTATGGGCGCCTTCGTCCAGGTGTACGCAGCGGCTCGCTGCGACCAGGTGGTGCGCTTCCTCAACTGCGACCGGCGTGTTGGTCAGGGGCGTCGCCATGGCCCGGAACTCACCGGCGGCGATCCCGCTGACCGGCACGTAGTGCGCCGGCCCCATCAGGTAGACGATGCGACCGCCGGGCGGCGGCAGGGCGCGGAAGCTGTGCCCTGCGATGGGACCGGAGTAGATATAGCCCGCATGGGGGGCAATGACGGCCCGAACAGGACCCGGCAGCGGCTCGATCGCGGCGGCGTGCAGACATTCCTCGACCTGAGATCGCAGGCGTTGGGGTTGGGCGGGATAGAACTGCCCGGCCACGGCCGGACGGCGCACCTCGCTCTCGCCGGTGGGTGCGTGCTTTGCTTGCTGAGACCACGTCATCGTGGACCTCCTTATCCGTGGGCGCCGGCGTCGCCCTTAGCGAGGGTCACCGGCTTGCCAGTGGTGTGTCTGGCTTACGGAATCACCAAGACGGGGATGCGGGCAGCGTTGAGCACCCGCTGGGTGACACTGCCCAAAAGCAGATCGGCGACATTCGCCGGATTGCGGCTGCCAATCAGGATGAGGTCAGCGCCGATGCGCCCGGCTTCGGCCAGGATGATCTCTGCCGGCTCCCCCTGGATCGCCTCGCCCGTGACCTCCATGTCCGTTTCCTGCAGGTAGTTGCGGGCATCCTGGACAACGCTGTGGGTGACGTGAAGGTAGGCGGCGATCAGGGCGTCGTAGCCTTCGTTTGCGGCGTAGTGTTCCGGCAACTGGTACGCATGGACAACGTGGACAAGACCGTGTTCGGTCTTGCCAAAATGCATCAGGTAGAGAAGCAGGCGCTCAGTGGCTGCCGACCCGTCGATGGCGCACAGAATGGTCTTGAACATCAGTTGGTGTTCCCTCCGCAAAAGGTCAACACATCCAGCTTCACCGTCCAGTTTAGCAGACCTTGGTTGAGGTTTCAATGATCCTACTCATGATCTGCTAAACTCGCGACCCTGAATCCCATGCTGCAAGCGTATCCCGACCCGATGACCTCCTCTTCATCCGTGCTGCTCATTCCTGGCGATGGTGTTGGCGCCGAAGTCGTGCCTGCGGCCGCCCGCGTTCTGGCCGGCCTGGTCCCTGAACTGCATTTCGACGAGGCCGAAGCAGGCTGGGCCTGCTTCCAGCGCTGTGGTTCCGCTCTACCCGCCGCCACCCTGGCCGCAGCCAGGAAGACCGGCGCCGTCCTCTTCGGGGCCACTCAGTCACCCTCCACCGAAGTGCCCGGCTATGCCAGCCCGATCCTGGCCCTGCGTCGCGAGCTGGACCTCTACGGCAACCTGCGTCCGGCGCGCAGCTTGCCCGGTGAACGCCCGGTGTTCGACCTGCTCATCGTGCGTGAGAACAGCGAAGGCCTCTACAGCGGGCGCGAGCATGCCATTGCGGATGGTTTTGTGGCGGAGCGTGTGATCACCCGCACTGCCTCCATGCGCATTGCCCGGCTGGCGTGCGAGCAGGCCTTGCTCCATGCCGCGCGTGTGGGGCGTCCTGCCCGGCTGACCGTGGTGCACAAAGCGAACGTCCTCAAGAAGACGGATGGTCTGTTTCGCAGCGCCTGCCTGGAGGTAGCGGCGAACTACCCCACCCTGCAGGTGGGAGAGATGCTGGTGGACACGGCGGCGATGTGGCTGGCCAAGGACCCCGGCCGTTTTGATGTGCTTGTCACCACCAACTTGTTTGGCGACATCCTCTCCGATTTGGCGGCAGGCAAGGCCGGCGGTTTGGGTCTGGCTCCCTCTGCCAATATCGGTGGTCATGGCGTTGCCCTTTTTGAGCCGGTGCATGGCTCGGCGCCTGATATCGCCGGCAAGGGGATCGCCAATCCCCTGGGCGCCCTGCGCAGCTCGGTCATGCTGCTCCAGTATCTCGGTTACGAGGCGGCGGCGCAACGGCTGGATGCCGCCATCGAGTACGTCCTTGTCCACGGCCCCTTGCCGGTGGACCTCGGCGGGCAGGCGACGACCGCCCAAGTGGCCGGAGCCGTGCTCGACATGGCCCTGCGCACCGTCTGAACTATTCACGCGGTCGATTATGTCTAATTCTGTCCTCTATCTTGCCCGCCACGCCACCCCTGATTGGTCGGTCAAGGATATTCCCTACGATACACCGCCCGGACCGCCGCTGGTGCCACAGGGCGAACAGGAGGCGGCCCAAATGGCGGCATGGCTGGCGTCTCGCGGCATCCAACGCCTCGAGACCTCGCCGATGCTGCGCGCTCGCCAGACGGCCGAGATCGTGTCACGACATCTGCAGCTTCCGGTGGTGACCGCGGCGGATGTCATCGAGTGGCGCCGCGGCGAATCCACCGTGGATCTGCAGGCGCGGATGCAGCGTTACTACGCGGCGTGGCAGGCCGCAGGCTGGGGGCCTTCGGTGGTGGTCAGCCACGGCGGGCCGATCGACTACTTCCTGCGCTGGCTGGGCGTCTCCGAGGTCACGCTCGGGCCCCTGCGCCGCCAGTTCGATCACGGCAATCCCATACCCTGCGCCGGCGTGTGGCAGATTTCGCCAGCGGGCTGCGAGCTAGTCTTTGTGCCCAACGTCCCCGTGGGTATTTGACCCCTCTGCCTACACCAGCGGGCGCGCCTCGACCTGGTTGAACACCAGCCCTGCGGGCAGCTTTGGATAGAAATAGGTGGCCTTGGGCGGGGCGACGGCGCCGGACTCGGCAACCGCCGCCAGTTGCGTCATGCTCGTGGGCGTGGTGAGGAGAGCAGCCTGAACATGCCCGGCGCGCACGTGGGCGGCGGCAACGCGGGCATCCGGTTCAAACTGGAGCTGAGCTTTTTGCGTCTGCGGATCGGCGCTGATCCCGAAATAGGGACCCAACACCAGCGCCTGCAGCACGGCCACGGGCAGATCACCCACCACAGGGCCGTATTCCGCCTGCAGCAAGCGCTGCTGGCGCGGCTGTCGCCGTAGCTGCAGCAGATAGGGAGCGCCCTGTTCAAAGACCAATCCGAAAGTCGCCTCCCCTGCCGGTCGCGCTTCCAGGCCGGCGATCAACGTCTCATCATCGGCGGCAGGTGTCACGTCGAAATCGCCTGCCAGCTCTGCCAATAAGTGATCGAAGTCCCAGCGCCGCCCGTGGGTGACCAGGCGATGCGTGGGCAGGATGGTGGTGCCGGGATCATCCATGCTGGCGAAGTAGGCCAGGCAGAAGTCGTAGGGCTGGCCGATCTCAGGATTGCCCTCCTCGCTCCGCCGCCAGGCCTGGTAGGCCAGGGATGTTTCGTAGCGATGATGCCCATCGGCCACGTAGAGGACATGGCTGGAAAGGGTCCCGGTGAGGGCGGCAACCAGCTCAGGATCGACGGCGCACCACAGCTCATGCAGGTCGCCGTGGTCGTCGCGATGGGAGGCGTCGGCCTTGCGCCTCTGAGCCGTAGCGATCTCCGCAAGCACCGCCGCCTGAGGGTCGCGGAAGAGCGTGAAGATGGGACTATCCTGAAGCCCGGTTGCTTTGAGCAAGGCCATGCGGTCAGCCTTGGCCTGCGGAAAGGTGCGTTCGTGGGGAAGGATGCCCCGGCCCCACGGCGCCAGGAGCAACTGCGCAATGAAGCCGCGCCGCACGGCAGTCGCGCCCCCCGGCAGTCGGAAGGTCTGGCGCAGCAGGTACAAGGCGGGCGCCGGGTCCTGCCGGAGAATCCCTGAGGAAGACCAGGACTGGAACAATCTGGCCGCGTGCTGGTAGGGATCCAGGCTGGCGTCGATGGCGGCCTGCGGTAGGATGAGGTGGACGGCGTTGTGAGGATGCCGGGCGGCGAAGATCTGCCGTTCGGCTTCGCTGATCACATCGTAGGGCGGTGTGACCAGGGTGTCCAGATCGTATCGAGGGGCAAAGCGCCAGGCCTGAAACGGACGAATGACGGCCATGCGTGCCCCTCGCGCTCTTGCCCTAAAGGGCCAGGGCGTTGCCCGCGATGTGGGTGGGGGTCTGGTGCACGGGCAGCAGCCCCAGCGCTGCCAGGTCAGGCGTGGGTGCGCAGGCTTCGTCGGGCTTATCCGAGAAGGAAGTGATCAGGGCGCCGCGCCCGGCCAACCAGGTGCAGGCATCCCAGACTTCTCGTGTCAGGCAGATCTCCTGCTGCTTCCGTTCCTCCGCAGGGGCATCATCAGGGAGGTTGCCCATGCGGTTCACGGCGGCGCGATACTCCTCACGCCGGAAATCCTTGAACGGCGTGGGATCACCGGCTTGAAAAGCCGTATAGACGGTGTGATGGAGATCGTGCAGCGCTGCCGGCAGCCGCACCTTCCTGGCCTCGATGGCGGCGATGAAGGGCGCAAAATCGTTCATGCCGCCGTGGGCATGGAGGCTCTGGACCTCCGCCAGCGGGAAAACGCCTGCGCCCGCCATGATGCCGATGTAGGCCAGGTAGTCCTGGTTGTCGGCGGTCAGGTCTTTGTAAACCGGGCGATTGAGCTCGTTGTAGATGGATGTGAACGCCGCGAAATCGGCGTCCGGTCCCAGCGCCGCACGTACAGTCTCGGTCATGCCGATGAGGCGGGTGGCATCGATGGGGGCGTCATTGCGACCGCGCGCGCCCAGGGCCGTCTTGTCGATATCCACAATCACGATCGTGCGCCTGTCCAGAGCAAGACCTTTGGACAGCAGAATCTGAAGCCAGTCGGCCAAGCATTCCCAGCGGTTGGCGATGCAGACATTGTCGTCCCACCTCAAGGCAGCCGGTTTGGCCAGGTCTTCGTTGCCAATGAAGGCGCTGCCGGGCCAGCCCGTGGAGCTGGCCACCATCCGGAACGCGCCGCCGTCATTGCCCAGCGTGTCGCCAAGGAGGATCACTTCGGAAGGCGTTGTGCCTGGTGCGTGCAGGGCATGAAAGCGCTGCAGGAACCAGACCGCCACCTGGGCGTAGGCGGGGTCCTGTTTGCGCACCAACTGCGGCGCTGACAAGCCCATCTCGCGCCAGGCCTGTTGAAAACCGGGCACGCGATCGTCGAAAGGTCTCAGGTTCCGGTAGACGACGAAGTCGCCGGTCAGTTCAGAAAGGGTATGAAGGGACACGAGTTGGACGGGGTGAGCAAAGAACAGAGGGCGCGGACATAACGGCGCGTCCGGCCGGCGAACGGCGGCAGCTAGCGGGCGATCATCCCTTGCTGCACCATCAGCTCGGCATTGAGGATGGAGCCGCCGGCGGCGCCGCGAATCGTGTTGTGACCCAACAGCGAGAAGCGCCAGTCAAAAAGGTTGCAGGGGCGAATGCGTCCTACCACGGTCGCCATGCCCCGTCCGGCCATGCGGTCGAGGCGGGTTTGCGGCCGGTTGAGCTGGTCCATTACCATCACGGCCGGATCAGGGGCGCTGGGCAGTTGCAGTTCCTGGGGCAGGCGGCGGTAGCTGCGAAAAGCAGCGATCATGTCGTCGCCGCTGGCCGGCCGGCGCAGCGCCACCGACACGGCCTCGTAGTGCCCATCCACGACCGGCACACGATGGCAGTGGGCGCTAACCTTGAAGGATGCGGGCCTGATGCCGCCGTCGACAAGCGTGCCCATGATCTTGATCGGTTCGGCCTGCACTTTGTCTTCTTCGCCGTAGCTGTGCGGCATCACGTTGTCGATCAGATCGAGCGAAGGCACGCCGGGATACCCGGCCCCGGAAGCCGCCTGCATGGTGGCGACAAAGACCTTGTCCAACCCAAACGCCAGGTCGAGGGGATGCAGGGCGCCCACCAGATGGGTGGCGGTGCAGTTGGCATTGCAGACGATGAAGCCCTGCCAGCCGCGGTTGGCCTGCTGGGTCCTGACCAGGTTCAGATGCTCAGGGTTGATCTCGGTGACGACCAGGGGGACGTCCTCCGTCATGCGGTACGAGGAGGCGTTGGAAAAGATGTAATGCCCGGCGCCGGCCAGCGCGGGCTCCATGACATCGGCGTCCTCTGTGGGCAGCGCCGAGAACAGGATGCGGGCTTCGATGTTGCCGGGGGTCCCGAGTTTCACCGTCATGTCGGCGACGGTACGCGGCATCGGCGTTTCCAGGACCCAATTGGCGGCGTCGCCGTACCGTTTGCCGGCCGATCGTTCGGAGGCCAACAGGTCGGTGATCTCAAACCAGGGATGATCGGCGAGCAACGAGATGAAACGTTGGCCAACGGCGCCAGTGGCGCCAAGGACGCCGACGGGAATGCGGGACATAGGAGACTCCGGTTTCAACGCTGCCGTCTGGCCAGGGCGACGATGTCGGCGAGGACGCCCGCGGCGGTGCCGTTGGCGCCGGCGCCGCGGCCCTGGAGCACGAGCGGCGAGGTTTGATAGATGTCGGTGTAGAACGCGATCAAGTTGTCGGTGCCCTGCAGGCGGCCGAGGGGACTGTCCAGCGGTACCGGCTGCAGGCCCACCTGGGCGCTGCCGCCGGCAAGCGACGCCACGTAGCGGAGCGTTTGGCCCTGCGCACGAGCGCCGGCAACCCTGCTCTGGTAGTCGGCATCGAGCGTCCCGGTTGCCTGGAGGAAGTCATCGACGCTGCCAGCCGCCAGGGCGGGAGGAAAGAGCGACTCAACCTGGACCTGTGCCATGTCGAGTGGCCAGCCCAGGGTGCGGGCCAGGATCAGGGCCTTGCGGCCGACATCCATGCCGCCCAAATCGTCGCGCGGGTCGGGCTCGGTGTAGCCGCGCACCCTGGCCTCTCTGACCAGGCTGGAGAAAGACCCTCCCGCCTGGAGCCCCGTGGTCAAAAAGCCAAGCGTGCCGCTGAAGCAGCCTTCGATGCGGTGCACGGTGTCATGCGAGGCAATGATGTTCTCGGCCAGGGAGGCGATGACCGGCACCCCGGCGCCCACCGTGGCTTCGTAACGAAAGCGGCCGCAGCCCACCAGGCGGCGAAACGTGGCATAGTCCTGGGTCAGCGGTCGCTTGTTGGCCGTGACCGCGGCATAGCCCCGCTCCAGCGCCAGCAGCAAGGCGTCGACCGAATCATCGCTGGCAGTGACATCGATCACGATGGCGCCCGTCGTACCGGCGACATCCACAATGTCCGCGGCGCCCTCATGCCGGTAGCCTTCGGCCATGGTGGCGAGGCTCTGGCCTGCGCTTTTGGCGGCCAGGGCCCGCTGCAGGTCTCCGTAGGTCAGGCCCTCTGGGGCGACAATGGCGCCCCGGCTGTCAAGGAGCGCCACGTAGTGCAGGCGCAGGCCATAGCGCCACTCAAACTCGTCCGCCGCCGCCAGCACGCGTTCGACCACGGCGCGGCCCACGCCGCCCAAGCCGACCTGGATGAGAGGGACTGTCTGCATGGTGATAATGAAGCCGCCGCGCTAGAGGCTGCTGGCGGCTGCTTTGGCAAAGAAAGCTTCGTGGATGCGGCGAACGGCCTCGTCGGCGTCCTCCTCAGTGACCACCAGCGAGATGTTGACTTCGCTCGACCCCTGGGCCAGGGCAATCACGTTGATGCGTGCTTCACCCAGGGCGGTGAAGATGCGGCCGGAAATGCCCGGCGTCCCGCGCATGCCGGCGCCGACCACGGCCACGATGACGATGTTGTGCATCGCCCGCACCTGGTCAATGAAGTGCCGTGAGAGCTCGCGCTCCAGCTCCTTTTGCAGGGCGCTGATCACGGCCGGAGCATCCGCTTCCGGTACGGCCAGACAGATGCTCTGCTCGGACGAGGACTGGCTGATCATCAGGACATTGGCGCCCACCTCTGCTACTGCCTTGAAGGTGCGGGCGGCGATGCCGGGTACGCCGATCATGCCCCGGCCTTCCACATTCACCAGCGTGAGATGCTTGATGGCGGTGATCGCCTTAACGGATCCCTCGTCAGTGACATCAGGCACGACAAGGGTCGACGGCCCCGCCGGGTCAAAGGTGTTGGCGACGCGGATCGGGATTCTGGCTTCGACAGCGGGAAGAATGGTCTTGGGGTGCAGGACCTTGGCGCCAAAGTAGGCCAGCTCGGAGGCTTCGATATACGTCAGCTCAGGCAGCGTGTGGGCAGTGGGGACGATGCGTGGGTCGGCGGTGAGCACGCCGTTCACATCCGTCCAGATCTGGACTTCGTTGGCGTTCAGGCAGGCGCCGACAATGGCCGCCGAATAATCAGAGCCGCCGCGACCGAGCGTGGTGGCGATACCGTCCGCCGTAGCGCCGACAAAACCCGTCACGACCGGCACTTTGCCTGCGTCCAGCAGGGGACGCAGCCGCGCCGTCGTGTGCGCACAGGTCGGCTCCATCACCGGGCTGGCACTGCCGAAGGAGTCGTCGGTAACCACGATCTCCGCCGCATCGACCCATTCGGCGTCGATGCCCTGGGCCCGCAGCACGGCAGCCAGGAGGGGTGCTGCCATCCGTTCGCCTAACCCTGACACCACATCCAGCCCCCGGGCCGTCAGCTCGCCCAGGACATGAATGGACTGGCACAGCCGCTCGAATGAGCGCAGGCGGTCGTCGATCAGGCGCCCGTAGGCAGCCCGTTCGACGCCATCATCGATGAGCTGTCCGGCGACGAGCTGATGTTTGAGCAGAAGATCGCTGCGGGCCTCACGGTAGGGCTGCTCATAGCCCTCTGCGGCCGAACGGGCGGCATGGATAAGCGTGTTAGTCACGCCGCTCATGGCAGATGTGACGACGACGACGTTGGGATCCTGTGCACGAGCATGCGCCACGATCTGGGCTACCTGGGCAAAAGCCTGGGTATTGCCGACAGATGTACCGCCGAATTTGAGAACGAGCATGACCTTCTCCGAAAAACAGGGTTCTTTCACCAGGGGCGGTTGCTATGGCAACACCGGCCCCAGGGAAAACAGAAAGATGCTAAAAAACGCCCTCTCAGACAACGAGAGGGCTGGTTGTTTTGCCTGCGCCGTCCACGGGACATGGACAACGGCAAAAGAGTTTAGCATGGGCAATGGGGTGCGTCAAACCATTGCAGCGTTTGCGCCGCCGGTCACAGGCGTTTGCAGCGCTGTCTTCGTCGGTTCCTGCGGCCGTCAGGGAAGATGAGTCTCACCCATCAGGTAGCGGTCGCACTCGCGCGCAGCGCCGCGACCCTCGTTGATGGCCCAGACCACCAGGCTCTGGCCCCGCCGCATGTCGCCGGCGGCGAAGACGCCCAGAACACTCGTCATGTACTTGCCTTCCGCTGCCTTGACATTGGAGCGCTCATCCTGCACCACGCCGAGCGGCTCGAGCACCGTCTTCTCTGGTCCCAGGAATCCCATCGCCAACAGGACGAGCTGGGCCGGCCACACCTTCTCGGTGCCCGGAATTTCCTTGGGATAGGGTCGCTTGCCATTGCCGTCGGTGACCCACTCGACCTGCACCGTGTGCAGCTCCTTGACGCGACCGTTTTCGTCACCCACGAAGCGTTTGGTGAGGATTTCGTAATGCCTGGGATCGTGGTTGTAGAGAGCGATGGCCTCCTGCAAACCGTAGTCGGTGCGCAGGACCTTGGGCCATTCAGGCCAGGGATTGTCCGCCTGGCGCATCTCCGGTGGCTCGGGCAAGATCTCGAACTGAACCAGGTTGCGGCAGCCGTGGCGCAGCGAGGTGCCGACGCAGTCGGTGCCGGTGTCGCCGCCGCCGATGACGATGACATCCAGGTCGCGGGCGGAGATAAAGTCCTGAGGCGGTGCGCCGTTGAGAACAGCCTTGGTGTTCGCGGTCAGGAACTCCATGGCGAAGTGGATGCCCTTGAGCTCGCGGCCTTCGATGGGGAAGTCGCGCGGGCGGGTGGCGCCGCCGCAGAGGACGGTAGCGTCGAACTCCGCCAGGAGACGCTCGGCCGGGAAGTCCCTGCCGACCTCCGTATTGGTAACAAACTGCACCCCTTCGGCAGCCATCAGGTCCACACGGCGCTGGACAACCGTCTTGTCGAGCTTCATGTTGGGAATTCCGTAGATCAACAAGCCGCCGATGCGGTCAGCGCGCTCGAAGACCGTGACGCTGTGGCCGGCATGGTTGAGCTGGTCAGCACAGGCCAAACCCGCCGGCCCGGACCCGATGACGGCCACCTTCTTGCCCGTTCGCCGCGCTGGCGGGTGTGGGGTCACCCAACCCTGCTCGAAGCCACGGTCGATGATCGCATGCTCGATGTTCTTGATCGTCACGGGCGGATCGTTGAGGCCCAGGGTGCAGGACCCTTCGCATGGCGCCGGGCACACGCGGCCGGTGAACTCGGGGAAGTTGTTGGTCTTCAGCAGTCGTTCCAGGGCCTGCTGCCACAACCCGCGGTAGACCAGATCATTCCATTCCGGGATGAGATTGTTGATCGGACAACCGGATGCCATCCCGCTGATCAGCGTTCCCGTATGGCAGAAGGGAATGCCGCAGTCCATGCAGCGGGCGCCCTGGGTGCGCAGGCTCTCGTCCGGGAAGGGCAGCTCGAACTCGAGCCAATCCTGGATACGTTCCAAGGGCTCACGCTTTGACGGGAGCTCGCGTTGGTACTCCATGAAGCCGGTGGGTTTGCCCATTGTCTCTTACCTCGCCTCCCTAGTTGCCGCTCACGCGGGCTGTATCGTTCTTGTTGAGCTCGAAAGCGGCCATAACCGCCTCTTCACCGCTGAGGCCCGATGCCTGCACCTGGGCAAAAGCCTCCAGCATGCGCCGGTAATCCTTGGGCATGATCTTGACGAACCGGGGCAGCAGTTCCTCCCAACGGATGAGGACACGCCAGGCCAGGGTGCTGTTCGTATAGTCGGCATGGCGCTGGATCATGCTGCGCACCTCGGCGATCTCTGCCCTGTTCTCGAGGCGTTCAAGCGCGACCATTTCCTGGTTGCAGCGCCGGGCAAAATCGCCGTTCCAGTCGAGGACGTAGGCGATGCCGCCCGACATGCCGGCGGCGAAGTTCCGGCCGGTCGACCCGAGCACAATCACGCGGCCGCCGGTCATGTACTCGCAGCCGTGGTCGCCCACGCCTTCCACCACAGCGTGGACGCCGCTGTTGCGCACGCAGAACCGCTCGCCGGCGACGCCGCGAATGTAGGCCTCGCCGCTGGTGGCGCCGTAGAAGGCGACGTTGCCGATGATGATGTTGTCTTCGGCCACGAACGTTGCTTTCTCAGGGGGATAGACGATGATCTTGCCCCCGGACAATCCCTTGCCCAGGTAGTCGTTGGCGTCGCCCTCCAGTTCCAGGGTGATGCCTCGGGGCACAAACGCTCCGAAGCTCTGGCCTGCCGAGCCCTGGAAGCGCAGACGGATGGTGTCATCCGGCAGACCTTGGCCGCCGTACCGCCGCGTTACCTCGCTGCCCAGGATGGTGCCGACGACCCGATTGACGTTCTGGATGGGCAGGGTGGCTTCCACATGCTCGCCCTGCTCTAGCGCCGGCTTGCACAGGTCAAGCAGGACCTGCTTGTCCAGGGTACGGTCGAGGCCGTGATCCTGGTCGATCTGCCGGTAGCGGCCGACGCTGGCGGGAACGTCAGGCTGGTAGAGGATGTTGGAGTAGTCCAGCCCGCGTGCCTTGAAGTGCTCCACCGCCGGGCGCATCTCCAGCTTCTCCGTGTGCCCGATCATCTCGTTGATCGTGCGGAAGCCGAGCTGTGCCATGATCTCGCGCACTTCCTGGGCGACAAAGGTCATGAAGTTCATCAGGTGTTCGGGTTTGCCCGCGAACTTCTTGCGCAATTCGGGATTCTGCGTGGCGACGCCCACGGGGCAAGTGTCAAGGTGGCACACGCGCATCATCACACAGCCCAGGGTCACCAACGAGATCGTGCCAAAGCCGTATTCTTCGGCGCCCAACAGCGCCGCAATAACGATGTCCCGGCCGGTGCGCATCTGGCCGTCGGTCTCGACCACCACGCGGCTGCGCAGCCTGTTGAGCACAAGCGTCTGGTGTGTTTCGGCCAGGCCAAGCTCCCAGGGCAAGCCGGCGTGCTTGATACTGCTCTGCGGCGAGGCGCCCGTGCCGCCATCGTAACCGCTGATCAGGATGACATCGGCGTGGCCCTTGGCGACGCCGGCGGCGATGGTGCCCACACCGACCTCCGAGACCAGCTTCACATTGATGCGTGCCCGGGGATTGGCGTTCTTGAGGTCGTGGATCAACTCGGCCAGATCCTCGATGGAGTAGATGTCGTGGTGCGGTGGGGGGGAAATCAGCCCCACACCTGGTGTCGAAAGGCGGACCTTGGCGATCCAGGGATAGACCTTGCGTCCGGGCAACTGGCCGCCCTCGCCTGGCTTGGCGCCCTGCGCCATCTTGATCTGCAGCTCCCGCGCGTTGACCAGGTACTCGCTCGTCACACCGAAGCGGGCAGAAGCCACCTGTTTGATCGCACTGCTGCGTGAGTCGCCGTTCGCATCAGGGGTGTAGCGGGCAGGGTCCTCGCCGCCCTCACCGGAGTTGCTCTTGGCGCCCAGACGGTTCATGGCGATGGCCATGGTCTCATGCACCTCCTGGCCGATCGAACCGTAGGACATGGCTCCGGTCTTGAAGCGCTTGACGATAGCCTCCACCGGCTCTACTTCGTCCAGGGGGATGGGTTCAGGAGCGAACTTGAGCTCCAGCAAAGCGCGCAGGGTGCAGAGTTCCTTGTCCTGGACGTTGACCCGCCGGGCATAGTCCCGGTAGGTCGCATAGTCACCCGTGCGAACGGCGCGCTGCAGTGTGTGGACCGTTTCGGGGTTCAGCAGGTGGCGTTCGCCGTCATGCCGCCACTGGTAGTCGCCGCCGGCGGGAAGAACTTTGCCGTTAAGGCGGTAGGCGGGGAAGGCGTCACGATGACGCTGGCGCACTTCTTCGCAGATCTCGGCGATGCCGATGCCCTCGACGCGGCTGGGCGTCCAGGTGAAGTACTTGTCCACCACCGCCTGGCTGAGTCCCAAGGCCTCGAAGATCTGGGCGCCGCAATAACTCTGCATGGTGGAGATGCCCATCTTGGAAAGGATCTTCACCACCCCCTTGACCGAGGCCTTGATGTACTGCGCGTTGGCCTTTTCCGGCGTGATGCCCTCCAGCAACCCCTGCCTGACCATGTCATTGAGGGATTCGTACGCCAGGTAGGGGTTGATGGCCGAGGCGCCGTAGCCGATCAGGGTGGCGAAGTGATGGACCTCGCGGGGTTCGCCCGATTCGACGATCAGCGCCACCTGTGTGCGCAGCTCCTCACGGATCAGGAAATGGTGCAGGCCCGAAACGGCCAGCAGCGCCGGAATGGCGGCGTTGGCACTGTCGATGCCGCGATCCGAGAGAATGAAGATGTTGATGCCAGCGGCGATTGCCTGCCGGGCCTGCTCGTAGAGATCGGCGAGCGCCTTCTCCATCGCAGCGCTCCCGCCCGCCACCGGGAACAGCATCGGCAGAGTGAGCGACTTGAACCCCGGCAGGTCCAGGTGACGGAGCTTCGCCAGCTCTTCGTTGGTCAGGATCGGCGTCTTGAGCTTGATCTGGTGGCAGTTGGCCGGCAAGGTTTCCAGGAGGTTCAGCTCGGTCCCGATATAGGTCTCGGTGGCCGTGATGATTTCCTCGCGAATGGCATCGATGGGTGGATTGGTGACCTGGGCGAAGAGCTGCTTGAAGTAGTTGTACAACAACTGCGGCTGGTCGGAGAGGACGGCCGGAGGGGTGTCGTTGCCCATCGAGCCCACGGGCTCAATGGCGTTCTTGGCCATAGGCCCAAGGATCACGCGCAGGGTTTCGTAGGTGTAGCCAAACGCCTGCTGGCGCTGGACGAGCGTGTCGTGGTCGGGGAGGGGAGGTGCAGGGGCCGCCGGCATCTCCTCAAGGCGTACAAGGTACTGGTTCAGCCACTTGCGATAGGGGTGCTTGGCTGCGATGCGGTGTTTGAGCTCCGCGTCGGAGATGATGCGGCCCTCCGAGGTGTCCACCAGGAACATGCGTCCCGGCTCCAGGCGGCGCTTGGACACCACCTGTTCCGCCGGGATGTCCAGCACCCCCACTTCGGAGGCCATGATTACCATGTCGTCCTTGGTGACGTAGTACCGGGACGGTCGCAGCCCATTGCGATCGAGGACGGCTCCCACCACGGTGCCGTCGGTAAAAGCAATCGAGGCTGGGCCATCCCAGGGCTCCATCAACGTGCTGTGATATTCGTAGAAGGCCTTCTTCTCATCGCTCATGGTCTCGTGATTCGACCACGGCTCGGGAATCATCATCATCACCGCATGAGGCAGCGACCGTCCGGCCAGGTAGAGGAATTCCAGGGCGTTATCGAACATGGCCGAGTCGCTGCCGTCAGGACTGATGACGGGCAGGATCTTGGGCAGATCGTCGCCGAATAACTGGGACTGGAGCATGGACTGCCGCGCATACATCCAGTTGATGTTGCCCCGCAGCGTGTTGATCTCGCCGTTGTGAATCATGTAGCGATTGGGATGGGCACGTTCCCACGTCGGGAAAGTGTTGGTGCTGAAGCGGGAGTGCACCACAGCCAGAGCGCTTTCGACGTCGGGATCGGACAGATCAGGATAGTAGGGTTTGACCTGCTCCGCGAGCAGCATGCCCTTGTAGACCACGGTCCGGCTCGACAGGCTGGCGATATAGAACCGGGTGCCGCCGGGAAAATCAGCGTAGCGGATGGCGCTCTCGGCCCGTTTGCGGATCACGTACAACTTGCGTTCGAAAGCCAGGGCATCCCGGCCATTCAGGGTGTACGGATTGCAGCCGACGAAGATCTGGCGCATGACGGGCTCGCGCTGTACTGCTGTTTCACCCAGTGAGAGGTTGTCGGTGGGGATGGTGCGCCAGCCCAAGACGACCTGTCCCTCTTCGCGCACGATATCTTCGAGGCGCCGTTCGCAAAGGGCGCGCTCGGCCTCATCCGGGGAAAAGAAGATCATGCCCACGCCGTAACTGCCCTGGGCGGGCAGGTTGATCCCGAGCGGCGTACAGACCTTGCGGAAGAACTTGTCCGGCGCCTGGAGCAGAATGCCGGCCCCATCGCCGGTGTTGGGCTCGGCGCCGCGAGCGCCGCGATGGCTCAGGTTCTGAAGGACCGTAAGCGCATTGCGGACAATGGCATGCGACCTCTCGCCCTTGATGTGAACGACGAAGCCGACCCCGCAGGCGTCATGCTCGAAGCTGGGGTCGTAGAGGCCCTGTTTGGGAGGCAAGCCGGAGAGGGTGGGTGGTGTTGGGGCGCTCATGGGTCGGGCTCCTGCACTGGGGGGATGGGTCGTCGGGCAAGTCCTTGACGGTTGGCGGCGTGGCGGCGCCGTCTTGCGGAGGGATGCCGGATTCCGAGGACAAAAAAACCCCTGCCAGTGGAGACGCTACGCAACGTCGCGGCAGGGGTTGTTCGGCTGGTTCAGAGACGATCTTGCGGAGGCGGCGAGCTGGCCTATTGACAAGGGAGCGTCGCCGTCACTACAATCTCTCTTGGAGGGCGCATTATACTTGGTTTCGTGAAATGCGCAACACGAGTCAAGAGGGGTCCTGGATTACAAAGAAGCGCCCGGCAGCCACGAAAAGGCAGGCTGCCGGGCGCTGAGAGGACTGGTGGGAACGAAGGTTGATCTGGTTCGGGTCTTAGTCCAGCATACGGTCCAGGGCCAGGGGTCCGGCCTCCGGATCGGTCTGGTTCTCTGTGCCGGCGATGAACGCCTCGATCTTGCGCTTGGCGACATCGTCGGTGTACTGCTCGGGGGGTGATTTCATCAGGTAGCTGGCAGGCGCATAGAGCGAGCCGCTCAAGCCGCGATCCAGGCCGATCTTGGCGCAGCGCACGGCATCGATGATCACACCCGCACTGTTGGGGCTGTCCCACACCTCAAGCTTGACCTCCATGTTCAGGGGCACATTGCCGAAGGTGGTGCCCTCAATGCGGATGTAGCACCATTTGCGGTCGTCAAGCCAGGCGATGTAGTCGCTGGGGCCAACGTGGATGTTGCGGGCGGCCAGTTCGTGGGTGCTGAGCTGGCTGGTGACGGCGTTGGTCTTGGATTCCTTCTTGCTTTCCAGGCGCGAACGCTCGAGCATGTTCATGAAGTCGGTGTTGCCGCCGAAGTTGAGCTGGTAGGTGCGGTCGATGCGCACGCCGCGGTCTTCGAAGAGCCGTGTCAGCACGCGGTGCGTGATCGTGGCGCCCACCTGGCTCTTGATGTCATCGCCGATCACCGGCAGGCCCGCGCGTTTGAATCGCGCCTGCCAGTACGGCTCACGGGCGATGAAGACCGGGATGGCGTTGACGAAGGCGCAGCCTGCCTCGATGACCTGCTCGACATACCACTTGGTCGCCATCTCACTGCCCACAGGCAGGTAGTTGACGACCACATCCGTCTTGGTGTCCCGGAGGATCTCGACAATGGGAGCCGTGGGTCCCGGCGCCTTCTTGATCACCTGGCTCAGATAGTGCCCCAGCCCGTCATGGGTCATGCCGCGGTGGACGGGCACGCCCAGGTTGGGCACGTCGGCGAACTTGTAGGTGTTGTTCTGACCACTGAAGATGGCCTGCGAAAGGTCCTTGCCCACTTTGTCGGCGTCAATGTCGAAAGCGGCGGAGAACTCCACATCGCTGATGTGGTAGCCGCCCAAATTGACGTGCATCAGGCCGGGCACGAAGTCGTTGGGATTGGCATTCTGGTAGAAGTGGACGCCTTGCACGAGCGAGGAGGCGCAGTTGCCCGTGCCGATGATGGCGACGCGGACTTTCCTGGATTTGGACATGGGGTAGTGGCTCCTTGGGTGATGAGAGAGTGGGTGGGACAGGACGGGAGTGTAGCGAGACAAGGTCAATGGCGGCGCCGGTGCTTAGGTGCTGGCACGAAGGACCAGGTCGCCGCGGAGATGAATATCAGAGACGGGTTCGCCGCGCATGGCGGCCAGAATGGTGCCGACGGCCAGGCGGCCCATCTCTTCTTTGCGCTGATCGACGGTGGTGAGCGGTGGAAGACTGATCTCGGCGTAGGGCACGTTGTCGAAGCCCACAACGGCCAGGTCCGCCGGAATGCGCAGGCCGTGGCGGTGGGCTTCTGCCAGCAAGCCCAGGGCGCTCAAGTCGTTGTAGCAGAAGATGGCGGTGGGGCGCGACGCCGCGACAAGCTCAACCACGGCGCGCACTGCCTGCCGCCCGGCCGCAATCGTGCCGTCGCCCGGCAGCACCAGGCGCGGATCGAAGCCGGTGCCTACTTCTTGTAGGGCGCGCCGATAGCCAGCCGCCCGCGCCTGCTGCGAGCGACCGGCGCTGGGACCGGTCAGGTAGGCGATGCGTTGGTGGCCCAGGCTCAGCAGATGGTGGGTGGCAAGCCAGCCGCCGTATTCGTTGTCGGTGGCGACTGAGAAGACCCGGTCGCCCACCTGGTCGCTGTTCACGAAGGTGATCGGAACCGCCAACGCCGGCAGCAGGTCGCGGTAGGCCTTGCCGGCGCGCGAGCTGAGGATGACCAGGCCGCACGGCTGCTGGCTGGCCAACAGCCTGACCATGGTGATCTCGCGCTCGGCGTCACCGCCAGTGGCTGCCACCAACAGGTGATACCCCGCTTCACTGGATGCATCCTCAACGCCGCGCATGACAGCAGCTACATACGGATCCGCCAGGCTGGGCACGACAATGCCCAGCGTCACGCTGGCGCCCGTGACCAGGCTGCGAGCGATGACGCTGGGCGAGTAGTCAAGGTCGTCTGCGATCTCCCGGATGCGCTGTCGTGTGGCAGCGCTCACACGGTCCGAGCCGGCAAGGGCGCGGCTGACGGTAGAGGGCGCGACGCCGGCAAGGCGGGCGATGTCTTTGATCGACGGGCGGGCGTGCATACGTTTGTCTGAGATCTGGGCGCTGCTTTGAGCCGCATCCGTCTGCCTTTGCCTGCCAAACAGGCCCAAATTGCGCAAACGTTTGCGCATCCTACTATACCGTTGGCGCGCATTTCCTGTCAAGTGCGGAGGCAGTCGGTTCCAGACTGTGTTGGTGACGTATGAGGGGATGTGCGACGGGTGCGGGCCTCGATGGGAAGCTGAGATGGCGGGTGGTGGCAGCGGGGATTGACAGAAAAGGGCCATGCGGTCATTGTGAAGTTGACGACCACACAAGGACACGCACAGCCCATGAACATTATAGAGCGCGGCAAGACGCACCTACAATCGTTG